>JBDTFR010000056.1:0-77169 GCA_039937835.1 Bacteroidia bacterium | reverse complement strand
ACAAGCACCATTCGGTACACGAATGAAAATTATATTGATTCAAAAAAAATTGGAATTTCAGAGAATTTCATATTTGATAAACTGGGTTGGTGGACCAGCACCAATGAAATGGATCTAAATTACTCCGCAGCTACATCCAATTTAATTTTCATTACTGTACTAAAGGGATTCAATTCAACAGCATCTACCAATAATGATTTTAACTTGAATAAAAATAAAACCATTCTTTTTAATGCCAATTATACCTATGTTTTTCAAAGTGTGTCAGGTATTTTTAACTACCTTCCACATAGTTCGTTTTCACTAGCATTACAAGTTTTGCTCCTGGATAAAAACTTAAAAATATCATTACGTGCATCTGATATTTTTAGGACAGAGAGAGAACGTTATAGTTCAACCGTAAATGGTATTCAACAAACCGGAAATAATTATTATGATAATCAAGCCATTAATCTTTCTGTTTCCTACAAATTTGGAAATAAAATATTAAAAGTGAACCAACGTCAAACAGGTAATGAAGAAGAGCAGAAACGAACAGGAGGGTAAAACCTATTGGGAATTATTTAATTATTCGCGTAATAATATATTTTCATACTTGAACAATATGTAAAAGCCAACGCTAATAAAAAAACAACTAACTGATGTACTATAAAAAAATAGTACTTTTGATGCTTTATGGAGAATTTTAAAACTAAACTTACTTGTGTTAAAGCATTTATTTTTGATGTTGATGGAGTATTAACTGATGGTTCCGTAACACTTTTACCTGACGGAGAACAAGTAAGAACAATGAATATTAAAGATGGTTATGCATTGCAATTAGCTATAAAGAAGGGATATAAAGTGGGAATTATTTCGGGAGGTAAATCAGAAATGGTTAAAACAAGATTAAATGGTTTAGGAGTTTTAGATGTATATATGGGTACACGACTTAAAAAAGTGGCCTATGAAGAATTTATAAATATCTATAATATTCATCCTGATGAAATATTGTACATGGGAGATGATATTCCAGATTACGAAGTAATGAAATGCATTGGAATACCCACCTGCCCTCTAGATGCAGCACAAGAAATAAAAGACATTTGCATTTATATTTCAGATAAAAAAGGTGGCAAAGGTGCTGTTCGAGATGTTATTGAACAAGTTCTTAAAGTTCAAGATAAGTGGATGGATAATGATGGTTTTGTTTGTTAAATAGATTATTTTTCACAAAACGTAAATACATAAGCATGACAGCCTTCTTTAAACTCATACGTACAGGCAATTTATTAATTATTGCATTTACTCAATACATGGTTAGGTGGTGTATCATCTATCCTATTTTTAAAGCGTATCATTTAGAATTACAATTAACAGAACTCCAATTCTTTTTCTTAGTGCTTTCCACTACTATGATTGCAGCTGGAGGTTATATTATTAATGATTATTTTGATGTACGGATTGATAAAATAAATAATCCCGCAAGATTAGTAATTGATAAAGGTGTAAAAAGGCGCGTGGCCATTGGTGCACACCTACTTATTACCATCATTGCTATCTTAATTGCACTCTATCTTTCTTACTCTATTTCTTATTGGAAAATAGCATTCATTCATTTAATTTGTGCTATTGGTTTATGGTTTTATTCTACCACCTTTAAAAGAGAATTTTTAATTGGTAATATAATTATTGCGCTCTTCGTAGCATTAGTACCTTTAATTGTAGGTATATATGAACTTTTATCTGCCTATCACAATTATGGGTTATTAAATACAAAATTAAGTTATAAAACTGCTTGGACGTATATTATCGGACTTTCATTTTTTGCTTTCTTAACTACCTTTTTGAGAGAGATTATTAAAGACATGGAAGATTATGATGGTGATAAAAAATATGGTCGTAAAACAATGCCCATTGTATTAGGTATTCGTAACACAAAAAATGTATCCATTTTTATTGCAATTATTATCATCATTTCTTTAGCTTATTTTCAATTACATAAATGGAATCGAGATGGTATAATTGATATCATTTATATTTTTATTACTATTCAAATTCCTTTAGTTTTTTTAGTACAAAAAATAAATAGTGCTTCTGCTAAGAAAGAATATCGGTTAGCTGGAAACATCGCTAAAATTATAATGTTATCAGGAATTTGTTACTTATTTGTTTTTGCACACTACGTTTTATCACAAATAAAATAATTGGAAGATTTAAAAAAATATCATTTTATTCTTGCTTCAAAATCTCCCCGAAGGCAATATCTTTTAAAAGAATTAGGTATTAACTTTGAAATAGTGATGAAAGAAGTGGATGAAAGTTTTCCTGAACATTTACAAGCAGAGCAAATCCCTCTTTATTTATGTGAAAAAAAAGCAGCGGCATTTGATAAGGAAATATCTGATAAAACAATTGTTATCACTTCAGATACCATTGTTTGGGTAGAAAATAAAGTATTAAATAAACCCGAAGACTATGAAGATGCTGTAAGTATGCTCACGCTATTATCAGGTAAGATGCATAAAGTATATACGGCAGTGTGTTTAAAATCCAAACTGAAAATAAAAACATTTTGCGTTTGTACTAATGTATATTTTAAAAATTTGTCTTTTGAAGAAATTGATTTCTACATTAAAAAATACAATCCTTATGATAAAGCAGGCGCATATGGTGCGCAAGAATGGATTGGATATATTGCAATAGAAAAGATTGAAGGCTCTTTTTTTAATGTGATGGGACTACCCTTAAAAGAATTATATGAACAATTACTCCTATTTTAGTTTGTAGTTGCTGCCTCAAATTCCCCATTTATAACATTAATTTATATTCTTATGTAGAAATTATTTCTCTATTTAACCAAAAATTTATTTGATTCTGATCCCCAAAAATTTAATTCTATTTTAATTTCATTATGATTTTTCTTGTAAAGTTAACCCCCCTACTCCGTTATTACCCATTGTTATCAACCTATTTTCATTTATTTTATTAAAATATTAGATTCAAAAAGCTTATTATTAATTTATAAAAATGCTCTTGGCTCATAAATTGAAAAGGAGCAAATAATTATTATTTCATAAACTTAAACCAAAACTAAAGAAAAATGAAAAAAACAGTGATTTTAGGATTAGTTGCAATTACGGCAAGTTTTAGTGTTTCAGCACAAAACAAAAAAACAGATGCTAAAGAGGTAAAAACAGAAAAGAGTCATGAATTACAATTAAGTGACTCAAAAGGATGGCATAAAATAGGGGATGTTACAGCTGACTTCACTAAAGAACGTCAAGAAGTAATCGTTATGGGTGCTGACCGTTTTGCTTCTCTTAAATTTAAAGTAAAAGATGCACCTTTAGAACTTGTTTCTTTAGAAGCATTTTATGAAAGTGGTGATAACCAAAATATAACTTTGGGTTCACCTATTCAAAAAAATGGTGAAAGCAAAGTAATTGATTTAAATGGCGGCGAACGTGATTTAAAGAAAATTGTTTTCGTTTATAAAACACTGCCAAATTCAGCTGATAAAAAAGCAGAAGTTGAAATTTGGGGTTTAAAAACAAATGTTAAAAATGCAGGAATGTAATTTTTGAATATTATAAAAAAGGCTGTTCTCAAAATGAGAACAGCCTTTTTTTATTTTAATAATTACTTAATTCGAATAGGTCGTTTATATTGTTATTTTTTTTTTGATTTATTAATGATTTAAACCATAAAACTTTACTAGTTTAAGTCTTCGAAATTTAGCTCAATAAAAATTTATTTTTATAATCTTCCCTACTTCTATTAATAACTTCATAAGCCTCTTCTCTCCCATAAATATTGGCTATTTCGCAATGAGAGGCCTCAACTCCTGGAATATTTTTATACGTCAAAAAATAATGTTGTAAGCGCAAAATAATTGCTGCTGGGCAATCTTTAATATCTTTCCAATCTTGATATACGCCATCATCTTTCATCACAGCAATAATTTTATCATCCGCCTCGCCTTTATCAATCAAACGAAAACCACCAATGGGAATTGCATGTAAAAAAAGATCACCATGGATAATTGTACGCTCACTCAATACACATATATCTAAAGGATCTCCATCTCCACGGTCTATTTTTTTTCCAGACTTTTCTGAAGCATAAGCAGCAATTCTTTCATCGCAATACGTTTGTGGAATAAATCCATATAAGGCAGGCACAACATTTGAAAATTTTTGTGGGCGATCAATTTTTAAATATCCTGTTTCTTTATCAATTTCATATTTAACTGTATCAGTAGGCACTATTTCAATAAATGCGTTTACAATACTAGGAGCTTCTTCTCCAATAGGGATACCATGCCAAGGGTGTGCTTTAAATTTATTTACCATTTTTTTTTCTAGATATAAAATATATAATAATCATTACGCTTATAGAAATGAGCAAAAGATAAATTTTATTTTGCCCGCTTGGTTGAAGATTATGATGCTGTAAAACTTCATCCATGTTTTCTTCTTTTATAAAAGGTTGTAAACCCATGGTCTGCTGCAAGAAGTTCACTTCTTCAGTAAATGAACGGCCAGCTGAAACTGCATAATAATCTTGTTTTAAATCTTCGATAGATTTACGACTATGACTGCATAAAAGTATTGTTAGTTGATTAAAACGCATGTATTTTGCATAAATTAACCATTCATCATTTTTATTTAAACTCATCATACAGGGAGAAGAACAGTCAAAATAAATTTTTACATTTTGTTGAACTGCACCTTTAAATAATTTATTTATTGTAAAGTATGCAGTTGCCAAACCGTCAGTATTACAAATTGAAACAGAGTCTACTCTACCGTTAAAGATAATCGTATACGGCTTTGCTAATTCCGTTGAAATAGGCAAAATTGGAGGACACTCACAAGCTATTAAGAACCTTGAAAATAATAGAGAAGAGACCAGTATCCAACTTAATTTATTTTTAAAAAAAATAAAATAAGTTGGATACTGCTTTATTCTAAATAAGTTAATAATTACAGTAGTCATATTAATTAACGATCATTTTTTTTGTGATTTGATATTCATCACATACAAGTGAATAATAATATACTCCAGGAGTTAAATGATAAATTGATGAATTAAATATATAATCATAATTACCTTCTTTAAAAAGTTCATTATCATATAAAACAGCGACTTGTTTTCCAAGTAAATCATATACATATAAGTTTACCTTTGTTTCTTTATGCAATTGAAATTTAATCCAAGTAGTTTGATTAAATGGATTAGGTATATTTTGTTTTAGTTCAGCGACTGGTTGTAACGCATTATCTTTAACTTTCTCGATGCCAACAACATCAATATCATTTATAATAGCAGTCCATACACTTAATTTCCCTGAACTGTAAGCCATCCACATAGGTCTAATAATACCATTATAGACAGAAATACCTGTATAATCGCCGAAAAAAACAGCGGGATCAGGAATAAAACTAGTTGTACTTATTTTTTTATTAAGAAAAGAATTTCCCCCATCAGTAGAGCGTGCCAAATAAAAATGAGTTTGTTGACTAGTTGTTGCAAAATCTCTTCTATCATAAAAGGAACAGTAAATGTAACCTGTTTTTATATCCAAATCCATCCACGTTAAGAATTGTTGTTTTCCAGGAGGATCGTCATTTACACGTATTGGTGCACTCCATGTAGTACCTCCATCGGTTGATTTAGCCAACCAAACATCCGTATCAGTGCTTCCATTTCGTTGATCTGTCCAATTAACATATATATTTCCTCTATTAGGGCCGTTACTTAAATCACAAAGAGTTTGTGGTAAACCATTGCTACGTTGTAAACCAGAAATATTATAATTCCAACCACCAGGAATAAGTGCAACAGATATTTCTTGGGCTAACCATGTATTACCTCCATCTAAACTTTTATTAAATACAATTCCATCAGGCCCAGTCCAACAAACATAAATTTCCCCATTCGGGCCAACCGCAGGAACAGCTCCTTCTACCGTATTATCGTCATCTTCACAATTACCCGATTTTGAATTTATTCTTAAGGGTGTACTCCAAGTATTACCTGCATCGGTTGACTTAGAAAACATAATATTTGAATAAAGAGCGGGGTCTTTACTGTCGTATTTATCAAACTGTGTCCACGATACATAAATTTCATTATTAAAAGGGTTCACTACAATTCCTTCTTTATCTTGTACTTTAGTACCATTTTTTCCCGTGGTGGTGCCTCTTGCCCACGTTTTCCCAGCATCTGTAGATTTTTGAAAAACAATCCGATCCACCCAACTACCTGCTGGAGGATCTGATAAATGAGAGATGTAGAAATCGCCTGCGGTATCTACAAAAACGATTGGGTCGCCGTGCACACCATTGACATCGTCAACTAGCTTCGAGGTTGTCCAAGTTAAGCCGGCATCACTAGAGCGATACACATTATTTAAATTAGCTGCTGCAATAATTAAATTAGGGTGTTTCGGATTAATGCGAATACTTGTTTCTTCAGGAGTGTTTGTATTGCTAATCATTACATTTTTAAATTGCGCTAGTAGCGGCGAAGTAAAAAGTATTATTAGTATAAAAACACGCCAAATAAAACTATTCATGTAAAAGGGTTTATTTATGAATTTACAATATATTTTATGCAAACGCTATATGTAATTTCTTCTACAGGCTGTAACGTCCTTCCGAATACAATTTAGGGTTGTATTTATTGCAATTAAAAAAAAGTAATTCTTTTTGCAAAAGTAATACTTTTCTCCAGTATTGGATACATAATCACGTCAGTATCTATAAAAGAAATCTGTTTACGATAATCAAATAGTATTTTCTCAATAAGAGGTGATGATGTAAGTGGGCGTCTAAATTCTAATGCCTGTGAAGCATTTAATAATTCGATACCCAATATGCGTTGCACATTTTCAACTACCTTATAGCATTTAACAGCTGCATTTGCACCCATAGAAACGTGGTCTTCTTGTCCGTTAGAACTTACAATCGAATCTACTGAGGCGGGGGTGCATAACTGTTTATTTTGACTAACGATACCTGCTGCTGTGTATTGAAGTATCATTAATCCCGAGTTTAACCCAGGAGTTGCCACTAAAAAAGGCGGTAACCCTCGTAAACCCGAAATTAATTGATAAGTACGCCTTTCTGAGATATTTCCTAATTCAGCCAAGGCGATCGCTAAAAAATCAAAAGCTAAAGCTAAAGGTTGTCCATGAAAATTTCCACCTGAAATAATTTCATCTTTTTCGATAAAAATAGTAGGGTTGTCGGTTACTGAATTTATTTCTGTAAGAAAAACATTTTCAACGTACTCAAAAGTATCTTTTGAAGCGCCATGAACTTGAGGTATACATCTAAATGAATATGGATCTTGTGTATGTGTTTTTGGACATTTTATAAGCTCACTACCTTCTATTATTTTTCGAATATTTTCTGCCGTTTTTAATTGGCCTTTGTGAGGCCGAATGGTGTGAAGATGTAATTTAAATGGTTCTATCCTACCATCAAAAGCATCTAATGAAACGGCGCTAATAAAATCTGCTGCTTTGCTTATTTGTTTCGTTTGCAATATGCACCAAATACCATATGCACTCATAAACTGGGTACCATTTAACAATGCTAATCCTTCTTTTGATTTTAAGCAGATTGGCTCCAAATCAAGCAGTTTTAATACATCAGCACTATTCTTTTTTTCGTTTTTATAATAAACTTCCCCCAAACCTATTAAAGGTAAACTCATGTGTGCCAAAGGTGATAAATCACCAGAAGCGCCTAATGAACCTAGTTGATATATTACTGGTAAAATATCATTATTAAAAAAATAAATTAATCGTTCAACAGTTTGCAATTGCACGCCCGATTTACCGTAGGCCAATGCTTGTACCTTTAGCAACAACATTAATTTTATAATTTGTGCGGGAATCTCCTCCCCTGTTCCACATGCATGCGACATAACAAGATTTTTTTGAAGAGCTTCTAAATCGTTAGGTGAAATAATTACATCGCAAAGTGAACCAAACCCTGTGTTTATTCCATATATTGGCGCGTGTGTCGTTAAAACCTTTTTGTCGAGATAAGCTCTACAAGCAATAATATTTTTTTCTGCTTCCTCAGATAAAATTAATTTCTTATTTGAATTTAAAATTTCCGAAATGGCATCTATCGTTAGTAGAGCTGTGCTTATATAGTGCATGTTTTAGGAATTCGTATTTTAATTTTTATCATTAATATTATTAAACCTAAACACTTTTAATATTTTTTTCTTTTTATAAAGTGTCTTTATTATTTAACTTAAATCACATTTCATAAAAACTCGATTAGAATTGCCTTACAACATTTTTATTAACAGATGGGATATTTACTACTATTTCATTAATACTTTTCAAATATAACATTTTCTATTTTGCTCAATAGTTTTTACTATTAACAAAAGAGCAACTTGATTTGTTATTGAAGGAAATTAAAAGAAGTTAAAGGAAAAAGAAAATTCGTTTTATATTTTTATTCTAATTGCTAGGGTAGGTTTTTATTATTAGAGTTAAATAACTAACGCTGAACAGTATATAATTCAAGTTGTTCACTTTTATTCACTAAAAAATGTGCAATTTCTTCTAGGTCTTTATCATATTTTTCAGCTGAAGCAATGCCTGCTTCTTTTAATGCATTTAAATTTACGGAAGAGGCGTTGTCCATAGCTGTATCTGCCTCGCCTATATCAGGGCTAATACGATAATAATTTTCACTTTTATTAGCAGATCCGAATATTTTTTTTAATTGAAAATCAATGGTCTCGGAAGCACCGGACATCATAATATCCATTACTGGTTGCACCCAGCCTAATTCTCCCCAACCCTTTGCTTTGTCATAATCGTAGCTTTGTTTTTTAGATCCAGTACCAATAGAAACAATAAATAAATCAGCGGCAGTTAAACTTCTGTTTTCTTCTTTAAAATGTTCACATACTTCAGCATATGCACATAAAGCAGGATTATTGGCAAAAACACCTCCATCTACAACTGGATAAGATACGCCAGAAATTGAAGTAACCCGTGCAGGCTCAAAATAAGTAGGAGCAGCCGACGTACCGCGTGCTACATCATATAAATAATAATCATAAGAATCGGTTCTTTTTGCGTCATGTTGGGTAAAAAAATGAGTATCTCTTTGAAATATATTATAGGAAGGAATTAAACATGGTTTTAACAACTCACTTAATTTTAATTTCTTAAAATATTCTTTTAATAAATCTTCAAATATAGAACCATTATATTTTTCTTTTAAAAGTCCATTAGCTGAAAATATTTTTTGTTCTAAATCTCTTTTAAATATTTGATTACCATTTTTTAAATATAAATTAACAGCATCCTGAGCAGAATATAATGGTCTATTATTATTTTTAGAATCAGGACAAAGATATAAGCAAGTTAATATACCGCCAGTGCTTGTACCAGAAAAAAAATCAAAATAGTCGGCAATACGCACTTTGGAATCATTCGCATATTTTTGTAATTTTTTTTCAAGTTCTACTAATATTTGTCCAGGTAAAATACCTCTAATTCCGCCACCATCAATTGATAGGACTCTAAAACATTTGCTCATGTGATTAAGGTTTTTTTTAATTAACTAAATATATTAATTAAACGAAATGAAACCAATTTATTTTAAACTGAAATCTTCAGTAATTCTAGTGGTATTGCGTTTTGCTATTATTAAAAGACCCAAATAGGTAATTGCACCATTTACAATTAACATTTCGAATCCAAATTTATATCCGTTAAACAAAACTTGTGAATAATCATTCAACAGGATACAAATAATAGGAGATAAAATACATACAACAGGTACCCATTTATCTTTTACTTTCTTTTTATTAAATAATCCAAAAGAATATAATCCTAATAAAGGGCCGTAGGTATAACCAGCCCATGTAAATAAATTGTTTATTACTGCATCATTATTAATTAATTTAAAAAATACAATTACTAATAGTAAAATACCAGCAAAGGTAAAATGCACCATGTAACGCATTTTGGTTTTTTGTTTTTCTGTTTTTAATTTATCATCCTTTAAACCCAAGAAGTCTATACAAAATACACTGGTAAGTGCTGTTAATGCGCCGTCGGCACTTGGATAGGCAGCAGATATTAAACCAATAATAAAAAAAACACCCGATAAAGTACCAAAATAATGTAATGCAATGGTAGGAAAAACGCTATCGGACATTATTTTACCACTCGCATCTTTTATCAATTCAATATTTGCATCCTTCGCATACATGTATAAAAGTGCGCCTAATATCAAAAATAAAACATTTACAATTAGCATAATGGAACTAAATGTTAACACATTCTTTTGAGCATCGCGTAAAGTTTTACAACTAATATTCTTTTGCATCATTTCTTGATCTAAACCTGTCATTGCTATGGCTATAAACATACCGCCAAAAAATTGTTTTGGAAAAAATGTTTTTAGCTGCCATTCTGTAGTAAAAAAGGTTTGTCCATATTCACTATTAGCAATTTTATGATAAACATCACCTACATTTAAGTGTAGTTCGTGCATTACAAAATAAATAGAGAGCACTACCGACAATAGCATAAAAGTAGTTTGCAACGTATCGGTATACACAATTGTTTTTACCCCACCTTGGTAGGTATATAGTAATATTAACAATATAAATATAGCAACGGTTACATAGAATGGAACGCCTAAAGCATCGAATACAAATGTTTGCAATACATTTACTACAATGTATAATCTAAAAGCAGCACCAACAGTACGAGATAAGATAAAAAAAAGCGCGCCTGTTTTATAGGAATAATTACCAAAACGACCATTTAAATAAGAGTAGATAGAAGTAAGATTTAAACGATAATATAATGGCAAGAGAACATACGCAATTACCAAATAACCTAATATATAACCTAAAACTACCTGTAAATAGGCAAACTGAGAAATACCCACGGCACCTGGTACTGAAACAAAGGTAACGCCAGAAAGCGAAGCCCCTATCATTCCATATGCTACTAAATACCATTTAGAAGAACGATTACCTACGTAATAGCTTTCGCTATTTGCTCCTCGTGAGGTATACCAAGTAATTGCAAATAATAATATGGAGTAGGCTATTACGCAAAATAGTATAAGAGTTGTTGACATACGATTTAGGAATTAAATATTAAAATTGTCACCCACTCTATTACCTGATTATTTAATTTATAATATTAATTTTTTATTACCATTTCTTTTTTCTTAAATCCAAAATCTAAGATTTGATCAATAAAATCATAAGGCTTATAATCATTGATGGCTGATTGATGAAAAATACAAGTAGCTGGTGTCATTCCTGGTAATGAATTAACTTCTATAAAAATCACCTCTACTCTATCTAAATCATAAATTCTAACAAATGCATCAATTCTTGTATAGCCATTTATATTTAAAAGTTTAGCAACCGCACCTAAAGTAGCTTTAACTTTATTAGAAATTTTTTGGCGTTCTGTTTCATCAATGGAATAACGTGCAGGAGTAATATTTTGTCCTTGACCCGCTAAAAATTTTTCTTCTAATGATAATACTTCTCCTTCACTCAATGTTTCTGATGCTTC
This sequence comes from Bacteroidia bacterium, assembly GCA_039937835.1. Classification (GTDB taxonomy): domain Bacteria; phylum Bacteroidota; class Bacteroidia; order 2-12-FULL-35-15; family 2-12-FULL-35-15; genus 2-12-FULL-35-15. The sequence goes on along the minus strand of JBDTFR010000056.1, from coordinate 65,594 downwards.
AAATACTTCAAAAATAATTTCACCTTCAGCATTGTATTTTGTAAGTAAACCACCTGTAACTTCTAGAAAGTGTTTCGCATCTTTTTTTGAAATTAATTCTTCTATAAGAATAACTGGCTTTTGAGGAAACTCTTCTTTTTCTTTTATGTGAAGCAATTCTGCAGCTACTGCATCTAATTGTTGTTGTTTTCTAAATATTAAAGTAGCAAATGCTTCGAACTCTATTACAGTTTTTATTTTTTTAACTGCAGACGAGCATCCATCATCAACAGGTTTTGCAATAAACGGGAAGCCGATTTTTTCTGTTAATTCACTTATTATTTTATCTTTATTTTTATTCCAATCATTTTCAGAAATTAATAAATGTTCTGCTACCAAAAAGCCATTTTGTTTTAAAATTTCATTGGTACGGTATTTATCAATCGTAACCTGTGAACTCTCTACTCCTGATCCATTATATGGCAACCCCACCCGCTCTAATTGTTTTTGTATGGCTCCATCTTCTCCCGGGCGACCGTGTAATGCAATAAATACGATGTCTACTAAGATTGCTAAATCTTCATACGTTACCTTTTTAGGTTTGTCCAAATTGTTAGTAGCAGAATAAGTAGAAGTAATAGAATCGCATTCGCTTATAACATATTTTACCAAATCATGTGTTTTATAATTATCAATTTTTTCTTTTATATCATCTGCATTATCTTTTAAAAGAATATTTACAGGAATCTGAAACATCTGATGTTCACTTTCATTACCTGTTAAAAAGATGGGAATGGGTTGATATTTAGCTGACGATGCCAATTTTTCATAAATATTTCTTCCGCTCTCTACGGAGATATGTCGTTCGGAAGAATAACCTCCTAAAATAACGGCTACTTTTATTTTATCAGTAAGTGCATTCTTATCTTGTTTAATATTAGCATCTAAACTATTTAGCAAACTAGTATACACGCCATTATTCTTATCTGAAAGAACCCGTTGAGCTAATGAAGTACGAATAATGTATGTTAAAAACTGAGACGGATTAAGACCTATCTCTGCTGCTTGATGAAAGAAAAAAGAAGATGGCATCATTCCAGAAGTAGTGTTAGGATCATTAAGGAAAATTTTATTTTCTTTCGAAATAAAACCATCTATTCGTGCATAAACGTTAAAACTTAATGCATAAAATAACCGTTCACACTCTTTGCGAATAGCCCGTATTTGTTCATTTGGCAAATCAATGGGGGTAACTTTACGTGATAAACCTGGTAAATATTTAGATCGGTAATCAAATAATTCTTTTCCTTTCTTTATTTCAGTAGGTGGTAAGGCAATGGCTTTGCCCGCTTCATTTTGAATAACAATGCACGAAAATTCGCGACCCTCAATAAATCCTTCTATAATTACAGAGCTTTCTCCATCCAAAGCTTCCAGCACAACAGCTTCTTCCTGTTTTTCATTTATAAAAATCGTATCGAGGTAATTTATTAAATCTTGCGGATGATATACTGTGCGTTTATGCTCAGATTGATTACTGCTTATTTTAACAGGCATCCCTATTCCTTCACGAATATCAGCAAGTTCCCTAATAAAACTATTTTTATTATCATTACTAAACTGTTTCCATTCTTTTGAATTTATGTTTTTTATAAAAAATGCTTTTTCAACCGCCTTCTTAAATTCTAATTCTTTACTTTCATGTAAAATACTTATACCAATAGATGAACCTTGATTTGCAGGCTTAATTACCAATGGAAAACCTATTTCCTTTACTGCTTGTTTAAATGTTTGATTTGCATTTTCATTGATATAATTTTCACGATGTACAGTAAAAAATTTAGGACTATTAAACCCTGCATTTACCATTAATTGCTTTTGTACACTTTTATCAATACCTATTGCTGATGGTAATATACCAGAGCCAGAATAAGGAATTCTTAAATATTCAAACAATCCTTGTATTTTACCATCTTCACCGAAAAGGCCATGTAAACATAAAAAGGCAAAATCAATGTAATTTTTTAATTCATCTAGGCTTATTTTTTTACCAATTTTATCAATTAGTTCTACCTGCTGCTCGTGAGAGAGTTTGCCTATTTGCTCAGCATAAATTTGAAAATCACCTTCTTTATTAGGAATAAAAGAAACTGGCGGATAAAAATCACGAATACTCCCTTTGTACACAAATTGCCAATTTAGCAATACAAAATTTCCAAAGCTATCTATAAATATGGGAACTGCTTCAAATAACGATTTATTGAGATTATCATAAACTGTTCTTCCTCCTGCAAAAGAAATCTCTCGTTCTTTAGAAAATCCTCCAAAAATAATTCCTATTCTATGTTTCATATATTGGTTAATTTTTTACCTCACTTATAAAATCATGGTTTAATAAGCAAAAATAACCTAATAACTCACCTATCAACTTATAGCTTATTCAAGTATTCAACAAGTTTATTAACTGCTAAAGCACGGTGACTAATTATATTTTTTTCAGTGATGGTCATTTCTGCAAAAGATTTATTATAGCCATCGGGCATAAAGATGGGATCATATCCAAATCCATTAGCACCTATTTTTTGATTTAGAATAGTACCTTTTACTATTCCTTCAAATTGTTTTACTTGATCATTTATTCTTAGTGAAATAACGGTTTTAAAGCGAGCTTTTCTATTATTAACGTTCGTTAATTCCTTTAATACCTTATCCATATTCGCATCCGCATTTTTAGAAATACCAGCATACCTCGCAGATAACACACCAGGTTGGAAATTCAACACTTCTATTTCTAAACCAGTATCATCAGCAAAACAATTGTATTTATATTTTTCATAAACATAATTGGCTTTTTGCAATGCATTGCCTTCAATAGTTAATTGTGTTTCTGGAATATCTTCTTCACAATTAATATCTTTTAAACTTAGTAATTGAATTTGGTTGGGAATAAGAAGTTGAATTTCATTTACTTTATTTTGATTTGCAGTGGCAAAAACCAATTTTAACATAGACGTATGACTTGTAGATTATTTAAATTTTATACTTTTTTGCTATTTTTTGAATTGGTAAGTTACCTATTTTTTAAATTAAAATAGTTGCTATATCTAACCAAAGAGCTTTAATTGCAGCGACTAATTTTTAATACAACATTATTTTTTTTATGGCCGATTCTTTTGCATACTCAATTTTGCAAGCATATAAACCCGACTTTAAACCAATTACAGAAATATTAACTAATTGAAGACCTTCAGTAATCACTTCAGAAAAAGCGGTTTTAACAAATTTACCGTTTGAATCATATAACGTAATAGTTAACATTTCCTTTTTAGGTATTACCAATGGTAAGGTCACCGATACTACTTCTTTAACAGGGTTAGGATATAGCTCAAATACTTGAAACGCATTCACATTAATACCTTTACATATTTTATTGTTAGATGGATCTTCATCATCTAAACCATTCGGATTTGCAGCAGTTACACATACATAATGATTATCATCTTTTAAATTTACAGAAGCTTTAAATGTATATATAAGCGCTCCTCCTTTTAGAATTAGGCCGCCCCACTCCTCTTTAACCTCAGGCCCATCGTTTACTTTTATATATAAGTCAAGCTTCGTAATATCCACAGTACCCTTATTTACTAGTTGTATTGTGATATTTAAAAAATCATTTTTTAAAACGGCGCTTATATCCTGTACTTTAACATCTATTAATTTTTTTAAGCTGTTTACCGTTTTGCTGACTGCATTTATACAACCTAAATTATTTTTAATAGTTAACGTTATTTTAAAGCTTCCTGTATCTTTGTATGTATTGTTGGGGTTTTGAATATTACTAGTATTACCATCTCCAAAACTCCACACATAACTTAATGCGCCATTACTGGTATTAGTAAAATTCACTGCAAAAGGTGGATTACCATAACTGGGGTTTAAAGAAAAGCTAGCAACTGGCGAAGGGCTTATTACAATTGTTTTATTGGTCTTATTTTTACAACCTTTATCTGAAGTAACTTCTAATTGCACATTTGCATTACCTACTTTAGTAAACGTGTACGAAGGATTTTTTAAGTTTGATAACATCGAACTATCTATTTCCCAAAGCCAATTAGTAATAGTACCATTTGAAATTACCGAAAAGTCATTAAAGTTTACAGGTGAATTTATACAGGCATTACTTGTAGAAAAATAGGCAATTGGATTATCGTTTACGGTTATTGTTTTACGAGCAGTATCGCTACAACCATTAGAAGCAGTAACTATAAAATTTGCATGGTATGATACAGCAGATGCATATTTATGCTTTGGCGCAATAAGTAATGAGGTTGCATTATCACCAAAATTCCAATATGATTTTTGCAAAGTGGTCGCGGTTGGTAATAATGATGAATTGGTAAATTGTATTGAGTCGTTTTTACAAGCAAACGAATAATTAAAATCAGCAGTCGGTTTTGGCTTAATAGTAAGAGTAGTAAAAGCTGTATCAGCACAACCAAAGATATTTTGTATAATTAATTGAGCTTTGTAATTTCCTTGAGCAATATATAAATGTGTTGGGTTTTGTAAGGTAGAGAAATTATTTCCACCACTTGAAGGATCAGCAAAATTCCACTCCCATTTTGAGATAGGGTAACCAAATGTTAACAAGGTGTTAGAGAACTGAATCTTTGATTGTTCACAAGCGTTGCTGCCATAAATAGCTAATTGAGGGTATGGATATACCCTCACTATCTTAGAATATTGATTAGAGCAACCTCCATCTGTAATAACATTTAATTTTACCTTATAAGATCCTGTATCTGAATATACATGTATGGGATTTTGTTGTGTGGCTATTTTCGAATCGCCAAAATCCCAAGCCCAAGAGACAATGGTATTTCCAGCAACAGCTGTAGACAAATCATTGAATTTCATCAATTTACCCACACACACACTAGCCGTATTTGAAAAGCTTGCTGTTGGTGCACTTCCGGAAATAAGAATATTTATAGTATCTGTAGCCGAACAGTTATTTATACTTTTTACAGTAAGCCAGTACTTTCCCGAATTGATTATAGTCAAAGAATCTTTAATACTGTTCGTAGACCATAAATAACTCACTGCTTGCGATGCACCTTTTTTTAAATAAATAGCGTTACCGGAACAAAAAGTTGTGTCTTTGCCGAGTGATATAACACTCGCAATATCATCTACAGTTATAGTGGTTGTATCAGACATTAAGGTACAACCCAATGTATCTGTAACTTTAACATAATATTTACCAGCTTGTATTATATTAAAAAGTGAATCAGTAGAATTATCTTGCCATTTGAATAAATATCCTTTTTTAGAAAGATGAGTGTTCCATATCTTGCCGCTGCCTGTGCAAAGTATGTTGCCGCCACTATAATTCATGGATGGATAACTAATTTTAATGGTATCTGTTGATATACCGTCAAATATATCAACCGCCTTCACCCAATATTTCCCCGCTTTCTTAACTGTTATCTGTTGAGTTGAATCACCTGTTGACCATAAATAAGATTTAAAATTTTTCCCTGCATCTAACTGTTTATTACAAAATCCGTAAGGAATTATGATATCAGCACCTAAACTTACTGGTGGCGCATATTTCACATGAAGATATTTTTCAACCTGTTCAATTTCAGAGATATTCAGAAGCTTATTATAAATAATTAATTCTGCTAAATCTCCATCCCAAGTTCTTCCAGAAAGCAGACGGTCGCTGGTAAAATTATCCGCTTTTACACTTCCAGTTGTCATTAGACTAATTATCGAAAAATCGGTTGGTACATTCGTAGTTAACCCATTCACTACACTACCGTTCACTTTTGTTACACCTGAAGTAATAGCACTATTAGTATTACCTAAGCCCCAAAATTCTTTAACATTGCCGCGATGAAAATCATAAGAAGTAGGATGACCAAGCAATGCTTTATATAAAATTTTAGCTGAAGGATTTTCTTTAATTACAAAAAACACAGTTCTAATATCTGCAATTTCATTAAATTGCAGAAAATCATCTACACCATCAAATCTTATTATTTTATGTCCATTCAAAACAGCATTTACAGAAATAGGTTGAATACCTGCCGTTAACTGCACCGCATTGTTAGTAGTGGATGATTGATCATAGCATTGATTTATAAATGGAGGAGTTAACATTTGAACACTATCGCCAGTTAACCATAATTTTAAACTAGATATATTTGAGGGTAAAAAATTATTTTGTGCATTTAGTTGCAAGGATAATCCAGAAAGAATAAGTCCAATAATAAAAAAAGCATTTAAACTAAATTTAATTTTTTTCATATTAAAAAATTATATGATGGGTATATATTTTATAATTGTGAAATTAATTTGATAGTACAATTTTATAAAATTAAACTAAAAAATACATACGGTGAACGTCTTTAACTAAAATTGTTAACTTTATACCGCCTGCAAAGTGTTTACAAAATTATTTATGGAATACGAAATAAAACCAAAAGAAAAGCTTAATCTGGGGTTGGAAGAATTGTGGCAGTATCGCGAGTTGTTTTATTTCTTTACATGGCGAGATGTTAAAGTAAAATATAAACAAACATTTTTAGGCTTTACCTGGGCAATATTACAACCATTGTTAATGATGGTTATCTTTTCTGTTTTTTTTGGTCAGGCCTTGAATGTGCCTTCTGAAAACCTACCTTATCCAGTATTTGTATTTTCAGGCCTTCTCTTATGGAATATCTTTGCATCCGGTATAACAGCTGCAGGCAATAGTATGGTCAGCAATTCTAATATTATTAAGAAAATTTATTTTCCCAGACTGATTATTCCGATATCTTCTGTTTTAGTTTCTTTATTTGATTTTCTAATGGCTTCCATCGTATTTATAGCAATGCTTTTATACTATCAGATAAGTGTAGATCTCTTTAATGCCTTAGTGCTTATTCCTATTAGTATTCTGCTTACTACCTCTGCCACATTTGGAGTGGGAACTTTATTAGCCGCTTTAAATATTAAATATCGAGATTTTAGATACATCATTCCGTTTCTCGTACAATCATTACTTTTTATTACACCCGTTATTTATCCTATTTCTATGTTAAAGCATGAATGGCTAAAACTTGTCGCGGCATTAAACCCTATGTATGCAGCAGTTACCTTGTTCCGTTCAGCATTTATTGATAGCCCAATGCAAATCAATTTACTAATAATAAGCATTTGCTCCACCTTTTTCTTTTTTATTGCTGGATTATATTATTTTCGTAAAACTGAGAGTTATTTTGCCGACATAGCGTAGTATGAAACCAATATTGGAAATACAAAACATATCAAAAAAATTTCGAATTCAACACGAAAAACAATCGTATTTGAGTCTACGTGATTCTTTTAGTTCCCTGTTTCATAAGAAAAGTACATCATCGGAAGATTTTTATGCATTAAAGGAAGTAAGCTTTGAGGTTTATCCAGGTGAAAGTATTGGCATTATTGGAAAAAATGGTGCTGGAAAATCCACATTATTAAAAATATTATCAAAAATAACACCGCCTACTGCGGGAAAAATAATTTCACGCGGACGGATTGCCAGTTTACTTGAAGTAGGAACAGGTTTTCATCCAGAATTAACAGGCAGAGAAAATATTTTTTTGAATGGGTCTATACTTGGGATGAAACACAAGGAAATACAAAACAAATTTGATGAAATTGTTGATTTCAGTGGTACAGAAAAATTTTTAGATACACCCTTAAAACATTATTCAAGTGGAATGCAATTGCGATTAGCTTTTTCTGTCGCAGCTTTTCTAGATCCCGAAATATTAATTATTGATGAAGTGCTTGCCGTGGGTGATGCAGAATTTCAGAAAAAATGTATGGGTAAAATGGAAAATGTAAGTAAAAGCGGAAGAACCATTTTGTTTGTCAGTCATAATTTAGGAGCAGTAGAAACGCTTTGTCCAAATTCAATAATACTCGATAAAGGTAATTTAAAAGTGATGGGGAATACCACTAAATTAATCAAAGATTATATTAATCAATTTGCAGAAGATGATAATTCAATGATAAATGGTACGGTGTATTTAAATAATTCGTTAATTAAATCCGTACAACTATTATGCGACAGCCAACCCAGCAATAACCTATATATGGGGTGTGACATGGAATTGGAAGTTACAATAGAAAGTGATAGGAAGATTGAGTACCCTGTGTTGGGATTGGTGATCCGCGATTTTCAAAACAATGCAATTCTAGGAGTAAATAATAAACATTATTCCAGCATTAAGCCAATGGGGTTTTATAACGGAAAATTCAAAATCAGTATTCCAAACCTACCATTAATGTCAGGTAAATATTTTTTAGATTTACATGTTGGTGATGGTTTAACTGATATTGAAATTTACACCAATGCCTGTACTTTAAATATCGAATCAAAAGATTTTACTGGTACTGGGTACATACCAAATGAAAAATTAAATAAATTATTTATAAAAAATATTACTTGGGATATTACAGGAAATTAAATGGGAAATAATGACGATTATTTAACAATAACAAAAGATTATTATGACAACCGCCTAGGCAAAGAGCATGGTCATGACAACTCTCATATGGAAGATTGGTTCAGATGGGAAGCCATTGAATCTGTCATTAAAAAACAGCTCCGCTCCACTTCAACAGCGTTAACCATACTTGATTATGGCTGCGGAACAGGATGGTTAAGCAATTTATTAAGTAAATATGCACGCGTTACAGGTATAGATATTTCTGAAAGAGCGATACAATCAGCAACCAAAAAATACAACCATATACGATTTTTGTCTTTTGATGCTTCTTCAAAAGAATTGCCTGAATTACAAGGTGAAAAATTCGACATCATTGTTTCATCAGAGGTAATAGAACATGTTCAGGATCAAAAAAATTACATTAATAATATCATGCAATTACTAAAGCCAAATGGTTTTCTTGTATTAACAACACCAAATGGAGAGTGGAAAAAACAATATTTTTACAAAGACCGATCTGAATGGGGGCAACCATTCGAATTTTGGCTTACATCAAAAGAAATAAAAAATCTTATACCAGAGAATTTACACGCAGTTCAGGTTAGATCTTTTAATAGCAATGGATTACTGCAATTAAAAAGTTTTGGTATTTTTAATTTAATTGGTAACCGATTTATTTTAAAGGGAATTAAAATACTACGTTTGCAAAAATTATATTACAAGATACTTGATAATAGTGGATTTGGGCTCTATTTAATTTTAACAGGCAAAAATGGAATTTAACGGGATCTCTATTACGGTTTGTTGTTATAATGATGGGAAATTACTACCTAATTTTTTAGATAGTTTTCTTCAGCAAACACCAGTTAACTGTGCTGTTGAATTAAATGTGATTGACAATGCATCAATTGATAACACTCCTGATATTTACAACCACTATCAAAATAAATTTAAACAGCTCAAATTAGCGTTTAATTATTTCCATGAAGCGAAGAGAGGTTTAAATCATGCTCGAAATAGAGGTATAAATGAAGCGAAATACACTTACATTGGTTTTACAGATGCGGATGCAAAATTCGATATTGATTATTTAAACATACTACAAAAAACCATCATTGAACAAAATCCGCTCATAATTTTCGGCCCCTATTTTCCTTGGTACAATATGCCTAAACCTTTGTGGTATAAAGATGAGTACAATAGCTATTTCTTGAATAGAAAAGCGGAGTATGTTAATGATAATCAATACCCAAATGGCATTAATATGGTGTTTGAAATCAATACGCTAAAAGAAATTGGATCATTTAGCACCAAAATAGTTTACAAAGGCATAAATGACCGAGGCGAAGAAACAGAGTTGTTTTACAGGTATAAGGCAAAATTTAACTATAAGCATATCTTTTATAACCCAGCATTAAAAGTTTATCATTATACCAGGCCTCAAACCATGCATTTAAATCATTGGATAAAGTCCAATTGGGGTACTGGAAAAAACCATGCTAAATTTATGGCTAAAACTAGTATAGTTAGAAATATAAAAGATATATTATGGATAGTTAAAACAATTATCGCTTCTTTTTTTGGCTATTTATTTAAATCAAAACAATACCAGTATACTTATTATCAAAATTTTTTAATTGAAAAAATTTTTTCACACATATATGGTTTTTCATTAGCCTTCCATCGCTTGAAACAAAACAATAAAAATTAACTTTAAAAAAGTATGTGCGGTATTTTAGGGTATATTGGCCATTGTAGTAAAGATAGTTTTAAAAGTGCCTTAGATACACTCACTCATCGCGGTCCCGATGGTTATGGCATTTCCAATTATGACGGTGCAATGCTGGGACATCGAAGGCTCTCCATTATTGATCTTACAGAAAATGGGAAACAACCCATGGAATTAATCGATCGTTACTCCATTACCTTTAATGGCGAAATATACAATTACCTAGAAATAAAAGCCCTGCTTTGTGATAAAGGGATAAAATTTAAAAGCAGCAGCGATACAGAAGTTTTGTTGCAAGCATATATTGTATGGGGAGTATCCTGTTTTCAGAAATTTAACGGAATGTGGGCCATAGCAATTTGGGATAAACAAGAAAAAACATTGTTGTTATCACGTGACCGATTGGGAAAAAAGCCTCTTTTTTATCACCAACAAAATAATGTCTTTGTATTTGCTTCTGAAATGAAAGCAATTTATCCTTTTCTTAATAAAATTGAAATTGATCAAGAACATACCCAGCAAGCAATTGCTGATGTGTTTGGATACGAAAGCACTGAAAAATGCCTTATAAAAAATGTTAAAAGATTTCCTGCCGCTTCTTATGGTATTTATAAGGATAAGCAATTAAAGCTTGTTAAGTATTGGAATTTATTAGAAAATCGCATGACCGTTTCTACTAATTATAATGAACAAGTAAATCAGTTACGGACATTGTTTTTAGATGCTTGTAAAATACGTATGCGAAGTGATGTAACTATTGGTACCGCATTAAGTGGAGGTTTAGATTCCAGTGCCGTTATATGCACTATGTCTCACCTTATACATACACAACAAAAACATATTCAAAAAGATTGGCAACATGCATTTATTGCAAGTTTTCCAGGTAGCAGTTTGGATGAAACTGCTTATGCAAAACAAGTAACAGACTATCTCAAAATAAAAGCTGAATTTGTTCCCATCAATCCACTAATTGAACTAGACAAAATTTATCATCAGGCTTATTTGTTTGAAGAAATTTATTATGCGCCTACCATTCCGTTTGTTCAATTGTACCGTAAAATTAAAGAAAGCGGTGTAGTTGTAAGTATTGATGGACATGGGGCAGATGAGTTATTTGCTGGTTACCCGTTTGATATGGCTTTTGCATTACCTGACGCATTACCTAATCCATTTAAATTTAAAAAAATTTTAACCGCTATAAATCAAACATCAGCAATATCGGATAATAACGATTGGGTTAATAAATTGAAATTTGCATTGTTAAATAAATATTCTTTTTTAAATACGTTCTCTCAAAGTAGTAATTTAATAAATAAAAAAAACGGATTGGATTTTTTAAATTCAAAGTTGTTTGAGTCGACTTTTAATACTATTTTGCCAACTTTATTAAGAAATTATGATCGCTATTCGATGATAAACGGTGTAGAAATTCGGATGCCTTTTTTAGACCATCGCATAGTAGAGTTTGCCTTTTCAATTCCTTACAGTTCAAAGGTTCGAAACGGATTCAGTAAAGCCATCGTGCGTGATGCTTTAAAAGATTTGATGCCACATGAAATAGTATTTCGTAAAAATAAAATTGGTTTTAATTCACCCATGAATGTTTGGATGAATGGTGTAATGAAAGAATGGATTATGGATACGATCAACTCGCTGGATTTTAATAACGCTACATTGATAAATGCAAGAACCGTTAAAAAAGAAATAACAGAAGTGATCAACAAAAAGGAATTAAGTTATCGTGAAGGAGAAAGAGCCTTTGCAAAATTAATTCCTTTTATTTGGGAAAAATCGTTAATGTATGCACATGCAAAATAGCCTTGCACCGATAATTTTATTTGTTTATAACCGCCCAGAACATACGCTGCAAACACTTCATGCATTAATGGAAAATGAGTTGGCAAATGAGTCTGAGTTATTCATATATGCCGATGGCGAAAAGCAATCATCAACAGCAACACAGCGGCAACAAATAGTGGAAACAAGAGAAGTTATCAGGCAGAAACAATGGTGCAAAAAAGTGACCATTATTGAAAGTGCTGTCAATCATGGCTTGGCAGCATCTATCATCAAAGGTGTAACGGATGTGCTTGAGAAATATGAAAAAATTATTGTACTGGAAGATGATATTATCACATCAACACATTTCTTAAAATACATGAATGAGGGACTCGAGCTATTTCATGACAAAGAAAAAGTAATGCACATATCAGCGTATATGTTTCCCGTAACAGAAAAATTACCAGAAATTTTTTTCTTTAATACAGCGTCCTGCTGGGGATGGGGCACCTGGAAAGACGCTTGGAAACATTTTGAAAAAGATGCAAAAAAATCACTGACAAAAATACTGAATAAAAATTTAGTACATAAATTTAATTTAGAAGACAGTTATGATTATTACTCAATGTTAAAAAGACAGGCTGAAGGTATCAATGATTCTTGGGCAGTAAGATGGTATGCTTCTATTTTTTTAAATAATGGATTATGCCTCCATCCTTCTCAATCACTGGTAAACAATATCGGGCATGATGGTACAGGTGTACATTGCAACAATACCAATGTTTTTAAAATAGATGATTTATCAAAATCTATTGAAGTAAGAGATATTCCATTAAAGGAAAACAAAAGGGCCAGAGAATCAGTTAAAAAATTTTATAAAAAACAAAGTATTAAATTGATCCATAAAATAACAAATAAAATGCATCCACGTATAAAACACACCCTAAAATATTTATACGATACACCCTACCGTAAACTCCACAAAGAGTTACATCGCATATTACAAATTCCTCGTTTTAAAACCAACACAACTAACTTATTTGAAAATGAATTTCACTTTGTTGATTCTGCTTCCTTCCTCTTTATATACAACGAAGTATTTAAACGTAAAATTTATCAGTTTAAAAGTGATGCACCGAAACCTTACATCATAGATTGCGGTGCTAACGTAGGCTTAAGTGTCTTGTTTTTTAAACAGATTTATCCTACATCTGAAATAATAGCATTTGAACCAGACCCCAAAGTTTTTAATGTACTTTTCGAAAATGTAAAACAATTGAATCTCCCAGATATCATGCTAATTAATAAAGCTGTCTGGGATCACAATACCACTTTAAATTTTTCTCCCGATGGTGCCGATGCTGGCAGGTTAGATACTACAAAAAATGAACATTCGTATGAAGTAGAAACTACTACTTTAAGCCAATACCTGACTAGAACAGTAGATTTATTAAAAATAGATATTGAAGGAGCTGAATTTACAGTATTAAAAAATATAAAAAATTCATTAAAAAACGTTCAACATTTATTTGTTGAGTACCATTCTTTTTCTGGGGAACCTACGGTATTAAATGAAATTCTTGGTATTTTAACCGAATATAATTTCAGATATTATATTGAAAGTGTAGGAATAAAATCACCACAACCTTTTATGAAAATAAATTCTTTCATGGGCATGGACAATCAGCTGAATATATTTGCATATAAAATATGAGTGTAATTAAACGATTAAACCTTGGCTGCGGCAGAAAATTTCATTCTTCATGGACAAATATTGATTTTGACGGCGATGGTAAAAATGTAATCTGCCACAACCTTTTAAAAGGAATTCCATTTAAAGACAATGATTTTGATGTAGTTTATCATTCTCACCTTCTAGAACATTTTTCGAAAGATGATGCATCTTCTTTTTTAAAAGAATGTTTGCGGGTATTAAAACCTGAGGGAATCATTCGGATTGCTGTTCCTGATTTAGAGCAAATTATCAATCACTATAAAATCAATCTCGAGAATGCACTTCAAAATAAATTGGGTGCTGAATCGAATTACGATTGGATTATGCTTGAATTGTATGACCAAACCGTTAGAAATAGCAGCGGTGGTAATATGAAAAAATATATTTTAGAACCCGCCGTACCTAACTTGAATTATATTTATCAACGACTTGGAAATGAAGCCAAACAGATCAGAGTCAATAAAGATGCAGAAGAACTGACAAATAATTTTAAAATTTTAAAATACTTCAAATTTAAAAACTGGTATAATTTTTTTGTGAAAATAATTTTAACTAAAGTGGATTATCATCATTTACAAATAGGTAAATTTCGTAATGCTGGAGAAATACATCAATGGATGTATGATCAGTATTCGCTAAAAAATTTACTTAAAAAAACTGGCTTTAATCAGATAGCCATAAAAACAGCTATAGAAAGTGATATTACCAATTGGAATGACTATATTCTGGACGCTGACGCTAATGGCAATACACATAAACCCGATTCTTTATTCATAGAAGCTCGCAAATGAAAATTCTCCATCTAAGTACTTATGACAAGGGCGGGGCCGCAACGGCCGCACTTCGACTTCACGACGGTTTATTAAAAAATGGAATTGATTCTTCATTTTTAGTTTTACATAAAAATAGTAAGCGGGACGATGTAACTGAGCACGCCATGCACCATTCAGGGTTAATGCAAAAAGCATTCAATTACCTGGGCTTTCCACAAACAACTGTTCAAAAAAACTATATGCGCATCAAAAACAAAACAAATACTGGTGCCCCTTTCACTTTTCCAATAACTGGTATAGATGTTACTCAAAATGATTTAATAAAAAATGCAGATATTATTAATCTTCACTGGGTGAGCGATTTTATAGACTATTCGTCTTTTTTCAAAAAGATAAACAAACCAGTCGTTTGGACACTTCATGATATGAATCCCTTCATGGGTGGTTTCCACTATTCAACTGATAAGGAACAAAATAAATTTGAGTTAGATACTTTAGAAAAACAATTTGAAAATATAAAGCAAATTGCTCTTGAAAAATTCAAAAATCTCAGCATTGTTTCTCCTTCAAAATGGTTGTTAGAATTATCGGAAAACAGCAATATCCTTTCTGCTTTTAAGCATTATTATATACCATATGGACTTGACCTAGATATTTTTAAAACAATGGATCGCAGAGAAGCAAGGAGGCTAAATAATTTACCTGACGAGAAAATTATACTTACATTTATTAGTGATAATATTAAAATTCATCGAAAGGGATTTGATTTATTGTTACAAAGCGTTAAAAAATTAAATTCTAGTACCAATATTCTATTTTGTGCAATTGGTCAAAATAATGAAGAAATGAATTCCGATATCCATTATTTCGGTAGTATTCAAGATAATCAAAAATTAAGCTCATTATATGCTGCATCAGACGCAATAATCATTCCTAGCCGCCAAGATAATTTACCAAATGTAATGCTTGAAGCATTGGCAACAGGAACGCCTGTTATTGCCTTCAATACTGGTGGAATGAAAGATGTTATAACGAATGAGTATACTGGGTTTTTGGCAGATACAATTGATGCAGCTGAATTATTAAAAGGCATAAATAATTTTTTACTCAAAAGAAAAATTTTTAATAAAAGAGAGATTAGAAAATTTGCCGAAGACTTCTTATCGTTAGACCAACAAGCAAAATCATATATTAATCTTTATAATCAGATTCTTAATCATCATTAAACGTTGGCGAAATTATTTTATAGGCATTTTAATACAACCAATGCATTTTTTTTGAAAAACATATTATTATATTATTATTCTGGATAAAGTAAAACTTTAAGTTATAAATCATATGAAACCTATTATATTAATTTATAAAATTTTAAGAAGGCTTCCCTTTTTTAGGTTTCTTAATGTTAAAATTTTACATGGAAATTTAAAAGGATATAAATGGGGATTAAACGTAAGTGCATTCGAATGTTTAACGGGTAATTATGAGCCCGAAACACAGAAAACTTTCTTAAAATATATAGAACCAAATAATGTTGTTTACGATATTGGTGCCAATGTTGGGTATTTTACTTTAATAGCATCAAACCTTACCGGTAAAAATGGTAAAGTGTATTCTTTCGAGCCACTAAAAAAGAATATTGCCATTTTAACTACGCATATTAAAATAAACAATGCTCATAATGTAACTTTATATGATTTAGCTATTTCTGATGTAAATAAAAAAATAACATTCACCAATTCAGACAATACAAGTGCAAATACATATATTCCATCTTCCTCGATGTTTAAAATAAGCTCTACAATCGAAGTTCAAGCTAGATCATTGGATGATCTTCTTTTTAATGACAATTTGTTGCCACCTGATTTTATTAAAATTGATATTGAGGGTGCTGAATTTGACGCTTTAAAAGGAGCTGAATTGCTGATAAAAAAGTATCAGCCAATTATTTATATTTCAACTCATGAAAATCATCTTATTGGAGTTGAGGAAAGCTGTAAAAACTTCCTTTCTAATCATAATTACGATTTAATGCTGTTAAGTATTAATGATATAACGCCAGGAATTAAAGATTATATTGCAAAACCAAATTACGAAAAAGCATAGCGTGGAATTTTATCCTAAAATATCTATTATTACACCCTCCTATAATCAAGGGACATTTCTTGAAAAAACAATATTATCGGTAATTAACCAACAATATCCGAATGTTGAATATATTATTATAGACGGTAACAGTTCTGACAACTCTGTTGAAATCGTAAAAAAATATCAAACTCATTTAACATATTGGATAAGTGAGCCAGATAATGGTCAAAGCGAAGCAATCAACAAAGGATTAAAAATAGCCTCAGGAGAAATTATTAACTGGCTCAATAGCGATGATTATTTAGAACCTGGGGCATTGTTTAAAATAGCAGCTGAATTTACCCACTCCTCTGTCCAGGTACTTTGTGCTTATGCCAATTTATACACACCATCACATAACGTAAAGAAACGAACCTCAGCATTGGGTTTAAATTACGCACAGTTTATCGCTCAGGGGCATATTATGCAGCCAGCAACCTTTTTTCTAAAAAAAATTCTTGATGAATTTGTACCGCTTGAAACAAGTTTACATTATATGATGGATCATTACCTTTGGTTGCAATATCTTTGTAAAAATGGTACCACACACATTCAATATGTTGACTATGCTGTGGTAAATGTTTTGGTACACGAAGATGCAAAATCTTATAAAAATATTCACTTATTTATAAAAGACCGCTCACTAATATATACGTCCTTATTTAGCGCACATCAATTACCATTTAGATTTCCAAAAACCGATTTAGAAGGCTTAAAACAGCTGCCATTCAACTACCTTTCTGATTCCATTCAAAAAAACGGTAAAAAAATTAATTTTTACTTGCTGATCCAATCACTCTTTAAAAGAGACCCTCATGGTTTAAAAAAAGTGTTAAATATGAAATGTTTGTTATATTTACTTTTCTTTTTTCCAAAATATACACTTTTACACTACGTAATAAATCGTCCAATAACATGAAAGTTTTACATGTGATTAATTCTATGTTAATTGGTGGGGCAGAAAAATTACTAAAAGATACTATTATAGGCATTAATGAACAATTCCCTGCTATTAAACAGCATCTAATTACCTTATATGGAGGAGGAGAACAATTAGATTCAATAACATCTATTATTAAATACAAAAACCTGTTTGCACAACCGCAAACATTTTTAAAAAAAGTATTTCAATTAAGAGCATATATTTTAGAAAATAAAATTGACATTGTTCATGCACATTTATATGATGCGATAATATTGTCACGCTATGCAATTCCTTCAAAAGTAAAGCTTATTTATACTTATCATAGCGGTACTTATGCACCTTCCTCCTACGATTATTCTATTACTAGAAAAATAATTGATCAATTTTCTTACCGAAGAAAACATACTGCTATTTTTGTATCAGAATCTGTAAAAAAAGAAATTTTAATGGGTGTCAATATAACAGGGCCATCAATTGTATTGCATAACTTTGTATCAAGTGATTTTAAAAATAAGTACCAATATAAAAGTGACAGTTGCTTAAATTTAATTTCTATTGGTAATTTAAAACAAGTTAAAAATCATGAACATTCCATAAGAGTTTTAATGAAATTAAAAGATTATAATGTAAAGTTAGATATCTACGGCTCGGGAATACTGCATGATGAGTTAAAAAATTTAATATTAGAAACAAGCGCGAACGTAAATATAATAACCGACACGATTATAACTTCCGACACGTTATCAAAATACGATGCATTTTTCATGTCCTCCTTTCAGGAAGGAATGTCCATTGCTTTATTAGAAGCTATTGCAAGTGGTTTACCCGCCGTATTAAGTAATATCCCTTCCTTTATAGAAACAGCAAAAGATGCCGCCGTTTATTTTGATAATACGAATCCAGAACAAGCAGCTGATCTACTTTTAAAATTATATAATAATAAACAGCTACTAAATAACTTATCAGAAAAATCACGAATACTTTCTGATATTTACAAATTAGATGTTTACTTGAAAAAATTAGTAGCATTATATTCAAATTAGATATTCATATTTTATGTGCGGGCTTACGGGATATTATTCACACGATCATTCTTTTTCAGGCATCGATATACAAGCGATGACCAATGCCCTTACCCATCGAGGGCCTGATGCTTTTGGTTATTATAACGATGAAGTTTGCAGCTTAGGACACCGTAGGTTAAGCATTATTGATTTATCAAAAAATGCAAACCAGCCGATGCATTCAGCTGATAACCGCTATGTAATGGTATACAATGGGGAAGTATACAATTATCAAGAAATCGCTACCGAATTAAAGCAAAACTATAATGTTAATTTTAAAACGGCTTCTGACTCCGAAGTTATTTTAGAAGCATTTGCTAACTATGGATCAGAATTTGTAAAAAAATTAAATGGCATGTTTGCAATTGCTATTTATGATAAAATTAAAAATGAGCTGTATCTTTTTCGCGATCGTATTGGTATAAAACCGGTTTATTATTTTTGGGATGGTAAAAATTTTGCCTTTGCATCAGAACTAAAAGCATTAATCAAAAATACAAAAATACCCTTAGAAATTAATCAAAATGCGATATATCAATTTTTGCATTTAGGTTTTATTCCTGCCCCACAATCAATTTACAAATCCATAAAAAAAATGGAAAGCGGGACATGGTTAAAAATCTCAAAAAATAAAATTGAATCTTCTAACTATTGGTCAATAAACGAGCAAATAGCATTGCAAACAATTAATAAAGAAAAAGAAGCAATCGTTAAGCTAAGTGAGCTATTAATGAGTTCCGTTCAATATCAAATTAAGAGCGATGTTCCATTTGGTGTTTTTTTGAGTGGTGGTATTGATTCCAGTTTAATTACCGCAAATGCCGTAAACTTATCTGGCGTAAAAGTAAATACGTTTTCGATTGGCTTTCAGGAAAATAAGTATAACGAATCAATTTACGCTAAAGCTGTTGCTAATTATTTAGGTACCAATCACCATGAATTTATTGTATCCCACAAAGATGCCATTGATTTAATTGACACTCTTTTTGATGCCTATAGTGAACCTTTTGCAGATTCTTCTGCCATTCCCACCTTACTAGTTTCCAAATTGGCTAAACAGCATGTTACTGTTACTCTTTCTGGTGAAGGGGGCGACGAGCTATTTTTAGGATACGGTGCCTATAAATGGGCTAAGCGTTTAAATCAACCGTTTATAAATACCTTTCGTAGGCAAATTGCTGCTACGTTATCAATGTTATCTTCCAAGTATAGTCGACATGCAAATTATTTTTTATATCCTAGTGAAAATTTACAGTACAGTCATATATTATCACAAGAGCAATATTTTTTTTCACTTCCCGAATTAGACAAAATATTAACTAAGAATTTTACAAATTCTCCAGAAACAAAAAACACCGAATTGCTTAATAATTTCGGAATAGAAATTGATAACTTAAAAAGACCATTGCTTCCGATGGAAAAGCAAGCTATATTTGACTTACATTTCTATTTGCAAGGTGATTTACTAACAAAAGTCGATCGAGGAAGTATGCATTTTTCACTGGAAACCAGAGTACCATACTTAGATCACCGGATAATAGAATTTAGTCTAAATTTATCACCCAGTTTAAAATATAAAGATGGCACTACTAAATACCTTTTAAAAGAAATACTTTATCAATATGTACCTAAAAAATTCTTTGATCGACCTAAACAGGGATTTGCCGTTCCAATGGAGAAATGGTTAAAAAATGAATTGCGTTTTTTAATTGATGAGACACTTGCAAAAGAAGTGGTTGAAAAATATAACATTGTAAATTATACGTATATCGAAGAATTAAAACTGAAATTTTTTAACGGCGAAAATTTTTACTATAACCGTTTATGGTTATTAATTGTTTTACACAAATGGTTACTTAAACACGCGCCTTAAACTAATGTTACTGAATGTTGAATATTTATAAAATACTATTAACCCAACGTATTTAAAATGAATTATATAAGCTGCTGAATTCATTTAATCAGTTTGCGGCAATTGTGTTTTACATAAGTATTATGTTTAAGATATTTTCTTTCTTTTGTAAAAACGCTCTTGTCTTTTCTGCTTATAAAAATATTTAAGTACAAATAAGCTGGAAACATAAAAAGGAATACACGGAATTTTAAGACGTACGAGCGATCCGAAATTAGAGGTGGCGATGCCCACTGAAAATGCAAAAAATAACGAAAATAATACTGAAAATAAAAGAAGTGGGTTTTTTCCTATGATTGCAAAGAAACCCCAGATTTTTAAGCGGATCAGTAAAAAAGCGGTAAATAACATAATAAATGTATTTTCCAATGCAGACATTAACATAACGGGATTTTTAGCGTCCCATAAATAAGGTCGAAATAATGTAGCAGCAATTGCAAGATGTGCTTTTCCCAACATACTTATCGGATCTGCTTTAAAATCTCCAATATCAAAGCTATTACCTCCATAATACTCTTGTTTTTGATCTAAATTTACAATCACTGCCCTATCCAAAACATTATCAATGGAATACAA
This sequence comes from Bacteroidia bacterium, assembly GCA_039937835.1. Taxonomy (GTDB): domain Bacteria; phylum Bacteroidota; class Bacteroidia; order 2-12-FULL-35-15; family 2-12-FULL-35-15; genus 2-12-FULL-35-15. The sequence continues at coordinate 44,509 of JBDTFR010000056.1, read as the reverse complement.
TCCTAAAAAACCTTTCATTTCTGAAAGCAAGAATATGCTAATCCCTACTCCTATTAATATAAAAAATGGTCCAGCGAAGGTTCTTAATACTTTACTTTTCACTTTTATCAAACGTTCATTAGTTAACCATATTACAGAACCTGGTAACAAAGCAAAAAGTATATAAGGCTTGATTGCAATCAATAAAAAAGCACCTATTAATAAATAAAAAGCATTTTTAAAATTGTAATTTTTTCGAATAAATAAATAGTAAAAAAAATACGTGTAAACTCCTACAGCAGAAAGTGTAATTGTATCCTTTAATAAACCCGATCCCCAAAAAACAACAGAAGGTATAAATAATATAGAAATAGCCAATTCTTTTTGAAGCGTAGGGAAATGTTGATTGAACAAAATAAACAAATGCCAAATACCTGTATAACAAATCCAAGCCAATAGCATCGATGTAATAATAAAACTATTGAAAGAGAGTAAACAAAGCGGAATTATTAAACGAGCTACGAACAATGCATTGTTATCTCGCCAGTAAACTGGCCATCCTGTGGAGGAATCAAAATAACTATAGTTCTCAACTGAATTATTTCCTGCCATTACATCAAAGAAGATGTTACTATCTTTTATGAATAAATTAGAGATTGCCTTTGCTGTTTGAAAATAATTAACAGTGTCACCTCCTGCATAATAAAACTGATAGATAAGGCATACAGCAATTGCGCCACCCATTTTTACCATCAAACCTTTTACATACCACCTATAAAACGGTTTATCTTTTATATTTTTATGTTGAATATAACTAGATACAAAATAAATAAGCAGCAGGTAGAGCGGTAACAATAATAAATCGAAAATAGTAAGTACCAAAATTTGCTTTATTTAATTTTAACAAAAATAAGACAATGTTTTAATTAATGTATTAAACTTGCAATTCAATTGAAGCAATGAAAATTTTATATATTTCTTATGATGGAATGACTGACCCCTTAGGGCAGTCTCAAGTAATACCATATTTGAAAGGATTAGCTGCAAAAGGGCATAAAATTACCATTACCAGTTGCGAAAAGTCAGTGCGATTTAAAGAACAACAAGAAAGTATTAAAATATTATTGGAAAATGCACAAATAATTTGGCTCCCTGTTTTATACGCTACCCTACCTTCTATACTATCTAAACAGCTCAATATATATCGTCTTCAACAAAAAGCAAAAAATGCTTGTAAAAATAACAAATTCGATTTTGTTCATTGCAGAAGTTACATGGCTTCATTAATAGGATTAAAAATAAAACAGCAACACAAAACGAAATTTATTTTTGATATGCGCGGCTTCTGGGCCGATGAACGAATAGATGGGAATATATGGAGTAAAAAAAATCGAATACAAAATTATTTATACCACTACTTTAAGAAAAAAGAGCTTGAATTTTTATTAGCAGCCGATTACACCATTACATTAACAGAAAATGCAAAAAAAGAAATTAACTCGTGGAAATCCTTAAAAAATAATGTTATTCCCATGCAAGTGATTCCATGTTGTGCAGATTTAGACTTTTTCTCTATAAAAAACATCAACTTAGCAAAGCAAAAAATAATACAGCAAGAGTTAGGAATTTCTTCATCAGATTTTATTTTAAGCTACTTGGGGTCTTTAGGTACTTGGTATTTATTAGATGAAATGCTTGATTTCTTTAATTGTTTATTAAAAATAAAACCCGAATCAAAATTTTTATTTATTACTCCAGATAATCAAGAATCAATTATTTCAAAAGCACAATCAAAAGGTATATCTACAAGTAAACTAATAATAAGGGCTGCTATTCGAAATGACGTACCTCTGTATTTAAGTTTATCTCAACTATCCATTTATTTTATTAAACCTTGTTATTCAAAAAAGGCATCTTCTCCAACAAAAATGGCCGAGCTCATGGCAATGGGTATTCCTGTTATTACCAATAGTGGTATAGGAGATAGTGATGAATTATTGGCAGACAGCAATGCAGGCATTTTAGTAAATAGTTTTAATACAACGGAGTATATGCGTATAATCAATCAAATTTATTTACTTTTGCAAATGGATAGAAATCTTATTGTTGATAAGGCGCAACAACATTTTTCACTGGAAAAAGGAATCGCTTTATATCAAACGGTTTATGAAAAATTAGCTACAAAAAAAACAGTATAAAAAACTTATTTTATGACGTTGACAAACACAATTATCGTAACTGGAGGAGCTGGATATATTGGATCTCACACAATTATTGAGCTGTTAGAAAATACTGATTTAAATATAGTTTCAATTGATAATTTTTCTAATTCTTCCATTGAAACTTTTAATCGTATATTTCAAATTACTGGTAAGAATGTTAAAAATTATAACATAGATCTTTCTAGTTATCAAGAAACAGAGAACGTATTTAAACAAGAAACGAATATTATTGGTATTATTCATTTTGCTGCATTTAAGTCGGTTCCAGAGTCAGTAGCTCAACCGGGTAAATATTATCAGAATAATATCAATTCATTATTAAATGTGCTAAATTGTTGCATAAAATTTAATGTTAAAAATTTCATCTTTTCTTCTTCTTGTTCTGTTTATGGTAATATTAGTAGTTTACCCGTTAAAGAAACTACACCTTTTGAAAAAGCAGAATCACCGTATGCATACACCAAGCAAATAGGAGAAGAAATTATAAAAGATTTTGCAAAAGCTTATCCTCAATTGCAAACCATTGCGTTACGCTATTTTAACCCAGTAGGTGCTCATATATCTGGTAATATAGGAGAATACCCTATCCATAAGCCTACTAGCTTAGTCCCTATTATCACCCAAACCGCCATTGGTATAATAAAACAAATGACCGTATATGGGAAAGATTATAATACTCGCGATGGAAGTTGTATTCGAGATTATATACATGTTACAGACATTGCAATAGCACATATAAAAGCGTTATATTATCTTATAGAAAATAAAAACATCACTAACTTTTCTATTTTTAATTTAGGTACAGGAAAGGGTGTAAGTGTATTAGAGGCAATTCATTCGTTCGAAAAAATCACAGGAAAAAAATTAAATTACACAATTGGTGAAAAGCGAGAAGGAGACGTGATGGCCATTTATTCTGATACTACTTTTTCAGAAAAAGAGTTGCAATGGAAAACCAAGTTTACACTGGATGAAATGATGGAAAGTGCCTGGAAATGGGAATTATACTTATCTAAACAGAACTCTACAAATTAATTGCATACTCCATAAGTTCTTTTAGCTTTTTTACCCTATATTGAATAAATAGTATTTACTACTATTGCTAAGCTTAAAGAGGGTTTATAAATGCCATAATTACATAGATAAAATGGCAATTAATTAGTAATTTTGCTTAACTAATGGCATCAACGTTTTATGCAAAGTAATACAGTTATTGATCTTGAACTAGAAAAAAAAGAAATTTTAAAGCGTTATCGTGCTTTATTACGAGCCTGCCGTCGTACTTTAGAAAAAGGCGATAAATTACTCATTCGCAAAGCGTTTAACATGGCTTTAGAGGCGCATAAAGATATGCGTAGAAAATCAGGCGAACCATACATATACCATCCCATAGCAGTAGCGCACATATGTGCAGAAGAAATTGGATTGGGTACTACGTCTGTTGTATGTGCCCTATTGCATGATGTAGTAGAAGATACAGATATTACCTTAGAAGATATTACTCGTTTATTTGGAGAAAAAGAAACTAAGATCATAGATGGACTTACAAAAATTTCAGGTGTTTTTGATCAAGGTTCTTCTTTACAAGCTGAGAATTTTAGAAAAATGTTACTCACCCTATCTGATGATATTCGGGTAATATTAATAAAACTTGCCGATAGGTTGCACAACATGCGTACTCTCGATAGTATGCAGCGAGATAAACAACTAAAGATTGCTTCCGAAACATTGTATTTATATGCGCCACTTGCTCACCGCCTTGGATTAAATGCAATAAAAACAGAAATGGAAGATTTAGGTTTAAAATTTACAGAACCTACTTTATTTTATAATATTGAAAAACAATTAAAAGATACAGAACCCGAACGCAAAAGATTCATCGCAAAATTTATTGTTCCTATTAAAGAAATTTTAGCGGAGCAAGGACTAGATGCCAAAATTATTGGTAGACCAAAATCCATCTTTTCTATTCATAATAAAATTAAAAACAAGGGCGTTCCTTTTGAAGAGATTTATGATTTATTTGCCATCCGCATTATTATTGATACGAAACCAGAAAAAGAAAAAGCAGATTGCTGGCGAGTATATTCAATTGTAACCGATTTTTATCATCCTAGTCCAGATCGCTTGCGAGACTGGATATCTACACCCAAAGCAAATGGATATGAAAGTTTACACACAACCGTAATGGGTCCAGAGGGTAAATGGGTAGAAGTGCAAATTCGAAGTGTTCGAATGGATGAATTAGCAGAAAAGGGTTATGCGGCTCATTGGAAATACAAGGATAGTGCAAATGAAAGTCAGTTAGACGATTGGATTAGAAAAATTAGAGAGATTTTAGAAAACCCACAAGAAAGTGCATTGGAGTTTTTAGATGATTTTAAATTAAATTTATTTGCCGACGAAATTTTCACCTTTACACCGAAAGGTGAAATGAAAACATTACCTATTGATGCAACGGCTTTAGATTTTGCATTTGAAATACATACTAAAATAGGCGAACGGTGTATTGGTGCAAAAGTAAATCATAAACTAGTGCCCCTGAGTTATAAATTAAAAAGCGGCGATCAGGTAGAAATTCTTACTTCAAGTAAACAAAAACCAAAAGAAGATTGGTTAGGTTATGTTGTAACAGCAAGGGCAAAAAGCAAAATAAAAAACGCTTTAAAAGAAGAAAAAAGAAAAATTTCCGATGATGGAAGAGAGATATTAGAACGTAAATTCAATCATTTAAAAATTGATTTTACCATTCAAAATATAAATGATTTAACTACCTATTTTAAACTCCCAAATATTCAAGAATTATTTTATCGAGTAGCACTTGGTAATATTAATATAAAACATTTAAAAGATTTTCACCAAGAGAATGGTAAAATTATTCATAAATCGGGTAGGATTAAAAAGGTAGAAAGCACCCAATCATTAGAACAGCTGGTTACTGCTGCAAGAGGCAAATTAGATATGCTAGTGATTGGTGAAGATTTAAAAAAAATAGATTATAAACTTTCTCCTTGTTGTACGCCTATCCCTGGCGACGATGTATTCGGGTTTATTACTATTAACGAGGGAATTAAGATACATCGTGTAAATTGCCCCAATGCCATTCAGCTTTTATCAAATTATGCTTATCGTGTTGTAAAAGCAAAATGGACGAGCAAAGAATTAATTTCCTTTCTTTCAGGCATCAAAATTACAGGTATCGATGAAGTTGGACTTGTAAATAACATTACCACCATAATTTCTAATGAATTAAATGTAAACATTCGTTCCCTTAATTTTGATACGAATGATGGTACTTTTGAGGGTACACTGATGGTTTTTGTTCACGATACCACCCATTTAACGGAATTAATGAAAAAACTAAAAAAAGTAAATGGTGTACTTACAGTTACTCGAATTGATGGTAATAAATAAAACGCCTGTTTTCATTGCTATTCAATAGATTTTAATTCGCTCATATTTAGAATATATTAGGCTCATTACCAAATATTTTTGTAATTTTATACTTTATTTTTTATTGAAAAAACAATGTCAGTTGTAGAAACACAAGATACTGTAAAACAAATATTTTTAGAATATTTAGAAAAACGAGGACACCGTAAAACCCCAGAGCGTTTTGCGATACTAAATGAAATATATTCACATGGTGGGCACTTTGATATAGAGTCTTTGTATATCCACATGAAAAATAAAAAATATCGTGTAAGCAGGGCTACGCTCTATAATACGATTGAATTACTTTTAAATTGTAATCTAGTAACAAAACATCAGTTTGGTAAAAATTTAGCTCAATTTGAAAAATCACATGAATACAAACAGCATGATCATTTAATTTGTCAGGACTGTGAAAAAGTATTTGAATTTTGTGATCCACGCATACAACAAATACAAAGAACAACAGGAGAAATTTTACAATTTACGATTAATAATCACTCCTTAAATTTTTATGGTAATTGCAATAAATTGTTAACTACTGGCACTTGTGAACATAAAAAAAATAAAACTATTCAAGTACCTTCAACTGCACATTAAATAAGTTATTGCTATTTTATTAAAATTTCCCACTATGACATTTGAATATATCAGCAACAAAATAAATAATATTAATGTGTTTGCATTAAAAGGTGAACTAATTGACAGATTGCAAGGGGAAATGCTTTTAAAAGAGGTAGATGAAGCAATTAAATTGAATGAAAACAAAATATTGTTGGATCTTTCAGAACTCAAGTACATTAATAGTAGTGGATTAAGTATATTTCTCAATATTTTAACAAGATCTCGAAAGGCTGGAGGCGACGTAGCCATTTGTTCTGTAAACAAAAAAATTACAGAGTTAATGGTAATTACAAAATTAAATAGTGTATTTAATGTACGAGAAAATATTAATGAAGCTATTAAACTGTTAACAGCAAATTGCGAGTAAAAATTATTAACCATTAATAAATTATTTTACGAATTTTAATTTTAGTAGATAAAAATAAGTTATTTAGAAAAATGAAAGTAGACGTATTATTAGGCCTCCAATGGGGAGATGAAGGAAAAGGGAAAATTGTTGATGTGTTAACACCTAAATATGATATTATAGGTAGGTTTCAAGGAGGCCCAAATGCTGGGCATACATTAGAATTTAATGGAATAAAACATGTATTAAGAACCATACCTTCTGGTATATTTCATAAGCAAGCTATAAACATTATAGGCAATGGCGTAGTAATTGATCCCGTAGTATTAATAGCGGAGATAGATGCACTTATAAAAATGGGTGTGAATGTAAAAGAAAAACTATTACTCTCAAAAAAAGCACACCTTATTCTACCCACGCATCGATTATTAGATGCAGCTTCAGAAGCGGCTAAAGGCAAAGAAAAAATTGGGTCTACGTTAAAAGGAATAGGTCCTACCTATATGGATAAAACAGGGCGTAATGGATTACGATTAGGCGATATTGAAAGCCCTCATTTTAGAGAAAAATATAATGCCTTAGTAGAAAAGCACCAACAACTTTTAAATCATTATAATTTTGAATACCAACTAGCTGAACTGGAAACAGAATGGTTTCAAGCAATTGAAATATTAAAAACATTTCAACAAATTGAAAGTGAACATTATATTAATAATGCTATTAAAAATAACAAAGCCATTCTTGCAGAAGGAGCACAAGGTTCTTTGTTAGATATTGATTTTGGCTCCTACCCTTTTGTTACCTCGTCTAACACGATTTGTGCTGGCGCCTGCACTGGCTTAGGTATTGCACCTACCAACATTGGTAATGTATATGGCATATTTAAAGCGTATTGTACACGTGTGGGAAGTGGCCCTTTTCCAACTGAATTAGAAGATGAGATTGGGGATAATATTAGAAAAAATGGAAACGAATTTGGCTCTGTTACGCGTCGTCCAAGACGCACTGGCTGGTTAGATTTACCTGCATTAAAGTATGCGGTAATGATTAATGGTGTGACTGAATTAATGATGATGAAAGCGGATGTGCTTAGTGATTTAGATACCATTAAAATATGTACGCATTACAACTACCAAGGCGAAAAAATTGATTATTTACCATTTGATTATTCTCCAGAATTACTGACCCCCGTATACCAGGAGTTAAAAGGATGGAAAAAAGATTTAACAGGCTTAAGTAATTCTTCTGAAATGCCAGAAGAACTGAATCAGTACATCGCATTTATTGAAAAAACAGTAGGCGTGCCAATCAGCATCGTTTCCGTAGGCCCCGATCGTACACAAACATTAATTCGTAAAAAAGAATTGGTTTAATTCTTGCAACACGAATTGTTTTTATAAACTATACTATTAAGAATGTTTTCTATAAATAAAGAGTTTACTTTTAATCATAAGAAAACATTCTTATTTTTTATTTTAAAATTTGCAATATCTTTTTCTTTTGCTCAAAATTCAGAAATTAAAAGCCACAAAAAGGTAGAAATATTAAATGCCAACATCTTAAAATTTGATGATAAAATTGGTAATGGAGCCAAAAGGCTAATTGGTGAGGTAAAATTTAAACATGAAAATGTTTTCTTGTATTGCGACAGTGCTTATTTTTATTCCGATAACTCCTTAGATGCCTTTTCACATGTTCATATTATACAAGATGATACCATTCACTTGTATGGCGATTTTTTAAAATATAACGGTAATACCAAAAAGGCGGTTCTTACTAAAAATGCAATCATTGATAAAGGTGATATGCACCTTACCACCGATGTATTAAACTATGATCTTTCTACTAGCACTGGATTTTATTTAACGCCTGCCCGCATTATAAATAAAGAAAACGTATTAACTAGCGACAAAGGTTATTTTTATACAAAAACGAATGATTTAACTTTCAAAAAGAATGTAGTGCTTACCAATCCCCAGTTGGTTATTAATTGTGATACCATGCGTTATAACACGGCCTCTAAAATTACTTACTTTAAAGGCCCTACTACCATTAAAAGTAAAGACAATTTAATTTATTGCGAAGATGGTTGGTATGATACGAATAAAGACATATCGCGCTTTCGGAAAAATGCTTATATTTTAACGAAAGATAAAAAAATGTTTGGTGATAGTTTATATTACGATCGTAAAAACGGAATAGGAAGAGCCGTAAGGAATGTACACATAATAGATACCGTACAACATTTAGATATAACGGGTAATATTGCTATTTATAAAGAGTTTCAAGACCTTTCCATTGTAACAGGGCAAGCATTATTATCACAAATAAATGATAAGGACACCTTATTTCTACATGCCGATACGCTAAAATCACTAGGTAGTAATCCTAGAATTGCTGATAGCCTTAAAAATAAAACAGATAGCATTCAACTTGCCAATAAACCAAAGAGCAATTCTAACAAATTATTTGCCTATCATAAAGTAAAATTTTATAAAAAAGATATGCAAGGTAAATGTGATTCATTGGTGTATACCTCCGTAGATTCTACCATGAGAATGTACCACATGCCTACATTATGGTCAGATGCTAACCAACTAACAGGAGATAGCATGGCTATTGTTATTGGTAGTAAATCAATTAAAACAATGGAATTAAAAGGTTCAGCATTTATTATCTCTAAAGAAGATAGTTTACGTTTTAATCAGGTACGCGGCAAATACATGAAAGGTTTTTTTAAAGAAAATAAATTGTATTTAGTAAATGTGAATGGCAACGGGCAAACCATTTATTATGCAAAAGAAGATGAGCAAATAAAAGCTGTTAACCGGGCTGACTGTAGTGATCTCCGTATTTATTTAAAAAATAATCAAATGGATAAAATTACTTTCATTAATAAGCCTGATGCTACTCTCTTTCCATTAGATAAAGTAGACATTAAAGATTTAAAATTAAAAGATTTTACTTGGCGAGAGGAACATCGGCCTTTAAGCCAAAAAGATATTTTTAAATGGTAAGGCGATATAAGGTTGCTACATCATTAAACCAAATTTATACCAGATTTTTTTTAAGCAGTTAGAAAACAATATGCTGTATTTGGAGAGCAATGCAGCCATAAATAATTTAAAGCCTTTTAATGCTGATTGAATTACTACATTTGGGTTAAATACACAATGTGGCTATGTGTACTAGTACGTTTAGCCGCATGATAGTTAAAAACATAAAGATAACACTATGAACAAAATACCATTTCAGACCATTGACTGGACAACAGTTGAGAAAACAGAATACAAAGGAGATAAAGGAACTTCCTTTTGGCAGACTATTCAAATTGGTGGACTACGTGTTCGCACTGTAGAATATTCTGAAAATTATATTGCTGACCATTGGTGTCAAAAAGGACACATAATTTATTGTTTAGAAGGTGAATTTGAAAGTGAATTAAAAAACGCTGAAACAGTTAGACTAACAAAAGGAATGACCTATATCGTTTCAGACGACCAAAGCTCTCATCGATCTATATCAACTAATGGAGCAAAATTATTAATCATTGATGGAGACTTTTTAAATTTATAGACAAGGATCATAAATATAAAAAGCAGCGTGTTCTAAACACGCTGCTTTTTATTATACTATAAGAAATAATTCTATCCTTTTAATTTATCGTTAACTGTTTTTAATTTATCCGTTAAACTTAAGCGAGTATAAATTTGTTTAAGAGCGTACAAGGGGCTTTTATCATTAGGTTTTAAGCCAGCTGCTTTTTCAATAATTGGCATCGCCTTTTTAAACTCATCATTTGCTTTTGTATTTTCAGCAGTATATTTGGCATTGTCTGTTATTTTATCAGCCACTCTAGTAATTGCTACGCCGTGGTTATAATATAAAACACCAAGATTATATAATGCATCAAAATATGCTGGGTTTAATTCAATTGCTTTTTTGTAATCTGCTTCTGCTAATTTAATATTTTCTTCATAATTTTTGGGCTTTTCTAATAAGTCTTTTCCTTCGGCATCTTTTGGATTAGCCATATTATCATTCATGTTTCCACGAGCAAAATAAAGTATTGGGTCTCCTGGTTTTGCAGCAATAGCCTGATTTAAATTTGTTAATGCTTCTTTACTTTTATTTGATTTAATGAAATAATCTGTTTCATTAAGCAAAAGATTAATATCATCTGGGTAAGCAGTTCTACCATCTTTTAATACTTGCATTGCTGCAGCAGTATCTTTTGCTGCTAAGTCCACATTTACAAGTGATAAATAAGTGGTAGACCCCCCTTGTTTTGTAGTTAACATCTTATTATAAGCCGTTTTTGCTTTATCAAAATTATGACTAAGTTCAGCGGTTAATGCTATATTGAATAACAATAAAGTATCCTCTTTCCCTCCTACTTCATAAGCTTTTTCAAATAATTCCATTGATTTACCATAGTCTTTAGCGTTGTACTCATGAGCACCTTTGTTGGTATAATACCAAATAATTCGTTCTTCCCCATTCATTACATCTAACAAATAAGAACCTTTTTTATCCACCTTTTTAGCAGCATCGAATGCTTGAGATGCTACATCTAATTCAGTAGTAGGTGTATTTTGATAGGCTACAGTTTCTCTCTTTGCAGTATCAGCAATCCCTGCTTGTTTTTCTGTTTCTAATCTTAAATTATTTTCAAAAATGGTTAAATAAATTTGACCTTTCGTTTTTTGAGTTTTTGCATCGTCTTTGGTATCTTCATGCTGTGCCGCCAAATCAATACTTTGTTTTGCTTTTTGCAGCGATTCTGCATCTTTATTTTTATTAAAATCTTTTAAATAATTTATTGCACTTACTAATTTTGAAGATTGAGAGAACCCTGTAAATGTGGGGATTATCAATAATAAAAGAATACTAATTTTTTTCATATGGATTAAAGGTTGTTTTTTAAGGTTATTTATCTTCACTATCATTTTCATTATCTGTATTATCTGATTCTGTATTATCTGTTTCTGTATTATCTGTTTCTGATTTTAGGTCTGTGTTTTCTAAATCAGTATTAGAATTTTCTATATCGCTAATAGGATTAGGACTACTTTCATTGTCAATTAATTCAGCTATTTCTTCTTCTTCATTTACTTTTGTAACAGCGGCAATTTCATCACTTTCTTTTAGGTTAATTAATTTTACCCCTTGCGTTGCTCTGCCTATTATTCGTAACTCTGCAACAGCTAAACGAATAATAATACCAGATTTATTAATAATCATTAAATCGTCTTTATCAGTAACATTTTTAATGGCAATTAAACAACCTGTTTTATCCGTTAAATTAAGGGTTTTTACTCCTTTTCCGCCACGTTTAGTAACTCTGTACTCTTCAATATCAGAACGTTTACCATAGCCTTTTTCTGAAACAACCATTACATTGCTTAATTTATCAGCCATTGCAATCATACCGATTACTTCGTTATCTTTTTCTTCACCTAAATTAATACCTCTTACCCCTGAAGCATTACGACCCATTGGGCGAACATTGGCTTCATTAAAACGAACCACTTTGCCAGCTTTTGAAGCTAACATAATCTCGTTGGTTCCATTGGTTAATAGCACTTCTAGTAATGTATCTCCTTCTCGCACAGTAATGGCATTGATACCATTTTGACGAGGGCGAGAATACGATTCTAATGTTGTTTTTTTGATAATCCCATTCTTGGTACACATAATAATAAAATTATTATTGATGTATTCCTCATCGTTCAAATTCTTAACATTGATATATGCTTTTACTTTATCAGTTGAAGGGATGTTGATTAGGTTTTGAATGGCACGCCCTTTAGAAGTCCTGGTACCTTCTGGTACTTCAAATGTGCGCATCCAAAAACAACGCCCTTGCTCGGTAAACAATAATAAATAATTGTGTGTGGAGGCAACAAATAAATGCTCAATAAAATCTTCGTCTCTTGTGGTACTTCCTTTAGCACCTTTACCGCCACGAGCCTGTGTTCTATATTCATTCAAAGCAGTACGCTTAATATAACCCATATGAGAAATTGTAATTACAACCTCTTCGTCGGCAATCATATCTTCTATTTTGAAATCACCCGCTGCATATACTATTTCTGTTTTACGAGCATCGCCATATTTATCTCTAATTTCGATTAACTCATCTTTAATAATTTTCATTCGTAATACTTCATCGTTTAAAACTAAATTTAAATGTTCAATTAGTTTCATCAATTCATCGTATTCTGCTTTTAATTTATCACGTTCTAAACCAGTTAGAACTCTCAATCTCATTTCAAGAATAGCTTTGGCTTGAATTTCACTTAATTTAAAATTTACCATTAAGCCATCCTGAGCTACAGCAGGAGTTGCCGACTCTCTAATCAATTTAATTACTTCATCTAAATGATCTAATGCAATAAGGTACCCTTCCAATATGTGAGCTCTTTTTTGAGCTTGCATTAATTCAAATTTTGTACGGCGCACTAACACTTCGTGGCGATGTGCCACAAAATGTACAATCATATCTTTAACAGTAAGCATCATTGGCCTGCCTGCTACTAATGCAATATTATTTACACTAAAGGATGTTTGTAATTCGGTATACTTAAATAAATTGTTTAAAACAACATTCGTAATTGCATCTCGTTTAATTTCATATACAATACGCATCCCATCTCTATCTGACTCATCACGTATATCAGAAATACCTTCTATTTTTTTATCGTTAATTAAATCAGCGGTTTTTCTAATCATTTCCGCTTTGTTAATCTGATAAGGAATTTCATTTACAATAATACGCTCTCTCCCAGCATCTGTGATTTCAACATTTGTTTTTGCGCGCATTATTATTCTACCTCTACCCGTTTCAAATGCATCCTTCACCCCTTCATAACCATAAATAATTCCACCGGTAGGAAAATCAGGCGCTTTCACGTATTGCATTAAACCAGCAATATCAATTTCGTTATTTTCTATATAGGCAATGGTTGCATTTATAATTTCTGTTAAGTTATGAGGCGGCATATTCGTAGCCATACCAACCGCTATACCCGATGCACCATTTACTAATAAGTTTGGAATACGGGATGGTAATACCGTTGGTTCTGTTAAACTATCATCAAAATTAGGTCGAAAATCAACCGTATCTTTCTCGATATCACTCAACATTTCTTCTGCAATTTTCTTTAAACGAGCTTCGGTATAACGCATCGCTGCAGGGCTATCGCCATCTACTGAACCAAAATTACCTTGTCCATCAACTAATGGATAACGTAAACTCCAATCCTGCGCCATACGTACCATAGCATCGTAAACAGAGGAATCCCCATGAGGGTGATATTTACCCATTACTTCCCCGACAATACGAGCAGATTTTTTATGTGCTTTGTTTGAAAGTAGACCTAAATCAAGCATACCATACAGTACCCTACGATGCACTGGTTTTAAACCATCTCGTACATCTGGTAATGCCCGGGATACAATTACTGACATTGAATAATCAATGTAAGCGGATTTCATGTGCTCCTCAATATTTACTTGAAAAATTTTTTCACCGTCTGCCATAATTTCTTTTTTAAATTTAATTTAGTGCATATCTGCGGCATATTTGCGCATAATTGTCATAAAATTTATTTAGTATAGTTATTGATAACTAACACTAGTTTTAAGAAGTTCGAAGTTACTTATTTATACCCGTATTTAGCTACATTAATGGCAAATTTATTAACATATTAACAAGATGTTTGTTAATAAAAATAAAAGCATGATTGGGCATATTAAAAAAACTCAAGTACTTTTGGTTTAGGGTGAAATATAATTGTTATAACTGAGTATAATCATTATATTTAAGAACTTAAAATAATGATTAGCTTATTAATAAGTAATATTTTAATCATTATAATCAATCCCTTGTAACTCTTAAGATTAAAAGCCGTTTTAATAATTAATTTTAAATTACATATTTATGGAAGCTAAATTTTCACCTAGAGTAAAAGATGTAATTACCTATAGTAGAGAAGAGGCGCTACGTTTAGGTCATGATTACATTGGTACAGAACATTTATTGCTAGGTATTATTCGCGAAGGTGAAGGTACGGCGGTAAGGTTGTTAAAACTATTAAACGTTGATTTAATGGAACTACGAAAAACCATTGAACAATCAATCGGTACGGGCAATCATAAGGTAAGTAATTTGGCAAATATACCTTTGGTAAAACAAGCTGAAAGAGCTTTAAAAATAACCTATTTAGAAGCTAAACTTTTAAAAAGTGTAGTGATAGGAACTGAACATCTAATTTTATCCATCTTAAAAGATGAAGATAATGTAGCCACTAAAGCGTTACATAAATTTAAAGTAGACTATGAAATTATGAAAAATGAATTAGAACTTTCAAAGTCTGACCCTAAAGCTGAATTTCCGAGTACTCCGTCAGATGATGACGATACAGATGATACTTTTAGTGCTGCTAGCAGCAGTACCAAAAAGGCACCTGATAGTAAATCTAAAACGCCTGTATTAGATAATTTTGGAAGAGATCTTACAAAAGCTGCTGAAGACGGTAAGCTTGACCCTATCGTAGGGCGTGAAAAAGAAATTGAACGCGTATCTCAAATATTATCAAGGAGAAAAAAGAATAATCCGATTTTAATTGGTGAGCCTGGTGTTGGTAAATCTGCTATTGCAGAAGGTTTAGCATTGCGTATTGTGCAACGCAAAGTTTCACGGGTGCTATTTGGTAAACGGGTAGTTACTCTTGATTTGGCTTCCCTAGTTGCCGGTACAAAATACAGAGGTCAGTTTGAAGAGCGCATGAAAGCGGTAATGAATGAGTTAGAAAAATCGCCCGATGTAATTTTATTTATTGATGAAATACATACTATTATTGGTGCTGGTGGCGCTTCCGGCTCATTAGATGCATCCAATATGTTTAAACCTGCATTAGCTAGAGGAGAAATACAATGTATTGGTGCTACTACGCTAGATGAATACCGTCAATACATTGAAAAAGATGGGGCTTTAGAGAGACGTTTCCAAAAAATAATTGTTGAACCTGCTACACAGGAGGAAACCATTCAAATATTAAATAATATCAAATCAAAATACGAAGATCACCACAATGTTACTTATACTGATGAAGCTATTAAAGCTTGTGTTTCATTAACTGCAAGATATATAACAGACCGCCATTTACCTGACAAAGCAATTGATGCACTAGATGAAGCTGGCTCAAGGGTACACATTACTAATATTAATGTGCCTAAAAATGTGGTAGAAATTGAGAAAAAATTAGAAGAAATAAAAGAAGAAAAAAATAAAGTAGTACGTTCTCAAAAATATGAAGAAGCTGCGCGCTTACGCGACACGGAACGTATTTTACTAGAACAATTAGATGCCGCAAAAAAAACATGGGAAGAAGAGAGTAAAAACCACCGTGAAATAGTTAGCGAAGATAATGTAGCTGAAGTGGTGGCAATGATGACAGGGGTTCCTGTTCAAAGGGTTGCTCAAAACGAAGGAGATAAACTCGTGAAAATGGCAGACATCCTTCAAGATAAAATAATTGGACAAAATGATGCTGTAAGAAAAGTTGTAAAAGCAATTCAACGTAACAGAGCTGGATTAAAAGATCCTAATAAACCAATCGGCTCTTTTATATTTCTTGGGCCAACGGGTGTAGGTAAGACACAATTAGCAAAAATTTTATCGAAATATTTATTTGATAATGATGATGCGTTGATTCGTATAGACATGAGTGAATACATGGAAAAATTTGCAGTGTCTCGTTTAATTGGAGCACCTCCAGGTTATGTTGGTTATGAAGAAGGTGGACAATTAACTGAAAAAGTACGTAGAAGACCTTATGCAGTTATTTTGTTAGATGAAATTGAAAAAGCCCATCCAGATGTTTTTAACTTGTTGTTACAAGCTCTGGATGATGGACAAATGACTGATAGTTTAGGTAGAAAGATTGATTTTAAAAATACGATAATAATAATGACTTCTAATATTGGCGCTCGTCAGTTAAAAGATTTTGGACAAGGAGTTGGTTTTACAACCACTGCTAAAAAAGAAATGGAAGAAGATCATTCAAAAGGAGTAATTGAAAATGCATTAAAAAAAGCATTTGCTCCTGAATTTTTAAATCGTATTGATGATGTGGTTGTTTTTAATTCGTTAACTCGAGATGACATTCATAAAATTATTGATATTGAGTTGAATAGCTTGTATGGTCGTATTAATGGTTTAGGATATTCAATTAAAGTTTCAGATGAAGCTAAAGATTTTATATCTGATAAAGGTTATGATTCTCAGTTTGGTGCTCGTCCACTTAAACGTGCTATTCAAAAATACTTAGAAGATCCTTTAGCAGAAGAAATTATTAAATCTAATTTAAGCGAAGGTGATACTATTGATGTAGATTTTGAAAAAGATGAAATAAAAATAAAAGTGATAAAACCTAAAGCTAAAAAAACGAAGAAAGAAGAATAATAAAGCTTTAAAATTATAAAGTAAAAAGAGTTTCCTGATTTTTTAGGAAACTCTTTTTACTTTATAATAACTTAATAACATTTACAGTAATAAAGGATAAGTAGGTTGTTTTTAAATTTTAGAAGTTATTCAATTTCTTTTCTAAGCATATTTAATGCTGCTTGTGCAGATTTTTGAATATTACGTTGTCGGTTATTACCAAATAGAAATTTTTCAGCGATTATTTTATTGGGGGTAGCAATTGCTATCCATACTGTACCAACAGGTTTTTCTACGGTACCACCATTGGGGCCCGCAATACCAGAAACGGCAATGGAATAATCTGTTTTATACTTTTCTCGAATACCTTCCGCCATTTGTTCAACAACAAGTTGACTAACAGCGCCTTGTTCATTTAACAATTGTTTTGAAACCCCTAATTCAGCTATCTTTATTTCGTAAGAGTAACAGATTATGGAACCTTTATAATAAGCGGAGCTACCTGAAACACTTGTTATCAATGAAGATATATAACCTCCAGTACAACTTTCGGCTAACGATAAGGTTTTCTTTTTTTCAGCTAATAGTTCACCTACAAGCCGCTGCAGTGTTTGAGTTTCTTCGCCATATATTTCATAACCATATATATACTCAGGTATTATTTTTTGTAATTCTTCTATTTTAGAATTTACTGCTGTCTGTAACTTATTTTCATCTTCGCCAGTTACGCTCAAACGCAAACGTACCATTCCTGCTGAAGGTAAATAAGCCAACTTAATATTAAAATCAACTAAACTATCCTCCCAATCAGTGATTAACTCAGCTAAACTTGATTCTCCAATGCCTTGGGTAAGAACTGTTTTATGAAAAATAGCAGGAAGGTTAAAACGTGATTTTATTTTAGGGATTATCTGATTTTTCATCATCGCTTCCATCTCATAGGGCACACCAGGCATGGAGACAATTATTTTCCCATTTACATCAAACCACATTCCTGGAGCAGTTCCATTGTAATTTCTAATCACTTCACAAATTTCTGGCACTTCTGCTTGTTTTCTATTAATAGCTGTTACGCTTTTATTATAAGTGGTGAATATGGCTGTTACATCTTGGTAAACCAATTCATCGAAACGTAAGGACGTATTAAAATATTCGCACAATGTTTTTTTTGTAACATCATCTTTTGTTGGCCCTAAGCCGCCAGTAATTAAGATAATTTCTGCACGAGCCTGGGCTTCATCTAAGGCTTTAATAATATGTTCTTTATTGTCTGAAACGGAGGAAATTTGCTTAACACTCATTCCGTTAAGGTTAAGCAATTTGCCCATAAATGCAGAATTAGTATCCACAATTTGCCCTATTAAAATTTCATCGCCAATTGTAATTATTTCTACTACTCCATTGCTATTTATCATTTTATTTTTTTGAAAAAAATTTATTTTTTATTTTATAATATTCATCTCATTTAACAAATACCCAGCTCCAGCAAATTTATCTACAATAAATAGTGTATATCTAATATCTACAGAGATATTTCTTACACGATCGGGATCGTACATTACATCACTCATAGTTCCTTCCCAATTGCGATCAAAGTTAGTACCTACTAATTGTCCATCAGCATTTAAAACAGGACTACCTGAATTTCCTCCTGTGGTGTGTAATGTAGCGATAAAAGCAATGCGCAATTCTCCGTTTTTATCGGCATATTGACCATAATCTTTTTTTAGATAAAGGGCTTTTAATTTTTGAGGAACAATAAACTCATCAGATAAAGAATCTTCTTTTTCCATTACACCTTCTATGGTAGTATAGTAATTATATTTAACAGCATCACGAGGTGTATAACCAAGTACTTTTCCATATGATAATCGAAGCGTACTATTTGCATCAGGATAGTATTTTTTTACGGTAAGCACCTCACGCATACCTCTCATGTATATTTTACTAAGTTTTGTTATTTCGTTATCTAGCTTTGTATAAGTAGGAGAGACATCTGTTATATATTTTTTATTACAGCTTAACATTATCTTATAAATAGGGTCTTTCTCAATTTTTTTATGCTTCTTTTGAAGATTACTTAATACCTCATTCACTTTATCTAAGGAGACAAAAAGAGACTTATTAAAAATATGATCTACATACTTATCAAAATCTCCATTGTATTTTTTCTCTATCTCTTTAAAAATATCAGGTTGATTTATTTTTTCAATATCATTATAATATAGTTTTAATAATGCAACAGCTACTTTTTTATCGGTGTTGGGGTCATAATTCTTAAAAAAAACAGAGGCATTCTTTTTTAATTTATCTATGTTTTTATGAATAACTGCAGTGTCTCCATTATTATTTATTAATTCTAGCGTTTCTTTAAAAGTAAGTGAATAACTAATTGCTTCAATACCTAATAACGCTTCTACGTAATAATCGCGCTGCTTATTTAAGGGTTTAATTGCGATGTACTTTTTTTCTAAATCGTTAATTACGTTTCCATATTTTTTAGCTGTTTCTGGTAACATATTCGCTTTTGTTAGAAACTCTTTTTCAAATGCCTGTTTTTTATTTACGGCATCTAATTTTTTTAATCCTCTAATTTCGCCTGTCCATTTTTTATAATAATTAGAAAGGCGGGAATATTTATCAATATATTGTAAATGAATTAGATCATTTGTTTTCATTTGTGCATCCATAATTGATAAACGAGCCGCTCTAATTTTAACAATATCTGGATCTGATTGATTCATTATCATATCTACTGCATAAGAAGTGAGATATTCTTTGGTGCGAGCAGGGAAACCATAAACCATTGCAAAATCATTTTCTTCAATTCCTTTTAGGGTAATTGGTATCACATATTTAGGATGATAGGGAACATTGTCTGTCGCATACTCCGCAGGTTTATTATCTTTATTTGCATAGATACGAAATATAGAAAAATCTCCCGTTTGACGTGGCCATGAATAATTATCAATATCGCCTCCAAACTTTCCGATGGAAGAAGGGGGAGCTCCTACTAATCTCACATCTTTGAACGTTTCTGTAATAAATAAATAGTATTCATTCCCGTAATAAAATGGTCTTATAAATGCCTCATAAGTACTACCTTTTACGGCTTCTTGCTGCAATGCTAAAATGTTAACATTAATTTGTTTCTCACGTTCAGCATCATTTAAAGTATCAGAAATTGTTCCTAAAACTTTTGAAGTAACATCTTCCATACGAATAACAAACATGGCAGTGGCGCCAGGATTTATTAATTCTTCTGATTGATTCATTGCCCAAAAACCTTTCTTTAATAAATCATTTTCAACCGTGCTATGTGATTGAATTTGACTAAAACCGCAATGGTGATTGGTTAATATTAATCCTTTTTCAGAGATTACTTCTGCTGTACAACCGCCATTAAATTGAACGATACCATCTTTTAAACAAGATTTATTAATACTATAAATATCTTCGGCAGAAAGTCGTAACCCATTTTCTTTCATATCCGATTCATTCAATTGTTTAAGCAATAGCGGAATCCACATACCTTCATCTGCCTTAATAATAAGAGATGTATTAAGTAATAAGAATAATGCAATAATTATTTTTTTCATGAGGAGACTTAATTTTTATTTATTTGTTGATGGAGTGAATATTTATTATTTTAATGTTAGTCGCAATTAAAACTATTAACGGTCATTGTGTATTGAATACCCGAGGTAATGCGTTGCATAATGGGCGTGCCCAGCCAAATCGAAAGGAGTGAATCAGGGATACCTTTAGGTTGCGATTGTACATCAATTACTTGTTTGTAAACCAAACCAATATGCCGTGCGTATTTCTCTATATATAATTTTTTCATTACCAAATTACTTTCGTCATATTGATTTACCTGTAAAACAGAATCAAAATTAATTTTACCAACGGTGCGAGGTACATTAAAAAATGCATAATCATAATTACTAGGAGGAAACGTATTTTGTGCGTTCCCATTCCACGATTGCAATTCTTTTATTGGAAAAGCTAATTTAATATATCGAATATTTTCTTCTACTGTTTCGGCTGTTGTAGCAGTACGATTTGCGGTATAAACATTTTTTAATATCCAAGGTAACGAAGTGTATGGGATTTTTGGATTATAACGTTTTACATACCTTTCTACTCGCATCGTTCTGCGATTTTGATTATCTAAAAAGGCAGATTGATATTTTTCTTTTAACTGATATTTAAAGGTATCAATGTGTTTTGTAAAATCGTTGTAGTAAAAAGAATCTACATCATACACAATACACCTTCCAACATATTCTGGGAAATAAGAATAGCCCATATCTGGTGGTATTTCCTTATCCTTTTTACAAGAAAAAACATCAACAAATAAAAACAACAAAAGAAAAATAATAGGTAAAAAATGCTTCATACAAAATGTATTAAGCAACTAAATTAAGAAATTATGCTAAACCCTATTTAATATAATTTTAATTCAATGATTTATTAAAAATAACTTATTTGTTGACGTTGAATAATACCGCCACCAATTAAATCATCTCCTTCATAGAATACCGCTGATTGTCCAGGTGCAATTGCAGAAACGGGTGAGTGAAACAAGACATTTAATTTATCATTCAGCGGAGAAATTTCTGCCATGACTCCAGGATCTTTATAACGTATTTTTGTGAGCGCATGAAACTTGTCTGGTAAACTCGCATATTTAATTATATTTTGTTTGCCCACAATCATTGTTTGTTGCTCCAAATCATCTTTACTACCAAGAACAACCGTGTTTGTTTCGGGAATTATTTCTAAAACATGCAAAGGCTCGCCAATGGCAATTTCTAAGCCTTTTCGTTGACCAATAGTATAAAAGGGATAGCCATTATGTTTCCCTAAAAATTTGCCTGAACGATCTATAAAATTTCCACCATGCACACGACTTTCTAAAGAGGGTATTTTACGTTTTAAAAATCCACGATAATCATTATCTGGTACAAAACAAATTTCATAACTTTCACTTTTAGAAGCTAACTCAGCATACCCATTATCAATAGCCATTTGCTTAATTTCTGTTTTACGATAATTTTGCAAAGGGAAAATAGTCCGCTTTAAACTCTCTTGTGTTAAACCCCATAATACGTATGATTGGTCTTTGTGCTGATCTAACCCTTTTGAAATAATATATCGATTATTTTCTTGACGAATACGCGCATAATGCCCTGTTGCTATAAACTCACAATCTAACATATCAGCACGTTTCAATAATGCTTCCCACTTTATATGAGTATTGCATAAAACACAAGGGTTTGGTGTGCGACCCGCTATATACTCCTCTACAAAATTATCAATAATGTAATTGCCAAATTCATTACGTATATCTAATATAAAATGAGGAAATCCTAAATTAACAGCTAATAAACGGGCATCATTGATAGAATCTAAACTACAACAACCTGTTTCTTTTGTTGACCCTCCTGAAGAGGCATAATCCCAGGTTTTCATCGTAATTCCTACCACTTCATAACCTTGTTCATGAAGTAATAAAGCGGAAATAGAACTATCAATTCCTCCGCTCATTGCCAACAATACTTTTCCTTTTTTACTCATCTTTAATGGGGGCTATAATTCTCTTGTGACGGATCTTCTATTTTATAATCTTTGTATTTTTCTCTTTCGGCATCTTCCTGTTCTTTTGTAATAATATCTTTATCAACGCCTGTCTTTTTTCCATTTACATAAACATCTACTCGCTTTACCGTGCCATCTTCATTATAAAATGTCCATTTTCCAGTTTTTAAATCATTTTTATAGGCTCCTTCTGCAAGAACCTTTCCTAATGCTTGATAATAAACAACTTTGCCTTCTACTTTATCATCCACATAATTACATGAATGTTTAATCTCCCCCGACTCAAAATATTTTTTAGAAAGTCCATTTAGCTTTCCATTTTTCCACATTTTATCTTCACAAACTTTTCCATTTACATAATATACCTTAGCTCTACCATTCTTTATACCATCGATATAAAATTCTTCTGACAGTAATTTTTCATCATCATCATAAAATCTCCATAAACTATCTTTTTTTTCATCTACGTATTTGCCTTCTCCTGTTAATTTACCTCCTGCGCCAAAATGTTTTACATAATTAACTTTACCATTTTTAGAAAACACAGACATAGCCCAAGGGATACCTGTATCATAAAAATAGGTGAATTTACCAACGGGTATATCATTTAAAAATGTACCCTCATAAAGCTTTTTCTTATTGTCATCGTATTTTATCCAATGCCCTTGCTTTTTTCCGGCTACATCTGTTTGATTAAGAGTATCTTGCGCCTTAATGATAATTGATAAAAAGATAAGTACTACTAATAATTTATAATTCATTTTTAATTATTGAATTTAAAACCTCATTCGCATTATTACGGCTCTTGGGTTAATATTATAATATACAAAAATACGGAATTTTACAACTATTATTAAAAAAATAAAACGAAGTTTAGTGGTCAGTATTGTATATATCAGCTATTTGCTTATTTGTTGGAATAGTTTTTCGACACCTTGCACAAACGAAGTCCACTGAAAACGCTTTTTTTCTGTAATGGTGTTTTCAATAAACAGTTGTTCCCTATCATTTTCATAAAAATCAACAATCGCATTGGCTATTGATTGCGGATTTAGTTCTGTTACATACCCTACTTTATTATTAGGAACTATTTCTGGTAAGCCACCTACATTGGTAACGAGCATGGGTTTTTCAAAATGATAAGCAATTTGCGTAACGCCACTTTGTGTAGCTGTTTTATAAGGTTGTACCACTATATCAGCAGCACAAAAATAATAACGTACTTGTTCGGAAGGAATAAATTCTGTTCTTAACAACACCTTATTTTCTATCTTATTTTTCGCAATAAGTTGATTATATAAAGAAGCATCCTCATAATACTCTCCCGCAACGATTAATTTAATGTCCAATTTCCTTATCCGTTCATCAGCCATTGCTTCCAACAATAAATCTAACCCTTTGTACTTACGAATAAACCCAAAAAATAAAATATACTTTTCATCATCCACTAAATTTAGTGTTGACTTTGCAATAGATTTAGTTACTTTTTCGCCAAAAATATCATATATAGGATGTGGTAAAAATACTTTTTTATTGTTGGTTGTAAATTGGGCTAAATCTTTTAAAACGGATTGTGACATGGCAATAAAACCATCGCATTGTTTTACAAAATAGGATGTCAAATAATTATCAGTAAAATTTTTTTCATGCGGAATAACATTATCTGTAATAGCAATTACTTTAATGCAGGTATTTTTTTTTACTCTTTTAGCTATTGTTCCTAAACAGGGAGCCATAAAAGGAAGCCAATAGCGCACAATTATATAATCCGGCGATTCTTGCTTAATCTTTTTAGCAATTTTTATCCAATTAAAAGGATTAATAGAATTTATTTTTGTTTCAATAACAATATCTTCAGGACCATCTCCCTTATCATATTGTGTTGTTCCAGGAAATAAAAAATTGGGGTATTGAAATGAAAATGAAACTATTTTAGTATCAATAGCTGCAATATTCATGGCCCTACAAAGGGCTTCATTAAAATTAGCGATACCACCGCGCAATGGGAAAGCAGGACCAATAATAATTACTTTATGCTTAGGGAACATCTGGTAAATATACTAATTTACACATGCTTTTCTAGAAAACAACACCACCACTTTAAAGAAATAACTATAATTAAAAGGTTTTATTAAATTTGTTACTCCTTAAATAAAATGAAAAAATGAAAAAAGCGCTTCCTCTTTTTCTTGCGGTAATACTTATTTATTCTTGCGGGAATAATAAAACTGTTAATAACGATTCCAATAAAGCATTACAAGACAGTGTGCAAACTTATTTAAATAATTACTCTGCACAATACAAACAGCTTAGCATTGTTTTAAATGAGGCTCAGTGGAAATCAAATACACATATAGTAGAAGGTGATTCAGCCAACGCCATTGCAACAAATAAAGCTGCTGAAGAAATGGCAAAATTTACTGGAAGTATAGAAAATATACAGCTTACAAAAAAATATTTAGCAGAAAAAGAAAAGCTTACTCCTATTCAATTAAAACAATTAAATCAAATATTGTATAAAGCAGGTGATAACCCGCAAACAATAAAAGATATTGTTACAAAACGTATTAAAGCGGAGACTAAACAAACTGAAAATTTATTCGGATTTGACTTTAAAATTGATGGAAAGCCTGTTTCAACAAATTATATTGATGAAATATTATTCAAAGAAAAGAATATTGAAAAACGTAAAAAGGCTTGGGAAGCTAGTAAGGAAGTTGGTAAAAAATTAAAAGAGGGTTTAGCTAACTTACGTGATCTACGCAATGAAACTGTTCAAGGTCTAGGGTATAAAGATTTTTTCGAATACCAAGTTGCTGATTATAAGATGGGGACTGATGAAATGATTGCTATGTTACAACAGTTTAATAAAGAGTTATATCCTCTCTATCGTGAGCTACATACCTACGCGCGTTATGAATTTGCTAAAAAATATGGTGTAAAAGAGGTTCCCGATTTAATTCCCGCACATTGGTTACCTAATCGTTGGGGGCAAGACTGGGGCAACCTTGTTGATGTAAAAGGGATTAACCTAGATAGCGCTCTTAAAACAAAAAATGCCGAATGGATTGTAAAACAAGGCGAACGTTTTTATGTTAGTCTCGGATTTCCAGAATTGCCTAAAACATTTTGGGAAAGATCAGATTTATATCCAGTACCAAAAAATGCTAACTACAAAAAAAATAATCACGCCTCTGCTTGGCATATGGATCTTGATAAAGATGTACGTTCTTTAATGAGTGTAGTGCCTAATGCTGAATGGTACGAAACAGCACATCATGAATTAGGGCATATTTATTACTTTTTAACTTACAGCAATCCTGATGTTCCTATTTTATTGCGTGAAGGAGCTAATCGTGCTTATCATGAAGCATTAGGAAGCATGATGGGGCTAGCAGCAATGCAAAAACCTTTTATAGAAAATTTAAACCTTATTCCTCCTCACACTAAAACCGATTCCATAAAAACGTTGTTAAAAGAGGCATTAAATTATGTTGTATTTATTCCATTTAGCGCTGGAACGATGAGTATGTTTGAACATGATTTGTACTCGAACAACTTACCTGTAAATGAATTTAATAAACGTTGGTGGCAACTTGCAGCAAAATATCAAGGCATTGCACCTCCTGAAGAACGAGGAGAAGAGTATTGCGATGCGGCTACTAAAACACATATTAACAATGATGCAGCTCAATATTATGATTATGCATTATCATCTATTTTGTTATTTCAGCTGCACGATTATATTGCAAAAGAGATTTTACATCAAGATCCTCATGCTACTAACTACTTTGGAAATAAAGAGGTGGGGAAATTTATTGAATCCATTATGAAGCCAGGTGCAAGTATCGATTGGAAAATTGTATTAAAAGAAAAAACGGGAAGCGATCTTAGCGCAAAAGCCATGCTTTCGTACTTTGAACCTTTGATGGATTATTTAAAGAAAGAAAATAAAGGTAGAAAGTATACTTTGCCAGAGCTTTAATTCGATTGATAGTGGTTTCTTGGGAATTTATCAATTTGCAATAATATTTATTTAAGAAAAAAATACTAATCCTTTTTCATTCAAAGTTTATGCTGTTTAGGAATTATATTTAATTTTTATTTACGTTTTAAGTCTCTGGTTATAACACATAAGAAATGGATTATTGCACACAACTTTTAAAAGAACATTCACGAATTAACATGAATGGTATTGCAGAATTAGTTGGACATAGCCCTATTGAATTTAAAAAGATAATTGAAATTATCTATAATGAAAAACCACCATTACCTCAACGTGCTTCTTGGATATTGGCAATAGTAAATAACACTCATCCAGAATTATTGGTTCCTTATCTTTCTTTATTTATAGATACTGTAAGCGAATTTAAGGTGAATGGCATTAAACGTAATATGATGGTAGTATTATCAAAACATACTATTCCTGAAGAATTACAAGGTAAATTAATTGATGTCTGTTTTAATTTAATACTTTCTAATACAGAAACCGTAGTGGTAAAAACAGAAGCAATGCAATGTATTAGCAATATTGCAAAAGAACATCCAGCAATAGCAAATGAACTAAAGTTGGTCATCATGGATCAACTACCAAAAACTACCGCTGCCTTTCATTTAAGAGCAGAGCATATTTTAAAATCAATAAACTAAAAAGATTATTTTTTTTTCCAATATTGAATAAAAAATATAATCAATCCAATTAAACCCATACAAAAAGTAAAGAATGTTTGTCCTCCATGAATAAGTGTGGCCAGTGTTTTGCCAAACGATTCGGAAACGCCATAAAGCATAATTACACTCGTCACTAAAAAATGATAAGCTCCCATGCCTCCTCCTTGAATGGGCAAAGAACGGCCAATTGTGCCAATTGCTACAATAGAAAGACAAGCTCCCCATGTTAACGAGGCGGTTTCTTTAAAAACAAAGAACCAAAAATAAGTCATAAAATAATAGCCTACCCATATTAAGACAGTGTAAACAACAAATAACTTTTTCTGTTTTAACTCCGCAATACTTTTTAATCCTTGCTTTAATCCTTCTATAAACTTTATTACTACAAATGGTGCATTTTTACGAATACGTTTTCTGAAATAAAAGAACAAAATTGATAAACAACCAATTACACCTAAAATAATAAATACAACAACTAAATTACCTTCTTTTATTTTTAAATATAAATGATCGTATAGTGGATTATAAATATTAATTTCAATAAATTGAATGAGATAATTAAATTGTAATAATAAGGTAATTAATAAAAATGCTACTAAACTTATTACATCTACAATACGCTCTATAATTACGGTACCTAACAATTTCATAAAAGGTATATCGTGCTTTTTTTTTAATGATAAGCAACGAGAGACTTCACCTAAACGCGGAATAATAAAACTTATAAAATAACTTATGGAGAGGGCTGAAAATGCATTGTAAAAATTGCTTTTATAACCCATTGCAGAAATCAATAATTGCCAGCGTAATGTTCTTAAAACGTAAACAAAAAGAGAAACTAAGAGGATAATATAAAACCAAGAAAAGTCGCCTGTACTAATTGTTTTCTTTAATTCATAAAAATTTATATTTTTATAAAACATCCAACACAGTACCAATCCAATTATTAATAAAATAACATATTGAATTGTTTGAAACAATTTAAGCTTTATAAATTTCATTAAATGTGTATATTTTTCATACAATTTCTTTAAAAAGCTAATTTAAATTTTCGGTGCAAATTAACTTAATTTATTCATCTCTTAAAATGTATAAATAAAAAAGTTATTTACATTAGTTTTTAGCATTAGAAAAAGAAGGGATTTAAAATAAGGATCGTTAATTGCCTTTATTTAAAGTAAAAGGTTGTTTTATATATGATTTGCCATTCACTACTAGTTCTATAAAGTGGTTACCTTCATATAATTTACGGGTACTTAACTGTTGAAAGGCATGAGTTTTAATTATATTGATGGTTTGTTTAGGAGCTAACTTAATTTCTTTTAATTTAAATACTTTGGGGAATAAAGTGCCAGCCTTTTTGAAATAATGAATGATATAATCAATTACTAATTTTTGCGAATTACTTTTATCGGATATTAGAGTAAAATTAAATTGCATCACAGATCCTATTTTAATTTTGCTATCACTCAGTTTAAAATTTTCTATTTTAATTTTGGGTTCTTTTTCAAAATCAAAAATTGCAAGCGATTGTGAATGACCTTTCTTTATTAGTGTTCTACTCGCATGCTTTATAATCCAAGCAGTGTGTTCATTTTTAATATTCCATCCACATATTAAATTAAGCATGTAATCTGTATTTTCTTTTGAAATATCATTCAAGTGGTTAGCTACTGATTTTTTAACATATAACACGTCATCATTCTTTAATTTTTCTAAGATCGATTTAGTTACTTTTGGGTTTTTAATTACCTCATCTAACTTAAATGACCATGGTAAACGTGGTCGGCTACCTTCACTTGCTAATCGCCTTACATGGTAATTATCGTCTTCCGCCCATTTATTCATTACTCGAATAGTTTTATCAAAATCACGTTTTAAAAATTCGCGTATAGCAAATTCGGAAGAACCAAACTGTGTAAAATACTTTAATGTTTGGATCGATAAATCATAGTGATCATGGCCGTATAAGCCTATGAAATCAGGAAATAAAAATGCTGTATAATGTGAATTAAAAGAAGGTGCAACTGTTGTAAGTAATTCAACTGCCGCCTCATATCTTTTTGGCAAATGTCTTTTTAACACTATAGAAGTATTTCTTAAGCGTTCATTTAAAGAACGTTTTTCTAACTGGTCAATTACTTCATTTACAAAATTATCAACCTGAAATTTTTTATCAACTTTATTTATTTCTAAAGCTAAACGTTCATAAAAGCTTTTATTGAACATCTCTTTAAGTGGTTCCATCAAATAGATTACTTTTAGGTATTATACAATTGCATAACTGTTATTTCAGGCAAAATGCCAACTCGTCCGGGGTAACCTAAGAAACCCAATCCTCTGTTCACATAAATATGCTGATTAGCTTCTGTGTATAAACCAGCCCATTCTTTATATATATACTGTGATGGGCTCCATTTAAAGCCAGGAATCTCAATACCAAATTGAAAACCATGTGTATGCCCACTAAAAGTAATATCAATATCTTTAAACTCCTTACGTACTTGTTTATCCCAATGAGAGGGGTCGTGAGATAATAATAATTTTACGGGGTATTTTTCAGTACCAGCATACGCTTTTTTCAAATCACCATATTTAGGGAAATTCAAATTACCACCCCAGTTTTCAATACCTATTAATGCAATTTCTGAATCCTCTTTTTTGAATATCACATTTTCATTCATTAACAATTGCCAACCTAAGGTAGCATGGATGGATTTTATATCTTCCAGATTTTTATCTTTCGCTGCTTTGTTTTCCCAAGTTATGTAATCACCATAATCATGATTGCCTAAAGTACTATATACGCCTAAAGGGGCGGTTAGCTTATTCAACACTTGCATAAATGGTTCCATTTCTGTGGCCAAATTATTTACTAAATCTCCAGTAAAAAAAATAACATCCGGCTTTTGTTTTAAAATAATTTCTACTGCCTCTTCAACATGAGTGGTAGAAACAAAGCTGCCAGCATGAATATCAGAAATTTGAACTATTTTAAGTCCGTTAAAAGAATCAGGTAAATTAGGTAGTGTAACTTTTACTTTATGTATCTTATAATCAAAAGCTCCCTTTACCATCCCATAAATAAACCCTACAAACGGCAAAACTGCCATACCAAGTGCAATATAATTTAAAAACGTAAGGCGAGAAATTCGATGAGGATTTTCTATTACTGGGTTTATAGAAAGTTGTGGCTTAAAAATATAACTACCTATCCATCTAAATAAACGTATTATATCATCTGTTAAAATAAAAAGAGAGCCAATAATTTTAGAAACTATTATTATGAAAACAAAAGCGAATATATATATTCTAAATAATTTAGGTAATTCTATAAATGTTATAACTGTGGGGGTTAAAAGAATTAAAAAAGAAATTAAGGTTAAGCCGCAATAGCCATAAAAAAGTATATTTTTTTTATAAGTACTTGCGCCTTTTAAAACAACAGACAATGCTTGATAAAAATACCAATCGATAAATAATAAAATAATACCAATAATTAAAATCCTAGTAAAAGACATTCAGTAGGGATAAAATTCGATACACAAAATTACGGAAACATTTTTCTAAATAAAAGTTTCCGTGTGATTTATATTATATTATTAATTGAAAATATAATTTATGGATTAACTTTATTTTTAGCTTCAATCCAGCGAGCCATATACTTAGTACTAGCCATGGAATGATGCATTAACATAGCACCGATAAAGTTGTTTGTACGGTGTTTATATAAATTTTGTTGTTTTTTCTTAATGGTTATTATTAGCTCTTCGCCATTCTTTTTATTGTAACAATTGTTGATAATTTGAATGCCCTGCCGCTGAGCTTCTTCCCAAACAAGTTGATCTGAATATAATTGTAAAGCAGCAGCTGCAATTTCAGCGGGTTGATTGGCAATTACACCACTCCATTTTAAATTTGCATGCATACCTTCTGCCCCAATGGTTGACGTAATACTTGGGGTACCGCATTGCATTGCTTCTACTAATTTGCCTTTAATTCCTGCACCAAAGCGCAAGGGTGCTAATACTACTCTCGAACTTTCAATAACTTCTTTTGCATCTTTAGCTCTTCCCATCACATAAAAATTTTCATACGGTTGATGCATTTCACCCACTTTTTGAGAGGGATATGCTCCATAGATATACAACTTCGCATCAGGCAAACTTTTTCTAATCAGGGGCCAAATAATTTGTTTAAGATAATGTACAGCATCTAAATTGGGTTCATGAAGAAAATTACCAATGCTTACAAAATCTTTTCGATTATTAAAATTTTTCCATTTTTTAATGGAGTCTTCTTCCAACCTGTCCAGCAAAAAAGGAATATAAAATAATAGACTTTCGTTTATTTTAAAAGTCTCTTTTAACAACATCATTTCGTAGGTTGAAATTATTAAAGAAAGATCGCAACGTAAAATACTTGCTATTTCTCTTTTAGCAACATCTGTTAACAGTAGATCGTCAACAGTAAATATTTTATTTTCTTTTAATGCTTGCTTACGTGCAGCTCGCAAACAATGTAAGTCTTCTGTATCTAATATTCTCAATGCAGTGTTACAGTGTGTTGACACCCTCCACCCAAATTGCTCTTCCACCATAAAACGATCAAATAATACAATAACAGGTTGTAATTTTATAATAAACTCATCGAAGCTCGTATTATTCAATTCTATGTTCACTTTTTTAATCCCTAATGTTTCCAGATCATACATATAACTACTAGGTAAAGCTGCGGAGGCGAACGTTATCTCCCAACCTTGTAACTGGAATAAATCAATCAATTGTAACATTCTGCTGCCAGCTGCAGTAGAATTTGGTTCTGGCCATACCGAACCTATTATTAAAACATGAGTTGTATTCATTATAATTTTTTTAACTTCAATAAAATAACAATGCAACGCTTTTTTGATATTAAAACGTTGAATAAAAAAGATTGTTAGAAATAAAATATAATTCAGTTAACTTTGTTGCCATGCGTTTTTTATATAAAAAATATTTCCCAGCTTTTGTAAGTATTTTATTGATTCTTTTTGTTTTTTCTTCCTGCAAAAGCAAAGGAGCTTATAATCCCTATTTAGAAAAAAAAGCAAAAACAGATAGACGTGAAATTAAAGCAAACAAAAAAGCTCTTTCTGACGGGAATAAAGCATATAAAAAACAAATGCAGAGTAATAGAAAGTACTTATTTGGAAGAAAAACAGCTCCATAATTTTTTATCCACATAAAGAATAACCACAATTTTTACAAGTTAAACAACCTTCTTCATATACTAACCCTTTTGATTCATTGCATTCTGGGCATTTTTGTGTCGCGGCAATCGTACCATTTGGAATGTATTTTTTTAAGGCTCTGCCCACTCCTGCTTTCCACGTATTAATGTTATCACTATATAAATGCAAATTTTCAATCATATTAATAATGTTAAGTAGTGGCATATTAAACCGAAGCATGCCTGAAATTAGTTTTGCGTAATTCCAATATTCTTTATTGAATGAATTAGATAATCCTTCCATTGTTATTTTTTTATCGCCTTCGTTTATGTATTGAAAATCATATCTTTTTTTCTTATCATCTATTATCCTTTTTACAATCCAACCACTATTAATTTCTTTAGGTATTGAAAATGTATCATTTACTTTCCCTGTAAATATTTCATACGGTTTTTCATCAATTAACCCGATTACAGCAATCCACTTTTCATTTTGATTTAGAAATCGTACCACCTCCGCATTAATTATAGTGGGGCGCTTCTGCGGATGTTTTTCATTTTTTAATAGTTGGTTTACTTCTTCCTTATCAGCAATTAAAACCCCTGCTCTGGAATTATCTCTATAAATGGTAATGCCTTTTAACCCTTTTTTCCATGCAGCAAGGTATATTTCTCCTACATTTTCTACACTTACATTGGTTTCTAAATTAATAGTAGAACTAATAGAATGGGTGGTGTATTTTTGAACAACTGCTTGTAATTCAATTCTCTTCATCCAATCTATTTCTTTAGCAGTTGAACCTTCATAAGGATTATTTTCTAAACTAGTAGTATTATTTACATTCATCCACTCTTTTAATTTTGGATGATAAACGATATACTCCTGCCAAGAATCTCCCATAGCATCTACATAATCTACTCGTACATTTTTGTCAGTTGTATTTATTTTTTTTCTTCGTTTATAGGATAACATAAATACGGGTTCAATTCCAGAAGAAGATTGAGCAAGAATACTTAATGTTCCTGTAGGGGCAACAGTACTGATAGAAATATTTCTTCTACCATACTTCATCATTCGATTATAAACTGTTGGAAACTCTTTCTCCATCATTTGAATAAACTCCGAAGTATTTTCAATTACGGGGTCAAATGCATTAAACTTTCCTCTTTCAATGCCCATGTCAATAGTGCTTTCAAATTCGGCTTCGCATTTTGTTCGCATTATTTTTTCAATCTCAGCAATTGCTTTATTTGAATCAAATTTAAAATTTAAACCTGCCATGGTATCTGATAAAGCGGTAAAACCTAAGCCTGTTCTTCTTCCTTTTTTTCCTGATTCATATAATAATTGCCATGTTTCTAATTCTATCTGTTTAATATAATTGGGTTCGGGATCAGCCTTTACTTTTGAAATGATTTTCTCAATCGCTTCTAATTCTAAGTCTACTAAATCATCCATTAATCGCTGTGCCTCATAAACTATTTTATAAAATTTTTCGTAATCAAATTGGGCATTTTTAGTAAAAGGGTTATTGATAAAATTAAATAAGTTTAAAGCTATTAGGCGGCAGCTATCGCCACCTTGCATAGCTATTTCAGAACAAGGGTTGGTGGATACATTTTTAAATTCAGGATAAACCGATGAAGTGGAATAGGTATGCTGTTTATCCCAAAAAATTAAACCTGGTTCTGCCGATTGATGTGCGGAGGCAATAATAAGATTCCAAAGTTCACGAGCATTAATAGTTTTAAAATATTCAGGTATCTTAGCGTCTATTGGAAACCGTTGTAGATATTCAGTATTTGTTATTACAGCCTTCATAAATTCATCGGAGAGGCGAACTGATATGTTTGCCCCGGTAACTTTTAATAAATTTTGTTTTATCGTTATAAAATCTTCAACATCTGGATGGGCGATATCCATGGTAATCATTAAGGCTCCTCTCCTACCATTTTGAGCTACTTCTCTGGTTGTATTTGAAAACCGCTCCATGAAAGACACAGCGCCTGTTGCTGAACCTGAAACGTTTTTAACTAACATGCCTGATGGACGTAAAGTAGAAATATCTATACCTACTCCACATCTTCTTTTAAATAATTGTGCAAGTTGCTGATCTGTATAAAGTACACCACCGTAAGAATCATATATTTTTGGAAGTACCACACAATTTGATAACGATGCAATTATATTGGGATTACCCAACGATGACATTACACTACCTTGCGGAATAATATATTTAAAGTTCTTAAAAAATGCATATATATTTTGTTCTGTTAAAGTAGCTCTGGTTTGTCCATATTTAGAAAGTAATTTAATTTTTTCATCGTTTTGTTTTAAATTGTATTTGTTTTCTATCCTTAAAAATTCTTTACTCATACGCACATGCATATCATCAGGACTAAGTTCTATGAACTTTCCCGCCATATTTTTCATTGCATACTTATTAATCCAAGTAGAAGCAGCTAACTCATCATCTTTAAAGTAATGGAGACACTTTTCAAAAACCTCCTGATAGGTATACGTTAACTTAATTTCCGATTTAGATGCCTTATTCATTTATGCTATATATTTAGTATAAAATTAAGAATTAATAAACAAAAAAGAGGCTGCTCTCAGATTGAGAACAGCCTCCTATTTTTATAATTTAACGAGTATTAATAAACAATTACTTTTTTTAACGATTGACTATCTGCATTATTAATACTTACGGTATAAACCCCTTTACCATAATTAGCAATATTTATGTTTTTTGAATAATTACCAGTAAAGTCTTTTAAATCTTCTTGATAAATAACTTGACCCAATGTATTAGTAATTTTTATATTATATGTTGATTTAGTCATTGAATTAAATATTAAGTTAAAACTACCATTACTTGGGTTAGGATAAATAGCCAATGAATTTTCAATTATTGATGTATTTTTAAATCCAGTAGTTACAGTTCCTGTTATATTAATATTATCAAGGTAAATAGGTTGCCCCCAATCAGATATATTTCTAAATATAAAAGAAACGTTTGTTTTACCTAAATAGGGTGTTAAATCGATTGAATCTTTTCTCCAATCGGATGCAGTAGGTACAAAATATTTTTTTACAAAATCTTTTTTAGTAGCTAGGTTAGGACCTCCTTTTTTGTAAATGGTATCCCAATTTGTACCACAATCAATGCTTGCAAATATTGCTAAAGAATCTCTTATAATGGTATCGTATTGCTGATAAGCAATGTCAAAGGTTAGCATTGCTTTAGATAAACCGCTCAAATCAAATTTTGGGCTTTGTATATCATCTATAAAATCGTTTGTTGCAAAGTCAGAATAGTAATTATCCATAACGGCACACGCTTGGCTTGCTCCAAAACCTCCAACAGTAGTATCTCTAGACCATGTTGCATCTTCATTTGGATTAACAATAGTCCAATTAGCAGGGGCAAAATTAACGTTTTCAAATGTTTCTATAAATGGTATCGTTTGCGTAGCTCCAATAAAGAAATCAGTTATTTTAACATCATTAATTGTATCTTGATCAATACTACCATTAGGCATGCTCGTAGCAACCATTAGTGAATGCGGTCCAACAGGTAATACAGCACTTACTGGTAATTGAACATCGATGCTTGTAAATTTAGTCAATGTGCCTGCCCAGCTATAATTAGCAACCACGCCACCATCATAAGCATATTTAATAGATACTGTCGTTATCGGTGTTGTACCTTCATTAATTAGTTGAACAGTTGGAGTAACTGTATTTAGGCATGTATAGCTTTTCGCTGCAGGAAACTTTATTGTTTCAATACC
Source organism: Bacteroidia bacterium (assembly GCA_039937835.1). Classification (GTDB taxonomy): domain Bacteria; phylum Bacteroidota; class Bacteroidia; order 2-12-FULL-35-15; family 2-12-FULL-35-15; genus 2-12-FULL-35-15. Next base: position 8,175 of record JBDTFR010000056.1, on the reverse strand, counting down.
TGCATTAAAGGCGAAAGGAAGATCACACAAATGTGAATCTTTTAATCCTTTTCTATAATAACCGTTAGCCATAGTGGCTTGCATGCGTGCTCTTTGGTCGGCAGAAAATACTATCATGACACTATCATTCACATAATCCATGTAATTCATAAACATTTCACCTGTAGTATCACCAGTACAAGCACCTATATTATGAGGGTGAATAGGACTACCAAAATTATAGGTTTCCTGAGGAGGGGTATCGTTACAATAATCTGTACCACAAGAGTCATCTCCCCAAATATGTCGTAGCCCCAACCAATGACCAATTTCGTGGGTTGCTGTTCTTCCTCTGTCATAAGGAATTGATACAGTGCCAATATTCCCCCAAGCCCGTTGGTTAATTACAACTCCTGAAGACAATGCATATTCAACACCATTTAAACCTGAATTTGGCGTACCAGAGGGAAAAGATGCATACCCCAATAAATGACTTGTACTCATGTCAGATATCCAAACGTTTAAATATTTTTTAGCATTCCAAATGGTATTTGGTTTAATGGTCTCTTGAAAATAATTGATTAAATCATCCTGTGATAAAGTGTCCGTATCTTCCCAATTTTTAACTTCTCCATTTATTCGATCAATTCCTGGTTCCGCTAATACATTACCATTTGGATCTGTCTTCGCTAAACAAAAGCGAATACCTGTATCACCCGCTTTTACAGTAGAAAAAATGGCTGGTAACTTTGCGATATCAGTATTTGTACCGCCATAATCGGCATTTAAAATGGCTACCTGAGATATTGCTTGTGCATTGGAAATATTAGCACCTGTACCTATTACAGAACCCCTGTGAATAATATGAATAATTATAGGAATGGTATAACTTTCTAAAGGTGCTCGGCTAGCCGCACGTTCCTTCACTTTTGACGACAGCCAGTTTTCCCAAGCTTCATCAGGCACTTTTGTACCACAAGTTCTATTCGTTGAAATTTGTGCAAAAGAACTAGTAAAGATCAATAAGCCTGAAACGAATAAAGTTATTTTCTTTATTTTCATATTATTTATATTTAGTTGTAATTTATTATTAAATCTGAAGATGTAAAAATATAGATTTTATCAGTACTTAAAATTATTTTATTCTTTTCTTTTTTTGAAGAATAGTAAGTTAATAATGAATATTTTAATTGGTACTCTTCTTGCACGGATTATATGAAAAACATCAAAATGAAAAAAACAGTAGTAATTGGCGCCTCTGATAATCCAGAGCGATATGCTTATAAAGCAACATTGGCTTTACAAAAAAATAAATACGAAGTTATACCGGTAGGTTTGAAGGATGGGAAAATAAATAACATCGAAATTTTAAAAGGATTTCCTCCCCTTAGCAATATTGATACCGTAACACTTTATGTAGGGCCTAAACATCAACTAGCTTGGTATGATTACATATTAAGCTTAAAACCCAAACGAGTTATTTTTAATCCAGGAACTGAAAATATGGAACTGGAAAAATTATTAACTAAAAATAAAATTGAATTCGAAGAAGCTTGTACATTGGTGCTGCTGTCAACTGGTAATTATTAAATATAAAATACCCCTTTAAATTAAAATAAATTCAAAGAGGTATTTTATAATTAATAAAAAGAATTACTTACCTGCTTTTTGTTCTGGTTTAGCTGGAGTTTCTTTTTTTGATTGGTGTTTTTCTTTCTTTTTGTGATCTTTTTCTTTAACCATCACTTTTTCAGCTGATTTTTCATTCGCTTTTTTAGCTGGAGCTGGAGTTTGAGCGAACATTGTTGTAGATAAAATTGCACAAGCAACTACCATTAAACTTAATTTTTTCATTTGTTTTTGTTTTTAGTTATATGCAGGACGTTTACCAATACTAATGCCAATAAAGTATATTGATTGTTAAAGGATGTTAAATTTTATTTATACTTTTTAACAATTGCTTACATGCTTCTTTTATCTCCTCTTCGGTAATGGTTAATGGTGGGGCTATTCGCATAGAATGTGAATTAAATAAGAACCAATCGGTTATTACACCATTTAAAATGCAATTGTCAATAATGGCTTTATTCTGTTCATAGCAATCAAATACTAACGATAATAATAAACCTTTACCATTGATGCACTTAATTTTAGGATGTTGTAGTAAACTTCTAAATAATTTCTCTTTACTAGCAACCTGTTCAATTAAGTTTTCTTCTAATAATACGTTTAGTGTAGCCATAGCCGCGGCACAACTTACCGGGTGCCCACCAAAAGTAGTGATGTGCCCAAGTATGGGGTTATTCGTAAACGTATTCATTATATCATGTGATGAAATAAAGGCGCCAATCGGCATTCCGCCTCCCATCCCTTTTGCTATACATAAAATATCAGGTACAAAATGATAATGTTCAAAAGCAAACAATTTACCGGTTCTACCAAATCCACATTGTACCTCATCTGCAATTAGCAATGTACCTGTTGCGTTACAAGCTTCGCGCAAGCGGACTAAAAAATTATTTGTGGGTACAACGGCACCAGCCTCCCCTTGTATAGTTTCTACAATTACAGCAGCCGTTTTGGTAGTGATTTGATTTAAATCTTCTAGGTTATTAAATGATATTTGTTTGGTACATGGCAATAATGGGCGATAGGCATTTTTAAATTCTTCATTGCCCATTATACTTAAACAACCTTGTGTACTACCGTGATAAGCATTTTTAAAAGAAATAATTTCCATGCGACCAGTAGCTCGTTTTGCTAATTTCATTGCTCCTTCAATGGCTTCGCTGCCCGAGTTTACAAAATAGACAGCGCTTAATTGAGTTGGCAACTGATCAACTAACCTTTTTGCTAATTGTACTTGAGGTGATATAATGTATTCGCCATACACCATAAGGTGCATGTATTTATCTAATTGTTGTTTAATGGCCTCGACTACTTTTGGGTGGCGATGCCCTACATTACTAACAGAAATACCTGATATTAAATCAATGTACTTTTTACCCGATACATCTATTAAATAGATTCCTTCTGCCTTTTCAATTTCTAAAGCTAAAGGGGTTTCACTTGTTTGCGCTAAATGATTTTTAAATAATTGGCGTTGAGTAAGCATATACAAAAATAGTTATTATGCCATACACCAAAACTTTATTTGGCTTGCTTTAATTAACATCGTCCTATTTATTTAAAATTATTTTCACTCGTTTATTTTCGCATACTAAAAAATAAATGCCTTTATCTAAATAGGTAATATCTATTTCAGGGTTTTCTTTATTTAAAGGTATTGAACTCACTCTGCTACCTAAAACATTGTAAATAAGAACTTCATGAGCTGTAGTATTTTTAATGTAAATAGGCCCATTGGTTGGATTTGGAAAAACGTTCAGCGGTTTCTCCGAATCAGTCAGTTTAATATTTCCTGTTGGTAATAACGTTGCCATTTTTATTCCATTCCCAAAACTACTGATCCAAATTTCATTTTTATTATACGGATTAAAAAATACTCTTTCTGGTTGTTGAAATGGATAAGCATTTACTAACGTAAAAGTAGGAGATGGATCATTGATATTAGAAGACACCCAAAGCCCTTGCGTTTCGGTAGTTATGTAAAGTTGATTAGGATTGTTTGGATTAAAAGTGCAAGAAGTTACTCTATCAATTACGGCTGGATTGGTAATGCGTGTCCACTTTACACCTCTGTTAGTTGTTTTATATAAACCACCCAACCCATTTGCTGAACCACCCCAGCCGCTAAATACGCCAACATACCAAGTATTTTGAGTGGCGTCAATCGGGTCAATTACAATATCTGTTGTCCAATACTTCATACCCGGGTCTGATACATCCGTAAAAGCCGTTGTAACTGGATCATAAATGAATACCCCGGAGCTTGCGGTAAACGTAGTTGTTCTTCTGCCCGAATAAGTACACACCATTTTACCATCGTTTAAGACCACAATGCTTGCAGGATGTTTTTCCGTGCGTGGAGGGTTAGGTAATAATGTCCAGGTGGAAGCGGCTAAATTCTGCAAATCATTACATACATATATACCACCTATGCCATTGCCTCCATTATAATGAATTACACTGGCGTAGGCTCTATTTGAATTGGTGGGATCAAGGGCTAACCAAAAAACAGGATGATTAAACACATGTAGGTTTTGCCACGTTTTTCCATTATTAGTAGAATAAATTATTTTTCCATTCGCATCCGTTGCATCTAATTGGGCGTCTTGTAAACGGGTACTTTGGTATATATCGTGAATGTTAGAAGTAGCTGCATACAGTGTAGTATTAGTAGGATGTTGCACGATACGATAACTTGAATTAGCGGTATTACCTGTATAATCAAATGACCATGAATTTCCAGCATCCGTGCTTCTAATACCTCTTATATCAGAAAAACAAGCCCACATATTGGTTGCATTTATCCAATGGATTTGCCAACAAGTTGTATTTTCTAATCCCACACTTTTATAACTTTTACCTGCGGGTGTAATTGTATTTATGGGATGTTGACCACTGATATCAACGTATGCCTGTTGCCAAGTAGCACCACCATTAATTGTTTTATGTACAAAACCTAAATCGCTAAACGCCACGTTGTTCGCATTGTTAGGTGCAACGGCTATTGAAAACGCGCATTCGCCATAGCTCCACCCTCTATTTCCACCATCACCACTCCAACCAGTATTTATATTTTTATTATTGGCCGTATTAAATACAGGTGACCAACTTGTTCCCCCGTTTATTGTTTTAAGTAGGTTTGGTTCTGAATTGCTATTACTGCCCGCCAAATAAACGGTACTGATATCATTCTGAGCCATTGCTACAAACATGGGATAATCTGTTCCTGCAGTAATACCCGTCATTTTTGAAATCCATTTGCCTGTTTTATAATCAACCGAATAAACACCCTTCATAAAATTATTATAATCAGAACCAACCACACCAACATAAACATCTGCTACATCGGCAGTAATGCAAAAAAAGCGAGTGAGATTGCCTACTTTAGCTCCTGCAAACGACCATATTCGCTCGTTTACAGGTAAACCTGCAATGGTAGCTAAAGCAAACGTTGCACCTGCATTTGTTGAAACTAACACTCCATCATTGGTTCCAATATAAATGGTATCATTATCAAAAAAAACACCGGCTACTACATTTCCCGAATTAGTAGCAGCGGTATGGATGGAAGTAAAGGATATACCGCCATTACTTGAAAAATAGATTTTTCCATAATAAGAAATAAGTATCCTATTGAGATGATTGTAATCTACATCAATACTATAGGTTTCTTCGCCATCATCAGGATTATGGGCTAATGCTGTCCAAGTAATTCCATTATCAGCGCTCTTCACTGGAATAACTTTATCATTCGCATAGTTAATACAATATAATAAACCAGCGGTTGATGTATAACATATTTTGGAATTATGACCTGCTATTAATTGATTAAACGATACTTGTGAATAACTTGATCCATAGTTAGTTGTATGAAACAATTCACCCATATCACAAGCTACGTAATATTCATTATTATTTGCTGGATTAATGGATAAGGAAAATAAAGCACCTCCGCCACCAATTCCTTTAGAAAGAAAAGTATAAGGTTGCGCAATGATGGCAGTTTCTAAAAGTGAGAATAACAAAAAAGATAAAACGTATTTATTTTTCATGATATTTATTTTAGTTCTATCAAACCTAAAATTATTTTAGATTAAAAGCAAAAACTATCTTTGATAAAATATAACAGTAAGTCAAAGAATAATTTAATTAAAAATAACTATACAATTATGTGGAAAGAAGAAAAAAATAAACTCATCAAAGATTTTGAATTTGCCAATTTTATTGAAGCATTTGGGTTTATGACCAAAGTGGCGCTTATCGCTGAAAAGAAGGACCATCACCCAACGTGGACAAACACTTATAACAAGCTAAGTATTTCATTATCTACCCACAGTGTAGGAAATACAGTTACTGAAAAAGATAGAACAATGGCTACTGAGATTGATGCGGTTTTTAAAAATTATAAATAACTGAGGGATAAAAATGATTAGTAGATTACTATTGTTTTTGTGTTTACTAAAAGTCGATTTTGTTTATTCACAAAATGCAAAATTAAATACAGAAATAGATAATTTAAAAAACGACCTCAGTTTAAAAAATGCCGCTTGGAGTATTTATGTAATCAATAACAAAACCAGTGCTGTAATAGCTGAATACAATAGCAACTTAAGTTTAGTGCCTGCAAGCACCCTTAAAATTGCCACCACTGGAGCGGCTTTGGGTATTTTAGGTGCTGATTTTGTTTTTGAAACCAAGTTAGCATACGATGGTAGTTTTGATGCTACTACCGGTTTCTTAAATGGTAATTTATATATTACGGGTGGTGGCGACCCTACTTTAGAATCGCAATATTTTAATAATAAAAATGATGCTTCTACCCTTGTTGAAAAATGGGCAATTATTTTAAAAAACAAAGGCATCAAAAAAATTGAAGGTGCCATTGTTGGCGATGCAAGTATGTTTGAAACCAATGCAACACCACCAGAATGGATTTGGGGAGACATTGGTAATTACTACGGAGCGGCGGCTAGTGGACTCAGTTATATGGATAATAAATTTACCATCAACTTTAGTTCTAGTGCATTGGGTAGCGCTACTACTATAAATAGCATAGACCCTCCTATTCAAGACCTACAACTTATAAATAAGGTGACTGCTTCTGGTAAAACGGATAGTGCCTTTATTTACGGTGCACCCTATACGTATTATCGAATTGCAGATGGTACCATTCCGCCATATCAAAAAAATTATGAAGTGGAAGCTGCCATGCCAGACCCTACCCTATTTTGCGCCCAAGCGTTACAAGGGGCTTTAAAGAAAAACGGTATCATTGTTTCTGAAAAAGCCACCACTGTTAGGATTTTAAACGATTTAACTAAGTACACCAACAAAAAAAGAACAACCCTTTACACCAACACTTCCCCATCACTTGATAAAATAGTGTATTGGACAAACTTTAAAAGTCTTAATTTATATGCGGAACATTTATTAAAATACTTGAGCTATAAAAAAACAGGGCTTGGTAAAGAGGCGGATGGTACCGCGATAGTAATTGATTACTGGAAAAAAAAGGGCGTGGATATTAGTGGCTTATACATGCAAGATGGTTGCGGATTAGCAAGAGCCAATACCATTACTACTAAAACACAAGCTCAACTGCTGCAAACGATTGCAGCCGATAATACCTTTACTGCGATTTATAACTCCTTGCCAGTTGCGGGTAATCCAGGCCATTTGGCTACTTTTGGTAACGGAACATTTGCAGCCAATAATTTACGAGCAAAGAGTGGATATTTAACACGGGTACGTGGTTATACAGGGTATGTAAAAAATAAAAAAGGCGAATTACTTTCTTTCGCTGTATTAGCAAATAATTATACTTGTACCCCTGTGGAAATGAAAAAAAAATTAGAAAAGCTGTTAACGGCCATTGCCACCACAGAATAATTGATTGATTTTCAGCATACAGAATTTTAAATGTATTTATTTGCTTATATTTTTTGATAGAATGGAAAATAAAGCTATTTTTGCAATCCAAATTCTAACAAAAAGATTTTTTTTGGATCGGTAGTTCAGCTGGTTAGAATGCTGCCCTGTCACGGCAGAGGTCGCGGGTTCGAGTCCCGTCCGGTCCGCAAAAAAAGAAGAATCCCTTACAAATTAAACACTTGTAAGGGATTTAGATTTTTGGGGGTAGTGTGTGATCAATCTTAAAAGTTCGGGGTTCAAGGAATTCATGCATAAATTTTGCAGCGAGCGCAACTTTATAAATGTATTTGGAAATTGCAGAAAATCCACATCATGCATAGATGCTGTTATAGGATAGGAGTATGTTTATTTTCTTCATTCGTCTTCTTTAAAGTCCCTATAAATTGGAAAGAAAATTCATCGTTTTCATTACACCATAAAACAATTACTTTTTCTTTCAGTGTGTTATATCGTTCTTGACTATATAATACGTCTTCTAGTGAAGGGTTTTTATATTTTGTACTAAGAACTGTAGGCTTCCCTAAAGTTCGGCCAGTTAAAAATAGAAAACAATAAAATGTTTTACTAATTTTAAAAGGAAGAAAAATGAAAAAGACCCAATTTACCGAAAAACAGATCGTAGCTATGTTGAAGCAA
>JBDTFR010000055.1:0-147058 GCA_039937835.1 Bacteroidia bacterium | reverse complement strand
TTATCATTCTCTTCTTTTTCATTCACAACATTTAAGTCAGTACCATAATTCCATTTTCCGTTTTTAAAACCAAAACCATCATAACTCATGTCTGTGCAATAGTATTGATATTGTCCTACCAGTTGAGGTTGAGTAGGAGCAAGGTGATCAAAAACAATAGAATCTTTAATAACATTATATCGGAGAGACATGGTGCAATTAGAAGAGTATTCGAAAATTACCCGTTTAGGATATTTTTTATCCATCACAAAAATATCAGCACCAAATCGAGGTGTTCCATTATTATCGAATGTTAGCACATCAATTATCTTTTTGATAGAGTATCGGTCGTTTTCATCTAATCCAAATAAGGTGTAATATGTTTTAGATTTTGTTTTTTTTATAATGATTTTATAATACAACATACCGAACCATTTTTTATTATCGCTAACGGTATTTTCTGGGTTTTTAATTTCGTTTGATTTATCTATTAATGGGTATACTTGAACGGTTTCTGTACGTTTCTTTTTAAATAAATTTATTTTTGTTACCACCAAATGTTTAGATTGTATGAATCCATAATGTTCAAACGTTTTATCTTCTTTTACAACATACCAATTAATTATTTTAAATTTATTATCGGGGGAGTATAGTACTTGTATATTCTTTCTTAGCGAATCAAATTTATTTGAAAATGAATTTGGTTTAGCTAATTCATTTTCAAATGCAGTTAATAACTGTTGATTGTAATCTTTTTTAATACTATCTTTTTTAGCGGCAAATAAATTACCAACCAACTGCTTCATGATATTATTTTCTTGATTAACAGTGCTATCTTTTAATATAGGAGTTTGCGCCATTAAAGAAGAAAAAAATAAACAAAAAATTAAGATCACATTTTTCATATTCATAGTAGGTAAGTAAACGAGAAATAGACCTCTTTATTTTAAAAATATAAAAACCATTCTATAAGTAAATACAGAATCGGCTTTTATTATGAAATCTTATATTAGAGGTGGAGAGAAGCTTTTTTTTCCAGTAAATCTTCTTTTGTTTCACGCCAGTTTTCATCATCTACACAGCAGTCAACAGGACAAACAGCAGCACATTGAGGTTCATCATGAAAACCAACACATTCGGTGCATTTATCAGATACAATATAATAAATATCCATTGATACAGGTGCAACAGGAGTCTCCGCATCAATACTTAAACCGCTTTTACCCGTAAATATTCCTTTTATGCTAGTACCATCGGCAAAACGCCACTCATTACCCCCTTCATATATTGCATTATTTGGGCACTCAGGTTCACATGCTCCGCAATTAATGCACTCTTCCGTAATTTTAATTGCCATTAGCGTTATAGTTTTTGTTAATTTTGTAACAGAAATTTAGTGCAAAGATAATTAAACATGTTAATAATTAGATTAGATTTTAATGAATATTAATAGAAGAATAAACGCTTTTATTCAATTAGGCAGATTTTTAAAACAATTTTCGGAAGTAAACCACCAAAACCAAAATTTTCAAGAATTAGATGTTAATAATGAGTTATCGACTCTATTAAGCACTGTTAAAGTGCATAATCCGTGGTTTACGGAGTTAAATGTATTAAACTCATTTGCTGCTATAGCTAACAATCTTGAAGAAGATAATTTATCGAATTGGATAATCCCCTATATATATCATTTAAATGATAACAAAACTCCTTGTAGAGTTGTTGTTATTATGGCAGGTAATATTCCAATGGTAGGTTTTAATGATTTATTATGTGTATTGTTATCAGGCAATATTTTTGTTGGGAAATTGGCAGCAGATGATAAAATTTTATTGCCTTACATTGCGAAAAAACTAATTGAGATTGAACCCGAACTATCAACCTTTATAGAGTTTACAGAAGGTACTATAAAAAACATAGAAGCTGTAATTGCTACTGGTAGTAATAATTCTGCTCGTTATTTTGAATATTATTTTGGTAAATATCCAAGTATCATCCGTAAAAATCGTAATTCGGTAGCAATACTGAACAATACCGAAACGACTGAAGAGTTAGCAAATTTAGGGAATGATATTTTTCAATATTTTGGTTTAGGATGTAGAAATGTTTCCAAACTGTTCGTTCCTTTAAATTATTCATTTGATTTATTTTACCAATCAATTATTAAATTTCAAGATATTATTCATAACTATAAATATGGTAACAATTATGAATATAATAGAACGGTCTATTTGATGAGTAATGATGACAGTCTATTAGATAATAATTTTTTGTTATTAAAGAAAGATACTGCTTATGCATCTCCAATAGGAGTGTTATTTTATGAATTTTACAATGATTTAGCTGATCTAAATCAAAAACTGGAAAAAGATAAAGAATTATTGCAGTGCATTGTATCCAATAATTCAGCTATTAAAAATGCAATACTTTTTGGGAAGGCACAATGCCCTGCGCTTGCTGATTATGCAGACGGTATAGATACAATGAAGTTTTTGATGGAATTGTGAAGATGAGTTGTAATAAGAGTTAGATTCTTCTTATTTTATTTGATTATTTTCATCATTCAAATACAAGGGTATTGTTTCTTCAGGCGTACCAATATGAATAAGCTCACCCTTTTTCACATATGCTACGCGTTGGCAGTACTTTTTAATGGTTTCCATGGAATGGCTTATTAAAACAACAGTTTTACCTTCAATCCAACTTTTTTCAAATATTTTTATAGCCTTTTCCTGAAATTTAAAATCTCCTACTGCAAAAATTTCATCTAGGAACATCACATCGGCACCAGCATTTACCGCAATAGAAAATGCTAACCTTGCCATCATACCAGAGGAGAAAAATTTCACTTTGCTGTCCACAAACTCTTCCAGTTCAGCAAATTCGATTATCTTGTCAAAAAGTTCATCAATTTGTTTAATTTTTAAGCCCAATACAGAACCTGAAACATAAATATTTTCTCTCGCCGTTAATTCATGGCTCATACCTACTCCTAAGTTCATCAACATGGTAGAACCTGTAATTTTAACATAACCCGTATCCACAGGGTAAACTCCAGCCAAAATTTTTACCAAAGTAGATTTTCCACTTCCATTTCTCCCGATAATCCCAAAACATTCGCCTTTTTTAATTTCAAAATCCATCAATTTGACTGCATGTACTTCTTTGGCGGTCGAAGTTTTAAATAAATTAAACAATCGCTGTTTTACACTGTTTTGAGCATCTTCGGTAATATGAAAGGTTTTACTGATATTTGTTGCAACAACTGCATTTTCAGTAGGCATATTTTTATTCATTCTTTTATAATTTTTCTGCAGCCCTACTGCCTAATTTATTTAATAAATATATTCCAATTAATAAAAAGAAAGAAGCGTAAACAAAACTCCAAGCAAACAATCGCCATTCTGGATTTTGATGATATAATACTGCATTTCGGGCATTAATTATAATCCCTGCAATGGGATTTAAATAGTCTATTCCTGGTAAAGAAGCTCTAAAGACATCTAATTTAAATAAAATTGGGGAAACCCAAAAAGCTAGTGAAGCAATAATACTCCATACTTGCAGTATATCCTTAACTATAATATACAGACAACTTAAAATAAGGGAAAAACCCAGTGATAAAATAACAAGGTTAATAATAATAGGAATAATGTAGATAAAATGCCATGATAAATATCCTCCTTTTTCAATTAACAGAAAATAAACTAAGAACATCATAAAATTAAAAAATAATCCGATAAGATTACTTCCAATAACCGATAGATAAATTTCAATTTTATTCATATTGGTATATTCATACAAATATTTTTTAGTAGCTAATATAGATGTAGTCCCACTTGTACTTTCTAAAAAAAAATTCCATAATATTAATGCTATAAAAATAAACGAAATAAAATTTGGAATATTAGATTTCATAATCACGATAAAGGCTATATAATAAATAGCCATATCGGATATTGGTTTTATTAATGCCCATACCAATCCAAGCATATTTTCATAATATCTTAATTTAAATTCAATTTTAGCCAGTAACCAAAAACGTTCCAGCTTATTTGTACCTTTAAACCAATCCGTTAATATTTTAAGTATCATAATTTATTGACCTTGATTTTTACTCTTTCCATGTCAACATTTGAATGAAATTAGTGAGCTATATTTTAAAATGCGTGCAAAGGTAGTAGAAAAGTAGTTAACTTTTAATAATACATGATTCTTTTTTATTATGCCAATCAATTGGATATAAATAGGTTAACGTGAAAATATTTATTTATTGTTTACTTGTTATTTTTTTTATAAATAATGCTGCATTTTTAAGTTTTGGACTGTGTTTAACAATATAAATTGCCTTACGGATAATGAAACCTAAAAAACGCATATTTTGAAAAGGTAAGTCATCGAGTGTGGAATTGTCGAAACTTAAGGGTATACCATTGTTTTTATTTAATTTCTCTAACTCTATATTAAAATCTAAAAATAAGCAATTATGCTTCAAATTTATTTTATTATAATACTCTGCTCTGACCGTTTGATTTACATTTTTGATCATCGAATTTTTCCTTACTCTGTAGTTAAAAAGAGTTTCAGGAATCGCAACGCCATTTAAGCCGTTTGATTTTATATTAATCACACTTTCATAGTCTTCCAAACCTATTTTAAAATTTTCATCATTTTTACCAGCCAATAAAAAAGCCTCTCTTTTATAAACCAATGCGCTTGAATTAATTAAATTATGTGTTAATAGCAATGGTGGTTCTGGATTAAAAGTTGGCCACACTTGTTTGGAATTACCAAAATACTGAGCCCAAGCACCCACAAAATGAACATTTTCATAATGATTTAGTATTCTTATTGCTTTTTCATAATAAGAAGGATCAATCACATCATCTGCATCCAGAAAAGCAAGCATGCTTCCTTTGGCTATTTCAGAGCCAAAATTTCTAGTATCAGCGAGACCAGTATTTTTTTTATCGATAATAGTAATTTTCTCATTGGCTCTATATTGATTAAGTTTTTTTATACTTAATGATTCGGTACTACCATCATTTACGATAATTATTTCTAAATTTTTATACGTAGAATTTAAAACTGATTGAACTGTTTCATCTATATACTTGCCTAAATTATAATAAGGAATAACTACCGATAATAATACATCTGATAAGCCCATGCCTATCTTTTCAGTATATTTTAATGGTAGTGTTCGAATAAATGGAAATTGTTGTGGGATTTTGTATTTTTCATTCAGTTTTTCAACTAATTTAATTTTTAGCGGGTATATGTTTTCAAAAGAATAATTGTTAGCAATTTTTTTAATTGCATTTTTAGATATTTTAAATCGCTCGTCTGCAGTAAGGTCGAACACCTTACGCATAGTGCGTTCAAAACTTGTAGGTTCGTTATAGTCAAAGATAAAGCCATCATCACCATCTGAAATAATTTCAGATTGCCCGCCTTGCTTAGAAACAATTAAAATTTTGCCTTGTCCCATTAACTCTAAAACGGCATATGGTAAATTATCAACGATACTGGGTATTATAAATATAATGCACTCGGAAAGAAATGTAATTTGTTCTGAGGGAGCAATTTGGTCTTTCAGTTTTAATAATCCTTTTTGTATATATTCTTTATATTGCCATTTTATTATTTTCCCCATTGTTTTGGCCATTGGATAAAAAACAATATTTTGTCCTCCAATTAGCGTAAACGTCTTGTCAAATCCCTTGTTCCATAGTTGTCTAAATTCTTCTAAAATTTTGAATGTACCTTTTTGGGGTGATAGCTTTCCATAAAATGTCAAATTATTATTTAAAATAGTTGGACTTGATAAGGGGTGGCTTTTTCCAAGCAAATGAAATCGGTAAGGATTTGGAATAACCTTAAGATTAACATTATTAATTGTAAATCGCTGTTTTAATTCATTTATAAGATACTGACTGGGAGAGATTAATAAATCAGCAGCTTGTATGCAAAATCGTTCCATTTCGCCTATCCAATAATTGGGCTTCTTAAAAATTGGAACTTGATTATATTCCATGTACAAGAAAGCGGGGGCATGCATCGTAATAATTATTGGTATGTTGCTGCACCAATTAAACAAACAATATTTGAATTGCAAAAGAAAATAGGCGATACCATTGTATTCTTGCGATTCAATTATGTCTGGTTTACCCTCTTTGTCTATAAATATTTTTATAATGTGCGCAAATTCATAACTTATATTAGTTGTATTCCCTAAAAATGAGTCTGAGTTTGTTTTGGAGGGATTAAAGCGAATTACTCTGGCTTCTTTTAATATTTCTATTTTAGTATCTTTAACTGTTGTATCATTAATAAAAACAGTTATAGTATGCCCTTTTTCTGATAACATACAAGCTGTATGATAGCAGTATGTACTAATTCCTCCTCCATAAAACGGTGGATATTCGGTTGTTAAAAGCCAATAATTCAATTTTTATACTTTTTTACATTATTATCAAAAAGAGAACGGAATGTTCTTTTCATTGTTAATACTTTGATGATATGACCTACTCGTTTATACCATAATGGTAATATTTCATATTCATTACTATAAAATTCATAAATTTTTAAGGCTTCGTCTTGAGACTTAAAAAAGTTTAAATAAATTTTTTGATTTTTTAAGTCATTTTTTGTGTGGCTTAACTCATTTTCAAGCAGCTCAATTTTTTGAGTTAATTCATAAAAAGAATTCATATAATTGTATTGACTAGTAAAATCAATCATTAGCTTTTTTTCAGTATCCAAAAGCGTTTTATTTACATCAATTAAACATTCTTCAGGTATATTACTAATGCTGAAAATATTAGCAGTGTAAAATTTAGTTTGTAATAAATGGAAGTAACTATCTCCCAGAACCATTTGACTCACAAAAGGATAAATAAGTAGCGCTTTAGTTTGGATTTTATTTTGATCGGTCTCCAAAAATATAAGTTCAACTCCTTCAAAACCATTTAAGATACAGAATGCAGTAATTTCTAATAAAAATGAATTTACCTTTTCATTTTTATCATTTTTTTGATCAATAAATATAACAGGTTTATTATCGATTTTTATAAAACGAGTATGAAAAAAAAGTTGTAATAAAATTTCTTTTGATACTAGTGCGTTGACGATAGACTGGGCCTCATTAGAAACGTTAATATAAATTGAAAAGAAACATGAATTACTTAAACTAATTGGGTTAGCATAAATCTCTTGAAAATTAATTTTTTGAATATCTTCAATATTATTTAATTCCAATGAAAAGACTGTAGTATTTTTAATAGACTCAACAACGTCAACAGCAGGTAACTTTGATACAATATAATTAAAAGTATTTATCATATTCCATTTAGGTAATAATCCTGATCAATTGCTATATAACTAAGAATTCGCTCCCATGCATGGGTAGTAGTTCCATGAATGTTATCAAAAACATTTCCTTTTTCTAAAGTAGCTCTAATCTCTAGCGGATTATATTTATTGAAAAAATTATTATAAATTTCTGCTTTAACCCAAAACATCGTACCTCCCACAAAGTCATAATTAGAAATATTTAATTGATATTTTGAAATTAAGTTTTTGATAATCTCGTTACTCGTTGACTCAAACTTTTTAGCTTTTGAATCATATTCATTTGAAATAAATTCCTTTGCAGATACAATACCTAATTTATCATTATTTAAAAATAAAGAAAGAATAAGAGGGATATTATCTTTTTGAACTATTTTAAAGAGTTTTTCCCTCCACATATCAGCAAGTGTAGTATGTGGACTATTTTTATCATGCAAAAGAATATAATAATCTGTTTTAATATTTAACCGAATGCTTAAGTCAAGTGCAGCTAATTTTCCTCCGATATCTTTTCCAATATTTGGGGATATAATTACTATTGCATTTTGGAATGTTTTATTTATTTCATTAATAATTTTTGTTTTATTTAAATTATTACTACAAATGTTTACAAACAACGCAGGCTGAAAGTGTTCAAGGTTTTTAACTTGTGGCGCAATTAAATCCCAACCATTTTCATAAAAAATATGCGCAATGATAACAATTTTTTTATTGGTATTATAAAAGTCAATCATCAGTTATTTAGTTCTGTTAATGGATTCAAGATATTGTAATCGGTTAATACTTTATTCTTTAGGTTCACTAACTTATTTAAAACAATTTAAACTAACAATTGGCATTAATTATTATTTTTTCTTTAATACAACCATATCTTGCCATCCGCCAACAGAGCCAGATGAATAATCTTGTATTTCAAAATCAGCAGGCAAATAGTGCCTAAGGAAATCTTCATTTAAAAAGCAAATTCCGTATTTTTCAGAATCGATATCATTTGATCCAACCGGTTGACTTACCCAAAAAAAGCCATCTCGCTGGAAACGGTCTTTTTGAGCGAAAAATTCTTCGTCTTTAATTCCAATCATTTTTCTTCGCGCCAAATCATTACTAACGATATTAAATGCATTTTTCCCATGTAATGTTAAAATAAATAAACCACCTTTCTTCAAAATTCTTGAAACCTCCTTCATCCAATTTTGAAAAGATAACTCATTGAAATGAGTAAAGACAGATATGCAATAAACAATATCAAAAAATTTCTCATCATATATCAATGGAGGATCGTTGTGTGAAACTGTTGCATTAATAAAAGGTATTTTTTCATTTAAGTATTTTATTGATTTGGAATCAACATCACATCCATAACAATTTAATTCATTAATTGATCTAAAAAAATGCCTCATTGTTCTTCCGCATCCTACCCCAAAATCCAAAATATTGCCTTTTCTTTTTTCTACGGGAATTCTGCTTAAAACATCTCTATAACACCCATATCCAACTGATAAAAAGGTACGAATATCTGTTTCTCCTCCAACGGTCAACATTTCTGTCCAAAAAGGAAAAGGTGGAGCAACATCGTATAATTCTTGAAAAAATATAATGCCTTCAACATCAACAAATTCTTGAAACGTTTCACTCCAAGCGGAGTGGAATCTTTCAGAAAGCTTTGCATCTCGATCAAAAAGGCTTTTTGATCGGATAATATATTCTTCTAATTTTCTAGACCAGATTTTTTTTACACTTGTATTTTGCAGTTTTGTTTCCATATACAATTTTGTTTATTTTATGTTTTAATAATATTAATATTATTTTATAATTTAAATTATGATGTTTGTCATTCCTTCTCTTTTATATATAAAATTATATTGTCGCGTATTGATTTATTACAAAGATAAATTTCCTCTGGATTTAAAATACCAGTTTTTCTCATATTATTAATTTGCCAATAAAGCAGCCAAAAAACCTTATCATTACCTTGAAAATTCATAGATTCAAGCAATTGAGTGGTTATTTTTGAAAAATCTTCTTCATTAATTGATTTTATAAGTTTAGAGCTGAAACTATCAATATGAGTAGAAATAATCCAACAAATCTCAAATAGCATCCATTTACGATTGCTTGAAATTGTATTAGTATTATGAATTCTATAGCTTAATAAACTTTCTTCTAGATTAAAGCAATTAAAATCAGCGCAAACTCTCAACAGAAAATCCCAATCATGAGTGAATCGAAGGTTTCGCATACCTCCGATTTTGTCATAAACTTTTCGCTTAAAAATCATATTGCTGGTGGTAGATACAAAATTTGACATTAAGGCATTCAATGCATAATCTTGATCTCCTGCAAAAGTTAATGCCTTATTTTTTATGGGCCATGGCTCCATATTCTGCCATGCTTGTTTTGTACCTAACTTATTATTATTACTATCAATAATATCTATCCATGAAGAAATGAAATCTATTTCAGGATATTTTTGAAATGTTTCAATACACCTTTGAAGTCTTGATAAATGATATTCATCATCTGAATTAAGTATGGTTAAATAATCTCCTTTAGCAAATGACAATCCTTTATTAATAGCACTATGTGCACCCTGATTTGCCTGTTTTATAAGGATTATTCTTTTGTCATTGTAAGATGAAATGATTTCAACCGAAGAATCTTTTGAACCATCATCAATAATAATAAGCTCAAAGTTTTTATAGGTTTGGTCTAAGACGCTATTAATACATCTTTTGATGTATTTTTCATGATTGTAACTAGGAATAATAATGCTAACCAACATGTTTTTTTTCGTAATAAATTTGTATTAATTTTTCTAAATAGTAATCATCAAACACAATCCCCAGTTTAGTGAATATTTCATAAATTCTATTATCTATGAGGATTGGAAATTCATTTTCGGATGTTTCTAAATATTTTATGGAAATTGTTCCATCAGTTATGACATCAAATGCACGGATAATATCTTCAATATTATAATTGTGTGTAGAAATCAAGTTAATTATTTCATTATTAAACAAGTTATATTTGTTTATATGATCAACTACTTTTTTAATACATTCTACATCAATCAAGTTTCTTTTTGCATTTTTGAATATTGGAATCGTTTCTGAGCTTATTATTTTATTATATAAAAAATTAGTTAAAGTATTTGGATTACCTGAATAACCTATAACTTGAGGTAATCTATATATAACATAGCTTTTAAAAGAAGATTGAATTAATTGTTCAATTTTAAATTTATGACTGTAGTAGCTATTGTGGTGGTAATTTTCGAAATTAACAAAATAACTACTAA
The DNA here is from genome assembly GCA_039937835.1 of Bacteroidia bacterium. Taxonomy (GTDB): domain Bacteria; phylum Bacteroidota; class Bacteroidia; order 2-12-FULL-35-15; family 2-12-FULL-35-15; genus 2-12-FULL-35-15. The sequence goes on along the minus strand of JBDTFR010000055.1, from coordinate 136,428 downwards.
AATAAATTAGCTTTTTATCTAAGTGAGAATATTCTAATAACAAATTATACTCTCTCAAAAATGCAGACTCGTTTAATTCAGAAGAGTTTGATACGCCACTACAAAAAAATATTGTATCGTCTCTATCAATAAATCTCATGGCATTCGCCATCATTCCTCTTCCAACTATCATGCAGGCAAACAATTAATGGTTATCATCGCATTTTCAAAGCATTCGGAATATTGTGAAGCGATATGTAAAGGGCTAAATATTTCTGCTATTTCGTTTTTATGCTTTTCAGCATTTTTCGTAAAAAATTCATTTTTTTCTAAAAATTTTTCAAAACCTTCAAAATAACTATTTATATCTCCTATAGCTGGGAAAACCAAACCATTTCCATACTTTTCCAATATTAGTTTTGTGTCACCTACATCTGTCGAAATTGCGGGGGTCCCAATTGAAATAGCTTCTAATAATGCAATTGAAAGCCCTTCATAAAGTGAAGTAAACATAATTGCTTCGCTAATTTTCGAAATTTCAAATGTATTTTCTATAAACTCATACCGTATTACAAATTTACATAAGTTATTGTCAGAGATGTATTTTTCAACCTCAAGCCCTAATTCACCACTTCCAACAATTATAAATTTGTATTCGTTATTATACTTGGCCACAATTAATTTTATTAGTTTTAATAAATCTAACGGTGATTTTTGCTTCGTAAGCCTACCGATAAAAACAAAATATTTTTGCGAAATTTCTAAATTATATTTTTTTCTTAACTCTGTATTACTTTTTAAAATTGCTTGTTTTCTTTTTTCAGTTGATATGGCGGAATAAATTAAATCAATATTCTCTGGATCTATTTCAGCATCCTCAATGAATACTTCTCTTATTTTTGAATTAATAGCAATGAATCTATCAAAATTTAATAAACCAGCATCTCTCTTTTTATATAATTGAACCCATCCTTGACTTGTATCATAAACCTGTTGATCAACGATGGCAGTATCGTTAAATAATGCCCTAATATCGGAGGTGTGAGATGCCAACCATGGTGAACCATTGCAAATCCAAATCAAATCAGGAGAATAAGTTTCTTTCAATATTTTTAAATAATTTAAAATATTTTCATGGGTAGATAATTCTGTAAGGTCATAAATACCATTACAAGCTTCTAAAAATGGTTTATGTAAACTACCATGAGCTTTGACTAATTGCTCAAAGTTCACGACAATAAAATTATATTCCTTATTAAGATGATTAATAATCTCAACAGTGTTCTTTTCGACACCTCCAACAGCTAAAAACGTGGGAAATACAAATACTGTTTTATTATTTTTTGTTAAAGCATCCTGTTTTTTTATGGTGAATACGCCTTCTTGGAATTTCGGTTGATGCTGTTTAAAAAGAAAACCATAAGTATCATATTTGAATTTATTTTCTCCGAATAAAATATTCCAATTCTGAATCTTATCTGCCTTTTCACTAATCAATCTAATAATCTTCACATTTTTGAGGTTATTTAATCCTGAAGATTTCGTCCTATTTCTATAAATGATATTATTATTGATATGGGATGAAATACCTATTTCAGGAAAATCATTAAGTCCGAATGATAGAATAATAGCATCTATTGATGGAAAGGTTTGCAAGAACAGAATTATTTGATTCAAATTTAAGAAATGAATCAAATAATTTTGTTCTGGATAATAAACAAAATCATGGTCTGATAAATTATTTGCCTCTGATGGCAAAATAAATTTTAAATTATCTAAATTGCTTTTATAGTATTCACGAAGTTTATTGATTTGATGTAAGTTATTAGCTTGAATAACCAACTTAACAGCTTGTTTAGAAATAATTAAATTAGTAAATGAAGGGTGGTCGATAATATCACTTAATTTTTTAACGTGACCAATAATAGTTGGAAAATAATATTGATGGAAAACTTTATCATAGATTCTGTTTTCTAAATTTAACTTTTTATGAATAACACCCTTTTCATATCCGAATCTAAAAATTACTTTATAAATTTCTGACAAGTGAGATTCAATTTTTTGTTTTTCAATTTTATTAAAATCTTCAATATATTGACATAACGCAACTAATTTTTTCAAGAAGTCTTCAGGTACAGTTTCATTATCTAATTCGTTTAAATTTTTATGCCAGATTTTTAAAATGGAATCTACTTGAACTACCCACTCAATTTCCTCTCCATGCAGATCCTTAAAAACTATCGCCATTTCACCTGCATTTTCTTGCCGCTTGCAAAATGAACTAACCATATTATAAGAATGGTAATGCTCGGCTAAAGCATTAGGGAAATAATAAATTTCCATTCCTTTTTTTGCTAAACGATAACCCAGTTCAATATCTTCAAAACCATATTTATAAAATGATTCATCAAAAGCGATATTTTCTGTTTTTACAAAAGCTTTATCTATACTAATATTACAAGTGTAAAAGTGTCGAAAATCAATATATTCATTCGGATTAAAAGCGTTAAAACTAAATTGTTCATTACCAAGTTCTGTAATATGTTTCATTAACGTATTTACTTCAAGATCCTTATGCCAGATAACTTCACCTAGTACTGCTTTATTTATTGGTAATTCTAATAATTTCTCATAATGCTGATTAATAATTTGAGGGTTTGGGAAAATATCATCTCCAATTATAAGTAATTTTTCACCTTTAGCTTGTTGAATTGCGCTATTTCTTGCTTTCGATGCGCCTCCGTGAGTGTTTTGAATTATTTTAATAGGTAATTCTTTTTCACTTTGAAGAATATGAATTGAATTATCGTTTGAACCGTCGTCAGAAAAAATAATCTCATATTTATATTTTGTCACCTTATTCACCTCATTCCAACTCGCTAAAACTTTTGGAAGTAATGATGAACGGTTGAATGTGGGTATGATTACACTGACTTTTATTTCATTGGTACTAGTGTTTTTTAATGTGGAAAGGACTTCTTTTGTTTGTATAACGGGAACATTATTTCTATTTGATTTTTTAAAAAAATTTAACGCCCTATCTTTAATAATACCAGCTAACGCTCTGTTTTCGTATGTATTCTTATACCATTGGATTCTTTTATCAAATAAACTAATATCCGTTTCAATTTTCTTTTTATTACCATTTTTTAAAAAAGTAAAAACCCTATCCTTAATAATACCTATTAGTGCTCTGTTTTCATATGTATCCTTGTACCAATGGATTTGCCTTTCAATTTCTGAAAAGACTGGGAGTTTAGTATTTATTTTAGGAGCCTTTTCTTGTGAATGAGTAAAAATTTTATCCTTAAGAATACCGAATATTGAGCGATTTTCATAAGTGTTTTTATACCATGTTAATTGTTTTTTTATTTCATTTATGTCTATTAAATTTATTTCTTCTTTTCGTATACTATTATTAATTGTAATTTCAATGGTTTTTTCTAAATTCTTTATAACCTTTGTTTTCTCTTCATTAACTTGTTTCACTGAATAGAATGATTTTTCAATTTCTTGATTCATTTCAGTATAAGTCGAAATTTGAAGATCTTTATTTAAAATTTCAGTATTTAAAAGTTTCACTTTTTCTGAAAGTTCGTGTATCAGAATTACATTTTTAAGTAATTCTTTTTCATTTTGTTGGTTTTCAATTAGTTGCTCATTTTTTAAAATAATTTCTGATACTAATAATGCTTTTTCCGATATTAATGATGCTTTCTCTTGTGATAATTGTTTGTTTGCGGATTCAGCTCTTACTAGGGCTTTTAAATAATTTTCTTTATCAATAATAATTTTATTAATAATGTCATTTTTAAAATTTAATTCATTTTCTAAAAATGATTTATTAATAGCTACCTCACTTAAATATTTTTCTTTTGTTTCTAAATTATTATTTAATGCGACATTTTCATTTTGTATATAAAATAAAGTGTCATTTAAGGAATTCACCTTATTGCTTAGACTATTTTTTTCAGATTCAAATGCAAGTATATCTTGAGATGAATAAAAGGAAAGCGGTTTAGTTATTGATTTGTATAAAAATTGAATTTGCTTATTGTTTAGTGAAGACAAAGCAATTTCAATTATTATCTCGCTATCATTCACACGATTTATTGCATTTGGTAATTTAATTATGAAATATGGATCTTCACTTAGAGATAGCTGAACTATTTTATCATTAAAATGCTCATTGTTTTCAATTAAAAACAAATCATTTTTTTGCATAATCTCATTTACATTCCAGTTCCAAATAACCTCTCCATTAATACGTTGTATTAAAATATCGTGAATATTTAAAACGCCGACTTGAGCAGCAATATCAAATCTGACATAATTGATTTGTTCTTTATTAAGGGTTACATGGAAATTAAAACGATTGGTAAGGTTATTTAATTTAACAAAACTGAATTTAGAATTTAACTCTGTAAAAACGCCATCTTCTTCTGCCCAAAAAATCTGGATTTTAGGCTCAATTATGTTTTCAATTAAATGTAAATACTGTAGAGCGTTCTGGGAGTTTGATTCTTTTATAATTTCAATTGATTCACTATAGTTAACCTTCCCTTGAAATGCTTTTTCTGATTGGTTGCCAAAAATTTCATTTAATATAATCTGTTCTTGCTGTTCAAAAGATAATATATCCTTTGGATTTTCATTTGTAAAATATAAGTTTATAATTTCAATAACAATATCTGTAATATTATCGTACGTATTTGCAGATCTTGCAATATTAGAAATAGATGCCAATGAGTAGTAAAGTGAACGAAAGATAATATAGTCTAACCGTAGATTTTCTTTTATTTTCCATTCAAGGTCAAATAATTCAAATACTTTTTGTTCAGACGCCAATATATTAAATGGTGCTGCATCAAAATATTGACCGTCAAGAACTGGCATACCATCAATATCTTTGCTAATAGATTTTAACGATAAAAAATCCATCCATGCTTTAGCCCATATGAAAATGTTATTAATGTTCCATTCATTGTTTCCTAAAATGGTGCGCAGTCCGTTTATATATAAATTACCTTTTATATATGTTTCATCTGCAAGAACATGATTAATCAATAGTGATTTTGAAGCAATACTTGAATAAGTTCTTTCTTTTAATACTAAGTAGTCATTATTTAACTTAATAAATTTATTTTGCTTGCAAAACTCTTTTTTCCTTTGGTTACTGAATGTATATCCAAGTATATTGGTGTCAATATTTTTTTTATTGTTTAAACTTGTAACAATAAGAAATGAATTAGCGAGTTCCTCCATTAATCCATTTTGCACAATGGTGGTGAGTGCTTTTTCTTCATCAAAAGAAGATAGATAGGGAATATTCTGAATATATTTAATTTTACATCTTAGAATATCTGGAAGATTTATATTTTTATCAAAACATCCCGTTTCTGTAATAATAGCAGCGGGGAATTTATAGTCTGGAAAAGGGAATAAAAATTCAACCTGCTTTAACCCAACATTCTTTAAATAATTTTCTAATGTCTTTTTTCCAAATGTTATAGGGCCATTTTTGCTATATTTATTTTCAATGCCCACATATTTTTCACCCAAATGGTCTTCAGGCGCACCAGCTAGATATTTTAAACCAAGTTGATTTTGAATAGCAATAATGAGAATACCTTGAGGTTTTAAATATGATTTTGCTTTTTTTAAAACACTGTTAATCGGATCTTCTGAATTTATAAATATTTGAGAATACTCTAAAACGCCAATCAGAGTGATCACATCAAACTTTAAATTGGTTTCAAAATCTTGAAAATTATCACAAAATACTTTCACATTTGAAAGATCACGACATCTAGACGCAGTAATATTTGCCCTTCTTTTACTACCCTCTAAAGCAAATAAGTTACCTCCAGTTTCCCCAATAAATCTTGTAATGGCACCACAACCGGAACCAATCTCTAGAATATCTCCTTTTAAAAGGTGGGATAGTGGACGTAATATATCTGTTCTTAAAGCACTTAAGTGATATCTACTTGCCCAATCAATAATTTTACTATTCAATTCTTCAGAACCTAAGCTGATATCTGAAGCATTTTGAATTGTGTTAAATAAATAATCTTCCGAATCTTCGCCGTCTGAATACCCAAATAATTTATCTACTCCTTCTGGAAGACGTACCTTACTTTCTTTTTCAAGAATATATTTTCTCATTGTTAAAGATCAATCCAATTTACGAACTATTTATTTAATTACTCCCTATAAATATTTAATTATAAGCTATTTATAAATTAAAGCTATGATGCTTACAGCTTAATAAAAAACAAAAGTAGTTATAATTTTCATCCTTATGAAAACCCCTCAATTTGTTATATAAAATGGGCTTTTATATAAGGTCGCAAATATAAATAAAAGAACCTTTAAATTATAAAAATCTTAAACCTACAAAAGGTTAGTTAAACGAGGAATGTACTATATTTATTGCTAAAACGATAAACCAATTTACCGAGATTTTAAATTCATAAAATTTAAATTATGATAAAATTTAAAAAATCATTAAAAATCCCATCTCAAATTAATAATATTATGAAAATTTTCCAGCATATTTTTGATGAAATTATTTTAGGAATAAAAGAACTGTCTGACAAGGATTTTCAAAGGCGAGTTTGGTTAAATATCGGAAATGTAAATAAAATTTGGTTTTATTGATGTTTTTAATGCTTTAATTCAAGATTTACCTACTCAATGTTTGTTAAAGGAGTCTCTTAATGATAATAGGATAAATAAAGTATTTTTGAAGGGATTTAAAGTGATGTTAGATTTGCTTAAAAATTATCCAGTTCTAAATAATACAGTTAAACAAATAATTAATGATCGAAAATGGAATTAAGAAGTTGAACAAGCTAAGCTAGTACTGGGCGTTTATAATAAAATCAAATAGTAACTCTTATTAATGATAGTTAAAGAACAACTCATTTACCAAATAGCAAAAATCTTCTAAACCACTTTATCGCTTACGAACAATACAATCTAATTTATTACGCAAACCGCTATATCTATAAAGTTTAACTTTTATAGTTCCAACAAGTATAGGTGTTTCTACATACACAGGCATTTTATTATCATCATCGGTAACCCAAACAATCATTTCTTCACCTTCTTTAAATAAGGTACCTTCAATTAATTTAGGTCTAAATTTTATACAACGAACGTTGCCTAATGCTTCATTGTGAATAATTTCTTTCCCCATGTACCGAATGTAAGAAAGATAAACTTTGCCATCTAAAACAAATGTAATAGGTATGGTATCATTTGGTTTGTGCATTGAAAAATCAAGACAGCGGGCGTAAAAAATAGCGGTCATTAAGTCTTTGGTGCAAGCAATCGTGTTTATCGAATCATATTTTATAGGTTTTTTGTTTCTGCGTTCTGCTGTATACACTTTGTTCTTTTGTTGGCTAAATACATAATCATCAAATGTATAGCTTCCGCCTTCGCGCGCTTCTCTGGTAAACCGATAAGGTTTAAGAGTCGCCGTATCGGCATACGATTCATATTTATCACGTACTTTATAAAGAAAATCATATTTAGGATAGGTGCTCCCTTCCCCAATAAAATGGTATAGAGGGTGTGCATTTATTTCTGTTAACTGGGTACTAAAACTAGCTTCACCCGCAGAAACCCATATAGCACCCCAATTATAATATACCTTGTAATTAAAAACTTCTCCCGCTTGAAATGATTTATTCTTTACAGCGCATGTTTTTTGGGCAAACGCTAAAAGGTGAAGGTTAACTAAAAGAAAAATGATTACTTTCTTCATTTCATAGTTGTTGTAAGTACCAATAAAAAATAAATTTTAAACAGGCTCTAAAGCATCGATAACTTCTGTAATGCTTTTTGAATGTGGAAAAAACGAAAGTACTTTTTGTAATACCTCATCAACAATAGAATCAGGGCAAGATGCGCCACTAGTTAGTATAATGTCTACAACTGCTTTGTTAGGTATATATTCAACTTTACTTAAATGTTGCCGCATACCATAATTAAAATAATTAATATTATTTTTTGATATTATTTCTTTGGCAGAAGATATAAAATAAGTTGGTAACTTTTTTTCACATAATTCAACAATGTGTGAAGTGTTAGAGCTATTGTATCCGCCCACTACCAGCGCTAAATCTGCATTTTGTTTAAGTAAACCATAGGTAGCTTCTTGATTTTCATTGGTGGCATAACACAAGGTATCACGAGTATCAGAATAATGATCTTTTAAATTTTCAAGACCATATTTTTTAATCATAGTTGATTTAAAGTAATCAGCTATTTCTTGTGTTTCACTTGCAAGCATTGTTGTTTGGTTAATGACACCTACCCGTAATAAATCAGTATCAACATCGAAATTTGCAGAATATCGATCTTTAAAAGTCTTTTCAAACTCTTGTTTACAACCATTGCCTAGGATGAATTCTCCCAACATTGCCGCTTCTCTTAGATCTTTAATAATAATAGAAGGTGCCGATTTTTCGCTGCGAGAGAAGGTAGCACGTGTTTCTTCGTGATTAGATTTACCATGTATGATAACGGCATAATTTTCTTCACCCAGTTTTTCTGACTTTTTCCAAACTCTTTCCACAAAAGGACAGGTTGTATCATAGGTTCTCACTTCAATTCCTCTTGAATTTAACTCCTCTTCAATTTTTAAAGTGGTGCCAAATGCAGGAATAATTACAATATCATCCGCATTTAATGCGCTAAAAGGTATTAATTGGTTACCCTTTGTATCCATTAAAAAGCGCGCTCCACGTTTTATCAAATCCTCATTTACATCAGGGTTATGAATCATTTGACTTAATAAAAAAATTCGTTTGCCCTCATTTTCTTGAATGGCTTTGTAAGCAGTTTCAATAGCGTGTTCTACACCATAACAAAAACCAAAATGCCTGGCAATATAAAAACGTACAGGACCAAAATCGAGGAGGGTAGGAGTGAAATCTTTTTTTCGAGGGTCGGTAATTTTACGTAATTCCTTTACTTTAGAAATAATGGGGCTTTTATAAAACGCTGGTATATTAAAACTTTTCATGTAAAATCAGGCTGAATAAGCCATAAAATTACTAAAAATAACTGGAATGATGTTAAGTGGTATCTAAGATTGAACGAATTAAATACTTGATTTTAAAAGCCTTCATAACTTAAGGTTGATGAAATAAACCTATATTTTAGATAAAATTTTATTAAAAATTTAAAAATTTACAAGTTAAAATTGCCTATTTGTGTCACACCCATCACCACTTGCTAATGTTTAAATTTTGTAATTCGCTCAAATTATTAATTATAAAAGTTGGATTGGTATTGCTCTCAATAAAATGCTTATTTGAATAATTCCTGATATTAAATAGAACTGAGGTCATCTTTAATTCATTTGCATACAGTATTTCAGAGTGTAGATTATCTCCGACAACAATAAAACAATTTGGGTCAATTTTGTATTTATTGTAAATCAAGTTCATAAAGTATTTTTTCGTTTTCCTCGGCTTTGAAATAGGATTATCAAAATAGATATCAATAAAATTATCTTTAATACCAAGGTTTTCAATTTTACTGGTTTGCAAATTTGGATATCCAGTAGATACAAGATATTTATCTCCTTCAAGATTATTAATTATGTTATAATCTGGAAACGTTTGTAGTTTGTGGTTAACAGTAAGATTTTGATATACTTCTGAAATTTCCGTCAGAAATACATTGGGAAAATTAAATCGTTTTGCTAATTCATCTATTGGATATTTCCAACATAATGAGTATATCTCATTAATTTGATCTACCGTATATCGTTGATTTAATAAGTTTAATTGCTTAAGTGCGTTATAAATTGGTAAACCAACTGATTCATCAATTGTATTTACAGGATACAAAGTATCATCTAAGTCGAAAATATATACTAGCATTGTAATAGAATATTAGTTTTGTTATACATTTGAATACATTTATCTACTAACTCATCAGTAACATTCATATCTCGCCTTTGCATGAAAACTGAAATTTGAGAGAGAAAGCTATTGATTTCACAAAAATTATCCTTATGATATAAGGTAAAAGGATCAAAGTAACCTGAAATCTTGGGTAGTTGTATTAAAGAACATCCGAAATCTATAAATGTTCCTGGATTGGTTAGCATACCAGCTCCAATGCGAACGTAATCGCTAATAATTACTCCTAATTTTTGCATTTTAGTATCGATTTTTTTATTATTCATCAAATGTATTTTAATGGTTGAATAATCCAAATTAAGATCAGCAGTTTTAAAATAACCTCCAATATTACACCAATCACCAACATACGAATGAACAATAGCAGATTCGTGGTTCTTGTTTGTAAAATTTCCTATTAGACAATTCTCTAATTCCCCAGCAATTCTGCAACTGTTACCAATACTAACACCACCATATATTCTAGCGTCTTTAATTGTAGTATTCTCCCCTATATAGATTGGTCCCTTTAGATAGCTAAAGGGCATTATTGTAACATTTTTATTAATTACAATCGGACCATCTGTAGTATCTAAAATAACACCTGGTAGTATTTTAGATGAATTATCCATTAAGTAGAGTAAATCTTTATTTCCTACAATTTCTAATTTATTTAAAATTTTTGAGTTTTTAAAATATTTTTTTGAAATATGTAGAAGTTTATAATCATCTATTATATTATTCTTTATTTTACTGATTAAATGCCAAGGCATAATTAACTCGTCAGTATTTTCCTTCTTAGTAGAAGTATTAAATAGTTCTCTTTGACTCTGCGAAAATATACCTGTTCTAATGGTTCTGAAGTCTTTCCTATAAATATTATCTAATTGTTTTTTCATAAGATTGTTTTTTTTATTATTAGTTAAAAGTAAAACTAATTAAAAAATATATCACACTAGTGTGATATATTATATATTTTTTCTCATAATAGTGAAATACATGTTAATCAATCAGATAGAATTAGTCACGTAGCTAATATTTTATAATAAATGAAATTATTACATATGAAATAAATTATGTTTTTTTTACGAAGTCATTTCTAGTATAATAAGAGGATTGCTAACTGCAACTCAATATTTTTAACAATTATAATTTAAGTTTACTTTTCTATGAAAAAATGATCTAAAATTGATTTAATCGCATTATCGATACGTGCCTTACCAATAGATGTTTTGATATCAATTCCACAGAATTTACTTCCATTATATAAGCCATGTAAAGAGATGTAATATATAGCACTTATAAGAATTGCTATAATAGCCCGCATGTCAGTTGTTTTATTTTTTTTACTATTTAATAAAGCAAATAAACTTTCACCCATTTTCTCTCTATCATTTGAAACTTTTCTCAATACCTTTGATTTACGACTTATTTCCCCAATTATTATATTTTGAAATCCTTTATCAGTCAGAATCGTTTGAAATTGATTGCTAAGAATTGTATATAAATCATTTTTTGTTATCGATGTATTTTTTTGAAAAATTTCAGAAATAAAGTAGTTGTTTGAGACATTCCAAAAATCCATCTTATAAATATATTCTTCAATTAATTTATCAACTGATGAATAATATAAATAAATTAATTTTCTATCAATACTTGCTGTTTTCGCAATATTAGTAATTGTCAATCCATTAAAACCTTTTTGTATAAATACTTTACCAACGGCTTTCATGATTTTTGATTTTGTCCTTTCTTTATTTTTCATAGGACCTTCTGTGACCTTTCTAGACTTTTTGATGATTTTTTCAACCATTTTTTTTTATTTTTTAGATTACAAAAATTAGCATACTGCAACTTCTAAAATAATATATCACATGTATGAGAATTATTAAATACTTATATTTGTTCGCCAATATATGTATTTAAGTACTTATGGACAGTGCATCTTATTAGTTGCTATCAGTTTAATTAGTTTAATTGTTATTAAAAAGTATAGATATATTTCTTTTATTAAGTAGAATCAAATTTATAAATCATTATTAGTAACTTAAAAATAAAACTATGCTATTAGAAAAGAAAGATTTATCATTTAAAGATTTCGAAAAAATCAAAGGTAGTGACATTTATTCTCGGGCATTTATGCACAGTGAATTTTTAAATGTTATGAATCAAAATCAACATTTAAATTATCGGCTAGAAATAGAATCAGCTTGTGGACCTGTTGTTTATCTTAAAGGTAATAATTATATAAAAAATGGTGAGTATGTAAATCTTGTTTCAAATGACTATTTAGGGTTAACTCAACATCCAAAGGTAATAGATGCCACGATAGAAAGTATTAAAAAATATGGTACCGGAAGCGGTGCTTCACCGCTTATAGGTGGAATGTATAATTATCATACTGAATTAGAGATGGAAATTAATAAGTTCTTTAATAAAAAAATTAGCTCATCTATTATTTATTCAACAGGCTACACTGCAAATAGTTCAACATTGTCATGTTTATTAACAGAAGATGATATAGCAATTATGGATATGAATGTTCATGCAAGTGTATTTGAAGGTGTTAAATGTACAACAAAAAAAAGGTTTAAGCATAATGATATTGATGATTTAGAGAGAATATTAAAAAATACTAGAAATAATTATGAAACAAAGTTGGTAGTAGTTGACGGTGTTTATTCACAGGATGGTGATTTATCTAAATTAAGGGAAATAGTGGAAGTTGTGAAGAAATATGGTGCTATGATAATGGTTGACGATGCTCATGGAATTGGTATTATCGGAGAAACAGGGCGAGGAGTTTTAGAATTATTTAATTTGATAGATGAGGTAGATATTATTACTGGTACATTCAGTAAGTCATTAGGGAATATTGGTGGGTTTGTTTTAGCTAGTCCAAATATTATTTCATATTTACATTACCAATCCAGACAATATGCATTTTCAGTATCGCCAACACCAGCTATAAGTGGTGTTACACAAGCCATTAAGCTAATTAGTGAAGAGCCGGAATTAAGAAATAAACTTTGGTTTAATATTAATTATTTTAAAGCGGGATTGAATAGTCTCAATTTTAATATTGGAGACACTGGTTCAGCTATAATACCTGTTAAAATATCGGATGTAAAAAAGACCTCCGAAATGTCTAAAATGTTGTTAGGTTTAGGAATTTATACAAATGCGATTATGTATCCTGCGGTTTCACGCAAAGATTCCAGAATAAGAATGAGTGTTATGGCATCCCACAGTAAAGAGCATCTTGATAAAGCATTAAATGCATTTGAGTTAATAAAAAAAAGACTTTTAATTTAACGAGATTTAAATTAGTACTGTGTAATGCATATTTTTAATTTTACACTTATTCTTTTTTGTTGCTTAAGTGTCTAGTATTTAAATAAATAAGAACGGTATATGAAAGTACAGTTTCTTCTTTTTTAGTTATCTATTATTTATTATACAACCACGAAACAAATAATTGTATTTACTTTTGTAAGAGTTTTAAAATAAGACAAATTGAAAGAAGAAGATACAACAAGACCATTAATATTAATTACGAATGATGATGGTGTTACTGCTCCTGGAATAGCAACATTAATAGAAGTAATGAAAACATTGGGAGACGTAGTAATAATAGCACCCGATAAACCACAATCAGGTATGGGGCATGCCATTACGATTAACACTACCTTGCGCATCAATAAAATAAATGTATACGATGTGGAACAGCAATACAGTTGTAGCGGTACGCCTGTTGATTGTGTAAAAATTGCGGTAAACAAGTTATTGCCCCGTAGACCAAATTTATGTGTTTCGGGTATCAATCACGGGGCGAATATGTCTATCAATGTAATCTATTCTGGTACTATGTCTGCGGCGGTAGAGGGCGCAATAGAAGGTATCCCCTCTATTGGGTTTTCATTGTGTGATGATACCATTGATGCTGATTTCACTGCATCAACACATTTTGTAAAACTAATTTCGGAAAAAGTATTAAAAAATGGCTTGCCGAAAGATGTTTGTTTAAATGTAAATATCCCAAAAGGGAAATTAGATGAAATAAAAGGGGTGAAGGTATGTAGGCAAGCCCGCGCTAACTGGATTGAAGAGCTAGACGAGCGAAAAGATCCTGCTGGTAAAACCTATTTTTGGCTGACAGGGAAATTTGATAATTACGATATTGGAAAAGAAGATACGGATGTTTGGGCTTTGCAAAATAATTATATTTCGGTAGTGCCTGTACAATTTGATATGACCGCACACCCTGCTATTAATGAACTTAAAAAATGGGAGATGTAAGATGATGAACCTATTATTCTTTCCAAAAAAAATTATAGTTAATCTATAAAATACATAAAATGAAAAATGTTGATTTGAATAAAACCTGGATAGGAATATTATTCGGCTTAATAGCTCCTTCTTTAGCGATGTTGGGATATTATTATATAAATTTTGGATACTTAGGCATGAATGGGTTTATTAACTATTTAAAGTTAGGAGATACGTATACTCCCTTAATTAGCTTGTGTGTATTATCAAATTTAGCCGTTTTTTATCCTTTTATTTGGAAAGAAAAATGGAATGGGGCAAAAGGCGTATTAGCAGCTACTTTTATATGGACAGCCATTGTTATGTACTTGAAATTTTTTACTTAGCCTTATGAAATATTATATAATTGCAGGTGAGGCTTCAGGCGATTTACATGCAGCCAACTTAATGAAGCAACTAAAAGTGCTAGATACATTTGCTGATTTTCGTTGTTGGGGTGGCGATTTAATGAAAGCAGAAGGCGCCAATTTAGTGAAGCATTATCAAGATTTATCTTTTATGGGATTTACAGAAGTGCTTTTAAATATTAAAACCATTTTAAGTAATTTAAGTTATTGTAAAGAGGATATAATTAATTATAATCCAAATGTATTAATATTAGTAGATTACCCGGGGTTCAATTTACGTATTGCACAATTTGCCAAACAACATCAAATTAAGGTAATTTATTATATATCACCTCAAGTATGGGCTTGGAAACAATCAAGAGTGAAAATTATTAAAAAGGTAGTGGATAAAATGATTGTTATCCTACCGTTTGAAAAAGAATTTTACAACCGATTTAATTACCCTGTTAATTTTGTCGGTCACCCTTTATTAGATGCGGTAGCCCATAATGCTGAAAAAAAAGAGTCATTATCTGTTAACACCGATAAGCCAATCATAGCGTTATTACCAGGCAGCCGTAAACAAGAAATTAATTTAATGCTTCCCTTAATGCTTTCTATGAAAAAGCATTTTCGAAATTATCAATTTATAATTGCAGGTGCTCCGTCTCAAAATAATGAATTTTACCAACCATTTATTGATGCTGATAAATTAAATAACAGTAAAAAAAACGAAATAAAATCAGATGTTAAAATTGTATTTAATCAAACCTATGAATTACTTCAAAAAGCACACGCTGCTTTAGTAACATCGGGAACAGCTACCTTAGAAACAGCTTTATTTAATGTACCCGAAGTAGTTTGTTATAAGGGGAGTACGATATCATTTGCAATTGCTAAAAAATTGGTAAAAGTTAAATATATTTCTTTAGTAAATTTAATTATGGATAAAGAAATTGTTAAAGAATTAATACAAGAGGAATTAAATGAAACCAATTTAAAATTAGAATTAAGTAAATTATTAGATCCTGTTTCTCGTCAACAAATTTTGAATAATTATGCCGAACTAAAAACAAAGTTGGGCGGCGGCGGAGCTTCCCAAAAAGCTGCAGAAGTAATTATTAATTATTTAACAAAATAGAATCTTCTTAAAGGAATAGAATGTTCTTAGAAAATAAATTGAATACCCTAATAATAGCATCAATTAAAATAGGTGCTGTATAAAATAAATTAATGAAGCGGATTTTTTTGTTGTTATTATTGATAATCGCTTCCACAGCGAATGCTACCCTTGTTACTGTGCGTATTCTTACGAAACAAGTGATAAGTTCATTTATTTTTTCTCCCTTAACAGGTGATTATAAACTTTATGGAGATGGTAAATTAATAGCAGATTGCGACGGGTCTTGTATTTATCATTTAAGTATTATTAATGATTCTGTTTTTGTAAAAACATTTGAAAAAAACATTGGAACATTCTCATCCATAAGTATTAAATCCGATTCGTTAGGTGCATTTAAAATAAAATCGGTTATCCCGGATACCAAAGTTCGTATGTACGACGATAATCTTACTATTAGCTTAACGCCAGATAAAAAACAATTTCTACTGATTAATGAAGTAGATATAGAAAAGTACATTGCAGGAGTGGTAGAATCTGAAGGAGGATACCGATCAAATATTGAATATTATAAATTACAAAGTATTTTATGTAGAACTTATTTATTGTCTAATATTAATCGTCATATATTAGATGGTTTTGAAGTTTGTGATGATGTACATTGTCAAGCTTATTTAAACCGACCCACTAAAATTGAAATTATAAAAAGTGTTGCATTTACAAAAGGTTTAGTAGTGGTTGATAATGATTTAAATTTAATTACCGCAGCATTTCATTCTAACTGTGGGGGGCAAACCTGTAATTCTCAGGATGTGTGGTCCATTTCAACTTCCTATTTAAAATCTGTACAAGATACATTTTGCCTTAAACAACCACATGCTCGTTGGAGAAGAGCAATCCCTCTGGAAGATTGGAAAACTTATTTAGCACTTAAACATAAATATCCTGTAGAAGATAGTATTAAATTTACGAACGCTAAATCATTCTCACAACCCAACTCGAGAGCTATATTCTTTACAGATAGTAATTTAAAAATCCCTTTAAAAGTGATTAGAACCGATTTTCAATTAAAATCAACTTATTTTTCTGTTGAACAAAAAAATGATTCGGTTATTTTTAATGGTCGTGGATATGGGCATGGAGTAGGGCTTTGTCAAGAAGGTGCTATGAATATGGCAAAATTAAACTATTCGTATAAATACATTCTTGATTTTTATTTTAAAGATGTACATTTAATTAACCTCACCGCATTGAATTATTTTAAACAGGAATAAAATTGTATGTTTTGATTTTTAAAAAAAATGTCCTATTTATGTGGTGTTTAATTATACCCCAGTTAATAATTGCTCAATCAGCAGATACTACACATTCCGAAGTAATTCCCTCTTCGTTCAATAAAAAACGCTTAATTACAATTTTAGCAACAGAATCGGCACTATATACTGGTTCATTAATTGGCTTAAATCAGCTATGGTATAAAAATTACCCTCGGTCATCGTTTCATTTTTTTGATGATAGTAAAGATTGGCTACAAATGGATAAAGTGGGTCATGCCATTACCTCTTATTACATAGGTAAAATCGGAATTAATTTATTGGATTGGACAGGTATGCCACATAATAAGTCTATTTGGTATGGCGGTATGCTTGGTTTTACTTATCAAACAGTAATTGAATTATTAGATGGCTATTCTGCAGAGTGGGGGTTTTCTATCTCTGACATAGGTGGAAATACTGCGGGTTCAATTTTATTAATGGGGCAAGAGTTAGGTTGGAAAGAACAGCGGGTGGTTTTAAAATATTCGTTTCATCAAACGCCTTTTGCTAAATATCGCCCTAATTTATTAGGGCATAATTTACAAGAGAATTTAATCAAAGATTATAATGGCCAAACCTACTGGTTATCCATAAATATTGCTTCCTTTTTCAAGAAAAAGGTTCTTTTTCCAAAATGGTTAAACGTAGCATTAGGTTATGGGGCAGATGGAATGATTGGAGGTAGTAAAAACCCTGCAATGGCAGATGCAAACGGTAGCCCTATTTATTTTGATCGCTATAGACAATTTTATTTATCGTTAGATATTGATCTTACCCGTATAAAAACAAAATCAAAATTGGTAAATACACTTTTTAAAACCATTGGCTTTATTAAAATTCCTGCACCTGCTTTAGAATTTAATAAGTATGGTGTAAAAGGGAATTGGATTGGCTTCTAAGTAATTAAGCCTAACTTTTCTTTTTTGTTATAATCAACCACCAATAAATAAAACATAATAACACCAATTGAATACATAATGGCGGTTATCCAAAAAATAGTGGCATAACTATAATTTAATTGACGAAGTATGCCAAAGGCAATAGCGCTAAAATAAGCTGTTCCGGACCAAATTGATGAAGTTAATGCACTTGCCATTTCTTGGTTACGCTCACCCACATATTTCATGGTAATTTCAGTAGTTAGCGGCACGGCAGCACTCATAAAGGGCTGTCGAAGTATGTAAAATAAGCCAGCAATGTATATAGCAATGTTTAAATAGCTGTAATATTGGGTGGTAGTCATTATAATTAAAGCAATTATTGCGATTGATTGTGTAATTGGAATGGCTTTTTGATAACCATATTTTTCTTTAATATTAGGAATATAGATGGTAAGAGATGCTACTAATATTGCGGTAATAAAATTGAGAAATGAAAAACTAGATGTACTCATATTGTGCACATTTGAAAAAAATAAACTCATAAACGGAATAGTAAACCCAGCACCAATTGCCAGTATAGCAGTAGGGGTGAGGGCACGGATAATTATTTTCCAATCATACTCTTTTAAATTACTACGCTTTTCTTTTATTATAGGAACGTATTCATTTTTGTTGACGCGAGTTACAAAATAAATACCCATAAAGCTAGCGATTACCAGCGTGAATAAAAGATTACATTCATTAAATAATTCCTTATTAATACGATTAAAAACACTAATTATTAATCCACTACTAATACTTGCTATACTCCAAACAACAAAATGCATGGTTATAACTAGGGTGTGCTGTCGTTTGTGTGTGTTTCGTAAAATATAAGGCAGTATAGGTATTTGAATAAAGGTGTAGGAAACACCCCATAATAAATGAGATATTAGTAATAATTCAGTAGAGTGAATGGCTACTCCAATTAAAATTAGTAAGGCAAAAAGAGGTAGCCCAATGGCAGCTATATAAAAAAAAGGTAAGATTTTTCTACCCTTTATATACATCCCTACAAACAAAGCCAATGAAAGCATTCCTAAATACCGATAAGATGTAAAATGGGCGTACTCAACATCGGTAAAATGCTCTGCTTTCATGTATAATGGAAGAATGGCAATAAAGCTAACATTGATTAATTGAGCGAAAAACTCTACGGTTATTAGGTTCTTCATTGACTTATCAACAACAGCATATTTCTTCAACGCCCTTAACATGTAAACTTTTTTATAGGTAAAATTTTTACGAAATTTTTATTCAATAATAATAAAGTACTTCAAATTAGCGCACTAATTATTGATCAATATGGGTAGCGCTCAATTAAAAATACTAACCGCCAGCCTTTTTAGCTTTATAATTCATTTCATTCAATAGCTTTAATGCTTTATCACGGTGATCGCCCTGTAATAAAATTTCATTATTTTTACTATTACCGCCCACACCACATTTTTGTTTTAATAATTTACTTAATTTATCTAAATCATCTTCATTACCAATATAGCCGCTAATTCTAGTAACCAATTTACCGCCTCCAAGTCGATCTAAAAATAATTTTAAATTTTGTTGCTGAGGAGGTAAGGATGTAAGAGGGCTAGCCTCTTCTGATTCAAAGTGAAAATCTTTGTTTGTAGAGAAAACAAAGCCATCTTTAGTTGTTTTTTTTGCGCTCAATGAATGTATATTTTAAAATATTTATATTTTTATATCTAGAATAATCAAACCTCATCAGTAAATAACCTTTAATGATAATGGGTTTATTTTTATTGAAATAGTATTACCTACCTTAATTGGTTCACCATCAACATGAGCAATATTGCTACTTTGCTTAATAATCATTTCTTTGGTTTTAATAATTTCAACAACGTTACAGGTATTTATTGTCTTCTTAAATAATTTATAAGCAATTTCGAAACTCTTTATAAAAGAAAATTTTTTAACAATCACAACATCTAGTATACCGTCTTTTATATCTGCTAAAGGTGCTATGGTAGCATTGTTCCCCCATTGCGAACCATTTGCAATGCTTATAAAATAAGCTATTTTATCAACTGTTTTTCCATCAATAATTAATTGAAAAGAATGCGCTTTATAATTAAATAATTCACGAATAATTACTTTTACATAAGATACAAGCCCTCGCTTACCAAATTTGGCAAACTCCCAACCAATGTGAGCATCAAAACCAAGCCCTGCTATATTTACAGCAATTTCTTCATTAAACTGAATGGTATCTATAAATGTTTCATTTGCTTGATTAATAATGTTCATTGCTTTTTTTAAATTCATCGGAATTTTTAAATGCCTAGCCAAGCCATTACCAGATCCAGAAGGTATAATCGCCATTGCCGTGTTGGTATTTAAAAGGCCTTTTGCTACTTCATTTACCGAACCGTCGCCACCTACGGCAACTACAATATCGAAACCCTTGTTTGCAGCTTGTATTGCTAATTTGGTAGCATGTTTTGGTTTAGTGGTGTAACAGAGCTCATAATCAAATAATGTTTTATCGAGATAACGATCAATTAATTTTTCAATTATTTTTTGACGCCCCACTCCCGAAATAGGATTAACAATAAAAGATATTCTTTTCATCATCTATTTTACTATGAAGCGTTAGTAAAGACATTTACTTTTATGATATTAATCTTCATACCTGCCTTTATTGTGTATTAACGTTTGTTGATAGGTTTGTATTAACGCTTTTGTTTTGGCTCCCATCTCTTTAGCGATTACACTGTCTTTTTCTTTTAAATCATTATGCAGCAAACTATCTTTTGTATAGTTATATAAATCAGTTATTTTTTTACCATCAAAACCAAGTGTAAATTGATTAGCTATTAATTGGTATTCTTCATTATGATAAGTAAAAGCAAAATGGCTGGCTGTACTGTCAAACACGCTAACGCCAAAACTAAAGTAAGGCTTAGGATAATGCAAGTAATCTAATATAGAGGGCATAATGTCTATTTGTTGGGTTACCGTGTTATTTAGCCCTTTGAGCTGATGGTTGCCTGTGAAGTAGATAATTGGGATTGCACTATTACCTATTCTATTGGTATAAAAAGCATCATCAGAGATGCTTGTATGATCTGCAACCAAAACAAATAATGTATTTTGGTACCAAGTCGTATTTTTTACGGTTTCAAAAAAACGTCTCAATGCAAAATCGGTATAGCGCACGCTTTTATGAATGGGTAAAGTACCTTCTTTAAATAAGTTTTTATACCTTTCAGGAATAGGGTATGGATGGTGAGAGCTGAGCGTAAATAAGCTCGCAAAAAACGGCTTCGGTTGTTTGTCTAATTTTTTAGCTGCATAATTTAAAAACTCTTCATCCCAAATCCCCCAATTCCCATCATAATCCTGTTCATTATTATACTCTTTACGGCCAAAATAATCATCATATCCTACTAAATTACTAAAGGCTTCAAAACCCATGGTGCCATTAGTTCCGCCATGAAAAAAAGCGGTATAATAACCTTCTGTTTTAAGAAGATTCGCCAAACTATTTATTTGGTTACTTCCGTAGATAGAGGTAATGTAAGGTTCACTCATCCAGGTAGGCATACCCGCAACAACGGCGGGAACGCCCTCTATGGAAGATTTATTATTCGAATAGGCATTTGTAAATGTTAAACTTTCTGTAATCAACGAATCTAAGAAGGGGGTATATCCACTGGGTTTATTATTTAAAGCGCCAATGTATTCTTTCGAAAAACTTTCGAGTATAATTATAAAAACATTCATCTTATTAAATGAACCTTTAGAAGGCGAATGCCGCGGATTATATAGTTGTTTAAGTTTTTCATTGTCTGTATAATAAATAGTGGGATCAATAGCGGGTACATCAATGGTTTTTATAATACTAAAGGGTGTGCTTATAATAAGCGGAATGTATTTAACATTGGTATATTTTCCTGCATCTATGGTACTAATGGGTTTTAATTGAAAACCACCTCTGTATAATACGATAGCTACCCCTATTGCCAATAAAAAAACTATTCGCTCTCTCCAATATTTTAAATGATTCCAAGGAATAAAGATCCTTTTCTTTTCAATTTTTTGATAAAAAAAATAAATTATCCAAACTAATATTAACCAAATAATAATTAGATACCAGTAATCTCTAAAAAAAGTGGGTAATAAGGTGCTCAGGTCATTACCCATAGTACCGTTAAAAAAATTCAACACATTGGCGGTTGTTCTTTTTAGGGTAAATTTAAAATAAATAAAATCCACACAATTTGCTAACATAGCAATACTGTTAACAATTAGAAATATACCCTTTAGAAAGGAACGATAGGGTTTATGTTCCCTTATTTTAAAGGGAGCTAAGTATAAAATTAAAAACAAACTGTTGGAAAGAATTATTACAGAAAAATCGAAACGCAAGGCATAGTAAAATAAGGGGAAAAGCTGTGTAAGGCTTAAAGCAGAGAAATAAGAATAATTAAAACCATAAAACAAAATTCTGCACAGAGTGTATAAACCAGCAACATTTAATAAATGCTTTAATAATAAAAATAAATTAGGATATTTTTTTAACATACACGAACTGCATTAGAAAATGCACTGCAAAAGTAAGAAAGAAAGCCTATAAATAGAAAAAGCCCGAATATTCGGGCTTTTTCTTAAGAAATAAAACAAATTATTTTTTTACAAAAGCTTCTTTTGTATTAATAGCTGTTCCATTAGTGGTTTCGGTATAATCAAGACCAAAATCTTTTCCGTTTATAATACCAGTACCTGAAAAATCTCTGTCTGCCGCAGGACTTCCAACTTGAATTGCTTTTTGACTAGGTAGGGTTATTGTTGAACCTACTACATCTGCATAAATTTTGGTGTTATTTATATAATTTCCAAATTTACCAAACAGAATTCTGTTATTTAAAGTGGTTGATGCTGTTACTGTTTGATCATAAGTATATGGAGTTACTCCAGCAATGGTGCAAGTGTAATTGCCAGTCATTTTATCTGCATCATTTACTACTGTAACATTTCTTGTCGCTGTGCCGGAATTTCCAGCTGCATCAGTAGCGGTGTAAGTTATTACATATATTCCTGTTTTATCAGTATTAACCGCACCAGAAACTGCAGGAGTTAAGGTACCATCTTTGTCGTCAGTTGCATCTGCACCTAGTTCAGTATATCTAGCTTGTAAAGAAATAGTTTGATCAGCTCCTTTAATTGTTACAACAGGGGATTTTGTGTCATCTTTGGAACATCCTGTTAATACTAATGCACCAGCAGTTAATACTATAGCTGTAATACTTAATAATTGCTTTTTCATCATGTTTTTGTTTTTAGTTTAAATTTTAAAAAGGTTTAAATATTATTAATTTGGTCACTAAATTAAATTCTTCTCCAGAATTGTGCCGCAAATATAAAAAAATAAAATTCAAAGCATATAATTTGCTTTTATTTAATAAAAAATTAATTTTGCACCCGGTTAACCAATTAAAACTATAAAAAAACAATGAAAAAATCATTATCATTAGTAGCCGTAGCTGCCATGCTTGCATTGGTATCTTGCGGTCCTTCAGCTGCAGAAAAAGCTGCAAAAGAAAAAGCAACACAAGATTCAATTGCTGCAGTAGAATCTGCAAAAGCTGCTGAAGAAGCTGCAAAAGCACAATCAATGGTTGATTCAACCAATGCTTTTAATGCTGCGAAAGAAGCAGAAGCTAAAAGAGTAACTGATTCAATTGAATCTGCAAAATCAAAACCAGGTAAAACAAAACCACAAACACCAAAAAAGGTTGAGGTAAAACCAGGACAAGGAAGAGGTTAAAATAAAATTTCTTACATAAAAAAACGAGGCTTAAATTTTAAGTCTCGTTTTTTTATTAGTTATAACGCATATTATATTCTAAAAAAAAACAAAAAAATTATTTGATACTAAAAAATAAATATACATTTGCAGCGAATTTTAATTAAAAATCACTAAAACACAAATGAAAAAAATTTTTACATTAGTTGCCGTAGCCTCCATGTTTACATTGGTTGCTTGCGGTCCTTCAGCTGCAGAAAAAGCTGCAAAAGAAAAAGCATCACAAGATTCAATAGCTGCGGTGGAATCTGCAAAAGCTGCTGAAGAGGCTTCAAAAGCACAAGCAATGGCTGACTCAACTAACGCTTTTAATGCTGCTAAAGAAGCGGAAGCGAAAAGAGTTGCTGATTCTACTGAAGCTGCATCTAAAGGTAAAAAGAAGTAATTTCTCTTTCTCTTTTTATAAAAAAGGAACAACCTCTCAAAGGTGTTCCTTTTTTAATTTAGTAATGCATTCAACCATCAAAAAAATACAAATTTAAGGTAGTAACAAATATTAATTTATGATGATAGGTAGTTAAGAAGATGATCGTTCAACGTTTAATAAAGTTAAATATAACCAGTTTAATTATATTGTGTTTGGTTTTTAAAGTAGGAACTTCTCAAAATATGCATATTAGTGGTACTATTACAGATACCGCTTTAAACCTACCCATAAAAAATGCTGTTATTACGGTATCCCGTATCAACGACTCTATATTATTAGCCTACAAACGAAGCGACGCAAATGGATATTTTGAATTTTCTCATTTACCAATAGACACAGTTAAAGTGAGTATCTCGAACAAGGGGTTCGGCGATCAAACATACTATCTATTCGCTAGACCCACTAATTATGAATTTGGATTTGGTAAAGTAATTTTGCCGCCTAAAACCACCCAATTGAAGGAAGTGATTATTTATGCTTATAAAGATCCTGTTTATTATAAAGGTGATACGCTCATATATGCTGCAGATTCTTTCAAAGTAAAGCCAAATGCTACAGTAGAAGACCTACTTAAAAAATTACCGGGAATTTCTGTGAATGCAGATGGTAAAATAACGGCTCAAGGTAAAAAGATAGATCAGGTATTGGTAGATGGCGATGAATTTTTTGGCAACGATGCCACCAATGCTACTAAAAATATTGTTGCCAAGGGGGTAGAGTCTGTAAAGGTATATGAGAAAAAAAATGAAAATGCCAAAGAGGGAGAAGAAGAGAAGATACAAGTAATGGATTTAAGATTAAAAGAGAATTTTAAAAAAGGCTATTTTAGTAGAGTATCTGCTGCGAGTGATTTTCAGAAGTTTTATAATGGAGAATTGTTGATGAATCGATTTAAAGAATCTCAAAAAATATCCGTGTATGCGTTAGCAAGTAATACTCCTTCAACGGGATTTAACATACAAGATGCTATGAAATATGGTTTAGATAATGAGCTCAGTTCATGGAGCGACGGCGGAAGAACTATTTTTACAATGGATAATGTAGCAAAAAATGCAGGTATACCACAAACATTAAAGTCAGGCTTCTATTATACAGATCAGTTGGGGAAAAAGACAAAATTAAAAATGAATTATTCTTTTAATTCAAATAAATTAGCCGCTTTTAGAGCAACTCGCTCACAATATTTTTTAATCGATACCAATTACAGTAATAATAATGTAGGGATAAGTATACAACAAATACAAAATAATTTTATTAATACAAAAATTACACAAACGTTAGATTCGTTGACCACATTGGAAATTGAACCTAAATTACGATTTGATAAAAATAGTATGTCCAGTTACGAGTCTACCATTTATACCGATGCGAAAAATACCCAGCAACATCAAAACAATTTTAATAATAACAGTAAGAGCAATGGTTATGAACTAAATACGAGTGCATTATTGATTAAAAAATTCAAGAAAAAAGACCGACTTTTTAAAACTAATTATAATTATAGTATTACGGCTAAAGATGCCAAAGGAGTATTAGCCTCTACCAATACATTTTATAATGCATCGATAAAAAATGATAGCATTAATCAGCAAAAAATAAACAGTACCGCTTCACAAACCCATAATCTTTTGTTTACTTACGTTGAACCGCTTACACAAAAAGTTAGATTAGAGTTTGATTACTTGTATATCAATGGTACAATGAAGCAAGACAGGCAATCATACCATTTAATTAATAATGAATTTACAGGCATTGACTCGCTATTAAGTAACCAATTTAAAAATAATAGCATCACCAATAGAATGGGTATTAAATTTATTTATGAAATAAAAAAACAAACTTTGGAAATAGGAGGGCGTTACAACAATATTTTTACACGTAACTTAAATGAAACAACTCAAAAAAAGATAGCCTACAATGTTAGTAATGTATTGCCTTCGGTAAGCTATATGTATAAACCTACGGATAATTCCCGCATCAATATTAGATATGTAACCTACTCCAGTCAGCCCTCTATCAATCAATTACAATCCGTACCCGATAATAGTAATCCCAATCAAATTAATATAGGAAACCCTAATTTATTACCCACTTATAATCAATCACTTCGTTTTAGCTATGGAATTTATAAAGCCTTGTCTGATAATCATATTTGGATAAATGGCGTTATTACAGATATGAGAAAGGCTTTTACCAATGAAATCTACTATGATAGTATTGGTCGTAGTATTATAAAAACAATTAATAGCAACGGCAATTACAATGCATCATTAAATGCAGGTGGTGGAATCTCTTTTTTTAGCCGAGTATTTAAAATTTTTCCTAATCTTGGTGCTTTTTACAATGTTTCTCCTAGTTTCATCAATTATCAAAAAAATATAACTAAAAATTTAAGTCTTACACCAGCATTGAGGTTAGAAATTGATATCGATACACTGCAATTTAATGTAACGTATGATTATACCTATAATGCACCTGTTTCATCACTTAATAAAACCCTCAATAAACCTTATAGCCAGCATAAAATTACGGCCTCGCTTTTCTTAAAGTTACCACTTAAATTTTCTATTGATACCGATGTTACTTATGTTATTAATAACAAAAGAGCCGTTGGATATAATATTAATTATGTTTTGCTAAATGCAAGTATCAATAAAACATTTTTTAAAACAGAAGATTTAGTTGTTTCCGTTGTAGGTAATGATATACTAAACCAAAATATTAATACCAATAGAGAAATACAAGATAATGTAATTATAGATAGTAAAACGAATGTAATTAGCCGTTACTTTTTATTAAAGTTGGTTTATAAGTTTAATAGCGCTAAAACAAAAGAAAATGATTTATTATAAATCTATTTTATTTATAATATTTATGCTATTTCTGAGCCTTGCTAATAGCCCATTAGATGCGCAAGTTAATTATGGTAAAATTACGTATGAACGTAAAACAAATTTATATAAAAAATATAAAGATAGAAGTGTGAGAGAATGGATTAAGGAGGAAGAGAAAAATAAAATAGATATTTTCGAATTATATTTTAATGATACCGCTTCGGTTTACCAACCGCAGGAAAGTAATTTAAAAGAAAAACAAAGTTGGGCTACTACTAAAAATACCGTGTATGTAAATTTTAATACACAGCAACAATTGTCCATTAAAAGTATTTGGGGTGAAAAGGTATATGTAGAAGATTCGCTTACCGTTCGCAAATGGAAACTTACCGATAGTAGGCGCATAATAAGTGGCTATGATTGTAAAAAGGTTATTTATGAAAAGAATGATAGTACACGTATTTATGCATGGTATACAGATGATATTATACCGAGTGTAGGCCCCGAAAGTTTTTATGGTTTGCCAGGTGCTGTTTTAGGATTAGCAACGGAAGATGGCGGTGTTATTTATTTTGCAAAAGCAGTGGAAGTGTCAAAACCTGATATGATAGTATTAATACCTAAAAAAAAGAAGAATAAAATATATACGAATAAGGAGCTAAAATTAAAATTAGAAAAGGATTTTGCCAAACAACCTTGGGCAAAATTAATGATAGCAGAATTATTTAATTGGTAGTTGCTCTTGGCGTTGTTTTTCGGCAATACTTTCTTTTGCTGCTTTCATGATAGAACAGCTACCACATGCACTTTCTTTTTTTAGGCTTCTGTATATAATATAAAATATGTACACACAAGCAAGCACTAAAAGTATATAAATAATAATTTGTTGTATCATAGGTCTATGTCGCTATTGATAGTATTATCAAAATTACAATTATTATTATACATTTCGAAGGCTTATTTTAATAAATTTGTTTTTATAGAACTTGTAATTTAATTTCTTATGATTACTTCTGATAGTGCTATCCGATATGATAGAAAAAAGTATAGTGATAACACGTTAATTGCTTTATACATAGGTCTTCTGAAGCCTCGTATGATTGAAGAAAAAATGTTGTTATTACTTCGACAAGGAAAAATATCGAAATGGTTTAGTGGTATCGGGCAGGAAGCTGGTTCCGTAGGTTTAGCAATGGCATTGGATCAAGCGGAATATATTTTACCCATGCATCGCAACTTAGGTGTATTTACCTCCCGCAATATCCCCTTTAATCGTTTGTTTTCTCAATTCCAAGGCAAACCAAGTGGTTTTACAAAAGGGCGCGATCGTTCGTTTCACTTTGGCACACAAGAATTTAAAATTATAGGGATGATTTCTCATCTTGGCCCTCAGTTAGGGGTGGCAGATGGTATAGCTTTAGGTAATTTACTAAAAAAAAATAATCAGGTAACAGCGGTTTATACTGGTGATGGTGGGGCGAGTGAAGGCGATTTTCACGAAGCATTAAACGTAGCAGCGGTATGGAATTTACCCGTAATTTTTGCTATTGAAAATAATGGATACGGCTTATCTACCCCTAGTAATGAGCAGTTTCATTGCAAACAATTTATAGATAAAGGCATTGGCTATGGAATTGAAGCGATACAAGTTGATGGCAACAATGTATTGGAAGTATATGATACGGTTAGAAAGATAGCGGAATCAATCCGTAAAAAACCACATCCCGTATTATTAGAGTTAATGACATTTAGAATGAGAGGGCATGAAGAAGCTTCAGGTACCAAATATGTGCCCCCAGAATTGTTTGATAAATGGAGTAAAAAAGATCCGCTAAATATCTTCCAAAAATATTTATTAGAAGAAGGTGTATTAACGGAAGAGATGATTGATAGTTTTAGAGCAGAAATAAAACAGACTATTAATGAAGGACTGGAAATGGCGTTTAATGAAACATTGCCTCCACCAAATACGGCTATCGAATTAAAAGATATATATGCACCATTCATTGTCGATGAAATAAAACCAACTGGAAAAAAAACAGAAAAACGTTTTATCGATGCTATTAGTGATGCATTAAGATTGGCAATGCGCAAACATAGCACCCTCGTTTTAATGGGGCAGGATATAGCAGATTATGGAGGGGTATTTAAAATAACTGAAGGTTTTGTAGAAGAATTCGGAAAAGAACGGGTGCGTAATACGCCTTTATGCGAATCGGCCATTATTGGGGCAGGTTTTGGTTTATCTATAAACGGTATGAAATCGATGGTAGAAATGCAGTTTGCCGATTTTGTTACCGAAGGATTTAATCAAATAGTAAACAATTTAGCAAAATCGCATTACCGTTGGGGGCAACATGCTGATGTTGTGGTTAGAATGCCCACTGGTGCTGGAGTAGCTGCTGGTCCATTTCATTCCCAAAGTAATGAGGCTTGGTTCATTCATACTCCCGGCTTAAAAGTAGTTTATCCTGCATTTCCAGCAGATGCAAAAGGTTTGCTGCTTACTGCATTTGAAGATCCTAACCCGGTTATGTTTTTTGAACACAAAGCATTGTACAGAAGCATTACAGAAGAAGTAGCAGATGATTATTATACGATAGCTTTCGGAGTAGCAAATTTTGTAAGAGAAGGAAGCGATTTAACCATCATTACCTATGGTTTGGGAGTTCACTGGGCAATAGAAGTATTAGATAAAAACCCGCAAATAAAAGCAGACCTAATTGATTTACGAACCTTATTGCCTTACGATAAAGAAGCAGTAATTAACTCTGTAAATAAAACAGGTAAGGCAATTGTTTTACATGAAGATACCTTTATTGGCGGTTTTGGAGCAGAATTAGCGGCAACCATTTCCATGGATTGTTTCGAGAATTTAGATGCGCCAGTAATGCGCGCTGCTAGCTTAGATACACCAGTACCAATGAATGTAGATTTAGAAACTAACTTTTTGCCAAAAAACAGGTTCGAAAATCAATTAATAGAATTGTGGAATTATTAAAGAATATAAAGAAAAATAAACCATTGTTCTTACCTCTTTTCTAAAAAGATAAAAAGGCAAGCCTTGTGTCATGACTAAAAAAGAACGTTACGAAAAAATAATAGATTATTTTACCACCCATCAACCGATTGCTGAAACGGAACTTCATTATAAAAATCCGTATCAATTACTAGTTGCTGTAATTCTGTCCGCACAATGTACCGATAAGCGCGTTAATATGGTTACGCCCGCCTTATTTGAGTCGTTCCCAACGCCCGAAGTAATGGCGGTAGCGACTAGTGATGAGGTTTTTCGATACATTCGAAGTATCAGCTATCCAAATAATAAAGCGAAACACCTAGTAGGTATGGCCAGTATGCTCGTAAATGATTTTAAAGGTGTAATGCCATCTGACGTAGACCAATTACAGAAGCTCCCTGGGGTGGGGCGTAAAACGGCCAATGTTATTGCATCGGTGGTGTTTGATAAACCAGCAATGGCTGTTGATACGCATGTGTTTAGAGTATCCAACCGATTGGGTTTAACAACGAACTCTAAAACACCCTTGGAAACAGAAAAACAACTTATAAAATATATTCCTAAAAGTAAAGTGGCCATTGCCCATCATTGGTTAATTTTACACGGTCGTTATATTTGTTTAGCACGCACCCCAAAATGCGAAATTTGCCCATTAACACAGTGGTGCAAGTATTTTCAAAATAATGAGAAAAAAATGTAATTACCTTTACTTATAAAATTGATTTGTTAATAAAAAACATTTATCGTGATCAAAATTAATAGTAAATAAGGTTAATTTTGGTAGGTAGTAGTTTTTGAATTTTGAGCAGCTATTTTTAAAATCTCTTTAACATTCCTAAACTTTAAAGCTAAAAAGTAACATCTAAATACCTAAATAAAAATGAGTAAAGAAACAAAAGAAACAAAAGCGGCTAGTGCTAAGGATAATTTAAATAAAGAAAAATTTAAAGCATTGCAACTTACGCTCGATAAATTAGAGAAAACGTATGGTAAGGGAGCGATAATGAAAATGGGTGATGCTCCTGTTGAAAGTGTAGAGGTAATCCCTACTGGATCTTTATCTTTAGATATCGCTTTAGGAATAGGTGGTTTACCAAAAGGTAGGGTAATAGAAATTTACGGACCAGAATCATCCGGTAAAACAACACTTACCTTGCATGCTATTGCTTCTGTGCAAAAAGCAGGCGGAATTGCTGCATTTATAGATGCAGAACACGCATTTGATCGTGGTTATGCGGAGAAGTTAGGTATTGATACCGAAAATTTATTAATCTCTCAACCAGATAATGGAGAGCAAGCATTAGAAATTACCGAAAATTTAATTCGCTCGGGGGCTATTGATATTATTGTAATTGACTCCGTTGCAGCATTAACTCCTAAAAGCGAAATTGAAGGTGAAATGGGCGATTCTAAAATGGGTTTACAAGCACGTTTAATGTCACAAGCCTTGCGTAAACTAACAGGTACCATTAATAAAACAGGTTGTTGCTGCATCTTTATTAACCAATTACGTGAAAAAATTGGGGTGATGTTCGGTAACCCAGAAACAACAACTGGCGGTAACGCTTTAAAATTTTATGCTTCGGTACGTTTGGATATTCGCAGAATAGGACAAATTAAAGAAGGGGATACTGTAGTTGGTAACCGTACTCGTGTAAAAGTGGTTAAAAATAAAGTAGCACCGCCATTTCGTCAAGCAGAATTTGATATCATGTATGGCGAAGGGATTTCTAAAGTAGGAGAGATTGTAGATTTAGGAGTAGAACATAATATCATTAAAAAAAGTGGCTCTTGGTTTAGCTATGGAGATATGAAATTGGGTCAAGGACGCGATGCTGTTAAAACTTTATTTAGCGATAATCTAGAATTAACAGAAGAAATTGAACAAAAAATAAGACAAGCATTAAGTGGCAACAAAGTGGAAGCTGCCGAATTGGTTGCTGAAAAGTAACAAAAAATCTAATTAAAAAATTACCAATCTTTGCTGTTATCAGTAAAAGATTGGTAATTTTTTTATAAATCAATTAATCTATAAATCGAGGTTTCAATATTATTTTACTTTCTTTTCATTCAAAAAGAAAGTAAAGAAAAAGTGACCACGAAAAATTACCTTCAGTTTTCGTTTTTTACTAAAAATCGATATGCCTTATCGCCACGAAACTGGCGGTTCATTATTTTCGGGGACGACTGCCTCGCCAATACAACCTTTTAATCTGATCGAAAAAAAATCTAAAATCTTTTGATTCGATTCTTTGTATAATTAACTGAGTTCAAGTTTATAAATAGGTTACTGCCTTTTGAGTGCAAATTAAAAAAAAGGATACAAAATCTTGTAACTTTATTAACACTTTTCGATCTAATACTAAAATGCAAAAAAATGAAGGAAATAACCATTAATGATTATAATAATCATAAAATTAACGAACGTGATGTCATAAAGCGCATATTAGCTGGCGAAAAGGAACTTTATGAAATTTTAGTAAGAAGAAATAATCAAAAAATATATCGAATTATTAGAAGTTATATCAAAGATGAAGCAGAAATTGAAGATGTAATGCAAGATACTTATGTTAAAGCATATACTAAACTGTATCAGTTTAATTTAGAATCTACGTTTTCTACTTGGTTTATTCGTATTGGTATAAACGAATCCTTGGCTCGATTGAAAGAAAAAGGAAAGTTCTATCATTTAAATGAACAATCACCTAATTTTAAAGCTAACACAATTTTAGAAATTCCAGATCATAAACAATTAAATCCACAAGATAAGATGATGCAGAACGAAGCAAAAAGATTGTTGGAGAGTGCCATTGATCACTTGGAGGCGAAATATAAAGCGGTTTATGTGATGAAAGAACTAGAAGAAATGAGCCTAAAAGAGATTTCAGTTACTCTAGATTTATCAGTAGCCAATGTAAAAGTACGTTTACATCGTTCAAAAGAAATGCTAAAAGAAAAACTTCTCGAAGTAACACATGATAAAAATGTTTTTGAATTTGGATTTAACAGGTGCGATAGACTTACTGAAAATGTAATGAAACGCTTATAAATTATATGGGAAATTTTACTAACATTGATGGTTGAAGGTAATATAAACATGCAATTTTAAATTTTGATCAATCATAAAATTTTTGCAATAGCTTAAATCGCCATAAAACCGTCTTTTGATCGTTTGAGCAAAGCGAATAAACACTATCAGATTACTAAATTTTTCTTTTTAGGTCAATTAATTTTTTTGATAAATTCTTTCACCTCCAAAATTTCCAATTGGTCCTTCAATTTTACTAAATTAATAATTCGTTGGTAAATCTATATTTCTCTGTGATAAAGCAAAAAAAATAGTAAGTTTGGATTAAAGCCATAATGCAGATAAGTTGCATAAAACGTATTGAGCTATTATCAATAAATTAAAGTGAGGCATTGTTGCAAAATAAGTGGAAAATTAAGCGCATACGCAAAAAAAGTAGTTGACATTCTAAGTGCAATTTTAAAAGATGGAATTAATATTGTAATAGAAAAGAATATCCTTTTTACCAAGTTTTAGATGTATTAAAGAAAACGGAAACAAGACATGTAAGGGTAAGTTAGTTGTTAGCGGACTAAATTAAAATAAGCTAATTTATATTACACACCATTAAAAACAAACCACGATGTTAAAAAGTAAAATAGCAATAATAACTGGTGGGAGTGAAGGGATTGGTTTTGGTATCGCTTCAGCATTAGCTTCTAAAGGAGTTCATGTTTATTTAGTAGCCAGAACAATAAAAAAATTACAGATTGCAAAAGAGAAAATACTAAAACAAGGTGGCAAAGTAGATATCAGACCTGCGGATATTACCAATATAACTGCAATGAAAGAGGTAATTGAGGGTGTTTACAAAGACAATGGCCGACTTGATATATTTGTTAACAATGCCGGAACTTGGCAAGGTCATTCATTAGATACCCCATTTTCAGATATTTGGAAACTGATAGAATTTGACATGAAGGCGCCTTATGAAATAGCACACTATTTAGCCGGTAGGTTTAAAGAGGAGAAAAATAATAATTTAGGAATATTAACTGTTGTTTCTCAGGCTGCACTTGAAGTATTGAATGATTGTCTTGGTTATGGTGTTGCTAAAATGGGGCTTGCTGCTGCCCTATTTCATATTGATAAAGTGTTGCAAAAAGAAGGCATTCAAAATGTGAAGCTATACAGATTATACCCCAACTCAGTTGCTACCGAAAAAATGATGGATGCTGTAAAAGCTAATTATGTAAAAGAGGCTGTGAAAGTAGAAGCGGTGGCAGATACTGCTATTGATTTACTTTTAGGAGTAACACCTACCAGAGACGCTAGAATTGGTTATTACTTGGGTAAAGGAATTGTAAGAACCTATTATCCATCAACGCCTGAAGATTTTTATCATTCCACTAAAATAATCGAAGAAGTAATGGATCCTGATTTTACGCTTCAAGATTTATTAACCTAATATTATTCAGTTAATGCGTTACAACTTGTTGCCCCAGAAAGTGTGTATGGACATAATTTTCATGCCCATCATAGCACAGATTAGTGATATTTTGGTGTGCCAGTATAATTCATTATTAATTGGAAATGGGAAGGTATTTCAGTGTCAGCAACACGCACTTGGGCAACGTGCTTAAGTTTTAGGCCAATAGTTATCACGCTAGAGTAAAATTTTTGCAACGTTTCTTTACCTTTCAATATATCGCTACCAACAGGATCTTCAACCGCCGAAGTATCTGCGCATAGATAGCAATAAAATACCTTCTGATTTTCATTCAGGCAACGTAAATACTTGTCTGCCAAATCGTTATAATATTGTGCTTTCATAAAAGTATTTTCTTGATTAACAATACTTGTTCGGTGTATTTATTTTTTTGCAGAAGCAAACCTCGTAAATAGTAAACCAGATGTTAGGTTTATTAATAATGATCATTTTTTTTATTCATCGCTGTGTTTATAATAATATTAAGAATCTAAGGTTTATTATTAAATCGACGTTAAGTGTTAAGTGAAAATTTAAAAAAGTAAAAGCCAGTGGAATTATTAAATGTGATTAAAAAATTGGCGACAAGCTTGAGTGCAATATAGCTGCATGTCACCTTAAAATTGTGGGGCTTCCAAGTAAACAAGAACAGTAACTCATAAAATAATCTAAAATGAAAAATAGCAAATCTCTTTTTTTTGCAATACTCCTCTTAACGTTTGGGCTAACAACTTACGGACAAACAAATAAGTTTTACATAGGTGTTGATGGAGGCCCTAGTTTAATCTTTTTACGAGGTAGTAAGGTTATCGACAATCATCAGAAATCGGCTATTGGTTTTTCTGGTGGTCTTTTTTTTCAATTTAATTTTAAAAATGTAATTTCCTTGCGCACAAACGTTGCTTTTGAAAGAAAGGGAGGTAAATTCACTGCACCAGCTACCGACAATAACGGAACCTCAATTGGCGAACTTACCGCATGCTCCAGCATTGACTATTTGACACTTCCCGTTCTTGTTCGTGCTACGTTTGGTAATAAAATTCAATACTTTATAAATGCTGGGCCTTATTTTGGGTATTTACTTAGGGATAGAGTGGTTGTTAAAGGAGACAATATACTTACGTTTATAGGTGACTACACCGCATCTGACAAACGATTTGACACTGGCATTTCAACAGGACTTGGGCTTTCCGTTCCCCTTAATAAAAATTTAGCAGTATCATTTGAGATTAGAAATAATCTTGGACTATATAATATTAGTGCTTATCCTATTGATAATAATGGTACTATTAAAACAAATTCTACAAACGGTCTTTTTAGTTTCACCTATAAACTTGGACAGCGCATATAAACTTGGAAAGTACACTACTCCACCAACAAAATAAAGAATGGACGAGCCTAAAAAAGAACTCTATTTACAGATAGAATAAAAGGGTAGATTACTAATTTTTTACATAAAAGTAATACATAAAATAGCAAATTATTAACAGGTTTAAAAACAAGTGTATCTTTTTTATTCATTTCTGCGTATTTAATAATATTTGGAATTTTAAAGATTATTATTAAACCCAAATTATTCTTTAAAAAGAATAAAAAACCATATAGAATTATTACATTTGATCAAAGAATTTGCGACTATGTTCAATGCAATATTGCCGCATGTTATTGATAATTTTTTTAAAAATGCATTACTTATGAAAAAAATAATATTCTTACTTTTTATAATTACGCTTATGAGTGGGTGTGCTACAAATTCGAAAATTCCAGCTACCAGACATAAACCACTAAATGCGGGTTAAACAACCAAAAATAAATAAATATTTTCTTAACTTCTTGCGAAAAGATGCATTCTAAATTCTATTCGTTCGATAGCAATAATTCTATGAGTTAATATTTTGACGATATTTTTTCCAAAATATATTCCTCTGTTTTATTATAATTACACCCTATCGCCTAATTTGTAAACTTTGTGTTGTATCTCGATTCCTTTTTATTTAAACAACACCAGAAAATAGAAAACCTTTAACAGTTTTAAAAAACGAGGCTTTCTTTTTTTTATTCGTAAACCCTAATTACGTATTAAAAAAGAATTGAAGAAACAATAGAATTATTAGATTGGTTGAATTATTTTTTGCTATATTAAATCCATCGTAAATATATTTTAAGCACAATTTAATGAACGATATTACGCAAGACAAAATAGTAAACCGAACACCGAAAATAATTAATAATTATTTAGGACTTGCTTTCCCAACTTCTGCATTAATTGGTGGATATTTATTTTTAGCTCTTGGACTTATCGGTTTATTAAGCGGACATCTTGTAGGGATTTTAGTTGCATTAGTAGGCGGCTTTGTGTGTTTTACGTATTTAGGAATTGAAATTAATATTAAAAACAAAACAATAAGACAATACACTTCTTATTTTGGTTTCAAAAAAGGGGCAACAAAAGATTTGACAGTATTTCCCTTCATTTGCATATTTAAAAGTAACAAGATATATACAACGAATAGCAGATCTAACAGATCGGTTTCGTATAGCGAAAAGACATTCGATATTTACTTACTTAATCAAACTCATAAAGAGAAAATTTTAATAAAAATTGAAAAGGGCGAAGATAAAGCTATCCAAAAAGCAAAAGAAATAGCTGACGATATGGGAATAAAATTAGTACAATATAACCCTGTAGTATTAAGCAGAAAGAATAAACGCTAAACAATAAACTATGTTTAAATAGGTATTAGGCGCTTTTAATAGCCCAAATTCTAATGATTAATAATAATTGAAAAACCATTCTATGAAATCTAAATTACTTATTTTATTATTGTTTATTATTTCTTTCACAGGACACTCTCAAGGCTTAAATGCCGAGCTAGGATTTAATGACAACTATGATCAATATGCGAAAGCAGTATTTTGTGTTGGTGATTTTTCATATTTAATTAAATTCCAAAAAGACACCAGTTCTTTATCTACTTCTACATTATATAAAATAGATACGGCTGGAGCTATTATATGGAATTCTCGCATTACTCCACTACCAGCAGATTACACTGAAGTATATGAGATGAAACCTTCTGAAGAGGGAGGAGTCTATATTTTAGGCTATGGATTACCAGTTTGTGATCTTCGGCAAGAATGTTTTTGGTTTATACAGAAATTTGATTCTGCTGGAAAAGTAATTTGGACTCATTCATGGCTAAATAAAACGTGCAATATCAAAACCTATTTAACAGGGTTATCTTTAAATAAAAATAATGAAGTATTAGTTAACTATATCGATAACACGTCAAGGTCATATGTTTATACTTTCAATAACAATGGTTTACTTAAGGATAGTGTTAAAATAAATCAATCTCAACTTAGTGGCTTTTGTGGAATAACAGGATATAAATTTATAGCTTATAAAGGAGATTCACTTTCTGCGTTTGATACTAATGGAAATAGTGTGTATAATCATATAACTAACACAACCCTTCAGAATGTAATGTCATTAAACGATACGCTGTACGTACTCACCGCGGATAGTGTATTTATTTTTGATAAAAACCTAAAAGTACTGCAAGGTGCTGATGTTACAAGTTATTCCCTGTATTCCAACATGAAAGTTACAACTAATAAAATTCGGTTTATTAGCAATGGTGTTAACGAACAAACAATATTGGAACTGGACAAACAATTAAAACTTCAAAATACAATTTCTATATCCATTACTTTAAATATTGATTCATATGTAGACTTTAGTGAATCACATTTTTCTGTAGCTATTGATTACCCTATTACCTTACACCACGCAATCCGGTTTTTGGATTATTCATTAAAGTCAACCCAAAACGTTGCTGTTAACAATACCGATATTGGAGTTATTGATATCGATGTAACCAAATCAACTACTGAACCACAAGGTCCATTAGGAGTTTATCAATACCAAATATGGGCAAGAGTGCTGGTTAAAAATTATGGAAATAAGGTGTTGAATAGTTGTCGTATTAATCACCTGATTACACCCTATGCAATTTGCTCAGAGTTCTTTTATACAAAAGAATTTTCAAATTTAAACCTTGCTCCCAATGATTCTGTTTGGATAGACCTTGGAAGGGTGGACAAAAATATTAATTTCTTCAAAGACACCATCAATGTAAATCTATGCATTTATACCAGCCATCCAAATCAATTGACTGATACCATTGTTGCAAATGACCAATTTTACAAGAAGGTATATCTTGGGGTAGTTGGCTTAAGTGAAAAATTATTACAAAATATTTCTGTTTACCCCAATCCGGTTAACGAGGTACTTCATATTGAAAACCCAGACTTAATAAACCTTTCCGTATCTGTTTATAATACGTTAGGTAAAATTATTTCTATTCATTCTGGCTACAACAGAAATTATTCTGTTGACTTATCCAATCAACCTAAAGGGTTGTATTTGGCTCGTATTGTAACCAAAGATGGAGAAGTCACTAAAAAAATAATTAAGCAATAAAGCTACTAATTAGGATTTTGCGTCAGGCGACATAAAGTTAAATTTGAAACGTAATTTTACCTCTGCCTGTCGCAAAGCCCCCCACAGAATTATTATATTTAGTTGAAGTATATGCAACATAGTCACATATCCCACCCTTAATAAAAACAACGAATGCAGCAATTAACGATAATAAACCGTGCCTAATTTGCGGAGAATATGACCTATAATAGCCGCATTATTTGCGGAGAATAAAAACTTGCATATATTTCAAAAAGAAAACTGAAAAACTTTACTTGCAATAAAGAATGTGATGTTAACGCTTGGAAAATTAATAATATTAAAAGTTCCATAGAATTATTACATTTTATCGAAGCATTTGTAGAGCTGTGGGGTTCAGCACAGCCTCATGTTTTAAGAGGTCGCTTGCAGAAGCATATAAAAAATAATAAAAAATAAAATAAATGAAAAAAATACCGTTAATCCTCCTCCTCCTTTTATCATTAAACACTTTTGCACAAACAGTAAATGAGAAGATACATTTATTCGAGAACGATTTAAACCATTGGGATACAACTAAAAGCAAAAAGTGGACATTAAAAGAACGCATGGAGCTTAACAATGTTAACGCAGTAAGTATTGCTGTTATTAAAGATTATAAAGTAGAATGGATAAAGGCATACGGCTACGCAGATATAAGTGAAAAAAAATTAGCAACCACGCAAACTCTTTTTCAAGCCGCATCCATAAGTAAATCCATCAATAGTTTAGGTATTTTAAAATTGGTGGAAGAAGGGAAATTAGGGCTAGATGATGATATCAACAATTATTTAAAAGACTGGAAATTCCCATACGATTCCACTTCAAAAGATAAAAAAATCACCATTGCAGAATTATTAAGCCACCGGGCAGGTTTGTCAGTAGGAGGGTTCGCAGGTTATGAAAAGGGAGTGGAATTGCCAACAACTATACAAACGCTTGATGGGATAAAACCTGCTAACTCAAATGCAGTTCGGTCGGTATTCGAACCAGGATTAAAAGTTCAATATTCGGGTGGTGGAATTACCATTACCCAATTAATTCTTGAGAATACAACCGGAGAAAAGTATGAAGATTACATGATGAAAAATGTTTTAACCCCGTTGGGAATGAGCAGCAGTTCGTTTAATCAACCTCCTGCTAAAGAAAAAGAAAAAATACTGGCAACAGGATATAATAACAATAAAAAGGTTGCAGGAAACTATTACATCTATCCCGAAAAGGCAGCAGCTGGTTTATGGACCAACCCAGCAGATTTAGCAAAATACATCATCGAAACTCAATTGTCTTTATTAGGCAAATCAAATAAAGTGCTATCTAAAGAAATGTCTGCAAAGAGGATAAATAATAATTTCGGAGTATTTGTGCGCGAAGCTGATGGAGCGAAATATTTTGGGCACGGTGGGCGAAATGAGGGTTTTGTTTGTGCTTATGAAGGAAGTGTGGAAGATGGAAACGGAATTGTAGTAATGACCAATGGTATTAATATGAATATGGTAGATGAAGTCGTTTCTAGTATAGCCAGTATAAATAATTGGAAAAAATACCCTTTAAAACCTAAAAAGGAATCTGTTTTTTTAGCGATAAGAAAAGAATGTGATAAGGATATTAACAAAGGAATCGAATTGTATAAAAGCCTTAAAAAGAATAAGAATAATGAATACGATTTTTCTGATGAAAATGAACTTAATGAGCTTGGCTATGAACTTTTAAAAGATGCAAAAATAGCATCAGCAATTAAAATTTTTAATTTGAATGTGGAAGCGTTTCCAAATTCAGCAAATGTATACGATAGCCGTGGAGAAGGTTATTTAAATAATAAAGAATATTTGTTAGCAAAAAACGATTATTTAAAATCTTTAGAATTAGACCCAACCAACCAAAATGCAAAAGATATGCTTTTGAAAATTAAAGAATTTTTGGATTAATAAAATGGAATGGATAATAGCTAGCCTTTAAGCGTGTATATCTTCACTTTTTTTATCCAAGGAATTTTAAAATTAGTAGACCTTAATTACATATTCAGATAGAATTTAAAATATTGAAAGTTAAATTGAATTACTAAATTTGGTATAAACACATAATGTGTGGATATTAAAGAACTAAAGACTAAAGTAAGCACAATCATTGAGTTTCTTAAAACTAAAGGGTATGTAATAGAAAACAATCCGATGGCGGTTATTAGTGATGATTTATACGTGTTATTGACTAACGAATTTAGAGTATGGGACTACAAATCCCAATCAGGTGCTCCTAAAAAAGTATATAATGGAAATATTAGTAATAGCAATGATCCGCATGCAGAAATAGAAATTGAAGAAAAACCATTTTTTGAAACTTTTTTAGTAGATTTTAATGATATTAAATTTAAAGAAGGTAAAGTTGTTTTCAGTAAGTGGTTTTGGCAGGTAGGTCAATCTTTAGAGCTTGTAATTATTAATGCATATATACATAAGGAGTTTGATTCTATAAAAGATTATTTTCAAAATACTTTAGGAATAAAGGAAATAAAAGTTGAAATAAAAGCAAAAAATCAAGTGACTTTTCCACATGTAAAAGATATGATTGTATCTTCATCAGATATCGCAAGAATTGATGAAAACATAATTGATGCAATTAGAATAAGCTTTATAAAGAAAATTATAAGAAAGAAGTCTTTAGCAAAGTCTTCCTATACAATTGATAAAATATTTGAATTAACAGATAATAAAGAAATTAATGCTAATGCTTTTTATCCAGAAGATCACAATCAATTATTAGATGATATTTTATCTATTGAAAATAAGAAGCATTATAATCACTTAAAGTACCTTTCATCCAAACAATCCTTATCTTATAAAATACATTATTTATTTAAACCATATTCCTTTATTTTTTTCTTAGAAGGGGAAGAAAAGAATTTTTTCGTATGGGAAACACTCGATACGAAAGAAGCAACTTACATTTGGCAAATAGTTAAGAATGTGGCATCATTGTCTGAGGATTTTAAGAAGATAGAAGAACGAATTGATTCTCTCAGGACAGGTGGTAAGAATGAATATATAAAAAATACAGATGATTTGGTTTTAAGGATACAACATCTCTATTCAGAAGCTGATAAAGACTTTCCAAAATGGAGATTTGATTTGGACGCTTATACAAAGTAATTTAAAAATTGACGAAAGAGAACAATGTATTCAAGAACTG
This sequence comes from Bacteroidia bacterium, assembly GCA_039937835.1. Lineage (GTDB taxonomy): Bacteria > Bacteroidota > Bacteroidia > 2-12-FULL-35-15 > 2-12-FULL-35-15 > 2-12-FULL-35-15. The sequence goes on along the minus strand of JBDTFR010000055.1, from coordinate 94,216 downwards.
ACCGATAATTTTAAAAAAGCAATTTTATCTTTTCAGGGGTATAAATTTATTGTTATAAAATTGCGAGAAGTTCATCACATTTAATTCAGTTTATCGGTTAGGGTAGTTTTGCGCGTTTAATGCCGCACATTTTTTAGCTTAATCGTTATGGGCAATGGTAGGAAGATCTTACACAAGAACAACATACCGACCAAAATTTAAACATTAAAATAAAGAGAAAAATCATTAAGGATTGGGAATAAAGGAAATTCCTTAACTATAACTTTAAAATTTGTAAATTTGCATTGTGGAAGAACAAGGATATATAGAGGTTAAAATTGATGGTAAGGTTGGCAATAAGCCACTAAAACCCATTGATATTGACATTGCTGAGATAAAAGAAATCATCAGCGATGTGGAAACTTTCTTATATCCAACAAGAGGTGAAAAGACTGAACGTCCGCATATATCCTACAAAATCGAAGAAGGCTCCGCACGCAATTTATTTTATCTACCCATTTCAGGCGTTCTGTTATTTAATGGTTTAAGCACCGAAATTAACACCAGAGGAAATATTGACTTTCTGGATAATAAAAGAGCAGAAATTATTGATAAATTTCAACGGAGAGCAGCTGAGAAAAATTTAGAAATTTCTTTTTTTAGCTCATCTGCAAAAGAACCAATCCTAAAAATCAATAAGGACACATCTTACTTCAAAATTGCAGCTAATTATATTGAAACAGAGTTTGTTTTATATGGGAAAATAAATGAAGAAGGAGGAAACAATCCTAACTTTCATCTTTTGACAAAGGAGTATGGAAAATTAGTTGTTAGTGCTTCGGAGCAACAGCTTTTGGAGGGCGAAAAACGCTTATTTAAAGTTTATGGAGTCAGAGCGAAAGGCAAACAAAACCTTGCTGACGGAAAACCTTTTGACCTAAAATTAATTGATTACATAACGTACAATCCAAACTATGACGAGCACAAATTGGATTTGCTAATTGAAAGAGCATCTATAAAGTGGAATGCAATACCTAATGTAGATAACTGGCTCAAACAAATTAGAGGAGGTGCAAATGGATAGCATTTTACTCGACACATCTTTTTGCATACGCCTACTCAAAAGCAATGATTATTTACATCAAAACGCAAAAGACTATTTTAAATATTTCTTGGAAAAGAAAATTGAGATTTTCCTTTCTTCAATAGTTGTCGCTGAATACTCCGTAAAAGACGACCCTGCTAATCTGCCTTTGGAGTTTGTAAAGATTATACCTTTTGACTTTTTCGATGGTAAAACAGCAGGCGAATTTCATTCAATATTGCTAAATCATAAAGAACAGGTTGCAAACATTGAAAGGAATGTGATAAAGGATGATTGCAAATTGATAGCACAATTGTTCAATAGAAATATTCAAGGCTATATTACCAAGGATCGCAAATCATTCAGTCAAATTATTGCACCAATACAGACATCGAAAAGTTTTGAGATAGAATTACTTGATTTAGAAACTCCGTTCAAAAATTTTAAAGGGGAACTATTTTAATCAATCCATCGCACAGGTTACACTCTATACAGAGAAACTCAATATTGATATGATTTGCAAGGATGATGAACAAGAACCACTGGCTATAACAGCACCTACCCAAAAGGCGTGGTTTCGTGTTCCAAAGACGGTTTTATGGAAGTTTAGTTTTTCAAATCAAGTTTTGTGGTAAAAGTCCCGCCCTTCGCGTATCTGTCAGCCGTTGCCCTTCATTACAAAAATTACAAACAACAACACGTAACACTCAATTCAAATGAACGACATAATTTGCCCAAATTGCAAAAAGGTTTTTAAAGTAGATGAGGCTGGTTTTGCTGATATATTAAAGCAAGTGAGAGATCATCAATTCGAAGAAGAATTACAAAAACGTTTAAATCTTGCTGAAAGAGAAAAAGAAAATGCTGTTAAACTAGCAGAAGCAAATCTTAAAAATTTATTACAAGTACATCTTACCAAAAAAGATAAAGAGCTAATTGACCTGAAAGCCAAAAATGATAGAGAGCTTGCTGAACAGTTGGCGAAGAAAGAAAGGGAGATAGGGGAGATGAAAGCTAAAATTCAGAATGCGGAGATGGAGAAAAAATTAACCGTTACACAAGCGGTTCAAAAAATTGAAAAAGAACGGGACGATATTGCAAACACTTTAAAAAATAAAGAAACTGAAAAGCTATTACTCGAAAAATCGTTGAATGAAAAATTTTCTATCGAGCTAAAAACAAAAGATGATATCATCAAATCAAAAGATGAAGAAATTGCTTTTCGTAAAGACATGAAGATTAAACTTTCCACCAAGATGATTGGTGAAACGTTGGAACAACATTGCGAGACAGAATTTAACAAGCTGCGTGCTACGGCATTTCAAAAAGCCTATTTCGAAAAAGATAACGATTCAAAGTCGGGCAGCAAGGGGGATTACATTTACAGAGAAATGGATGAGCTAGGAAATGAAGTTATTTCCATCATGTTCGAAATGAAGAACGAAAGTGACGAGACCGCTACAAAAAAAAGAAACGAAGATTTTTTAAAAGAATTAGATAAAGACCGTATTGAAAAAAAATGTGAATACGCTGTTCTTGTTTCACTGCTAGAAGCAGAAAATGAATTGTATAATATGGGCATCGTTGATGTCTCTCATCGGTTTAATAAAATGTATGTGATAAGACCTCAGTTCTTTATCCCTATTATTACACTTCTTCGCAATGCCGCCATGAATTCAATGAAATTTAAAGCAGAGCTAAATGTGATAAAAAATCAGAACATTGATATTACTAATTTTGAAGATAAAATAAATATTTTTAAAGAAGGATTCGCCAGAAATTATGAATTAGCAAGTCGTCAGTTTAAAACGGCTATTGACGAAATAGATAAAACAATTGACCATCTTCAAAAAACCAAAGAAGCATTGTTACAATCGGTAAACAACCTTCGTTTGGCAAATAACAAAGCAGATGATTTAACAATCAAAAAACTAACATACGGAAATCCTACCATGACCACAAAGTTTGAAGACTTGCAAGGTAAGGTGGAATAAATGAGTAGGTAGGAAAAGCGCAGTGTACTTGAGTGGAGACTCTGGCAGAATTAACAGACGTTTGTAATATTCTCCTCGTCAGAAACGATTGCAATAAAAGCGAAGATATTCGTATTGCTAAAGTAGGCTTAAAAGTTGTTAAAAAATAAACTAATTTTATTAAACCTTAAAATTAAAAAATCAATTAAAACAAATCTTATGAAAAAATTGTATTTATTATCATGCATGCTGTTTGTACTTTCCAATTTCAGTTTTGCGCAAGAGTCAACTTATCAGTTGTCGAGTCATATTTTAGACATTACGCAAGGCAAACCAGCTGCAAATGTAAAAATCAGTCTATCTAAACAAGACAAGAGCGGAAACTGGTCGAGCATTGATGAAAAATTTACCGATGAAAATGGTAGAATCAAAAATTTTCTAAAAGAAGAAAAAGGTGTAAACAACCAAGGAATTTATAAATTGACTTACTATACGGCACCTTATTTGAAGGGCTTAGGGCAAGAAAGTTTTTATCCCTTCATTGAAGTGGTTTTTGAATTAAAAGATAGCAACCATTATCACGTGCCAATAACCCTTTCGGCTTATGGATATTCTACTTATAGAGGTAATTAATTAGAATAAAATAGCCGCGAATAGCTGGCGCCTCCTGCTTTTTAAATCTACAAACATTTACTTTTTATTTCAAGCTTAACTAAAAAATGGAAGTAAACTATCATTCTGAAACAATATGGACGATTGAAAATTTTCTGAATAAAAAGGAATGTGATGATCTTATTTTATTCAGTAAACAAAACAGTGGCAACGATAGCATTCAAAATTCAATTGAAAGTCGAAACTAAAAAAATTACAAGTGTTAAAATCTACTTTAGCTCATTATTAGTGATCATTTTTAAAAACCATAAATAACTAAACCAAAACTGAAATATGAAATTACTTTACTTCAATTTATTATTGACAATCATTTTAAGCAGCTGTGCAAATTCTTTAAAAAAAGACCCTATCCCAGCTTACGACAGTTTTACAATAGAATCAGCGCAAGTAGGGGAAACAAGAACTATTAATGTTTGGACTCCGCCAGAATATAAAACAAGCGAAAACTCATTACCAGTAATGTACATGGCAGACGGTGGAATTAAAGAAGACTTTCCACACATAGCAAATACACTTGCAGCGCTTGTAAAAGCAAAAAAGATTCAACCATTAATTCTTGTTGGTATTGAAAATACGCAACGCAGAAGAGACCTTACGGGGTTTACTGAAGTGGAAAAAGATAAAGAAATTGCACCTATTGTTGGAGGTTCAGAAAAATTCAGAGCATTTATTAAAGAAGAGCTTTTTGCTGAAATAAAAAAGCGCTATAGAATAACAAATGAAAAAAGCATTATTGGAGAATCCTTGTCAGGGCTATTTGTGATGGAAACCTTTTTTTTAACACCAGAAATGTTTGACAATTATATTGCCTTTGACCCATCATTGTGGTGGAATAATCATTATTTAGTAAGAACAGCAAAAGAACATTTGGCAAAATTAACAACAACTGAAAAAAAATTATGGTTTGCGGGTTCTAGTGCAGTAGAGATTTCAACTTACACAAGTCAATTAGCTAACATTTTAAAAAGTGAAAATAAAATAAACTTAATTTGGAATTATTCTGATGAACCCAAAGAAAAACATAATACTATTTTTAGAGCAACAAAAGAAAAAGCAATCGTTTGGACATTAGGAGACAAACACTAGCATCTTTCAGCTTGCAACTTTCATAAACGAGTCGCTGGTTTTAATAAAACGATTTATAAACAAAAGTGGGAAAATGCAATTAATTAATTTGAGAAACTATCTGAGATACAAAGACAGCAAAAAAAGCACAGATAATGAAAGCATACGGAGCGGAAGCATTAAAAGGTAGTATTGAAATGGTAACAGCAATATCTCAGATAAACTGGTAAATAAAGAAGATAAGTGTACTATTAATACAAACCTAGAATCAGGTATGTCTGCAAAAATGACGACAGAATATGAATTTGCAGATTTAACTTCCGATTATGCATCAATAAAGGGCAACACAATTATTAAAACGCCTGATAAAGAATCCTTTATTGATGTAAACGGAATGCCTGTGAAATATGATTTACAAGGTTCAATGATCTCCATTATTAAAGTTGACAAAAAAACAGGTTGGATTATAGAAGCAACAATTAATCAAGAAATAAACGGTGATGCATATATTAAGGATAACCCGAAAATGCTCAAAGGAATGAAATTATCAATGACCATCAAAAACGAGAGCGCGATAAGAAATTAATGAACAACAACAATTGAGGCTTCGTTGTAAGGAGGAGTGCAAAGAAGTTATTATTAAAAAAGACAAGAAAAAGGATTGCCATTAGCGACTTTTTCTTTGCGCCAGAATAGCGAATATTCAAGGTTTCTCGAAGAATGTAAGAAAAGCTGCCATTTTTGAAGTAAACTAGCTCATTAAAAAAAATGAAATGTCAATAACAAATGAACCCGAATTAATCGGAATGAAAAAAATAAGTGAAGTTGTTGGAACTACACTTAAACTAATGAGAGAATACGCAAAAGTTGGGATATCAACGAAGGCACTTGATGAATACGGTGAGGGAATTTTAAAAAAATTTGGAGCAAAGTCCGCACCTTATGAACCATATGGATTTCCTGGATATTCTTGTATAAGCGTAAATAATGAAGTAGCTCACGGAATACCCGCTGAAAAAAAAATATTAAAAGAAGGTGATTTGATTAATATTGATGTTTCTGCGGAATTGAATGGTTTTTTGGTCAGATAATGGTGGGTCGTTTATTATAGGCGAGGACATTCATAACCATGAGCCGCTTGTAGATGCTTCAAAGAATATTTTACGCAAAGCAATAAACAATATTAAGGGGGGAGTTAAAATTGCGGATATTGGTTATTTAATAGAAACCGAAGCTAAAAAAGCAGGGTTTAAAGTGATTAAAAACTTAGCAGGACATGGAGTAGGAAGAAGTTTACACGAAATACCTGAAAATATTTTAAACTATTGCGTTAGCAGCAACAAAGAACGATTTAAGAAAAATACTATTGTAGCCATAGAGACTTTTATAGCAACGAATTCTACCATTGCAGTTGAATTAAATGATGGCTGGACGTTAGTTGGAAACAAAGGTGGATTCGTAACGCAACACGAACATACCATATTAATTACTGATTCAGCTCCTATCATTTTAACTACATTAAATGAAATATGGAATTAAAAATTGCCTAAATATTTTGTATAGTTAACAGTAGATAACCTTCAAACAATAAGATTTTTTGAAAGCTGAAATTTTACTTGAATTTGGTAAAATAATTTTTCGCAACATGCTAATAACCAAAATATTTACAAGTAGTCTTTATAAGTATTAGTTCATCGAATTAAAAGGTGCATATTATTCTTTTAATTTTGTTCTTAAGAGTTTAAGTTTTGCGTAAACATAGATAGTGAGATTGTATAAAAAATCCTCAAGACCAATGTCCCGAGGATTATTATTTATTTTAGAGTTAAGCTACTCATTAACAGTTAATTTACCATTCATAATTACATGAATGCTACAATAGTAAGCGTCACTCCGTGTAATTACTTTTTTCCACGAAGAATCGCTGGCTATAGGAGTGGAAGCCCAAGCCTTATTCTCTTGGGTAACATCATGTGCTACAATGTCTTTATTTATCCAAATTACGGTATCTCCTTTATGCACGTTTAAATTTTCTGGTTGAAACTTCATGTCTTTAATTTCAACAATATGCCTTTTAGGTTTGTAGCAATTTTGGTTACTACAACCAAGAAATAACATAGCGGATAAAAAAAATAAAATGCCCTTTTTCATAAAATTAAATTTCTTCATATTTTATTTCATTTCACTTTGAATCATTTCTGCATGATGAAGGTGCGTTTCTAAAATAGGAAGAACTTTTTCTAATAGCGCTTTTAATTCTTCATTTTGTGCTTGAGGTATCAGTACTGTTTTTACAACTTCAATTACTGCTTTATGATAGGCTACTTCATTTTCAACATACGCTTTATCAAATGTTTTACCAGATTTTGAATTAAGCATTTTTTCTGTTTCTTTTGCATTAGCAAGGTATTGTTTACTTATAGCATTGTCTTTGGGCGTTACTTTCAATTTTGTAACCAATGCTACTGCCATATCAATTACCGTTTGGTGATCGGTAATCATGGTTTTTGCAAATTCTACTACTTTGGTGTCCTTCGATTTTTTTAACGCAATGTTGGCAAAGTCAATATCATTTTGGTTAGCCACTACCGCTACCGAAGCAATCTCCGAATCAGAAAGTTTAACCACTTCTTTTGCAAACGCTGAAGATAAAGAAGTAGCGAAGAATAATACTAGCCCTGTTGCCAACGCTGAATTTTTAAGAGTTTTCATAATAGATTTATTTTTTTTAGTTTATACCTATTAGAGTATTGTTTTATAAAAAGGATACAAAAAATTTAAATTTTTTAAGAAAATGCACTAACGATTTAACCTAATAAAAGAGCGCTAGTTTTGTTGAGCTAAGAGGGTCACTCGGTAAAGTTGAGAATAGCGAAATTATTATTTCGCTATGATTATTTTAAAATTTTGCAACGAGCTTATAAAAATAGGTACAGCTTTAATAGATACTTCGCTTTCCTCAATATTACAATACTCTCGCTCTATAATTAAAAAACCGTTTTTTGTGATTCATCAAAGACCGACGATTGTTCTATTTGAATCTAGAAACAGCTATGAAAATTAATATCATTATAAAATAAGAGAATTTTTTTTTTCTAAGAGCCTGTTTAAAATTTATTTAAAATGTTTGTTATGCGTCTTTTTGTGCCATGCTTTGTTACTTTATTGTCCATAGAGCACCGCTATGGACTTCAAAAAGTGACTCGTTTGGCTAAAAAATACACTATAACATTCCAAATAAATAAAATTTAAACAGGCTCTAAGCTAAAGAATGTTCCTAGTAAATTCGTTCCGCCTCAAAATTCTAAATTCATTCAATTAGTAGGATATTTTTCAGCACAACTGAATCCAATAATAACAATTATTGGATAATTAGCTTTTGCACGTCCATACCTTTATCAGCTACTACTCTTACAAAATAAGTACCTTTTGGATAGTTGGTAATATCTAATTTATAAATATCGTTAGAAGAGCTTAAGTCGCCAGTTTTAAAAGACTCAATCATTTTACCTGATATATCTACTAAATCAATTGTTGCAGTGGTTGTAGGTAGGTAATTAAATTTTACAGAAACTTCGTTTACAGCAGGATTTGGGAATAATGTAAGTTTCGCTAATTGCTCTACTGGTTTATTCACTTCAGTTACAGTAGACATTACATTCATCATCACTACTTTCGATTTAGTAGTATAAATTTCTCCAGTAGTTTTATTTTCTATTACCGTAGTAGTACGACTAATTGAAAAAAGTGGAGATTTTTGCGTTTTTGCGAACCACTGATAGGTTTCTATGATGTATCTCATGGTTTGACCCCGAATGTTTACTGTCTTTTTTTCTATAATTTTTATTCTTAATACGTCTTTTATGCCGGACCGTAAATTAGGAAGTATAATTGTACCATACCCATCAGCCTTGGTAACAATGGTACCATTAACATTTCCTTGGGTAGTACCGTTTCTTTCACCTGCAAAAGTATCAATCGCAATATTTTTATAGGCGAATGGATAATAATAATAACGTTTATCATTAAAATAATATTCTTCTATATTTTCATTCCCATTGCCTTCGTCTGAATAAGAAGAATCAGAATATTTTGAATATTGCCATGTATTATCTAGTAAATAACTAACTGTAGCATCAGGACATAAATAGCTGTAGGGAGTATTGTTAGGTTTTACATAATTTATGGGAGTGGCTTCCGTATTAAAAACTACATTTGAAAAATCCCAAGTCATAGAAGATCCAGTATGCCCTTGCTGTGCCGTTGTATCTTTAGCTGTCAAAGCATCAACTTTATCGCCTTCTTTTAAATTGTGTGAGCTAGTTAGCACATATTGGGCTTTTGTATTGAAAAAAGATAACAAAATTAAAACAACAATATAATTTACTTTCATTTTTAATCAGTTAATATAATTCAACTATTAATTCATTTACTTAAACTGTTAGTGTTAAAAGTATGCCAAAGAAAAATTTACACTTGATATATACATTAACATATTGATAATTAATAAATTATATTGATGCTCATTAGAAATATAGGTCTTAACTTATTTATATAATAGGGGAAAAACATCCTTTATTGACGGGGAAAACATCCTATTCTACTCGATTTTATAGCGCCCAGTTTCTAAATTATGTTAAAACATTATCAATAGTCAACTCTTTTTTTATACAATCACTTTTGTATCTTTGCATTCATGCAGGAAACTATATTAATACTCGATTTTGGTTCGCAGTATACCCAACTAATAGCAAGAAGGGTTCGTGAATTAAATGTTTATTGTGAAATTCATCCATACAATAAGATTCCTGAAATAACTAACAATATCAAAGGTGTTATTCTTTCGGGTAGCCCATTTTCAGTACGTAACAATCAATCGCCTAATCCCGATATATCTGAATTTAAGGGTAAATTACCTTTGTTAGGTATATGTTATGGAGCCCAATTAATGGCACAAAATTTCGGCGGTGAGGTAGAAGCTTCCGAACACCGTGAATATGGCAGAGCGAACTTATCTTATATAAATAAGGATAGTAAATTATTTGCTGGTATACAAGAACATTCTCAGGTATGGATGAGTCACGCAGATACAATTACTAAAATACCGGATAATTATGAAATTATTTCGAGCACTAAAGATGTAAAGTATGCTGGTTATCAAATAAAAGGGGAGCTTACGTATGGAATCCAATTTCATCCAGAGGTTTATCATTCTACAGAAGGTACTACTTTATTGAAAAATTTTGTAGTTACTATTTGCGGTTGTACACAAAATTGGACTCCTGATGCATTTGTGGACACCACTATCAATAATTTAAAAAAACAAATAGGTGCTGATAAAGTAGTATTGGGTTTGAGTGGAGGGGTAGATTCTACCGTAGCAGCTGTTTTACTTCATAAGGCCATTGGCAAAAACTTATATTGTATTTTTGTTGATAACGGCTTATTGCGTAAAAATGAATTCGAGAGTGTATTAGAATCCTATAAAAATATGGGATTAAATATTCAGGGAATTAATGCGAAAGAGCAGTTTTATTCAGAATTAAAAGGAATTACAGATCCTGAGCAAAAGAGGAAAATAATTGGTAAAATTTTTATAGATGTATTTGATCAGGAATCAAAAAAAATAAAAGATGTGAAATGGCTTGCGCAAGGCACCATTTATCCAGATGTGATTGAATCCATATCTGTTAAAGGCCCTTCAGCCACCATTAAATCTCATCACAATGTAGGTGGATTACCAGATTTTATGAAACTAAAAATAGTGGAACCTCTTAATACTTTGTTCAAAGATGAGGTTCGTAGAGTGGGGAAAACATTAGCTATTGATGATGCTATTTTAAATCGCCACCCTTTCCCTGGACCTGGATTAGCAATTAGAATATTAGGTGATATTACCCCAGAAAAAGTACGTATTTTACAAGATGTAGATGCCATCTTTATTGATAATTTAAAATCAGCAGGATTATACAAAGATGTTTGGCAAGCGGGTGCTATTTATTTACCCGTGCAATCAGTAGGAGTAATGGGCGATGAACGTACTTATGAAAATGCAATAGCATTGCGCGCTGTAACTAGTACAGATGGTATGACGGCCGATTGGTGCCACCTGCCATATGAATTTTTAGGAAAAGTATCGAACGATATAATCAATAAAGTAAAAGGAATAAATAGGGTAGTATATGACATTAGCTCGAAACCTCCTGCAACTATTGAATGGGAATAAATTATTTTAAAATAAGAAGGTATTAAAATGAGCGATCGTAAAAAACAAATCTCTGTTTTTATTTTTATTTTTATTTTTATTTTATGTTTAATGGGTAATAGTTTTATTTCTTATTCACAAGGAATAAAAGGAATTAAAAAAAACAATAGTACAGTTGTAATTGATGGAAATACCTATATTTTACATACCATAGGAAAAGGTCAAACTCTTTTTGCTATTTCTAAAATTTACAAGTGTGAGCCAGGTGAAATTTTAAAAGCAAACCCTCAAGCAAAAAATGCAATTCGTGCTGGACAGGTATTAAAAATACCTGTAAAAAAAGCATCTGGAACTTCTACGAAGCCTATAGAAATTGTAAAAAAAGAAACTGCTCCAAAAGAAATAGATACCGCACGATTTATATATCATACGGTACAAAAAGGACAATCAATATATTCTATTACTAAACAATATAATATTACAAATACGGAATTAAGAGCTTTAAATCAAGATTTAGAAAATGGAATTCAAATAGGTCAAGTTTTAAAGATTGAAAACAATAAAAAAGCAGAAAAAAGAATTCCAATTGCTAGTAATAAATCAAGTAATGATGATTTTATTTATCATACCGTACAAAAAGGGCAAACATTATATTCAATTATAAAATATTATAATGTTGAAAATGACAAATTAAAGGCACTTAATCCCGAATTGAAAGAAGGACTTAAGGTAGGGATGGTATTAAAAATACCATCAACAAAAGGTAAATCGCAGTTGAATAATCAAGATGCTAATGCAGATATTAACAGTGTATCCATAATTCAAGATAGAGATTTGGTATTATATAATACTTACAAAGGGGAAATAAAAGATCAATATGATATTGCCTTTTTTTTACCTTTCCAAACGAATGAAATAAATACGGATACATCTAGTTCGGGAGTTTCGAGTAATAGACTTTCTGATAAAACGAACATAGCTTTACAATTTTATGAAGGCGCGCTATTAGCAATAGATTCTTTAAAGAAACAAAAATTTAATGCCTCCATTTATGTATATGATGTAAGCGATAAAGATTCCATAAAAATGAGTAAGGGTATTGAAACAACTGCTTTAAATAAAATGGATCTTATTATAGGGCCGCTCTATGGATCTAGCTTTATTCCAGTTGCAAAGTATGCTAAGGAGCGTAATATCCCTATTGTATCGCCATTAACACAAAGTAATAAAATATTGTTTAACAACTCCTACGTTTGCAAAGCCGCCCCTTCCAGTGTAACACAATTAGAGCAAATGGCTTACTATGTGATTGATTCATTTAAAAATCAAAATATAATTTTGGTAAATAATTCAAACATAAAAGAAGCATCATTATACAATGCCTTCAAAAATACAGCAAATCAAAAGCTAAAATCAACAGGTCAATCGAAAGATTCAATTAAAACAGTTCCTACCATAGAGATGTTAGAAAAAATGCTTACACTAACAAAAATAAATGTAATTGTGTTGCCTTCAAATGATCAATCTTATGTAAGTGGTTTTGTTCGCAAATTGTATGTTTTAGGTAATAAGTATAAAATAGTATTGTTTGGTATGCAAAATTGGATAAACTATGATAATTTGGATTTTGAATATCTCAATAGTTTAAATCTATATATACCTTGTAATAATTTTACGGATTATACAAATTTAACTGCTGAAAAATTTGCCTTAGATTATTATGATCGATTTAAAGCAGACCCATCAGTTTATTCATTTCAAGGCTATGATATTACGTATTACTTTTTATCATTATTACAAAAATATGGAAGTGGGTTTTTAAATAATATATTTGAAAATGAATATAAAGGAATAGGGACCTATTTTAATTTTATGCAAGTAGATAATCAAACTGGATTTGAAAATAAAGCGATAATTATGCTCAAGTATGAAAATTACAAATTAGTGAGAGCCAATTAAAATGCTTAATAAAGAACAAATTACAGAATGGTTTAAATTATTGCAAGATAAAATTTGCACTGCTCTTGAAAATGAAGATGGTAAAGGGAAGTTCATTGAGGATAATTGGATACGGGAAGAAGGTGGTGGCGGACGAACACGGATCTTACAAGATGGTAATGTAATAGAAAAAGGAGGCGTTTTGTTTTCTGCCGTTCATGGTAAGGTTCCTAATTTTTTAGCTAAAGAAGATGTTAGTAATGGAGAGGAATCATTTTATGCTACAGGCGTTTCTATTGTAATACATCCTCAAAGCCCTATGGTGCCAATTATTCACATGAATATTCGGTATTTTGAAATGACCAATGGGAAATGGTGGTTTGGTGGAGGTATTGATTTAACTCCTCATTACGTCAATAAGGAAGATGGTCATTTTTTTCATTCCTATTTAAAACAGGCCTGCGATAAGCACGATTCAAATTATTACTTGCAATTTAAAAAATGGGCAGATGATTACTTCTTTATTCCTCATCGTAATGAAACTAGAGGTATTGGCGGCATCTTTTTTGACAAACTTACCGCCACACAAACTGTTACAAAAGAGCAGCTATTTGCCTTTGTTCAGGAAGTTGGAAATGCTTTTGCCCCTATTTATACGTCCTTGATGGCGAAAAATAAATCAACTTCATTTACAGAAAGTAATAAACAATGGCAGTTACTAAGAAGAGGTAGATATGTAGAGTTTAATCTTGTTTACGATAAAGGAACCAAATTTGGGCTAGAAACCAATGGCAGAACAGAATCTATCTTAATGAGTCTACCCTCAAATGCCAGTTGGTTGTATAATTATATGCCTCAAAATAATACTTCTGAACACGAAACCCTTTCGTTGTTGAAAAAAAATATAAGCTGGGTATAAAAATTTCGCCTGTTTTCCATATCTTTAAAAAAGGTTACATTTTAATGCAACTATTTTTAAATTAAAGTCGTCTAATGTATATATGACTTATATCAGATATTGTTTTTAAACAGAATGTTATTTTCTAATTTTTACCTTAGTTGATGAAAAAAAAATTTACTCTCATTATTACGTTATTTTATAGTTTCATTTGTTTAAATGCACAAAATAATCTTAATAATACAAGACCTACCATTACTAGTTATTCTGAGCACTTTAGGTACAATGCACAAGGATTAGTAGATTGGAATGAATTAAACAAGAAATTTTCAATAGCATTAAATATAGATTTATCAGAAGCTACTGGTTTTTTAAAATATGCATTTGACAAAGGGTTTATAAATTATAATGTCTATTTAAAGAAAGTAAAAGAAGGTGTTCTTACTAAAGAAAATGCCTTACAATATTGGTTAGATCAAGTTCCATATTTTAGTACTATTTATCGTAGAGAATTAAAAACAATTACTCAACTTAAAAAACAAGCAAGACCGTATAGCCCTGTAAAACCATTTGGAATGGCATCGTGTAATAATTTAAATTTTGGTGATGGTACAACTACTAATTGGGATGGTGCTTGGTGCAATAAACAATTTACTTTTAAAAACAATGTGGTTGTTTGGAATTATACGCTACCAGTAGATAGCCTATATGCAAAAGGGCTTAACTCTAATGGACTCAATAGCTATGGTTACGTACATCAGTTGGTAACCGATGATGCACCAGATATATACACAGGTATCAAAAAAGTTCCTCCAGGCCATAAATTTGCGCTGAGATTAGGAGATGATAAGCCTGTACAACTCGGAATAAAAGGAGCTGTAGCCCTAAACCCATTTAATCATCAGATGGTTTCCAATACTTTTACAGTGGATAAAGCAAACCCTTGTATTACTTATTGGTATGCAGTGGTTTTCAGTCAACAACCCGACAGTCCTCATGTGGAAAGTAAACAGCCTTTTTTTAAGATTAGAATGTATGACGACAAAAAAAATGAAATTTTATGTGGGAAATACGATGTAAATGCAACAAAGGGGGTAGCCAAAGGTTTCCAAACAAAATTAATAAAAGGTAATGTAAAAAAGAATGATCAACAAGCAGTTTATAAAGATTGGACTCCTATCTATATTCCCTTAATAGATTATATTGGAAAAAAAGTAACCATACAATTTGAATCCAGCGATTGTGCAGAAGGCGGGCATATGGGGTATGCTTATTTAGCGGTAGATTGTATGCCATTTGAGTTAATATCGATTTCGCCGGGTGATTGTGACATACCAGAAATAGATTTAGGTGCACCGTCTGGAGCAGCCTCCTATTTATGGACGGGGCCAGGTATTAAGACGGATCCTTCTAAACCAAGAATAACAGTTAATCAATCTGGCAAATACGAGGTAGTTATGAGTGTTATAGCGAACGATGGTATTAAATGTGAGTTTAAATTAGATACCAATATTACTATTAGTACGGGTAACCCTATCGCTAATTTTGATGGTACTAAGGTATGTTTAGGGCAGCCGAGTGTCTTTACAGATCAATCTACTCCAAAAGGGGCAATCAGTTCATGGTCATGGGATTTTAATAATGATGGAGTAGAAGATAGCAATGTTCAAAATCCCACTCATACGTTTACTGCTTATGGTACCTTCCCTGTGAAGTTGAAAATTATGCAAGGTAAATGTCCAGGGGAAATAGTAAAAAATGTAACAGTTGGCCCTGTACCCATATTAAGTATTAACAATCCACCTGCTGTATGTGCACCTCTTAATGTAGATATAACATTAGCAGACATAACTGTAGGTAGTACCAATTTAGGACCATTAACGTATTGGAAAGATGCAGCCGCTACTATCGCTTTATTGAATGCTTCTGCCATAACTACAAGTGGAATTTATTATATTAAATCAGGAACAGGTAGTTGCGCTGATATAAAACCAGTAACGGTGACCATTAATGAATTACCAATATCAGCAGCCGGTGCAGATGTAACGTTTTGTACGGGAGAATCAACTGTTATAGGAAGTAGCCCTCAACCAAACTATACCTATTTATGGACACCATCAACAGGGTTAAATAGCACAACGGTATCTAATCCTACAGTAAGTATGGTAACCAATGGTTCAGATGCTATTACCATTATTTATATTGTAGAAACCACTAATAGTGCTACCGGATGTAAATCTACCGACTCAGTGAAGGTGGTAGTTACCTCTATAGCCACTGCCAATGCAGGTCCTCCACAAAGTGTCTGTATCGGTACTCCAATCATTTTAAATGGTTCTATAGGTGGTGCAGCTACCAGTGCCACATGGAGTGGCGGAAGTGGTAGTTATAGTGATATTACCGATTTACATGCAACATATACTCCTAGTAATGCAGATTTTGATGCAGGGAGTGTGACTTTAACCTTAACTACGAATGATCCAGCAGGTGCTTGTACTTTTGCATCTTCTGATGTAGTAATAAATTTATATAAAAGCCCTGTAATAAATTTTGTAGTAGATAAGCCAAAAGGATGCGCTACACATTGTGTTAAATTTACAGATTCAACTATTGTATTAGGAGATAAGATAAATATTTGGCGATGGGATTTTGGAGATAAGACGGACATTGGAGATGTACAAAATCCAGCTCATTGTTATGTAAATCCTGGTTTTTATGATGTAACATTAACAGCAACATCGAGCCATGGTTGTATGAGTAGTTTAACTAAGGCAAAAATGATAGAGGTCTTTGATAAGCCTACAGCAGCATTTACACCCACTCCCAGTGCATTACCCATAATGAATCCTGAAGTGGAATTAATTAATCAATCATCAAAAGATGTTAACTATTGGCATTATAGTTTTGGCGATGGTGATACGGTAGCACCCACTAATCAGAATCCGAAGCATATATATTCAAAGGAGAAAGCAAGAAATTATATTGCCACTTTAATTGTAAAAAATGGAGGAGGCTGTAGTGATACTATATCGCATGAAATAAAAGTAATACCAGAATTTATGTTTTATATATCAAATGCTTTTACCCCGAATAATGATGGCATAAATGATTATTTTAAGGGAGAAGGAGTAGGGATAGCGAAATATAATTTTTGGATATTTGATCGTTGGGGCACTTTAATATTTCATACAGAAGATTTAACAGAAGGCTGGAATGGCAAGGTAAAAAATGGACAAGAAGTAGCCCAACAAGATGTATATGTATGGAAAGTAAAGATTATCGATATCTTTAATAAACAACATGATTACTTAGGAAAAGTTACGTTGGTAAAATAAAAATAAAGAAATACGAATACGATTATAATTACAAAAAAAAGCATCATCAAAATAAAATTTGATGATGTTTTTTTATATCTACTTTCTACATTACCCATTTTAAATGGTAACAATTGTTTATTATATGAAACTCCTTTAAAAATTAATGATACTCTCGCGAGTAGATCAGGCTTTCCTCAATCCATCGAAGATACTAATATTCACCATAATGCAACCTTTCGCTTATTAACTGCATCTAAATTTGTATAAGGAGAGGATAAATTATAAAACACAATTATTATGGTAAAACTACATTTACATCGTTTTATTAAATTATTTATGTTGTTTTTAGTTGTAAGTAATTTAAATAGTAATGCTCAGAATGCAACTAAAGGTGAAGTATCCGTTCCTGTCTATTCCGAACAATTTAGACACGATGCTCAAGAATTAGTAGATTGGAATAAATTGAGGAACGAATTTTCAATGGCATTAAATGTTGATTTATCAGAAGCTACTGGTTTTTTTAGATATGCATTTGACAAAGGCTTTATTAATTATAATGATTATTTAAAGAAGGTAAAAGAAGGTCTTCTTACTAAAGAAAATGCCTTACAATATTGGACTGACCAAATTCCTTATTTTGGTACTTTATATAAAAGAGAGTTAAAAGTAATTACTCAGCTTCAAAAACAAGTAAGACCTTATACTCCTGTAAAGCCATTTGGAGTTCAATCGTGTAATAATTTAGATTTTGGTGATGGAACAACGGCTAATTGGGTGGGTGCCTGGAATGATAGAGGGAGATTTGTAAATACAGTGGGGAATTTAGTCTATGCATATAGTGCTACTCCTGCTCAATTACCAGTAAAAACGCTAAATTCCAATGGTTTTAATACTTACGGTTATGTACACCAATTAGTAACCGATGATGCTCCAGATATATACACAGGTATAAAAAAGGTGCCTCCTGGGCATAAATATGCGTTGCGATTGGGTGATGACAAAGGAATCTATTTAGATGGGCTTTTAAAACCATATCCTTTTAATCATCAGGTGATATCGAATACTTTTACAGTGGGTAAAACAAATCCATGTATTACATACTCGTATGCCGTAGTTTTTAGCCAAGACAAGGGCAACGCTCATATAAAAACGCAACAACCTTTTTTTAAAATTAGGGTGTATGATGAAAATATGAATGAAATAAAATGTGGTACTTATGATGTAGATGCTACAAAAGGGGTTGCAGATGGTTTTAAAGTTAAAGATATAAAGCAATCAGGTTTAAACGGAGTACAGGAGGTAGTGTATAAAGATTGGACACCTATTTACATTCCATTAATAGATTATATAGGTAAAAAAGTGACAGTGCAATTTGAAACAAGTGATTGTTGGGTAGGTGGTCACATGGGTTATGTTTATTTAGGTGTAGATTGCAGTCCATTTGAGTTAATAACCTTATCGCCAAGTTCTTGTGATATACTAGAAATAGAACTAGGTGCACCTGCTGGGGCAGCAACTTATTTTTGGAGTGGTCCAGGAATTAAGACAGATCCTAAACAGCAAAAAATAACGGTAGACAAATCTGGTAAATACAGTCTACTTATGAGTGTAACAGCGAATGACGGTGTTAAATGTGAATTTACTTTAGATACTACAATTATCATTAGTAATGGTAATCCTGTTGCTAATTTTGATGGTAGCACGGTTTGTTTAGGGCAGTCAAGTGTCTTTACAGATCAATCTACTCCAAAAGGCGTGATCAGTTCATGGTCATGGGATTTTAATAATGACGGGGTAGAGGATAGTAATGTTCAAAACCCCTCGTATACCTTTAATGCTTATGGCACTTATCCTGTGAAATTAAGGATTAAGCAAGGCACTTGTCAAGGAGAAGTAATAAAAAATGTAACAGTAGGTCCTGCTCCAATATTGAGTATTACCAATCCACCTGCAGTATGCGCACCCTTTAATGTAGATATAACCGCAGCAGCGATAATCGCAGGCAGTAAAAATGTAGAAGCATTAACGTATTGGAAAGATGCAGGGGCAACCATCGCTTTATTGAACGCTTCTGCCATAAGTACAAGTGGTACTTTTTATATAAAATCGGGAACAGGTAGTTGTGCTGATATAAAACCAGTAACGGTAACCATTAATGAATTACCGATATCAACCGCGGGTGTTGACGTAACATTTTGTACGGGAGAATCAGCAGTTATAGGAAGTGGACCTCAACCTAATTATACGTATTTATGGACACCATCTACTGGACTGAATAGTAACAAAGTATCAAATCCTACGGTAAGTATGGTTACTAATGGCTCAGACGCCATTACTACTATTTATATTGTAGAAACCACGAATAGTGCTACTGGATGTAAATCAACCGATTCGGTGATGGTGCTAGTTACTTCTATTACTACCGCCAATGCAGGGCCATCACAAAGTGTTTGTATTGGTACACCCATCATTTTAAATGGTTCTATAGGTGGTGCTGCTACTAGTGCTAAATGGAGTGGAGGAAGTGGTACTTATAGTGATATTACCGATTTACATGCAACATATACTCCTAGTAATGCAGATGTTGATGCAGGCAGTGTAACCTTAACCTTAACTACCAATGATCCAGCAGGAGCTTGCACTTTTGCTTCATCAGAGGTAGTGATGAGTTTACATAAAAACCCTGTAATAAAATTTTTAGTAGACAATCCAAAAGGATGCGCTACACATTGTGTTAAATTTACAGATTCAACAATTGTGCAAGCGGATAAGATAAGCATTTGGCGATGGGATTTTGGAGACAAGACGGACATTGGAGATGTACAAAATCCAGCTCATTGTTATGTAAATCCTGGTTTTTATGATGTAACATTAACCGCAACATCGAGCCATGGTTGTATGAGTAGTTTAACTAAACCTAAAATGATAGAGGTATTTGGTAAGCCTACAGCGGCATTTACTCCCACTCCAAATATCTTACCGATAATAAATCCAGAAGTAGCATTACTTAATCAATCTTCCTTAGATGTTGTTTATTGGCAATACAATTTTGGCGATGGGGCTATGGTAGAACCAATTACCCAAAACCCAAAACATATGTATTCAAAGGAGAAAGCTAGAGACTACATAGCTACATTGATTGTAAAAAATGGAGGAGGCTGTAGTGATACAGTATCTCATGAAATAAAAGTAATTCCAGATTTTGCATTTTATATATCGAATGCCTTTACCCCGAATAATGATGGTGTGAATGATTATTTTAAGGGACAAGGAGTAGGGATAGAGAAGTATAATTTTTGGATATTTGATCGTTGGGGTACTTTAATATTTCATACTGAAGATTTAACAGAGGGTTGGAATGGGAAGGTAAAAAATGGACAAGAGATAGCCCAACAAGATGTATATGTATGGAAAGTAAAGATTATAGATATCTTTAATAAAACTCATGATTACTTAGGAAAAGTTACGTTGGTAAAATAAATTAGTAAATAAAAAGAAGATTGTATGTACTAAAAAAGCATCATCAAACTTTTATTTGATGATGCTTTTTTAGTACCACTCAAAAATCGATTACTGTTTTATTATTATTATTTTTGTACATAACTATATTTTTATTCGTTAAATCTGTGTAATTATGAATAAAAATTTATATTTTGATTGATTAATAATGAACATCCCTCATAAAAATTATTTTATAAAATTAATGTTAATCATGTTAACAATTAATTGTTTTAAAATAATAGCTCAAACACCTACTGAATCAAATTCTTACAAAATAACTCGTGCCCCATCCTGTAATAATTTAGATTTTGCCACAGGCACTACAACTGGATGGGTAGCTGCTTGGTGCGATAAGCCAGGAGTAATCGGTGCATCAAATTCTAATTATAATCTTTCAGCAAATACCTTACCTGCTAAAAGCTTTAATTCAAGTGGTACCACTAACCAGAAAAATTTTGTTCATGAGATTATGACTGCTGGTAATGATCCTAATACACAGCTTTCTACAGTGCCCCCTGGACATTCGTATTCCTTACGTTTAGGAAAAGATCAAGTAGGAGCCAATAATCACCAAATGATAGCCAATACCTTTACGGTAGATGCTGCTAACCCAACTATTACTTATTGGTATTCTGTAGTCTTTCAACAGGACCAAAGAGCAGCCCCCCATCTTCAAAAAGACCAACCGTATTTTAAAATAAAAGTATTTGATAAAAACAATAAACCCATTAATTGTGCTAATTATGATGTAGATGCGACAAAAGGAGCAACAGATGGTTTTAAAACCAATCCAATTGATTTTTTAACGGAAGCCGTATATAAGGATTGGACACCTGTTTATATTCCTCTAACGGATTATATTGGGCAGCAGGTAACTATACAATTTGAATCAAGTGATTGTGCTCAGGGCGCACATTTCGGTTATGCTTATTTAGCTGTTGATTGTGGTCCTTTTAAAGGTATTACTACTACACCTTATATTTGTGGAGATAAAAATATTAAGTTAGTAGCACCTAATGGCGCAACTACTTATCAATGGTCAGGGCCAGGGGTAATTGCACCTGTAGATCAAAAAGAAGTTAATATTAATGCTCCAGGGAAATATACCGTTAAAATGACTATTAAAGGAAATGATGGCACAGAATGTACTTTTGCAGTGGACACGCTTATCTCTAACAATGCTACTTTACCGATAGCATTATTTTCAAACACCTCGGTTTGTGCAGGTCAGCCATTATTATTTAAAGATGAATCTACTCCTAAAGATAGCATTACAGCTTGGTCTTGGGATTTTAATAATGATGGAATAGAAGATAGCAATATACAAAACCCTACCAATGTTTATTCTACTAATGGTACTTTTCCGGTTACATTAAAAATTCAACAAGGTGCTTGTAAAGCAGAGATTAAAAAAAATGTTATTGTGGTATCGGGTGCAACTCTAATTATAACAAATCCAATTGCAGATTGTAGCAAAGCAGGTGCTGACTTAACGCTTCCAGCTGTTACTGCAGGTAGTTCAGGCGCTACTGATTTTACTTATTGGATGGATGCAGCTGCAACAGTTCCTTTAACAAATGCTACATCAATAACCCTTAGTGGTACTTATTATATTAAAGCTGGTACAGGTACTTGTTCAGACATTAAACCTGTAAAGGTTACTTTTAATGAAAAACCAGTGGCAAACGCAGGTTTAGATGTAAATTTTTGTACGGGAGATTCAGCAATAATAGGTAGCCCAGCCTTACCAGACTATTCTTATTTATGGATACTTGCATCGGGTGGCACAGCAACTGGTTTAAGTAGCAATACAATAGCAAACCCAACAGTTAAATTGAATAATACTGGTGCAACTAATAGCACCACTAATTACATTGTTCAAGTAACAAATATGTTAACAGGTTGTAAAGGTACTGATACCGTAAATGTAACTGTAAAAGCCAGACCTACAGCTAATGCTGGTGCAAGCCAAAGCATTTGTATCGGAACTCCAATTAAACTAAATGGCAGCATTGGCGGTGGCGCAAGTAGTGCTATTTGGAAAGGAGGAACAGGTTCTTACAATAAAGATAGTACACAATTAGATGGTGTATATACACCTAGTGGCTCTGAGTATAGTGCCGGTAGCGTTAAACTAACTTTAGTTACCAATAATGCGGGTGGAACCTGCTCATTTGCATCTTCTGATGTGGTACTTAATTTTTATAAATCACCTGTAATTCATTTTGTAGTAAATCAACCAACGGGCTGTCCTGTTCATTGTATTAAACTTTTAGATTCTTCACAAATTAGTATGGATAAAATAGAAAAGTGGGAGTGGGATTTTGGTGATGCTTCGCCAAAAGGGATGGGCAAAAATCCAAGTCATTGTTATGAGAACCCAGGATTTTATGATATCACCTTAACAGCAACCTCCAATCTTGGCTGTTCCAGTACTATTAAAAAATCTAGAATGATTGAAGTTTTTAACACACCAACAGCTGAATTTACTGCATCGCCAAACCCATTGCAAATAATAAATCCAGAAGTATTTATAACTAACCAATCATCTTTAGATGCTGTTTATTGGCATTATAATTTTGGAGATAAAGATACTTTAGCTCCTGCCGTTGCTAGCCCTAAACATTTATATTCTAAAGAAAAACCAGGTGCTTACTTAATTACTTTAATTGTAAAAAATGCTAATGGATGCAGCGATACTGTGTCTCATGAAATAAAAGTATTACCTGAATTTACGTTTTTTATGCCCAATGCATTTACTCCTCAATTTGAAAAAGATGGTAATAATGATCTGTTTTATGGTAAAGGAGTAGGAATAGAAAAATACAATTTTTGGATCTTTGATCGTTGGGGCAATTTACTATTTTATACTCAAGATTTAAAAGAAGGATGGGATGGAAAAGTAAAAAATAAATCAAAGTTAGCTCAACAAGATGTATATGTTTGGAAAGTAAAGTTAACAGATGCATTAGGTCAAGAGCATAATTACACAGGAACTGTTACGTTAATTAAGTAAAATTAATAGCTTACTTATCATTATAACAAAATATACTTTTGAAAGTGAGTTAAAAGAGATAGTAAAAATCATTTTTTGAAACAAACTCTTCTTCCGTTAAAACTTCAATGCAAACCAATCGGTTACTTGCTTTTTCTTCACAAGCAATTCATTTAATTTTGCAATGGTTATAGTATCTTTATTTTGAGATTGTTGAATAACAAATACCCTTATAAAAGTTATAATAATAGTATCGGGGTTTATAATCAATAGCCACGTATCTGAGTATTTAAATATTAGCCACATAAAGACTATTAAAAACGCTGAAATGGAAGATATAGGACTACCTGCTGGTGGAGCTTCTTTGGATGATACTTTATTAAATATTTTACTAAAATTATTTACACGCGTTGTGTCGTTGCAGTGATCGTTTGTGATTGGTTATATTTTTACCAATCACAAACAATTATTTTGGAATTTTATAATTTAGAATGCTCTATTAATACCTATTACAAAACGATATTGAATAAAATTTTTATCGGTAGCAGGCAATTTATTTAATAGAAACGGCATGTCAAATCTAATAGTAAGAGGATCTACCGTTTGTAAAACTCCAAACTTTTTGATAGTTAAGGTTGCGCCAATACCTGCATCTGCATGTAAAGAACCCATTTTTAAAACTTTTTCAGTAGGTGCATTATAATTAATAATTCCAGCATCGCCAAATAAGTAGGTAGTGAGTTTCATTGTTTTAGTTAACCAATTTTGTTTTTTTATTTTTACAAGGTTACTAAACTCTAACTCGGCATTGATGGCAGCACCTGTTTGTCCTTTATAAGTAAATACCGTACTTCCATTACTTTGTATTTCAGGAGCAAGGTAACCAGCGTATCCTCTTAAATTTAATCCACCTCCTTGTTGAAAGCTATTTCTTGCAGCGCCTATTGTTACCCAGTTTGGACTAAAAAAACCTTGTGAACGAGTGTATTTATTTTCCATCATTTCTTCAGGATTAGCTCCAGCTAAAAAGAGTGACGATTCACTTGCCCAATTATCTCCTGTTCCATATTGAGCTACAACACGTGTATTTAAATTAAATTTCCATAATTGGTTGCGATTGACCACATTTAAATTAATGCTTTGATAGTTATAATCGCTTAATATAGCGGATGAGCGTATCCCTAAATTAATAAGACCTGTACCTAAAGTATAGGTGTAAGCATGCTCTAAGCCAATGTTTAAAGTGTTATTAAGTTTATTGGTTTGCCATTCTTTAGGAAGTAATAAATAAGGTAAATCATTTAAATTATTTCGATACATGGATTTAAAGAACATGTAAATTTTATTATTTCCTTGATTATCTCTTCTCTCAAAACCAACGACATAAGCATTTAAACCATCCAAAGCTTTGGCAGATAAAGAGACAGAAGAATTCTTCATGAATTTATCTGTTGCTGTTTTATAATTAAAACGAAAACTTAAATTATCATATAAGTCTTTTCTATGCTTTTTTGTTTCTGTACTTAAATAATTTTGTGCAAGACCAGTATTAAACCAAAAATTAAGATCAAAAATATGAGCATAATTAAGGTAATTACCATTTAAATGCAAACCTACTTTAAAACCATCGTATCCATTATACCATATATCCGGCCTAGCAAATAATTCATATTGTGTCCAATCGGAGGGATTGTATATTTTAGAATCAAATCGATATTTCACTGGAAACTTCATTTTATTGTTTAACATATTTATATCTGCTAAACGTTGACTCTTATCAATTACCACATCATTTATACCACCCGGTATTTTAACTATTGCCGTGTACGTTGGTTTTACCTTATCCCAACCAATCCATCGAGGTAAAACGGTAGCACCTGTTTTTTTCACAAACCAAGTGTTTGGAATGTGATAATCATAAATACTATCATTTTTTCCAATTACAGAAAAGTCAAGTGGCATTTGCATACCATTTCTTTTAAAGGTGATTTTATAATTATTATCCTTTTCTTTTTTAACAGATTTAATAGCATAATCTATAGTGTTAGTAGTTTCTATCCACAAATCAAAAAACCAATTAAGATCTACATGTGTATATTGAATAATTGAATTTCTAAAATCTTCAAAATAGGGATGAGCAAATTTCCATTGATTAAAATAATGTTGCATAGCAGCTGTAAAAAGTGAATCGCCTAAAGTATATTGTAAATTATAAAGCATGGTTGCTGTTTTATAATATACTTGTCCATATCCACCGCCATGCCGTATTGCTCCATGGTACATATCAGAATGTAAATTTATATTGGTTTCAATGTTTTTAGCGGCTTCTCTCATATAACCATTGTATACACTGCCATTTCTTATTAATTCGGGTTCTGTAAATCTATTTACATACGCTGATTTAGAAGGGGATTTTGTCTTTTCTTTTCCTTCTAAGGTTTCTAAAACAATGCTGGTTGCAAATTGAGTAAATCCTTCATCTAATGCGGCTCTATAATTTTCATTGCTACCCACCATTCCGAAAAACCAATTGTGACTTACTTCATGGGCAAATAAACTTCTATAACCAGGGTCAAACCCTCCACACAATGTAAGCATCGGGTATTCCATACCATCTTGAGCATCTGCTACAATTATTTTTGGGTAAGCATACATACCAAATGTTTTTGAATTAACCTCAATTATTTTTGCAGCATATTCAGCTGCATTTTGCCAATGGGCAGCATGCGGTTCTTGCACTAATGCAATACTTTTGATACCATTCCATTCAGTTTCACCTATTCGATAAGTGGGGTCTGTTGTAAGTGCAAAATCATGTACATTGGTTGCATGAAATAACCATGTTTTAGAGGTGCCATTGGGTTCTATAATTACAGAAGGTTTTTCATTCCAAGGTTTTGATTTAAAGTTTTTAATGTCCAACTTCTCCCGTAAGTCGGCGGGTAGCATTTCTTGGGTATTTAGTAACGTACCCGTGGCATCAACAATATAATTATTAGGAAGTGTAAAGGCAACGTCAAAAGTTCCATAATCGCCATAAAACTCGTGATCCATGTGTTGATCTGTATTCCAACCTTGTTTCTTATCATAAACAGTAATACGCGGATACCAATGCACTACATCAAAATGTTTATAGCCCCAAGCATTAAATAATTTCATTCGGTTACGAATGGTTCCTGTATCAAAATAAGTTTTAAAATCAATATTTAAGGTAATACTTTCATTTACCTTAATAGGAGTAGGTAGGTATACTTTTAAAATAGTATTGTCTTGTTCTGTTTTTAATTCAACTCCATTTAACGTTATTTTATAAACATTTGTACCCAAACCTTGCTCACCATATTTGCCGTATTTTAATTTATAATTATTGTTTTTATAAAGATCTGATAAGTAGGAGCCTTTTGCTTGTGCATTTGAGTATAAATGAAAATATACAAACGGAAGTTCATCGGGTGAATTATTGGTGTAGGTTAGTTCTTCTTTACCATCAATAATATCTAATTGATCATCTAGCGTTGCTGCTATTTTATAGTAAACATCTTGCTGCCAATAGGCGGCATTCGGTTTCCGATTTTTCCAATAATATTGGTTATCAGTGCTTGCATAGTTATTCGCTGGAAACTGTGCAAATGCGTTGCTTACTATTGTTAGAAGTATAAGGATGATAAACTTTCTTTTCATAAAAAATAAATATTTTAATGCTAATGAGTACAATGTTCCTTCTGATTTTTTATAGAGGTGAACTAAATTAATAAATTCAAAAAATAGAATGGTAAATATAAACATAAAACATTCTTTTTTGCATGTTAAAAATTTTGAATAAATAAAGCGGAAGTAGCTAAATGTATTGCATTAGTATATTATTTTTTTTATATTAATTTTTTATTTAATAGGAAGTCATATTTTTATTGTAAATTATCTTTTTAGCAGATGAAAATTTTTGGTGTTTTAGTAGTATTATCTATTCTATTTACATTTTCTTCTTGCTCTTTAGGGCTAGTTGCAGCGCATAATGAATTTCCATTTTTGTGTTTTTATAGAAAATGCCGTAAAGCACAAAAAGCCGAAAGTAAGCGTCATTGGCAAATAGCAAAAAGTAGAAGTAATAATGTAGGCAATAGAAACAGATCGAAAAGAAATAATAACAATAATAGCGCTCCCATCATTGTAAAACAAAATAAAAAAAGGAAAACTAATAATGAGGCCATACCTCAAAAAAAATTATTAGTTCATGCTATTGTTACCGATTCTGTGGAAAATAATTCTATAATAAATACGCTACACCAGAGTGATGCTCTTGCGGCAGAAAATCCACCAAATATAGAGTCAGTTACTACTATTTCAATAAATAATATTATCGTTAATTTTCCATTTGACGATAGTAATATTACTAAGAAAGATGAAGCGCTGATAAAAGAATATGTTAATAAAATTGATTTTGAAAAAATTAGGATGATTGCTGTAACGGGCTTTACCGATAGTGATGGCAGTGATGAATACAATAAAAAACTTTCTTTGAGTAGAGCTAAAAAAGTAGGTGATTATTTAAAAATCTGTGGAGTTCCATCATCTAAACTAAGTATAAAATGGCTAGGAGAATCTTCTCCAAAAAATTTGAATACGACAGTCGACGAAAAAAGTGAAAATAGGAGGGTAGAGATTGCATTGGAGCAGTAGAAAATGAAAGCGTGAAATTGAAAATAATTAATTTTAATGAAACAGGTGTTTTATTATGTTTAATTCTTATAAAGTTTCAAGTTTAAATTTATTTTATGAATGATAGTTCTTGGGTTAACTGATGTTAAACTCTATTAAAGATGATTATAGACCTATTTTTTATAAAGTCGAAAATATGAGGAAGATACTTTTAACATACATAGTGCTTAGTTCAACTCTCTTTCGAAAATATTCATTTTATACGGATAGAATAATCAATAAGAATTAGATAATAGTATAAAAATAATTTAATGTTACTGAATAACTTTATATTTGTCAGACTATAATTTTTCTATGGAAAAGTTGAATGATAATACCATCAATGCGCTCATTAAACCTCGGGCTGCATCTTCAAATAAAGGTAATCATGGTCACGCATTAATTGTTGCAGGAAGTAAAGGTAAAATGGGAGCTTGTGTAATTGCAGCAAAAGCTTGTTTACGTTCAGGTGTAGGGCTACTTACAGTGAATGTGCCTAATAATGAACGATTAATTCTACAAACCGCCATTCCTGAAGCAATGCTTATTATGAGAGAAGATGACATAAAAAATTTAAACGCATACTCTTCCATTGGTATTGGTCCAGGCATTGGTTTAACTGAAAAGCAAAAAAAAATAATTAGAATAATTCTTAATAAAGTTACTATTCCTTTATTATTAGATGCAGATGCACTAAATATTATTGCAGCAAATAAAAATTTATTAAAAAAAATTCCAGAAAATACGGTTATAACTCCCCATCCGATAGAGTTCGATCGGCTCTTTGGTACTCATCATAGTCATGTGGAAAGAATAAAAATGGCAGTAGAATTATCAAAAAAATATAATATAGTTATTGTTTTAAAAGGGGCTAAGACACTTATAACATATAAAGGAGAAGCGGTTATAAATACAACCGGAAATGCAGGGCTTGCTAAGGCAGGTTCAGGAGACGCACTTACTGGTGTTATTACTGCTTTCTTGGCTCAGGGTTATAATTCTTACAATGCAGCTAAGCTTGGAGTGTATTTGCATGGTCTTTCTGCTGATATTGCTTTGGAAAAACAAAGTATGGAAAGTATGCTGATTACAGACGTAATTGAATGCATAGGAAAAGCATTTAAACATATAATGAATTGATTCTATTTACAAGATTAGCACTGGAGTGAGATTCATATATTTTTTATTTTACATTTTTTAAATTTCAACTAAAAATATAGATTTACATTTACTTATAAAAAATGGAGAGTTCACTATTTTTCTCAATATAGAAAGCCGAATACAATATACATCCAATATCAATTTTTTGTAAAAAGGGCTTTAGGATTCTGCGTATACATTCTTTAATAATTAGATTTTGATCATTTTTTATTTCGTGTTTGTATTCACCCGGTTACCACAATGTTAAAAATTTAAAACATGATAATAAACAATTCTATATTTAGTGATCCCGATCTAAAATTACAAATCGAGAAAAATGCAAAACGAAAAATAATTCAAAAGGGGGCTATTCTTATAAAACCTGGTGATGAAATTATTTTTATTCCTATTGTTATAAAAGGAAGTATAAGAGTGATAAGGCAAAACCTTGATGGACAAGAAGTATTTTTATACCATTTGTACCCAGGACAAACCTGTGCCATGTCTTTAACCTGCTGCCAATCGGGAAAAAAAAGTATGGTAAAAGCGGTAGCAGAAGACAATGCTGAAATATTACAAATACCAATAAAATTAACAGAAGATTGGTATAAATACCCTGAGTGGAAAGCATACATCAGTAATAACTACAACAATCGTTTTGCTGAATTAATGGAGGTAATTGATCTTATCGCTTTCAGCAATATGGATAAGCAATTATTGCATTATCTGGAAGAAAGAGCGAAAGCATTAAATACAAGAGTTCTTGAAATTACACATCAGCAAATAGCAGACGAACTTCATGCTCATAGAGAAGCGATCAGTAGGTTACTTCGAACCATGGAGCAAAAAAAATTGGTTTGTTTGGGAAGAAATAGTATTGAAGTGTTATCTGTAAAATAATATTCATCAAATTCATCAAATGTTAATTATAAAAAGCATCGAACAATTCATTTACACTTAGGAGCTTTCTTTTATTAAATTGCTTCTTCAAATGTTATCTTTTACACCGACCTAATTCAATATCAGCCTTCATTACGCATGATAATCGACAAAATATAAATTATAAAATGGGTTAAATAAATCGATCTCCTTTTTTATTTTAAAAATATACCTTTAATCCAACAAATGTTCCAAACGATGTTTTATTGATTGTAGAAATTTGTACTATTATTCTTAGGAGTTATAATAATAACAAACACTAAAAAAGAAAATTTATGGAAAATATTGAAAAGTTAATCAAATCAGGAAAAGCCACTATTGTGGATGTAAGAACTGAATCCGAATTTGTGGATGGACACGTTAAAGATAGCATTAACATTCCACTACAAGATATTCCACAAAGATTAAGTGAATTTAAAACAATGGAAAATATTTTCTTGTGCTGTGCATCCGGAAATAGAAGTAAACAAGCAACCTCTTTTCTAAAACAAAATGGGATTAACTGCGAAAATGCGGGATCTTGGATAGACGTAAATTGCTATTGTTAAACTCTGAAAAAGATAGTCTTCACATTCCCGAATAGTTAACTTTTGAAATTGGATTAACCGATGGATTAGTTGGAGTTAATGCTCACTCAAAACAACTTCTACTTAGATATGAGGAGAGAGTCAGCCTAAAAGAATTAAAATTAAATAATCCTCAAACGTAATTACATTTAATTATTATAAGATAGCACCATGTTAAACAAATTAAAAAACAGATTAATAAAAGGATGGAATGTTATGCGATTTATTAGATTGGCATTAGCCTTGATGATAATTGCACATGCAGTGACAAGTTCAGAAATAGTATTTGTAATATTAGGTGGGTTATTTATGTTTCAGGCACTTTTTGATTACGGTTTTTGTGGTGCAGCAGGATGTGATATAACTGATAATAGTAGCAACTCAAATTTAATGAATACAGAAGAGGAAGAGACAACCTTTAATGACGTAAAATAAATTTGAAATGCTATTTTAATCTACTTATACGATCTGTAAAATTTTAAATAAAAAACAATATGGCAAAGTTTAGCGAAATAATTAATTCAGATAAACCAGTACTAATAGACTTTTATGCTGAATGGTGTGGATCATGTAAGATGATGGCACCGATACTTGAACAGTTAAAAAAAATGCTGGGCGACAAAGTTATCATTATAAAAGTAGATGTTGAAAAGAATCAAGAAGTTGCTAATAAGTATAAGGTAAGTGGTGTACCTACATTAATAGTATTTAAAAAGGGTGAGGCTAAATGGCGGCAATCGGGTGTAGTGCCAGCAGATCATTTAAAACAAATAATTGAACTAAATAGTTAAAAAAATGGAAAAAGAACATTTTTATGAAGTAACAGTAAGTTGGGAAGCCGACAGAAAAGGAACAATGACTTCTCCTGTTCTTAACAACACAATTGAAGTTGCTACCCCGCCAGATTTTCCAAAGGGAATGGAAGGTATTTGGTCGCCAGAGCATTTATTTGTAGCTGCTGTAAATAGTTGCATCATGACAACCTTTCTTTCAATTGCGGAGAACTCTAAGTTGCATTTTGAAACCTTTATCTCAAAAGCAATCGGTAAGTTAGAAATTGTTGAGGGTAAATATATGATTAGCGAAATTACTATAATACCAATAGTAACCATTTCTGAAAAAGAGAACGAAGAAAGAACAAACAGAGTTTTATCAAAAGTGGAAGGTAATTGCTTTATTTCGAACTCAATAAAATCAAAAGTTGTTTTTAAACCAGAAGTGAAAATTAAATAACCAACCGTGAAATCAATCTTCTATATAGTACTCTTGTCTGTATCAACAAGTTTTATTTCTTGTAAAAATCAGACCAAATCAGGTGATACAAAAACAATAAATAGTTCTATTTCGGTTGATGATTTTGAGAAAAAATTAACAACAAGTGAAGTTCAATTGGTTGATGTGCGCACACCTGAAGAATTTAGTGAAGGGCATTTAAAAGGTACCGTGAATTATAACGTTAACGATGCTGAATTTAATAAAAAAATAGCAATGCTTAATAAAAATAAACCCGTTTTGGTTTATTGCCTTTCAGGGGGACGCAGTGGTTCAGCCGCAAATTTAATGGCAGAGAACGGTTTTGTAGAAGTATATAATATGAAAGGTGGTATTATGAAATGGAATGCTGCCAATAAACCAATGGATAATGGAACTGTTGTTCCTGCATCCCACGGAATGTCGGAAAAAGATTTTAATACCTTACTAAACGATGATAAATATGTATTGGTTGATTATAACGCTAAATGGTGTAAACCATGTTTAAAGATGGCTCCAATGCTAGATCGTTTTGTTGATAAACAAAAGGAAAAAGTGATACTTGTAAAAATCGACGCAGATGCAAATAAAAGCCTTCTCCAACAAAAGAGAATTGAAGCTATTCCTGTTTTAGAGCTTTATAAAGATGGTAAACTGATTTGGAAACACGACGGTGAAATTGATGAAGAAACATTAGTTAATGAAATTAAGTTTTAAGTAAAAAAATTATCTGATCGAAAATATCTTTCTATATTTTTTACTGAAGGACATATTTCTTTAATATCTATTTTTCTTAATTTTCAATTTCTTTCATTTCGGCTTTTAAATCATTGATAAATAAATCAATTGTACCTCTAGTGATATGTGACATCATTACAATTTTCCACCATTTTGGTTCATTGCCATGATTGTCAGGTACCAAGATGTATTTTTCTGCTAATATCTTACTAATACAATTTGCTCTGATAGTAACAATGTTTAAAAATGGATTGCGGAAATAACGAATGCCTAACCTATCCAATTGGATACATAATTCTGTGGTCCGATCCAGCAATGCTTGCATTTTTATTTTCCATCCATCCGAACCATGGTTGTGCAAAATCATCCATATTGAAATAGCATTAGCTCCAGAGCGGCTTCCACAAAGCGTGTGATCTTGACCGGTAACATATTGTGCTTCTTCTGTACAAACATATTGCATAAACCCTTTACGAATTAGAAATATTCCAGTACCATAAGGGGTTTGCATCATTTTATGTGCATCAATAGTAAAGGAGGTGATGAATGGGTTCTGAAAAGTAAAGAGGCTTTTTGGATTGGTAAAAGGATAAATGAATCCACCGAATGCCGCATCAATATGTAATTTAAAAACTATATTTTTTTTAGTAAGTAAGTTGGTCACCCCATCAATATCATCTACGGAACCAAACATGGTAGTAGATAGATTTAGATTTACAATAAAGTATTTTATTCCTTTCGCAATGGCCTCATTAAGTTTTTCTTCTAAATTAGAAAGCAAAAGTTCTCTTGTATTTTCATCAACTGGTACAACAATAGATTCAATATTTAATAAATTAGTGCCTTTTGCAAAAGAGTAATGACTGTCTTCGGAATAAACAAGAGCAATTTCATTTATAGTTGCTTTTTTTTCTTTTATAAAGAAATTACGATAAATCCACAATGCCTGTATATTGGCTTCCGTACCTCCTGAAGCAACATAACCATCTTGTTCATTAGGTGAACCATCAAAAATTTGTTCTGCGCAAATATCAATCAATTCTTTATCTAGCTCTTGTGTTCCTCTAAATATCATTTCTGCCTCACCGGTAGTATGACAGCCAATATGATTAGGATTAGCAATGAGAGTAGATAAAAAAGGAGCATTTTCTAAAAAGGGAGCATCATCATAAAATACTTCTGAATCTAAATAGGTTCCTGGGATACCGAGTATATGAGCTTTACGGTAATTTATATTTTTGCTTAAAGCATCAAATACTCTAGTTTTAATTTTATCTGAAGTAAGTTTAGGCCAATACATTTTTTTTTTTTTTTTAGATGATAATTTATCTATATGTTAGTTTTTAATTTGTAAATGATTAGGTTGGTTTAACTAAAATTTAAATTCAAATTTTATCAAATTAAGCGGTTCATTAGTCTTTTGGAGCAAAAGGTCAGATCTAAAAATGGTGCCTTATGAAGCTATAACTACTGTTCCCTTTTAAAAAAATTTAAACTAATAAAATTCCAAACCTTACAAAACAAGATAAACGGTTTAAACATATCAAGTTACCGTTAAATTGCATAACAGAAGCCTTTCTCATAAGGTAAATATAGCTTTGTTTTTTAGCAGATTAAGTGTTGCCACCAAAATTTAAATCACCTAGGGAGAGTGGGAGTACCTTCTAAGTCAACTATCAGTTATCAAAATAAAGCGCTAAATAATCAAAGTAAATAGAGTCATTTAATTTAAACTTGTAATTTTTTTTGCAGAATTTAAAATAGTTAGTTTAAATAAACGAAAACCATTAAAAAATAAAAAAGTCAAATACAAAGTATCTGACTTTTTTATAAGTGTAGCGAGATCGGGAGTTGAACCCGAGACCTCAGGGTTATGAATCCTGCGCTCTAACCATCTGAGCTACCTCGCCAAATATTTTAATTTAGCAGTTTATGCTAAGTTTTTCTTTGAAGGGCGCAAATATAGTATTTATCTATTTATATTTAAAAGCTTTTTGTGATTTTTTAAGATATACTAAGTGTTGGCAGATTAAATATTTTTTATATATTGCGGGAGTTTTGTTATATTATATTAGACCATAAGCAAATAAAATTAAGATAATAAAAATAAAAACGCCAAAAACACTAGTTCTATTTAGCTTTTAGAACTATTAAATGTATAATAACAACTTATTTACTTATGAAAAGTAAAACATCAAAACTAAAAACTGCAAAAAAAATTGTTTCTAAATGGGCGAATAAGCCTGCAAAGAAGACAATTGTTAAAAAAAATGCAGTAAAACAGTTAGCATCTACAAAAATAGGAAACAAAAAGAAGGAGAAAGAAATAGTTAAAAAGGAAAAAGAGAAAAAAACAATAAAACCAGTTGCAAAACAGGTAAAAAGTGCCAAAAAAACTATAAAAAAAGAAAAAGTAATAAAAAAAGCACTTAAACCAGAAAAAATAAAAAAACTAGCGGTTGAAAAAGAAACAGCTAAAGATCCTAAAAAAGATATTCTTACTTTAAAGCAATCTTTAAAACCTAAAAAAGGTAAAGGAGGAAGAAAGCCTAAGTCAAAAGATGATGATGATGAACCAGAAATTGCTAATGATGAACTAATTGAGCAAATTATAAAAAGTACTAAAAGACAAAGTAAAACTCCAAAAAAACCAAAAATACTTCAAACGTTTGTTAACCCGATAAATTCACTTACCGTTGCGGTATCTGATGATAACGAAAGTAATTCAAAAAAGAAGAATCTTGCAGCAAAAGAACCTAAAGGTAAGTTTGAGTTAGAGTATGTAATTCGCACATCACCAGGTATATTGTATGAATTTATTACTACTCCTAGTGGTTTGTCAGAATGGTTTGCAGACGACGTAAATATACGCGATGGTATATTTACATTTTATTGGGATGGCAGTCAACAAAAAGCACGTTTACTTGGTTTTAAGGAAGATAAATATGTTCGAATGCAATGGCTTGATAAGATGGAAGGAACTTATTTTGAATTTAAGATTGAGCGAGATGAATTAACGGGTGATGTTTCTTTAATTATTACTGATTTTGCAGATGAAGTATCAGACATGCAAACATCTAAATTGTTGTGGGATAGCCAAATAGGTACCTTGCTAAATGTTTTAGGGTCAAATTAAATATAATAAACTACCCTTATTTTTTTTGAAATAATAAACGAATGTGAAAACCATTTTTAATGCCAATCGTGCATTTATAATCCCCTATATTATTTTTATTCTCCTTGGAGCGGTACTTATAATAATAAATTCAAAAAGCATTACTCATCTAGAATTCAATACATTACATAATTCTTTTTTTGATGTTTTTTTTTATTACGCTACTAATTTAGGCGATGGAGTAATGGCTTTGTTAATTGTAATTATATTAATTGTTATAAAATATAAGTATGCTTTAATTGTAGCGCTCTCCACAATCATAGCATCATTAATTACTCAACTGCTTAAACATACATTTTTTAGTGGTATTGTAAGACCTAAGAAATTTTTTGAAGGTGTTCATGAACTTTATTTTGTACCTGGTGTTAATAATCACTTATATAATAGTTTCCCTTCTGGGCACAGTACATGCGCTTTTTCACTTTATTTCTCTTTAGCACTTTTGGTTAAGAATAAACTTTTAAAGTTTATCTTTTTTTCTGTCGCCTTACTATCTGCTTATTCGAGAATATATCTATCTCAGCATTTTTTTGAAGATGTATATGTAGGTTCTTTAATAGGAACAATAATAGCATTTGTGGTATTTTACGCAATTTCAACTAAAGCTAATATTAAGTTAGAAGAATCCTTAATAACTCAATTAAAAAAACAATAGTGCGCATAAATGTATTAAAATATAATGTGATTATTTTCTTATCCGCAATACTTCTATTTGTGCCCTTTTTAGGAGCGGTTCATTTATTTGATTGGGATGAAATAAATTTTGCCGAATGTGCTCGTGAAATGCTAGTTACGAAAGATTTTTTTTCGATAACCATAAATTACCTTCCATTTTGGGAAAAACCTCCTATTTTTATTTGGATGCAAGCAAGTTCTATGTATTTTTTTGGCATTAATGAGTTTGCAGCACGGCTACCAAATGCAATTTGCGGCATTATTACTTTATTATTGTTATTTAACATAGGTAGAAAACTATATGACATCCGTTTTGGGTTATTATGGACATTGGCTTATGCTGGATCTTTTTTACCCCATTTTTATTTTAAATCAGGCATTATCGATCCTTGGTTTAATCTTTTCATTTTTTTAGGAATTTACTATTTTATACTTTTTGCAAATAACAATTCAAATTTTAAAAATAAACCGAAACAATACTATCGTATTTTAATAATATCAGCCTTGTTTATAGGGCTAGCCATTTTAACAAAAGGCCCAGTAGCAGGCTTAGTTTTTGGATTATGTTTTATTTGTTTTTGGATAAGTCAACGATTTAAGCCAATTATTAGTTTTAAACAATTTTTTGTTTTTATTTTTTACACTTCACTAGTAGGAGGGCTGTGGTTTTTAATGTTAGTTATTTCAGGTAACTCCAATATAATAAAAGATTTTTTTCTATATCAAGTGCGTTTATTGAATACCCAAGATGCTGGTCATGGAGGCCCCTTTTTTTATCATTGGATAATTCTACTAATTGGGTGTTTCCCCGCTTCTATATTTGCACTGAGTGCATTTAAGCGAAATACTTACGACACTCCTTATCAACGATATTTTAAATTATGGATGATGATTTTGTTTTTTGTTGTATTGATCTTATTTAGTTTAGTAAAAACAAAAATAGTACACTATTCCTCTCTATGCTATTTTCCCTTAACGTTTTTAGGAGCTTATACCTGTTACAAATTAATGAATAAAGAATTAAAATGGAAGAAATACACTAGCCCATTACTCTTAATAATAGCTGCAGGTATAGGTACAACAATAGCAGCATTGCCATTTATTGATAAATACAAGCAAAGAATTATATCTACTAATATTATAAAAGATCAATTTGCTTTAGAAAATTTAAAAACTACTGTAAATTGGGTAGGATATGAATGGTTAATTGGTGCCCTATTTATCATTGGAATAGGAGTGATGCTGATTTTAATGTATAAAAAGTATATAAAAATTGCTATCGTTGGTATTTTTTTACTTAGCTTATTTACCGTTAATTTGTCATCACTGATTATAGCTCCTCAAATTGAAAAATATTCACAAGCTTCAGCTATTGAATTTTATGAATATTTACAAAATAAAGATTGTTATGTAGAAACGCTAGGGTTTAAAAGCTACGCTCAATTATTTTACACTCATAAACAACCACCAAAAAATAAAAATAGTTATAGTGTAGATTGGCTCTTAAGTGGATCAATTGATAAGCCTACGTATTTTGTAAGTAAAATTACAGAGGCAGAAAATATTCATGCTCAACACGTTAACTTAAAAGAAATTTATCGTAAAAACGGTTTTGTTTTTTGGTACAGAAGTATATTTTAAAGGGTAGTGTGTATTAAATGAATTAAATTTAGCTGTAATTTAACAAAATTGAAAACGGAGAAAACAATAATATAAATATCTTAAAACAATTTTATACTACTTCTTGCTTTTTCTTCTATTTAAATTACAAATCTAAATTAAGTTAATTGTCTGAATATAAAGTGATAACGGATGATTAACTTATTTCTTTTTTAAGTACCTTTTTGATTGGTTTAAACCTATTTTATATAAAAAATGAGTAAATGAAACTCTTAATACACCAAAACCATACTTCATACTTCTGCTAAAATTAATAGAGGAAGCTTCTTCAAAATATTTTGTGGGACAGGTTATTTCTGCTATTTCAAATTCCGCCATAAATATTTGTGAAATCATTTCATTATCAAAAACAAAATCATCGTTGTTTGCCTCATAATCTATGGTTTCTAAGACTTCTTTTGAAAAAGCCCTATAACCAGTGTGGTATTCAGATAGTTTTTGGTTGAGTAAAATGTTTTGAGTTAAAGTTAAGCAACGATTAAAAAAATATTTATATAAAGGCATACCACCCTTTAAAGCTCCTTTACCTAAAATTCGAGATCCAAAAACAACTGGATATAAGTCATTCGCAATAATATGTGCCATTGATTGTATTAATAAAGGTGTGTATTGATAATCAGGATGAAGCATAATTACAATGTCTGCTCCCAAAGCCAATGCTTTATCGTAACATGATTTTTGGTTACCACCGTAACCTCTGTTTTTTTGATGTTTTATAATGTGTTTTATTCCTAAGCGCGTTGCAACAACAATAGTATCGTCTTTACTTACATCATCTACCAACACTACTTCATCAACAATATCAAAAGGGATTTCGTTGTACGTTTTTTCAAGCGTTAAAGCCGCATTATATGCTGGTAATACAACTACTATTTTTTTATTTTTGATCATGCTTTTAGTAATAAATTTTTCGCAAAAGTAGTAAATAAATTATTTCGACTTTTTGCTGTTTTAGTAAAAAAAATCTAAAAAATACAAAGTTAATGTTTTTGTGGCTATAAGAAACCGTTTATAACCTTTAGTGATCAGCTATTATCTATACTCCTTTTTATAACCTAAAATCATTTTCATAATATAGTATTTACATATTAATACAATCTGTAAGTAAAACGAATAATTATTTCAAAAGGATTAATTATAAAAATTTTTTAAATATTTCATTTTTGTAATACTACTAAAATAGTACTAAATCCTACTCTCTATTATAAATATAATAACATACTTATTGTTATATTTGTTTTCTAAATAGGATGTTTTTTAGTGAAAACGCTTTATAAATTTATTTTAAAATCATATGCAGGTCCATTTGTAATGACATTTTTCATTGCAATGTTTGTATTTTTTATGATGTTTATTTTTATTTATATTGATGATTTTGTTGGTA
This sequence comes from Bacteroidia bacterium, assembly GCA_039937835.1. Lineage (GTDB taxonomy): Bacteria > Bacteroidota > Bacteroidia > 2-12-FULL-35-15 > 2-12-FULL-35-15 > 2-12-FULL-35-15. The sequence continues at coordinate 54,346 of JBDTFR010000055.1, read as the reverse complement.
AAGGCTTAGCTTACAGGGTGCTAATTGAACTTTTTTTTTATTTTTCGTTGACTACCATTCAAATGGCATTACCTCTTGCTATTTTGTTATCCTCATTAATGACTTTTGGTAATTTAGGCGAACATTTTGAGTTAACAGCAATGAAAAGTGCAGGTTTATCACTCAAAAAAATAATGACTCCATTAATCATTACTATAAGCTGCATATCGGTAGCTGCATTTTATTTTTCAAATAATGTATTACCCTATACTAATTTAAAAGCAGGCGCTTTATTGTATGACGTCAGAAGTTCTAAACCTGCGCTACTTTTTAAAGATGGTATATTTAATAATAGTCTCAGTGGTTTTAGTATACGCATAGGCAAAAATGAAACAAATGGAGTATTGCGAGATGTAATGATTTATGATCATAGAGAACATGAAGGTAATAACGTTGTTTTACATGCTGAACAAGGCAAAATGGAAGAAACACCGAATAAAGCCTTTTTAGTACTTACTTTATATAATGGTGTAAGCTATAAAGAAATGATTGGTAAACAAGATAAAAGAACGTATCCCTTTGTAAGAGATAAATTTAAAGAACGAATCATACGTTTTGACCTTTCGGAATATAAGATGACGCGTACGAATGAGGAATTATTCAAAGACAATCAGAAAATGTTAAATGTTTCTCAATTATCTGCTGTGGTCGATTCTTTAGAGTTAAAAAAGGAAAGACGTAAACTTAATTTTCCAGAGCAATTTAAACAAAACTATTTTAGTAAATCAACTGCTTTTTTAAAGTATATGGACACTGTATCAATTTCGGATTCTAATAAAGTAAAAGTAGATACTGCTAATTTTTTCACCAAATTATCAAAATCGCAAAAGCTAACTGTAATTGAAACTGCTAGTAACACTGCAAGAAGCGCCAAATCTTATATAGAATCAGTTAATACTGATTTTAAAAACGAAAAAGATTCTATTATTAGGTATAAAATAGAATGGCATCGAAAATTTACACTTTCAATAGCTTGTCTAGTGTTATTTTTTATAGGTGCTCCCTTTGGGGCTATTATTCGTAAAGGAGGTTTAGGTATGCCAGTTGTGGTTTCTGTGGTATTTTTTATTATTTTCCATGTGTTATCTATTACTGGAGAAAAGTTAGCAAAAGAAGGATCTATACTTCCATATCAAGGTATGTGGATGGCAACTGTAATATTAACTCCAATAGGTATTCTTCTAACTTATAAAGCCACATCAGATACAGACTTATTAGATGTTAAAGTCTATTTACAGCCACTCTTGAAATTTTTCAATAAGAGAAAAGAAAATAGAGCAGAATAAATTTTTCATTTTAATGTAAAGAGGTGATGTTCTTATTAATTAAAGCAATTTAATTAATAAGAAATCCAAATTTATTGCTAAGAATATTAAGACTAAAAACAAATTATCCTTTAGGTATTTTTTCTCAATTTAATATATTTGTATGCTTTTTAAAAAGTATACCAATTCCACAAATCTACATAAGGCATGAAAAAACATTTATTTGTAACGATTCTTTTAGCGGCGATATTATTTTTTAATGGAAAAGCACAAATTAAGCCTCAACGTAGCTGTGGCACTATAATACCTCCTAAACAATGGGAAGGACACTTTCAACAGTTGATCACACAATATCTAATAGATGTTAAGGAAGGGAGAATCGCAAGAGGTGCAGTGCGAGAAATTCCAGTAATTGTTCATGTAATAAATGGTGGCGAAGCTAAAGGAACATTTCCAAATTTAGATTCAACACAAATAAATTCCCAGATACAAATTTTAAATGATGACTTTGAGGGAAATGGACTCAATACACAGAACATTCCTGGTGTATTTAAAAATTATAAAGCAGATTTAAACATCAAATTTATGATGGCAACAGTAGATACAACAGGTACTAATTTAATTGAACCAGGAATTCATCGGGTGAATTATAATACCTTGCCAGGACACAAAGATCCTAACACTGTTGGTTATGGAGCAACTAACTCTGACAAGGCGAGTTCGTTTATGAAATTTATTAATGATACGATAAAGAAAAATACGATTTGGGATCCTAAAAAGTATTTTAATATTTGGATAACTGAATGTAAAAAGGATGTAGGGTTGTTAGGATTTGCTACGTTTCCTGAATCTGCGGGATTGGAAAATTTTGATCCTAGTTCTATCGGCAACAGTCTGACTGACGGAGTTTGGTGTGGAAGTGGTTATTTTGGATTGTCGCAAATAAATGCTCCATATAATATGGGTAGAACATCAAGTCATGAAATAGGTCATTGGCTGGGGCTTCGACATATATGGGGAGATGATAAATGTGGTAACGACTATTGTTTGGATACTCCACCTGCTGAAAAAGCGAATTATTCTGGAATGATTCATCCATATAAATTAGGAGTATGTCCTAATAATACAACAGGTGAAATGTTTATGAATTTTATGGATTATTCAGAAGATTTGTTAATGAATATGTTTACAAAAGATCAGCATACAAGGGTGCAAACGACTTTGAATAACGGAATATATCGTAAATCTTTAGGTACACATGGATTAGTAGCTGCTATCACCGTTCCTATTGCAGATTATGATGTCTCAGATACTGTAATTTATAAAAATAAACCTATCCGTTTTATAAATACCTCTTTAGGAACTCCAGATTCTTATTTATGGAATTTTGGAATAGATGCATATCCTGCAACATCAAAAGATCCAAATCCGCCTCCTATATCTTATTTTTCGGGTGGAGATAAAACCATTACTTTAACTGTAAAAAATAAATTTGGTAGTAACACAACATCACGGGTAAAAAGCGTAAAGCAAATTTGTTCAAATAATATACTTTGTGCTGATTTTTCATCTCTTTTAGGCGGCATACCTAAAAACACTATTGATAAAGGTCAATCATTAAGTTTTAAAGATTTGTCTACAGGCAATCCTACCTATTGGAGCTGGGTTTTTGAGGGAGGAACACCCAATACCTCCAGTAGTAAGGATCCAGTAGTAACCTATAATGCACCTGGTATTTATAAAGTAATATTAATTGTTGCCTCTGCTACAACAAAAGATACAATGGTTAAAAATGGGTATGTAATGGTTTTGGCCACTTACAATAAAGGCACAAGTTATACTTGCATAGCCATTGATACAAATAAAAATATTTGGGCAGGTACTAGTAAAGCTGGTGTATTTTTATTAGATAAAAAAACAAATCCCTCGGTGAATCAATTTAATCAACTACCATTTTCAGGTACTTTTGACCCAACTAAATTTAATATTCAATCCATTGCTTGTGATGGTTTTGGAAATACTTGGGTAGGGCATTCAGGATCGGGTAACATTTCCGCTACAACAGGTGGTATGGAGCGTATTGATTATAATAATATAGCAACTATACAACATTATGGAGGCTCTAGTGAAACTAGGTGCTTAAAGTTGGGAGTATATGAAGGGCTTGCTTCTAGAAATACCCAATGCATTGCCGTGGATAGAAATAATACCGTATGGACTGCACATAAATATCACGATCTTATTGTTTCTCCTGATTATTTAGTTACACCAGGTGGTTTATCCTATAAATTACCTGCAGATTTAATTTTTACATCAAAAAGCTCTTGGAAAGATTATCAAGATAAAGTGGAGCCGTCAGAATTTCCTTATCCTGCTTACACGTGTAACCCTAAACCGAATGAAACAGCTCAAACAAGAACTTGTAATTCAGTTGCTTGTGGAAATAATGAAGTATGGTTAAGTGTTTATCCATACCAGTCAATTGCTGGAGCTTCATTTTCTTCTCGAATTTTAAGATATGATTTAACAGGGAAATTTATTGCACCTGAGATTAACTTTGCTACTATTGGAATTCCCGCAGGAGGTGTTTTTAACGGTATTTATATTACTAATAAAGGAAATGCATGGGTAAGCATTTCTGCTGGAAAAGGTTTCGCTGTGAGAATTGATGGGGTATGGAAATACATAACTTCTGCCGATATTCCATGCGTGTTTCCTACTGGCGCAAGCATTAATCAAAATGCTATTTGGGGAAATAAATTTGGAAATGTATACTTTGGTACCACAAAAGGAATACTTGTTTATAATGGTACAGGTAATGTATCAAGTGCATCTTCGTACTCATTTTATTCATTTTTAAAAGAGAATGGGACTGATAAAAATATTACAGGAGGTTTATCTGAACAAGACAGTATTCAATGGATTTCATCCGACGATGGAATTATACGCACTGTTATTGGAAAATATAACATGACAATAGATGATATTGATTATACTTCATGTAACAACTCCGAAATAAATACAGTTGAGGCAGCTATTAAAGCAGGTGAAGCGAATTTAAGTTACCATCAATACGAAGTTATTACTGAAATATGCGATAAAAAAAACAGTAATTATCCAAATAATTGTACAGCAGAGCATGTATACAGTATGCTAAAAAAGTATGCGGATTTAACAATTCCAACACCACCCGATTATCCAACGAATGTGTTAGATATATATCAACAACAAAATCAAGGAATTTTATTTTCTTTATTAACTAAATCTCCGTTTGAAATGGCTTTTGATGCTTTAACTACTGCTAGTCTTTCGGCAACTCAAAATAGTGAAAATCCTTCTTCAGTTATATCATGTACGCAGCAGTATAAATTGTATGGAAATGCGAAAGGCATTGTTGCAAAATATTTATATGACAAAGGCCCTAGTTTAAAATATTTTAAAGATTGTAGTTGGCAACCTTTATTAATACCGCCATTTGATTTTTCTAACAGTATGGATGATTATTGTGGTAATCAATTAAAATCGGTTGAATATGATCCTGTATTTATTTTTGCGAACGATAAGAAAAAAACAATAACCAATTATACGGATAAAGGACATATTTTATATCCTGGTAAAATTGAACGAACAGTGGTTGAAGAATGTGGTACTGTAAAAATAATTACAAAAGGAGTGGGAACCCAATATTGCGGTGATAATTGCCGCGGGCAATTAATGGGAAAAGCCAACAAAGTGTTAGGAAATCATCTTTTTAAAGCCGTAGACCAAAGAGTGAAAATTGCATTTGAAAGTGGTAAGTAAACAGTAAATACCTTTAAAAACGATAAAAAATAGTAGCTCATGAAAAATATAATTTCGACACTCATTTTTATAACATTATCATTTATAACATTAAAAAATAATGGCCAATCATTAATTGAGAAAAAATGGATGGTAGAAGAATATGGTATTTCAAATAATATTAAATACGGTATAGATAAAAGTATAAAACCGCTCGCTGTTTTTTTTAGTAAAGATTCATTAAATAATAAAGTAAACTACTCGAACATTGAAATGCGATTTTTAAACAATGGTACTTATCAAGGTAAAAATGCATTAGGTACGGTGTATAATGGTACGTGGCATTTAAATAATACAAGTGATAGTCTTACTACGGATTCTACAACTTCAATATTTCATTTTATTAATCCTCTTAGTTGCATTACTAATAATATGACCATACAAAAAATAGATACACTAGGAACAGTAGATACTTTTTATACCTATGTAAAACTTTATGGTATTAATGAAATACCTACATCACAAAAAGAAAATACAATGTCTATTTCTAATATTAAAGTATACCCAACACCAGCAAGCGAAGTTATTAATATTGAATTTTCACCAGAAAGCTTGAGAAATATTAAAGAGGCAAGATTATATAATCTATATGGTCAATTGGTGAAAGTTATTGTTATAGGTGATAAGCCTGTTAACACAATGAAAGTAAATATTGAAGAAATAAATAAAGGGTATTATTTTTTAGAATTTATATCAAATGTAGGAAGAAGCCGTATAGGAATAAAAAAGATAATTAAAGGATAGATAAGTAATTGTTTATGCTTAATCACCGCATGGTATTTTCGCATTAAATTTTAAATAATATAATAATACGCAGAATACCATTTATACTTTTCACAATCAATAATTTATAAATATATTTGAAGTATTACCTAGAAATAATATATGAGAATTTTGCAAGTTTGCAATAAACCCCCTTATCCACCGAAAGATGGAGGAAGTATTGCAATGAATATGTTAACTCATGGACTTATAGCTTGTGGAAACGAAGTTTCAGTATTGGCTATTAACACACCGAAGCATTTTATTAAAGAAGAAGATATTGCATCCGATTATTTAAAAAAAACATCGTATCAGTCTATTTTTGTAGATACTTCCATTAAACCTTTACATGCTATCTTAAATTTTTTTACATCAGAATCATATAATATTAGTCGATTCTATAACAAAGAATTTGAAAAAAAATTAGTGGATATTATTACTAATAATCAGTTTGATATAATTCAGCTTGAAAGCTTGTGGATTAGCTGTTATGTAAAAAGTATAAGAGCTAATTCCACTGCTAAAATTATTTTACGTTCACACAATGTAGAATATTTATTATGGGAACGTTTAGCAAAAAATTGCAAGAGCCTAATAAAAAAAACATATTTAAATTTTCTTTCTAAAAGATTAAAGCAGTATGAAATTGCTATGTTAAATAAATACGATGGCATTGCTTGTATAACACTAGAGGATATTTCTATATTTAAAAAAGACGGATGCTCACTACCCATGATACATATACCATTTGGGATTGATATTGAAAGTTATCAAGTAATAAAAGACCAAATAGAAAAAGATTCTTTATTTCACATAGGGGCAATGGATTGGATGCCAAATACTACTGGGATAAAATGGTTTTTAGAAACTATTTGGAGTAAAATACTACCAACACATCCATCTATAAAACTATATTTAGCGGGTAGAAGCATGCCGAGTTGGTTAACAAATCTGAATGTAAAGAGTGTTGTAGTTGAAGGAGAAGTTGTAAATTCTCATCAATTTATGAATTCAAAATCAATAATGATAGTGCCTTTAAAGTCGGGTGGAGGTATGCGAGTAAAAATTATTGAAGGGATGGCTTTAGGTAAAACAATTATTTCAACTACGATTGGTGCAGAAGGTATTGAATATGAGGATAAAAAGAACATACTAATTGCCGATTCAGTAAATGATTTTGAAAAAGCAATTACTAAGTGCTTGTCTGATAAAAATTATTGTGAAGAAATAGGGCTAAATGCCAGAGCATTAGTAGAAAATAAATATGATAATAAAAGAATATGCGATAACTTACATTCATTTTATTTATCTTTAAAATAGCTAGTGAAAATACTCGTCATATTATCTCGTGTTCCTTATCCCCTTGAAAAAGGAGATAAGCTTCGTGCATTTAATCAAATTAAACAACTATCTAAAAATAATGAAATTATATTATTTGCTTTAAGTGATAGAGACTATGATGAAAAGGCAGAAATTGAACTTAGAAAATACTGTTCAACAATTTCTATCATTCGTTTTTCTAAAATTACTATTCTATTTAATTTAATTCGTACGCTCTTTGATGGGAAACCCTTTCAGGTAGGTTATTTTTACTTTAAAAGAGCCCAAAAAAAAGTAGATGAGCTAATAAAAAAATATCAACCAGATCATATTTATTGTCAATTAATACGTACGGTAGAATATGTAAAATCGTATTCTAATATACCTAAAACATTAGATTATATGGATGTTTTTTCCAAAGGTATGGAACGAAGAAAGTATTCAGCACCATTTTATCTTAAGCCACTTTTAAATATTGAATATAAGCGTTTATTAAAATATGAAAATAGAATATTTAATTATTTTAATAATAAAACCATTATATCTGACCAGGATAAAAACCTTATTCCTCATCCTCAAAAAAATGATATTGTTGTTGTGCCTAATGGGGTAGATACTGACTTTTTTAACCCAGTACCATGCAAAAAAGAGTATGAGTTACTATTTAATGGTAATATGAATTACCCGCCTAATATAGAAAGCGTACAATATCTTGTTAATAAAATTATGCCCTTAGTTTGGAAGCAATTACCAAATACGCGCCTATTTATTTCTGGGGCTACTCCTCATCCTAAAGTATTGGAATTAAAATCAGATAAGGTTATTATAAGTGGATGGGTTGATGATATTCGTGAAAACTTCATGAAATGCAAAATATTAATAGCTCCTATGCAAATAAGTATAGGCTTGCAAAATAAATTGCTAGAGGCAATGGCAATGAAATTACCTTGCGTAACCTCGGTACTTGCAAATAATGCTTTAGGTGCTATAAATGGTCAGCAAATTATGGTAGCACAAACTCCAGAAGAATATGCAGCGTGTATCTTTGATTTATTAAATGATGAAAATAAAGCGAAACAACTTGCGGACAATGCCTATCAATTTGTGAATGCTAATTTTAATTGGGAAAGTAAAACGCATATTCTAGAAAATTTATTTTATAAAAAATAAATCCCAAACTCCTCGCTTAACAAAAGCATACTCATAAACAAAAGTCTATATATATTTAATTGCATGCTGTTTAAATGCAATTAAAATTAGTATTTTTACTTAACTTAAACTTATTGGTGCGTCAACAAATTACTAATTTTATTATTTATGAGTAAATGTTATTTATGTGCAATAATTATTTTTTGTTTTTTTAAAACCGAAAGTGTTGCATTTACTATTCAAAATCAAGACAATGACGATATTCCATCTAAAAAGCAATATTTTTTATTTTCTACCCGAGCATCTGTAACAGTTCCTCATCCTATAGCAAATAGTGCATTTAAAAAAACTTTCGTAGGGATTTATAATATCAATTTAGATTTTAATACATTTATTTATAGAGGCCTTTATATTGGTGCAAGTTATAAAAATAATTTATTTAAAATCACACCAACAAAAATTGCAAGTTATAATGTAGATAGTTTGGGTAATTTAAATCCTTACCCCACTATGCATTCTAATGCCGCTGCAGTAAAAGTAGGATATGATATATTTATCGGTGAAGAAAATCGAGTAATATATTCAATTAGTACTTCTGTTGGAAATTATTGGACAAAATACGGAAATTTTGTATCTAAACCCGCTGGTAAAAAAATAATCAAAAACTCAGTAACTTCTTACATTGAACCTGAAATGGCATTAAATTTTATGGTAGAATCTAATTTTGCTATAGGTGTAAATATTTCTTATACGATGTTAAATAGCAACTTTGACCCGTATAAATTATCGTTAAATGATTGGAAAGGGTATGGAAAAAACAACGAAAGCAATACTCAATATTTAAGTTTTGGATTTGGCTTTTTCTATAGTTTTTACAAGAAAAAATAATCCTTAATTATTGCTTTAATTAAAACAGCCACAATAGTGGCTGTTTTAATTTTAATTATATTGAAATCAATCTTGAAAAGATAATAGGTAAATACTAGAAAAAAATCGATGGTTATTCGACCTCTTTTTCTGCATTTTCAAATTTTACAATGTCACTTGCAAAGTCCATAAAAAATTTATGAGCAGAGGTGAAAATAAAGCGATTATCTGTTGTCTTTTCAATAATATTTCTACGGTTAAGTGTATTGATAAAGTTTTTTCGTGAATCATTATCTTTTAATTGTTTGTTTGACAATATTAAGTCGATGTATGCAGAATTAGTAAAATAGTTTTCAATTTCTTCCATTTCAAACTCCGTAAATTGTATCCGCTCAAGAAAATTTTTACCATCTCTGTCTAGTTCATAGCTTAGAAGAGCAATGAATATACACACATCTCGTGATAACATTTCATTAGACTCTTCTGAAACTAAATATGCATAATCTTGCGCTAACTTTAAATCATAATTAAAAGAGGCTTTAAAAAAATAGGTATATGATTGTTCATTTTCTTTCAGCACTTGGTAGGTTCGTTCTTGCGGTAAAATAAATTTACCGCTCATTAAATCTTCTACAATGTTTCGGTGGTGGTTAGGAAATTCCATGTTGGTTAATTGTTATTTTAGGAACTGTTAATGTTAAATCATTTATTTTTATTTTTTCAAATGCTGGGTTTGCACCAAAATCTCTCTCAATGTCTTCATCAAATGCTAAGGTAGTGAGTGCGAAAAACTTTTCAATTTCTATTTTTTTATAATCTTCTTTTAGTGTATTGCTACACCATTTAAAAAAATCGGTTACAGGTAAATTAGATTTTAACTTTTGAGTGTATAACTCTTTATCAAAAATCCACTTCTCGTCATTATTTTCTTGTTCTTCAAAATAAACATCCGTATCATTTTTAAACTGTTCAAATAATTCAGCAGCATTAAAAAAGGTACTTTGCGAGTAGATAGATACTTCTTTACGTTTTAATAATTTAGGTACTTTTCTTTTGTACGGATTTTTTAAGAAAGTAATCCATCCCGTTAATATAATTGATTCTGTGCGAATACGTTCAATCAATGGTAATAATTCGTTAGTTAGTATTTTTGATTGACGTAATAAATTATCATTGACCTGTATTAATTGAAAATATAATTTCTCAAATAAAACACGAGCACTTTCTTCGTCAAAATTTAAACGATATTTATTTGAGTATTCGGATATATCATATAGTTTATTAGCAATAGAGGCGCTATGGTTAATATCCAATATTTTATTTAAGGGAATAATGTATTCATCAATCCAGCGAGATGCGCGTACTATTTTTTCGCGATAATCAATCTTCTTAACATTTGCTTTTAGCTCACGTGTTTCATTTAATAAACTAATGGTGTTTTTTTCTACCATTTCATAAAAAGCACGTATTTCATTTGCTAGTTCAGCTAATCGTTGATTTAAAATAACTTTGTCACCGTTGATATGTTCTTTTATTTTTCGAAATAACTCCGCAATAGAAACGTGATATTTTTCAATTGTTTCAGGAAGCATTGGCTTAAATTCACTTAAAATAAATTCAACCAAATTGTAATAAACAGTTCTTATTTCATAATCCGCATTTACTGGAGTTAATATTTTATAATCAAGCAATTGCGATTTAATATCGCTGTCGTGTTTTTTTATTGTTTCATTTAATATCTCATGATTGATTATCCCTTCACTGGTTTGTATTTCATACAATTCGTTGAGAATGTCAAAATATTCGAGTAAAAATCGAAGTATCGTCCTTGGTTCTGCTTGCATTATTTTACTTTTTTAGTAAGCGGTTCAATAGTACCGTTGCGTTCCACAATTATTGCATTTTGCTTTTCATTAATATTAATTTTAACTTTTGATGGGTAGATAAAATAATACTTATTAAAGCCTTCTACTGCGTCTGGTGCAGCAAATATTGGAATAAAGTTGTGTTCCTTACAGAATTTAACTAGCTCGGGTCTGTTTTGTTTATCGATGGTGGCTACCTCATCAATGAACAATGCAATTTTATTTTGTTCATCGGTAATGGCTAATCGATTAATAATGGACATAATCATTACTAAACGAATCATTCTATCGGTGCCATCTGATTCTACTTGATTTGCTAAATCAACACGCTTGTCAGTTCCTTTAATGTGAAGCAAAAGTTCAATATTAAAAAGTTCGTCAAAGCTTACTTTTCTGCCGCTATCTAAATAGGTATTTAATATTTTTAAATTCTCGGACTGATCAAATTCAAAGCTCATTTGTCCATTAAATTCTTGAATCGATGCTATTTTTTTTAATTCCCCAATAATGCGGTCATTATCAATAAGATCTACTTTCATCGATTCAATGTTTGAAATGCGTGTTTGGGAAAGCTTTTCATTGAATTTAGTATATACAAATTGTTTAAATTCTTCGTATCGTTTTAGAAGGGTGTAAGCAGGGTTTGCAAATTGAGTTGAAATACTTGATAATAAGCCATCAATACTGCGTTCTTTATCTGATAAACAAGCAATTTCATCTTCTACAAATTCAATAAACTGAATTTCATCGGCACTGCTGTTACGTAAGCGATATTTTAAATTATCGAATGTTGCATCTTTTTTTGCCTTTAATTCGATTCTATCTTTTTGATGAATTTGGATTTTTGAATAGATATAATCTAAATTATCATTTGTTTCATATTCTATAGGCTCTATATTAATTGCTTCTACTTCAAATTTCCTTTCTTTCAATTCTTTTACACGCATTTCTAACGCTCGTTTTTCTTCTTGAAGTTTATCGAACATGATTTGTTTTTGAGCGATTTCTTTTACCAAATCATTTAAAAAATCTTCTAGTTCCTTTTTCTCTGCTGTGTGATTTTTTATGTCTTCTGTAATAAATTTAATTTGTTTTTCAAGTTGAGGTTTGTTTTCAATACGTTTAATTTTCTCTTTAATTAATTCTATTTCATTTAAAATAAATCTAAGTTTAGATTCTATTTTTTCTTTATCAACAACAGTCTTTAAAAGGTCTTCCGTTTGTTTTTTTTCAATTTGCAAAACTTTTAATTCTTCTTTTAATTCTTTTATCGATCTGAATTCTTTTAATTCAATGCCTTTAATATCAATTTCACCGTCAAAAATGTTTAATAATTTATCAGATATTTTTTTTATTGTTTTTTTGATATTATTGCTTGGCAGGCTCGTTACTTGATCTGAAAGAACGGAATTAAGTAATTGCTTTACTTCTTCATTATCAGAAATTTTATGAATTAATAAATTGTTGTAATTTTCAATTTGATTTTCATAAGAACCAATTTGCCCATTTAGTTTATCGATACGTAACTCTAAATGTTTACTAGAAAGTTTTTGACTTTCGATAGTTGTAAAACGCGTTTCAATTTCTTTACGATCTTTATCTAAATTTCGTAAAGATTCTTTTAAAAAATCAACTGTTTCAAATTTATTTACTTCATTGAGATCATTTTGTTTATCTCCTAACTGATTTGTTTTATTTTTTATTTCTGCATTTTTTTCACCAATGTAGGAAGCGTAATTAAGTTCCTTTGGTTTTAAAATTTCATTAATTTCATTATGTACTGCTGCAATGTGTCGCCCACGCTCCACAGAAGAAATTTCAAGTTCAGGAATGGCAGCAATATAGGAGGTATTAAATACTGAGATTAGTTCTCCTACAATTTTTGTTTTTGAATGGTATACTTTAACAAGTTCCCTGAATTCAAGAAAATCGGTACGTACAGATTTAATACTTTTTATTTCTTCATTGATACGTAATAAATCAATGATGTCTTTTTTGTTCTTTTGAGAAAAATTAAGGCTTTCATTTTCTCTATTATCGGCAATTATTAGCGATTCTTTTAAGGTTTTGTTTGTAATTAATTTAGAGTTAATTAAATAACGATATACTTTGGAAAAATTATTGCTTAATCCATCAGCCTTTACGGTATCTTCTAACCAAACCACCGCATTATTTTTCGTGCCTCTGTGGTATACATGATTAAACACGTCTGATTTAGTGGCAAATTTTGTATTAACAATACCTTTTTCAGTAAGGATGGCTAGTACCTCGTCAAAATTTCTTAATCGTTGATGCGCTCCCTCGTTTTCAAAAAAATATTCTTCATTATATTCGCTATCTATCTTATAATACTCTAATTCTCCATCAGTATTTCTTTTTACTAGAATACAATAAAAACCCATTTTATTTATTTCAAATACTAAAAAGCTTTTATTGTGAGTTGGAAAATAATGGTGTATCGTTTCTTTATCGCCTTTACGCTGACCACTAAAAGACATTTTTTGTCCATCCACCACAAATAAAAAGTTTAGCGCATAAATTAAAGTACTCTTCCCAATATTGTTCGGCCCAACTAATTGCAATGAATCGCAATTATCCAATTTTAATTCGGCTTTGCCGTATCCTTTGGAGTTGATTAAAGAAATTCGTGTAAGCATTGTTATTTATTTTTAATAATAGTATTAATTAATTTAATTTTCCTTTAGCCGAACTCATAAATTTTTATCTCGGTATATTGTGTTTAATGCTTTAGAAAATTCTACTAATTCATCTTCAGAGTTCTTCTGTAAAGGTTTAACTTTGGTGGCAAAATAATTTAATAATATATCCACTTTTTCCTTATTTTCTTCTACTTTTTGACGAAGTAATTCTATATCTTTATTTAACTTGTTAAATGTAATTTCTTCATTCGATGATTTATTCTCAATATTTGGCCTATCATTATTTTTTAAAGATTGAAGATCATCATTAAAAGAAGCACGTTTTTCCATTTTTTAGTTTTTAAATTTTTAAATTCAATTACTTTTTTGAGGCCTTGTACATCAAATATACTTTAATGCCATAGAATTAAATAGCTGAAAAAAGTTGTTAATAATAATTCATTGTAAATAGGGGAGATGGGGGCGATTTTGTTGAAAAGTTTAAAGTTTTTAGTAGTGGTTAAACCTACCTTTTTTTTTATTATTCTAAGATGATCTAAGAAGCTAAGTTAGGTGTATAATAGCACTTATATATAACAACACCTGATTTATGTCGAAAAACGGAATTGGAAACTATGTAATTTCATAAAAAAAAGGCAGTATCAATAAAATTAATTATTAATACTGCCTTTTTTATAAGGTATGAAAAATAGTGATTTAAATTAAGTTTAATTAACAAAAACCTTTTTTGAAATTTTTGTATTGTCTATAATTAAGTTTACAAAGTAAATACCTTTGCTCAACTTATTATTTCCCAAAGTAATTTCATTGTTTTGCTGTCCTGTTGTGGTAGCAATATTGGTTCGGTTATAAATAGTACGACCTAAATTATCATTAATTACAATTGTAATATTTTTATTGTTTTTTAATGAGTATTTTAAAATAAATTGATCTGAATTACTATTGTATGAGGCAATAACAGAAGTTTCATCAATATACTGGCTAATGGAATTAGGGTTTGTTGCTGGCTTTATTTTAAAAGAAGATAAATATATTTTATCACCTGTGTTAGCGTTATTATTATTTGTATTGTTGGTAGCATAATAAAATACAATTTCACCTTCACTATTAGCGGGTGCTGTCCAATCAAAAGTCCATTCATTAGAATTAGATCCAGCAGGAGTTTCTGGTGTTCCTTTAAGGCTATGTGTAACAGAAGTACGAGTATCACCTTTTACATCATGAGTTAATAGGTGTGTTCGAGTAGATTCTGTGATTTTAAAGGTACCTACATTTTTATCATCCGCTTTTTTAAGAGCAACCAATTCAAATCCGAAACGTTTTATTCCTGGATTTTTCACCTTTAGTATTATTTTATAAGTAGTACCTGGAACATAAGTAGAATCTGCTGTTGGGAAAATTAATGAGTTGACTAGAATATCATTTTTAGTAATGGAGGCGTCTGCATGGCAACCCGATCCAGCACATGTTGCATCACCAGGAGCACCAGTACTACCTTCATGAGCACCAGTTGATTTACGATAGGTAAATTGCCCAAAGAGAATAGGGAAAGAAATTATAGATAATAATAAAATACGTTTCTTATAATAATTCATGATATTATTTTATTTAATTATTTAAAACTTTGCTAATGGTATACACATGATCACCTTTATCTGTTGTATCATCGTTAGCAGACACGCCAGCAACATAAAAAGATACAGGACCTATATTGGAATTCGGTGCAGTCCAATTTACTGCCCATTCACTTGCATTATTGGTTGCATCTGTTCCAGCATAGGTGTATGTTACATATTGTCTATCGGTTAATTCTAAATCATTTGAAAAGTCTTGAGTTCTTTCTTCATCTGTTAGTTTAAACTTACCAGCATTTAAATTCTTATTATCTAATGCAACAATTTGAAAGCCAAAACGGTTTATTGATTTTTCGGCAATTTTAATTTTTAATGAATAGGTTTTCCCAGGAATATAGTTGATAATTGAATCGCCAATCTCTAAAGTAAGGCTTGCTTTTCCTACATTCACAGAATTGTCATCATGACAACCTGATTTAGCACAAGTAGTCTCACCTGGAGCACCTGTAGCAGATGGAGGAGCACCTGAGCTAGATCGCTTTGGTGTTGCTGCAATAATTACAAATCCCATTAACAAAACACCTGCAATAATGATTTTATTTTTCATTTTATATATAATATAAATAATGTTTATATCGAATAAGAAATAAACGTAGTTAAAACAATTAAAAACTTAAAACAATTTGATGACTTAGATATTATAAAAGTAAAAATAAAAATATAGGAAATATTAACTTATAACAGAAGCTATTTAATTATTTAAAACCTTTTGAATAGTGTATACATAATCGCCTTTATCACTCATATCGTCATCTGCAGATACACCAGCCACGTAAAAAGAGATAGGTCCAACATTAGTCTTTGGAGCAATCCAATTTAGAGTCCATTCACTAGCACCATTAATTCCATCCGTTCCTCCAAAAGTGTAGGTTACATATTGGCGATCGGTTAATTCTAAATTATTTGAAATTAATTGAGTTCTTGCTTTATCAGTAAGTTGAAATTTGCCAGCATTGACATTATTATGGTTTAACGCAACAATTTGAAAACCAAAACGGGTTACCGCTTTTTCGGCCATTTTAATTTTTAATAAATAGGTTTTTCCAGGAATATAATTAGCAATAGAATCACCAACTTCTAAACTTAAGGTTGCTTTTCCTGAATTTACAGAATTATCATCATGACAACCAGATTTGGCACAAGTTGTTTCATTAGGCGCTCCTGTGGATGATACGGGAGCACCTGAACTAGAACGCTTAGGCGATGCTGCTATAATAATAAAGCCTACTAAAACTAAACTTATAATTACTATTTTATTTTTCATTTTAATGTATATTCTCCTTTAACCTGATAAATCTATTAGCTAATTAATGATTACTTTTTTAGAAACTTTAGTGTTTCCTACTATTAAGTTTATAAAATAAAGCCCTTTACTTAAATTCGTACCGATAGCAATTTTATCACTTTGTGGTCCTTTTATTTTTGATATGTTATTTTCTTGATACAGAGAACGGCCAAGATTATCATTAATATTGAGAGTTACTTTTTCATCACTTTTTAACGTATAGTTTATCTTAAATTGCTCTGTTTTATTATCAAAAAATGCAATTATGTTTTTATCATCAACATATTTGGCAATTGAATTAGATAAATCAGGTTCAATCTTAAAAGAAGATACATAAATAGCATCCCCTAGCTCATTGTTATTGTTATTAGTGCTATTGGTAGAATAATAAAATACAACATCACCTTCATTTTTTAACGGAGCAGTCCAATTAAAAGACCACTCATTAAAGCCTAATGTAATTGCAGGTGTTCCGTCAATACTATGTGTTACAGATGTCCTATCATCAGAACCAATTGATCTTTGAATAAGATGAGTCCGGTTAGAATCTATAATAGAGAACTCTCCAATAGTTGTATTTGTAGCGTATTGAAGCGCAAGTATTTCAAAACCAAAGCGAGAAATATTAGGGTTTCTAACTTGAACAGTGATTTTATAAGTAACTCCTGGAACATAGGTATTATTACTGGTTGGAAATATAAGTTTGTTTACAATAGTATCATTATAAGTTACTAATGCTGGCGAGTGGCAATTGGGTTGAGCGCAGGTAGTGTTTTCGGGAGGCGCGCCTGTACTGCCAGGATGAGAACCACCAGATTTACGATAGGTAAACTGACCAAATAATAATGGTAATAAGATAATGCCAGCTAACAATAATTGTCTTTTTTTATATTTCACGGTAAAAAAATGATTTTTAAAATGGAAAATAAAAGTTAATTAGTAATATTAAAGATACAATTATTTTTCGATTTTTTTCCTTAATATAGACTGAATCAATTCTAATAAAATTAAGCAACAAGCTCTTTAGTAATTAACTTACATCCCATTTCACCATGTTCATCAAGCTCAGTAAGTGATACAGTTTTTAATTGATTAATAAGGGTAGGATTATAAGGTGTTTTTACTTTAATATAATTATCGGTAAAGCCGTGCATAAAACCTTCTTTGTGGTCAGCTTCAAAAAGCACCGGGCGTATGGTTGATAGATGTTCCTCATAAAACTGTCTTAGTTTTTTAACTGAAAGAATTCGTAACATTTTATTACGCTTTTTGCGAGTAGCAACTGGCACCGATTCACTTAGCTCAATAGCTAAAGTATTGTCTCTTTCTGAGTAGGTAAATACATGCAGATAAGAAATAGGTAATTGATTAAGAAAATGGTATGTTTCATTAAAATCTTCTTCTGTTTCTCCAGGAAAACCAACAATTACGTCTACTCCAATACAGCAATGTGGCATAAGCGATTTTATTTTTGCTACCCGATCGCTGTATAAAGCGGTTAAATACCTTCTGCGCATAGCTTTTAACGTTTTATCGCTGCCCGATTGAAGTGGAATATGGAAGTGAGGAACAAATTTTTTAGATTGTGCAACAAATTCAATTACTTCATCTTTCAACAAATTGGGTTCAATAGAAGAAATTCGAAATCGTTCAATACCCTCAACATTATCTAACGCCTTCACTAAATCATAAAATGTTTCTTTATTTAGTGTATTATTTTTACCAAAATCACCAAGATTAACACCTGTAAGCACAATTTCTTTAACATTGTCCTTAGCTATTGAAGTAGCATTTTTTAATACCCCGTCAACAGTATTGCTACGGCTACTACCACGTGCCAGGGGTATCGTACAAAATGAGCAATTGTAATCACAGCCATCCTGAGCCTTTAAGAATACCCGAGTACGATCTCCAAAAGAATAGCTATCCACAAAAAAGTTTGCTTCCTCAATTTCACAACTAAATACTTCTGCTTTCGATTTTTTATTTAAATCATGTAAATAACTTAATAATTTAAATTTTTCAGAGGCGCCTAAAACCAGATCAACTCCCTCTATATTTGCAATTTCATGAGGTTTAAGCTGTGCATAACATCCAATTACAACAATGTAAGCTTCTGGTGAGATGCTTAATGCTGATTTTACAATTAATTTACATTCTTTATCTGCGTTAGAAGTAACCGAGCAGGTATTAATTACATATACATCAGCAGATTCTTTAAAATCTACTTTTAAATATCCTTGTTCTTCAAATAATCTAGCAATAGAACTAGTTTCTGAAAAGTTGAGTTTACAACCCAAGGTATGAAAGGCTACTTTTTTCATTCGGACTGCGAATTTACAAAAAAATAATTGTGAATGAATAACATCGTAAAGCAACTTAAAATTTAGCTAGTTGTTAAAAACAGTGTTAATAATAGCCAATTTTTTATCCGTTTATTTGAAAATGATTCAGTAAACTTGAACTAATAAATGATATGCGAATGAGAATTGCTCTGTTATACTTGATTTTTACGTTGATTATTGTTTCATGCTCATCTACTGATCAGAAAAAAGAGGATACACGTACTGTTTTTAAATACAATGAGATGGAAATTGTTACCTCTTTAGATCCAGCTGCATCAAGCAGTTTTGGTAATATATGGGTGGTAGGACAGTTATATAATGGTTTGATACAATTAAATGATTCGTTAACGATTACGCCATCTATTGCTAATAAATGGCAAATTTCAAGTGACGGATTGAAATATACTTTTAATTTAAATAATGATGTTTATTTTCATGATAATAAGTACTTTAAAAACGAAAAAGGGCGAAAAGTCATTGCGTCAGATTTTGTTTATAGTTTTAATCGATTATTAGATCCAAAAATATCGAGCGCTAGTTCTTTGCTTTCTCATGTGAAAGAAAATGGCTTTTCAGCACCGAATGATAGCACATTTATAATTGTACTTCAAAAGCCCTTTACTCCCTTTTTAGGCATATTAACAATGAAATATTTTTCTGTAGTGCCCAAAGAGGTTGTTGAGTATTATGGCGAAGATTTTAGAAGGCACCCTGTTGGTACTGGTCCTTTTAAATTTAAAATTTGGGAAGAAGGCTCAAAATTAGTTCTTCTTAAAAATGACCATTACTTTGAGTATGAAAATAAATTTCGCTTGCCATATTTAGATGCAGTTGCTATTACTTTTATTAAAGATAAAGAAACGTCTTTTTTAAATTTTTTAAAAGGAGAGTTAGATATGGTATCAGGAGTAGAGGCAATTAATGTAGATGAAGTATTAACCGCAGATGGTGAATTGAATGAGCAATACAAGAATAAATTAAAAATGCAAACTCAGCCTTTTTTAAAAACAGATTATTTAGGTTTCTTAGTGGATGACGACTTAGCGATAGTTAAAAATTCCCCCACAAAATTAAAAGCGATTCGGCAAGCAATCAACTATGGCATTGATAGAAAAAAAATGGTAAAATACTTGCGAAAAAATCTTGGTATACCTGCGACAGCAGGTTTTATTCCGCCAGGCTTACCTTCTTTCGACTCCACTAAAGTAAAAGGTTATGATTATGATCCAACGAAAGTGAAAAAATTGTTGGCTATTGCTGGTTTCCCTGAGGGTAAAGGCTTAGATGATATTTCACTTGCCACCGCTGAGCAATATGTAGAATTTGCAGAATATATTCAGTCTCAATTAGCCAATTTTGGTATTAAAATAAAAATTGATGTGCAAAAAAATTCTGTACTTGCTGCAGCAGTAGCTAACTCAAAGATTAACTTTTTTAGAAAATCATGGTTTGCGGATTATCCAGATGAAGAAAACTTTTTAGCCCTTTATTATAGTAAAAATTGGTCGCCGAAAGGCTTTAATTATACGCATTATAAAAATGAACAATTTGATGCACTTTATGAAAAGTCGCAAATAGAGTTAAATGAGTCTAAACGACATACATATTACCAACAAATGGATCAATTATTAATGGATGATGCTCCAGTTGTACCATTATATTATGATCAGGTTGTACGTTTGGTACAAAATAATATTATTGGTTTAACTTCTAACCCAATGAATATGTTATCTTTAAAAAAGGTTAAAAAGATATTAAAAGCGAATTAAAATAGTTGCTACTTAATAGCTTTTATAGTTTGATCCATTTCTAAAAAAGTAGTAATGGGGTAATGGTCAGATAATTCATCATGTATGGTTGTAAAATTATATGCTTTAAATTGCTTACTATGCAATATATAATCAATTCTAAAAGAAGGAAATTTACCGACATAGGTTTTTCCAAAACCATTTCCACTTTCTACAAAAGCATCTGATAAATTATTTTTAATGTGATGATAAGTGTAAGATGATGGAGTATCATTAAAATCGCCACATATAATAACAGGGTAAGGAGATCCGTTGATACTTTGCTTAATTAAATCAGCTTGTTTTGCTCTTTTAATAAATGCTCTTTTTAAACGTTTACCGATGTTTTTTGAATGTTGCAGATCTTCTGTCTCTTTGTTGTTTTCTAAGTCATCCATGTATTGATAATCATCATAACCAAAGGCGATAGATTGTAAATGCATATTATAAATTCTTACCGTATCATTTTTTATTTTTACATCTGTATAAATGCATATATTATTACTGTGGTACCCAAAATCAACTCGCCCCTTTGAAATAATAGGGTACATACTAAATGTAGCTATTCCCCAATGATGAATTTTTTCAACGGTAGTGGTATATTCTACATGCACATATTTTGCCTTTTGAATAGCAATTAAAGAATCTAAATTATTAAAAGAGTTATTATCACGTGTAAAAAATTCTTGAAGACACATGATATTTGGACGTTCATGGCTTATTAAATTATAAATTTTACTTCTTGTTTGTAAATTATGACTCCAATTATACAGATCGAATACTTTTACATTATAAGAGAGAACTTTTATTTGTGTTTTAGATTTTTGAGGAGTATAATGAAAGCTAATTTGAAAAAACGAATTTACGAGTAGCCACCCTAATAGAATAATAAACAAAGAATAAAAGGCTAATTTTTTTAATTGGATTAGCCAATAAAAAACAAAAAACAAATTGATAATAACAATAATAGGGTAGGATAGGCCAAAAAAAGCTAAAATCCAAAACTTTTCAGGACTAATGTAGGGAGCAACATAAGCAAGAAGTAAGCTTAAAACAGCAATATGATTAAAGAATAAGGCAGTATCGTTTAAAAAATACCGTTTTATCTTTTTTATTTTAGAATCGTGCTGCAATTTAAACGGTATAATTATTCTATTCTCTTCGATTAATCAGTTTTTAAAAGTACGATTCTTTCTTTTAAGGTTTATTACTTGCTTGAAATAAAAATTCTTTTTCAGCTTTGCTTAAACTTTCATATCCTGATTTAGAAATCTTATCTAATATGTTATCTATTTTTTGCTGATCTACTTTTTTATTATAATTATAATCATCATCAGAAACTTTTTGTTTATAACTTACTTTCATTTTACTTTTTGGTTTTCTTGAAAAAAAAGTACTCGAAAATGTAAAAAAACGATTAATTCCTATTGATAAATCATGACCTCTTTTATACTGGATAATAAAAAAATAACCAACGAGCGCACCTCCTAAATGAGAAATATTACCTCCTATGTTTGAGCGGGATGCAATATTTAATACATCTATAAATATAACAAATAAGGCTATGTATATTAATTTTACAGACCCTACTAAAAACATATTAATTTTAACAGTAGGCAGCAGTGTGGCAACAGCTACTATTATAGCAGTTACCCCTGCTGAAGCACCTATTAATGATGCGCCTAAAAATGGATGGAATGCTGGAATAACGGTGAAAAGAAGCATGGTAAGCAATGCACCTCCAATACCACCCATAAGAAATAGCGGAATTATTTTTTTTGGAGAAGTATAACCTACCAATAATTGACCAAACCAGTACAGACTAAGCATGTTCCAAAAAATATGAAATAACTCAATATGAGTAAACATATAAGTTATGATGGTCCAAGGCTTAAATAAAAATTGCTGAAAATTTAAGGGTAATGCTAAGTTGTTAAAAACAATTGATTCAAGAGTTATTGAGGCACCAGATTTGCTCGCCAAAAATGTAAAAATGCGTAGCAATCCCATTACTATAAATACAATACTATTAAATAGAATTAGCCTGCTAACAGGATTTCCACTCTTAAAACTCAACTTAATATCTTCTATGATATGATTTGCCATAATCAATAAAAATTCTTTTTGTTTTTTTGCCAATATTTAATTAAAATAAAACCAAAAAGCATACCTCCTAAATGCGCAAAGTGAGCCACATTATCTCCTTCTGTAGCCATTATTCCAGAATATAATTCAGCTGCACCATAAAGAATTACGAACCATTTGGCTTTTATAGGGATGGCAAAATAAATATATAATAATGTATTTGGAAACAACATTCCAAATGCAAGCAATATTCCAAACACAGAACCAGAAGCACCAATTACTACTGGAGCATTTAAAAAATCTGTTTTATAAATATTCATGTAATCTACGGAAATTCTTAATGCTTCTTGTACATTGTTTGAGGAAATAGCATTAGAATAAGACGTAGGTATAATGGCATTGTAATGATCTAAAATTTCTTGAGAGCTTGCTTTAAAATAATCTGACTTCAAAAAAAATTGAAATTGTTGTAGATTAGGATTTGCAATGTAATTATTAATAAAATCGAGTGTGGGTTGATTTTGAAAATAAACCACCGTATAATGACACAAGGCCGCACCAATGCCACAAATTAAATAATAAATAAGAAATCGTTTCGGCCCCCACGTATTTTCTAATGTATTACCAAACATCCACAGAGCAAACATATTAAAAAATAAGTGCCAAAAACTACCATGCATAAACAGATAGGTGATTAATTGATAAGCATGAAATTTTTCAGAAAAAGGATAATGTAAACCTAAAGAATCGCTGAGATTAGATTCAAATTGGGTATTCAGCGCTAACGTGGCTAAATAAAACAATCCATTAATAATTAGTAAGTTCTTTACCACTAAAGGCAATAAAGTGAACTTATTTGGACTATATTGTTGGTATGACATGTTGTGCTTATTCTTTTAAAATACTATTTTTTAAATCGTTTATCTATATCTTCTATTGAAATGGTACTAATCGTAGGCTTTCCATTGGGCGCGCTATATGGCATTTGGCATGCAAAAAGTTCATCTATTAAATTATTCATTTCTTCTTGTGTTAACCTATTTCCCATTTTTATTGCCATGCCTCGTGCCATTGAACGAGCTATTGTTTCTCGTGTACTCGATTTTAACTCCTGTAAAGTCTGTTTGTAATTTTCAATTAATTCTTCTAATATTCTGGTCGACTCCCGGTTAATGGTATCCGAAGGAACGCCATTAATAATATAGGTATTTTTACCAAATTCACTTATATCAAAACCTAACGCTTTAATTTCTTCCTTTAATTCTCTTACAAGCTCAAAGTCAGACGTATTTAATTCAATTGTTTTAGGAAACAACTCTTGTTGAATTACCGCTTTTTGAGTTTCCATTGAATTTAATATACGCTCATATAATATACGTTCATGCGCGCTTTGTTGATCTACAATTATAAAGCCTGTTTTTATATGAGATAGTATATATTTATTATGTAATTGATAGGTAGTTTTTTTATTACTTTCTTCTAATGAATTATCCCAATCGGTAGTAACAGTTTGTTGTAATTCTGTTTCGTTTTTATTTTCCAAAAATGATGTTTTGGTATAATCAGCGTATAGTTGATCCCAATTTTTATTATTAGAATGTTCGCGTTCAGTAGGCTGTTGAAAAAGTCGAGTTTCTGTTTTAAAGGGATTATAATTGTGATCAACTTTTATGGTAGGTTGTCTATAAATACCATCTACCGGTTTTAATGGCATATTGTATAAATGGGCTTCTTGATCAAAATCAAGAGTAGGAGAAATATTATATTGTCCTAACGATTTTTTTACTGCTGAACGTAAAAATGCATAAATAGCTTTTTCATCTTCAAACTTAACCTCGGTTTTTGTTGGATGTATGTTTATATCAATCGTTTTAGGATCCACATCTAATAACAAAAAATAAGAAGCAAAGCTATCACTAGCAATGAGTTGGTCAAATGCAGACTGAACAGAATGATGTAAATAAGCATTTTTGATAAATCGCTTATTTAAAAAGAAAAACTGTTCACCTCTTGTTTTTTTTGCAAATTCGGGCTTAATAATAAAACCATGTATTTTTACAATATCTGTATTTTCTTCAACTGGGACTAAACGATTGTTGTAAGAGGCTCCAAAAATACCCAATAATCGCTGTTTTAAAGAACCTGATTCTAAATGAAAAATTTCTGTTTGGTTGGTATGTAACTGAAATGCAATTTCTGGGTTGGGAATAGCAACACGTTGAAATTCATCTATAATATGACGTAATTCAACTGAATCTGTTTTTAAAAAATTTCTACGAGCAGGTATGTTGTAAAATAAATTCTTTACCTTAATAGATGTTCCAATGGGGCAATTACAAGACTCCTGACTTTTAACTTCACTACCTTCTACTATTAACGTTGAGCCTACTTCATCAATGCTGCGTTTGGTAGTTAATTCTACTTGAGAGATAGCAGCGATAGAAGCAAGAGCCTCTCCTCTGAAGCCCATAGTACGGATTGAAAATAAATCTTCTGCTTTTTTTATTTTAGAAGTAGCGTGTCGCTCAAAGCTCATACGAGCATCTGTTCCGCTCATTCCTGTACCATTGTCAATTACTTGAATAAATGTTTTACCTGCTTCTTTTACAATTAATTGTATGGCGGTACTGCCTGCATCTAGCGCATTCTCCATCAATTCCTTTACAGCGGAAGCGGGTCGTTGCACTACTTCACCAGCAGCAATTTGGTTGGCTACGGAATCTGGTAAAAGCTGAATAATATCTGACATAGGATTTGAAACTATACAAAAATAATACTATTAATTGAATGCCCGACTAATTGGCGTAAGACCTCCACAAATAAATAAAAAACTAAAAATAAGATAGTGCTTTTTTCTTAAATACTAAGAGTAAATTAATATTGAACCAATCATTTAGGTAAATAATAAAAAGTATTCCAAAAATAAAAAGAAATGAAATAAATAATCCAGTGATTTTACCGAATGAATTACTACCCGAAAGTAGCACTTTAGCTATTAAATACTCTACTCTACCACTCATATAACTAAAAGCGGGCACTAAAATAAAAACCAAAGCTAGCATAGCAATTGCAGTATATTTATAAGGGTTTACATATGTTTTATAATTAATAATATAATTAGTAATATAGTTAGTTAGTAAATTAACGGTAAGTACCGTAATCATTAACACAATTATATTAAATAATTTTTTATACATGATAAAGATGTTTATAAAAAACAAAGGTATAAAATCAGTAATGGATATTTAAATGAATTAAAACTCATCCATTAACATTTTATAGTTGAAAAATAAAATTATTAATAAAAAATACTGTGGTAGTATCCAGTATTTTAGCTAAGATCAAAAAATAGGCAAAATTTAGCATCAAAAACAATTCTTTAAATACAATATAAATTCAATAATGAGTATTAATAGATTGAAAAATAGAATGCAAGTATTACCTGTAAATATTTTTTATTAATTGTTTGCGATTTTAATTATGAAAAAAATAATAATTGTACTTCTTTCTATTTGTAGTGTAGGTTGTTTGAGTTTTATTAAAAAATCATTTAGAAGAGACTTTCCATTTGATACAAAAAATACTCATTGGGCTGATTCTGTTTTTAAAACTTTAAGTGTCGATGAACGAATAGCACAATTATTTATGGTGGCAGCCTATTCAAATAAAGATAAAAATCATACCAAAGAAATAAAAAAATTAGTGGATGATTATAAAATTGGTGGATTAATATTTTTTCAAGGAGGCCCTGTTCGGCAAGCAATTCTAGCCAATTATTATCAATCCAGTGCCAAGGTTCCTTTATTAATGGCAATGGATGCCGAATGGGGTTTAGCGATGCGATTAGATAGTACTACTAAATTTCCACGTCAAATGACTCTTGGAGCAATTCAAAACGATTCGCTAATATATGATATGGGAAAGGAAATTGCCCGCCAATGCAAACGATTAGGAATGCAAATAAATTTTGCACCCGATGTAGATATCAATAACAATCCATTAAACCCAGTAATAGGTACCCGCTCTTTTGGCGAAAATAAATATAATGTTACCAAAAAAGCATTAATGTATATGCATGGTATGCAAGATAATAAGGTACTTGCAAATGCAAAACACTTTCCAGGACATGGTGATACCGATAGTGATTCGCATAAAACATTACCTACCATTAAAGCAAGTAGACAACGTTTAGATACCTTAGAACTTTATCCTTTTAAACAATTAATTACTCAAGGGTTGGGAAGTATAATGGTAGCACACTTATCAATACCTGCATTAGATACAACACCTAATCAACCTTCAACCCTCACAAAAAAAATAATTAACGGGCTCTTGAAAGATACGCTTGGTTTTAGAGGGCTAGTTTTCACAGATGCATTAAATATGAAAGGTATTAGTAAATTTTACAAACCTGGCGAAATATGCGCAAAGGCTCTCATTGCTGGAAACGATGTATTACTATTTCCCGAAGATGTACCCACTGGCATTACTGAAATAAAGGCTGCTATTGAACGGGGCGAAATTTCTCAAAATGAAATTGATAAGCGATGTATGAAAATTTTAATTGCTAAACAATGGGCTGGCTTAGATCACTACACTAAAATAAAATTAGATAATTTGTATGCTGATTTAAATACACCACAAGCAGAATTACTTAATAGAAAATTAACAGAAGCCTCGCTTACAGTATTACAAAATAATAATAATCTTCTTCCTCTTAAAGGCTTAGATACTTTAAGAATAGCATCTTTGTCGTTAGGGAATAAGGGAATAAATTTATTTCAACAAACGCTTTCTAATTATGCACCTATAAGCCATTTTAGCATTGATAAAGATGCAAAACAAATTGCATTCGATACAGTATTAACAAAATTAAAAGAGTATAATCTAGTAATTGTACAGATAAACAATACAAATTATAACCCTAGTCAGAATTTTGGCTTAACCATTCCGGTTATTAACATGCTAAAAAAAGTGATAGCACAAAACAAAGTAATTTTGAATGTAGCTGCTATCCCTTATTCTTTATCTAAATTAGAAGGTATAGATGCTGCTGATGCAATAATTATGAGCTATGAGGATAATCCATTTAGTGCTGATTATGCCGCACAACTTATTTTTGGTGGAATAGGAGCTACTGGAAAATTACCAGTTACCGCAAGCGCTTATTTTAAAGAAGGAATGGGTATAGATACTTATCCTATTCGTTTTAAATACACCATACCTGAAGAGTTAGGAATTGATTCAAAACAATTATTAAAAATTGATAGTATTGCATTAAGGGGAATTAAGGATAAGGTTTATCCAGGTTGTCAAATTTTGGTTGCTAAAAATGAAACGGTGATTTATCAAAAATCATTTGGTTATCATACTTACGAAAATAAAATTACTGTAAAAAATGATGATTTATATGATCTTGCCTCCATTACTAAAATTGCAGCTTCAACCGCATCATTAATGAAATTGATGGATGAGATGAAAATAATATTAGATGAACGTCTGTGCTTTTATTTGCCTGAATTAGAAGGTTCAAATAAACAAAATATTATTTTGCGAGAAATGCTTACTCATCAAGCAGGTTTAAAAGATTGGATACCATTTTGGTTGCACACGCTAAATAAAGATAAAACCTTTAAAAAAGGAATTTATAGCACTACACCGAACGAACAATATTCATTGCGTGTAGCACAAGGATTATATATAAATAACAACTATGTAGATACTATATACCAAGAAATAAAAGAGTCACCTGTAAAAGAAAGTGGTAAGTATATATACAGTGATTTAGGTTATTATTTGTTAAAAAAAATAATTGAAAAAGAAACAGGGATGCCTCTCAATACATTCGTTGAAAATACCTTTTATAAGCCACTAGGGTTAACAACGATGTGTTATCACCCACTTGCTAAATTTGAAACAAATCGTATTGTACCTACAGAGTTTGATACAAAATTCAGAAAACAGCTTTTACTTGGCGATGTACATGACCAAGGTGCTGCTATGTTGGGTGGAGTTGCGGGGCATGCTGGTTTATTTTCTGACGCGAATGATTTAGCGGTGATGATGCAACTCTTTCTTAATAAAGGAGAATATGGTGGAAAACGATATCTCGATTCTAACACGGTATCTAATTGTACTGCCTGCCAATACTGTAAAGATAATAGAAGGGCGATTGGGTTTGATAAACCCGAAATAAATCCAGGGAAAGATAGTCCAGTATGCGATTGTGTTTCCTATTTAAGCTTTGGACATTCTGGTTTTACAGGAACATTAGCTTGGGCCGACCCTAATAATCAACTAATTTATATTTTTTTGTCAAATAGAGTATACCCCGATGCAGAAAACAATAAACTAGCAAAGTCAAATATCCGAACAAAAATTCAAGAAGTAATTTATAATGCAGTAAAATAATTTGTAGCTAAGCAATTAATTTATCTTCTAACTTAGTACTTTCAATAGCTTCAAAGACAGCTGTTTTATAATTTAATGTGTTTAGAGAGCTAAACACTAAGATATAAATGTTACCGTTTTAACTAAAATAAAAATCGATTTATATGAAAATAGGAATAGTTTGTTATCCAACATTTGGAGGGAGTGGAGTAGTGGCTACAGAATTAGGGAAAGCCCTTGCAGCTAAAGGGCATCAAATTCATTTTATAACTTATAGTCAACCTGTACGCTTAGATTTTTTTTCAGGTAATTTATTTTATCATGAAGTTGCTGTTTCAGATTATCCTTTATTTGAATATCAACCCTATGAATTAGTATTATCAAGTAAATTAGTGGATGTAGTAAAATATGAAAAGCTTGATCTGCTTCATGTGCACTATGCTATCCCTCATGCATCTGCGGCATACATGGCAAAACAAATTTTAAAATCTCAAGGAATTAATATTCCATTTATTACTACATTACATGGTACTGATATTACATTAGTAGGTAAAGACCCTTCTTTTGAGCCAGTAATTACTTTTGCAATCAACCAAAGCAATGCGGTTACAGCAGTTTCTGAAAGTTTAAAAAGAGATACGTATATCAACTTTCCGAATGTAAAAAATGATATTAAGGTAATTCCAAATTTTATTTGTCTAGAAGACTATATTTTTGAAAATCAAAAATGTAAAAAAAAGATGTATGCTCCTAACGGGGAAAAAATACTTATTCACGTTTCAAATTTCAGAAAGGTAAAAAGGGTGGAAGATGTGCTACGTATATTTGATAAAGTAAGAAAAGTATTACCGGCAAAATTAATTTTGGTTGGAGATGGGCCGGAAAAAACAAATATGGAAAAACTTTGTAGGGAATTAGATATGTGTAACGATATAAAATTTTTAGGCAAAATCGTGAACCCAGAAAATATTTTAGCTATTGCAGATTTATTTATACTACCCTCTGAAACAGAAAGCTTCGGTTTAGCGGCATTAGAAGCGATGGCAAGTAAAGTGCCTGTAATATCAACTAATTCTGGCGGTATACCAGAAGTTAATTTACAAGGTTTTTCTGGTTTTATGAGTAATGTTGGGGATGTAGATGATATGGCAAAAAACGCAATTAGTATATTAAAAGATGAAACTGTTTTAAATAAATTTAAAAACAATGCTTATGAACAAGCGAAGAAATTTGATCTTACAAGAATTCTTCCTATGTATGAAAATTTATATGAAGAAGTGCTCAATAAAAATAAAAAGACGATTGCAAGGGAAAAATTATAAGGATTTTATATTAGCTTTTAGATGAGCCTGAATAAGTTCTGTATCTTGAGGATCAAACCATTTTATTTCCTTATCTTTTCTAAACCAAGTAAGTTGGCGTTTTGCAAAACGACGAGTATTTTGTTTTATCAAATCAATAGCTGTTTTTAATAATTTAGCATCGTCGGCTTCCAAAAGTTCGACCGTTTTTAACGAATCAAGATAGGTAAATAATTCTCTGTAACCAACTGTTTGTAATGAGTTTAGATCTTTGTAAGGATATAATTTTTCAACTTCTTGCAACAAACCTTTCTTTATCATTTCATCTACACGGATATTAATTTTTTCATACAAAAGTTCACGAGAAGTAGTTAATCCAATTTTAATAATTTTAAAGTTGCGTATTTTTAGTTTTTCCTTTCGAAAACTAGAATATGTTTTACCACTTACTAAACAAACTTCAATTGCACGAATTAAGCGTTGTGAATTGTTTAAATCTACTTGGTTATAATAATTAGGATCTAACTTTTCTAATTCTTTTTGTAATCCTTCTAACCCACTAATCTTAAATAGTAATTCAATTTTTTCTCTAACTAGTAAATCTGCCTCCGGTAATTCATCTAAGCCTTCACAAACGGCATTAATATATAAACCAGAACCTCCGGCCATCACTACTGTATCATTTGTTTTAAATAAATCTTTTAATAATATAATTGCATCTTTTTCAAATTTCCCAACATTATAATTATCGATAATAGTATGAGAGTTAATGAAATAATGCATTATCCCTTGCATCTCTTCAGTACTTGGTTTAGCCGTACCAATATTCATTTCTTTATAAAATTGCCGGGAGTCTGCGGAAATAATGGGGCAAGAAAATAATTTTGCAATTAAAATACTTAAAGCAGTTTTACCTACACCCGTTGGGCCTACAATTACAATTAGTGTATTGTTTCGCACTTCTAAAAAATGGTATAAAGAGAAATTATAATATTTTTGAATTGCTAATATATGGAAAGAAATAAATTTATTTTTTACAATAAAATATCGGTCTACTTAATTATAGATTTAATGATTTTAACGTTCATCCATATTCTCGTCATGTCCTTCAAACTCAGAACTACCAAATTCATCTTCATCGTTATCCATTACTTCTTCCTCCATTTCATCTCCAATACTTTCCCCTTCTTCTCCTTCTAGTAAGGCAGTTTCGTCTTCACTATGAGCATTTATATAAGCATCATCATCCGTATGAAACGAATCTTCCTCTATAAATTCATCTTCAACACTTGATGCTACATCAGCTGCATTCGTTTTATATTGTTTAGGAAATTCACCCATAATTTTAGCAACTTTAGGATAATTTGCTTTTGGGTCTTCAGAAACAATTTTTAAAAGCTCAATTAATAAGGTCCAGCTACTTTTTGGATCATATACATATACAAATTTTTGATGAGGGTCATCAATTAAAGAAGCCATCTTACAAGCCTTCATTAATTTTTTTTGTGTTTGATCTTCTTTTGCTTTATTTTTAATATTCACTTCATCCGTTTGTCGGAGTTTTATTTCTTCTCCTTTTCGCCAATAATCATCACTTATATAAAAGGACGCATTGTGCAAATTATCAAACCCTATGGATTGTATAATTGCATTATGAAAATCTTCAAAATGCTGAGTTGACTTAATTTCAATTTCACGAAAAATTTCCTCGTTATCTTCAAATATTACTTTAAATCGATATATTGCCATACCTAAAAAAATTTATTATTAATGTATTCGTACAAAAATACAAATTTTGTTAAACGATGAATACAAAAATGGAATTATAAGTTAAATACTTACAGGAAAGGACACGTTAGCATATTGGTAACAATCTTTTTCTAATTTTCAACAGATTTAAGATACTTATGTTTAAAAGTGGGTTAGTTATTATTTACAATTAATTTTTCTTTTGAAATAATAGTGTTTGAAAAGGAGAGAACTTGTACAATATAAATACCTGAAGAAATTGCATTTTTGTTAAATGTTAATGTATTAGTACCTTTATTAACATTTCCTTTAAATAAATTTTGTACAATTTTACCTTGCATATCCACTAAATTTATAATTATATCTTGTGGTTTATCACAAGTAAATTTTAGAAAAAATAAATCCACTACTGGATTTGGATAAACTTGAGTTGTTGTTTTTTGATCTTCTACAGATGAAATGCTATTCGGACCAGATTTAGTTATTTCACCAATCCACATTTCATAATTTTTACCACTTGCTCCATATTGAGCTTCTACCCAAACAGTCGGCACTGTAGCATTATGTCTTCTAGAAGAACAAGAATAATCACCCCAACGGCCACCAGATATGCTATTTGAACCGTCTTTTATAGTAAGTGGAGCAGACCAATTCATTTGATCGTCAATAACAGCTGTTTTAATACCTGGGTAAATAGAAGTACCGCTTACCATAAAAGTTACTAATGCAGTTTTATCGCTAGGATTTGTTGCAAAAGAAGCAACACTTGGAAAACAATAATTTATTTTATTATCACTATCTTGAATCGTTGCGGTTTTTATATCATTACTATTCTTTAAATCAATTCTGCAATAGCGTATTCCATAATACCCAGACTTTTTATAATCTTCATGAAAAACTAAATGTATAACTCCATCAACATACACTCCTGACATTGGTCTGCAATCACTTGTTCTCATTGTAGAACCACCTTTTTGGGATACATAACCTGCTGGTGTATAGCCAGGAATAGTTAAATTAGTTCGTGTAAGTGTTGGGGCGGGGGTAGCACCTAATGTATCTGATATTTTAAAAAGATATAAGTTAGAACTACCTTGCCTATTGAGTTGTAAAAAATAAGCAGAATTGCCATAAGGGCTATCTTGTTGACCTTTATTGATTGGTATAACACAGTCAGTAGGTTGTGAAGTTTGTCCAATCCATGTGTTATAAATTAATTTTGTTCCACTATAGCCACTTCTATTATTTATTTGTATAAGAGGAAATTTGTTACCACCCGTTAACGTAACACCTAAATGTAATTCTGTATCCGTTAAACCAACATGAGGATAATCGAGTCCATCAGAAGAGCTTCCACCCATATTTGCTATTGTTAATGTATATTTTTTCCAAGGTTTAGTTGGATCATCAGAAGTTGAATAAAGTAAAATAACTGAGGTTGTGGTCATTCCACAAAAAATGAATCTATTGTTTTTTGAATCATAAAGTACTCTAGGATCAAATGAAAAAGTAGAACCTATTTGTAAAAAATTAGATAATGTGGATGTTAAAAGAGCTTTTCCTGTTTCATCATACATAATTACAGTACCATTTACAGAACCAACCATAAACCCACTATTTGAAATTGCATACCCACAATCAGATGGGGTTGATCCAGAAGGATTCCCTTTAAAGTTTTTACCTAAAAGAGGATTAACAGACGATAATATAGGTTGATTGGTTTTGTTAATTAAAGAACCACTTTTATCATTTGCTTCTTTTAATAAACGTTCTTTTGTTTTTTTTAATGCAATTTTATCATCTTCGTTATCTTCACTTTTTTGTTCAATCACTCTTTCATCTGGAATAATATAAAATAAAAGAGGGTCATCTTTAGGAGTTATAATTTCACTTAGTTCTACACTGCCAAGAATGGGTTTATTATCAATTATCTCTTGTGCTAATAAAGCGCTACTTATAAATGATAATAAAAATAAAGTAGTAAATAGTTTTGATTGCATGATATTTATATATTGGTGATAATGTATTTTAAAAATTACGCTCCATTTATATATAATTTAAATAGCGCACTTCATTACCAAAGATACAAATAAATCGTCATATTTTGTTGGAATTGAAGGTATATTTTAATCATAAAAAAAAGACCATTCATATTAAAAATGGTCTTTATTATAGAAAATTCTAATTAATTATTAATAATAAACCATTCTTCTCACCTCTGAAATATATTTAGAGAATCGAATTACTTGCCGAGTGTATCCATATTCATTATCATACCATACATATAATACAATATTTCTTTTATCAGAACCAACAATTGTCGCTTGGCTATCAAATACAGACGGGCAAGGGTTTCCAATTACATCGGTAGATACAAATTCGTTACAATTAACATATTGAATTTGCTCAACCAGTGAGCCATTTAATGCAGCATTTTTTAATATTTCATTTACTTCTTCCCTCGTAACCTCTTTATTAATAGTCATACTTAAAATAGCGAGAGATACATTAGGAGTGGGCACACGCACTGAGTTGGCTGTAAATTTACCTGATAATTCTGGCAATACTTTTTTTAATGCACTTTCAGCGCCTGTTTCAGTAATTACCATATTAAGTGCAGCAGATCTTCCACGCCTATATTTAGGATGGTAATTATCTAATAAATTTTGATCATTTGTATACGAGTGAACCGTTTCAATATGGCCGCGAACAATACCCAATTTACTATTTATAACCTGCAATACAGGCATTATGGCATTTGTTGTACAAGATGCAGCAGAAAAAATAGTGTCTTTTTTTACATCTACCGTTTCATGATTAACCCCATGCACCACATTAGGTATATCTCCTTTAGCAGGAGCAGTTAGTAAAACCTTTGAAACCCCCTTTGCTTTTAAATGTCTACTTAAAGCTTCTTTATCTCTAAAGACACCAGTGTTATCAATGATTAATGCATCATTTATACCATATTGCGTATAATCTACATCTTCTGGATTTTTTGAGTCTATCATATAAACAGTATGCCCGTTAATGATTAACGCTTTCTTTTCGAAATCTTCAATTACAGTTCCTGGAAAAGGTCCATGAACAGAGTCTGTTCGCAGCAAATCGGCACGTTTTGTAATTTCTTGATCACTGTTACCACGTGTAACAATCGCTTTTAATCGTAATTGTTCTCCTTTACCTGCTTGTGCAATAAGTTCGCGTGCAGCTAACCTGCCAATTCGTCCGAACCCGAATAATACGACATCTTTAGGAATAATAGAATGTTTTTTACCAATAAAGTCTTTTAATTTATTCTTTAAAAAATCCGAAGCTAAAGGAAATTTATCTTTTTCCTGACTCCATTCAAAAGCTAATTTACCAATATCTATACGGGACGGGCAAATATCTAGTTCATATATTTCTTTTGCTAATGCAACTGTCTCTTTAACAGTTATCGGTTTTTTTACAATGTCTTTAGAGTATAAGTGTAGGTTCATAATTTCGCTAGCACTTCTATCAACCATTTGGTTCCTAAATAATATAAGCTCAACTGATTTTTCGAACCACAGTTTACCTATTATACTGATAAGATCAATTGCAGCCTTCTCTTGCTCAATCCACGCATTTAACTCAATTTCGTAAGAACCTTTAGTTTTTTCCATAGTATCAGTTTTCATAAAACATAAATTTTAAAAAATTAAAGACCGCATAAACACTAGAAAAATTATTTAATTAATTAGACTACTGTTTATGCGGTACAAACTACTTGTAAAAAGATATAAATTTTATCCTAAATATGATTTTAATAATTTGCTTCTTGAATTATGGCGTAAGCGGCGTATTGCTTTTTCTTTTATTTGGCGAACACGTTCACGAGTTAAGTCAAACTTGGCACCTATTTCTTCTAATGTTAAGCCATGGTTAATACCAATTCCGAAAAACAACTTAACTACGTCTCTTTCTCTTTCTGTTAAGGTAGAAAGAGAGCGTTCAATTTCACGTTGTAAAGATTCGTTCATTAACATATTATCTGCACGTGGAGAATCATGATTCACCAATACATCTAATAAGCTGTTTTCTTCTCCATTTACAAATGGAGCATCCATGGATACGTGTCTAC
The DNA here is from genome assembly GCA_039937835.1 of Bacteroidia bacterium. Lineage (GTDB taxonomy): Bacteria > Bacteroidota > Bacteroidia > 2-12-FULL-35-15 > 2-12-FULL-35-15 > 2-12-FULL-35-15. The sequence goes on along the minus strand of JBDTFR010000055.1, from coordinate 17,898 downwards.
CAGATACGCGCATGGTATCTGCAACCTTATCTTGTGGAAGCTCTAAAATTTCAGATAATTCTTCAGCACTTGGCTCTCTTTCAAATTGCTGTTCTAATTTAGAAAATGCCTTATTAATTTTATTTAATGATCCTACTTGGTTTAAAGGTAATCTTACAATACGAGATTGTTCTGCCAATGCTTGTAAAATCGATTGACGGATCCACCATACAGCATAAGATATAAATTTAAAACCTCTTGTTTCATCAAAACGTTTAGCTGCTTTTATTAAACCTAAATTACCTTCATTAATAAGATCGGGAAGGCTTAATCCTTGATTTTGATACTGCTTAGCCACTGAAACAACGAAGCGTAAGTTAGATTTTGTTAATTTCTCTAAAGCTGCTTGATCACCATCTCTAATTCTTTTTGCTAATGAAACTTCTTCATCGGCAGTTATTAATTCCTCTCTACCAATCTCTTGCAAATATTTATCTAAAGAAGCGCTTTCGCGGTTGGTAATTGATTTTGTTATTTTAAGTTGTCTCATTTTTTTATTGGGGTAGTTGGGATAATTTAATAGAGTAAATAAAAAATCGATACAAATGTACACTTTATATACATTAAATTTTACAATTCTTTAATATAAAATTATAGAAAAAGAATTATATACATTAACCTATTGATATTTATTGTTTTAATGATTAATTTTTTATTACATTCCAAATCCGTAATAGGCGCGCATACCATTTGGATAAATTCCCTCAATAAGCACGCCACCATTTTTTGTTTGTAAAGATGATTTAATATCTTCCATTGAATTTATTTTCTTTTTATCAATAGCGGTAATAATAAATCCTTCTTGAATACCTGCATTTGCAAGTTTGCCAGCACTTAATTTTACAATTTTAAGCCCATTGGTTATATTTAACTTTTTTTGATCTGCATTGCTTATGGATTCAAATACAGCGCCTAACGCATTAACAGCTTCTTCCTTTTTTCGTTCTACAACTTCTGTTGTTCCATTTTTATTCTTAAGTACAAGGTTTACTACTTTTTCTTGATTGTTTCGCTTTAAAGTAACTTTAACCATGTCGCCAGGGCGGTAACGGCTTACTAATTCTTGGAGTTCAGGGACATTATTTACGTTTACCTCATTTATTTTTGTTATTACGTCACCCTCTCTAATACCCGCATTTTCGCCAGATCCTCCAGCAGTTAATCCATTCACATAAACCCCTTTTATATCACTGATACTTTTTTCTTTTGCCAATTGATAATCTAAATCGCGTATACTTACACCAATATAGGCACGTTGTACTTCTCCGTATTCTAAAAGATCAGCTACAACTTTACGAGCAAGGTTAACAGGTATTGCAAAAGAATAACCCGTGTATGAACCTGTGTTTGATGCAATAGCAGAATTAATACCAATTAACTCACCTTTTGTATTAACCAATGCTCCACCACTGTTTCCAGGGTTTACAGCAGCATCTGTTTGTAAGTAAGACTCAATCGGATTTAAACCGCGAGAGGGGTCATTATCTAAAATATTTATGCTGCGTGCTTTTGCACTAATTATACCTGCTGTAACTGTAGAAGTTAAATTAAAAGGATTACCAACTGCAAGTACCCATTCACCTACCTTTGTGTTATCCGAGTTACCATAAGTTATAAATGGGAGATTTGTTTCTTTTATTTTTAATAAAGCTAAATCTGTTGTAGGGTCTGTTCCAATAACTTCAGCATTATAACTTCTTTTATCATTTAAAGTAACTTCTACGCTTTGCGCACCGTTTACAACGTGATTATTGGTAATAATGTATCCATCTTGAGAGATAATAACTCCAGAACCAGTTGCTTGAGGAGCCTCTTGTTGACGAGGTGCACGTTGCCCAAAAAGATCACGGAGTGGATCATACAAATATGAATTTTGATTATTTTGGATAGCATAAGTAGTTTTAACATTTACTACAGAATGTATTGTCATGTCAGCTGCAACTGTAAAATCGACAGCATTTTCTGGAGTAACCATTGGCATATTCACATTCTTTACTGGGGGCTGATAAGAAATGGGTGAAGAAATGGTACTTCTTGAACTAAAATAATGATCAACGCTTAATGCTGTAAAACCACCGATACTTGCGATTAAAAAAAACCCTACAATCTTTTTCATAATTAATATTTTTGAGTTGAAAAATGTAACTAATATTTATAAACTAATAACAACAAATTGTATTCCCATATTATTATCTGAATTTATTTTTAACATTAATTAACAGCGGTTTCCAAAGGTTTTATATCTTTATAAAGTTAAAAAAATATCATCTTGAAAGGGAAGTTTCAGTGGTTTATATTTGGGTCAATGTTCGGAATTGTTATTTCGGGTATCTTTTTTACACTTAAATTAGATAGCTATTTTAAGGAGTTTACTTTTTATAAAACATTTTCAAAAACATTCTCTTTAAATAATGAAAAAATAAATAATAATAAATTAAAAAAAACTATTAAAGCGTTACCATTATTAGAATCAAAAGAATTAGTAAAAAACAAAAACGAATCGATTGAAGCTGTTAAGGAGTTTGTAAAAGAAGAAGTTAATAATATAAATGATGTTATAATAAGAAAAGACGCATTGTTAAATGTTAAAACGATTGAGTTAATAAATTTAGATGGCGTTACCAATCGAAATCGTTCTAAAGATTCATTATTAGAGAGAGTAAGTAGAGTGGAGGAGCAAGAAGCAGATGAAGGCACTCAATTTTTTAATGTTGAGTTTTGGCAGTCTCCATTGCATTATAAAGGATATAAATTGGGTAAGTACAAATTAATTTTATATGGATTACCCGGCACCGATAACATACGAATTTATAAATTGAATAATAGTATTTACATAAAAAATGCGGCAGGATTATATAAGCTTAATTATGGAGGAGATTTTAAGTCCTATGAACTTATATTAGATGAAGAAATAATAAAAAAAATAAAAAAATAAGTAAATTTAAAAATGAATAAAATAACAACATTTTATAAATATGAAGGTACTGGAAATGATTTTATAATCATAGATAATCGTACTCTTCAGTTAAAAAATATAAGTACAGATTGGGTTGCTAAATTATGTAATAGGCATTTTGGAATAGGAGCAGATGGTTTGATTTTATTGCAAAATAAGCAAGATTTTGATTTTGAAATGGTTTACTATAATTCAGATGGTAATCAAAGTAGTATGTGTGGAAATGGAGGAAGGTGTATTGTTGAATTTGCTAGAATGTTAGGAATAGTTAAACAATCAGCTCATTTTATTGCCATTGATGGCGAGCACAAAGCAATTGTAAACGTTGGTTACAATTCCCTTCAAATGAAGAATGTTAACGAAATAGAAATACAAACAGATTATTCTTTTTTAAATACTGGTTCTCCGCATTATGTTTTATTGGTAAATGATATAAATAATTACCCTGTTTATGAGGAAGGTAAGAAAATAAGAAATAACAAACGATTTAAAGCCGAAGGTACAAATGTGAATTTTATTGAGCCTCAAGATGATTATTTATTTGTTCGCACCTATGAACGTGGTGTAGAAAATGAAACTTATTCTTGCGGAACAGGAGTGACGGCAGCGGCTTTAATAGCTGCTTTAAAAAATAACGCTACCGCTCCTAATTACTGTAATATAAAAACCTTAGGGGGGGATTTAAAAGTCTCTTTTAATAAGCAATCAGATAATTCTTTTACAGATGTATGGTTAGAAGGTCCAGCTACTTTCGTTTTTAAAGGAGAAATTTAGTTAATAAATTTAAATTAATATTATAATTGAATACAGATAAATTATTTTCTCTAGTAATAAATGAAGTTTTAAATACAGCGGATTTAAATAAAGGTATTTACATTGTTGTATTACATGCAACTCGTATTCCGCCTCACATTGGCTTGCTTGTAGATAAACAATATCACTCTCTAACAATTAAAGGGCAAGATTGCAATACACCAATTGATGCTTTATTAAGAAATATTAATCACCGAAAAATAGCTTCCTTATTTATTAAAATAAATTCGCATCCTATTTTTAGTAACTCTTATTTAAGTGAGCATTTTATTTTAAATATTAAACAATTTACTAGAGTAGATACAGGTATTGCTACTTGCTTAAGCCCATTGAAGCTTTTTTTTGACGAAGTGTACAATGTATCCATGGAGAATGTTAATTTTCTTTATGATTTACTTCCAGCGCTTTATTCAAAAGAATTAATAAATTCTATCGAGTCTTTATTTATTGATGATCCTTCCTTTCAATTACCCTATTATACTTCAACAGAAATAAATAGAGAAATAAAGCTAGTGCGTAATAATTTCACTGAAAAAGATAATATAATAATATAAAAAATGAAGTTACTAGCCAATAAAGATATTTCATTAAGAGCTTTAGAGCCTAATGATATTGATGTTCTCTATAACTGGGAAAATAATATTGAAAATTGGCAAGTGAGTAATGTACAAACTCCATTTTCTCGTTATACATTACAACAATATATTGAAACTGCACATCAAGATATATACAGTGTAAAACAGTTGCGTTTAATCATTGAGTTAAGCTTATCAGCAGATGATAAAAAAATAACTATTGGTTGTATTGATCTTTTTGATTTTGATCCAAAACATTTACGAGCGGGTATTGGTATTTTAATTGCTGAAAAAACAGAAAGGCGAAAAGGGTATGCTTCTGATGCATTAGCATTATTGATTAATTACGCATTTGAAATTTTAAATCTGCATCAGCTGTATTGTAATATAACTGCAGAGAATGAAGCAAGTATTTTATTATTTCAGAAATACGATTTTCAAATTTCTGGAATAAAAAAACAATGGATTCGAGATAAAAATATATTTAAAGATGAATTATTTTTGCAACTTGTAAACAATAGAGAGTTAAATAAATAAAAAGAACGGCTAAGAGAAAATCTTAGCCGTTCTTTTTATTTATTCCAAAGTATATTATTTAGAAATTACGATCTTCTCATATATTAAATTATTGGCATATTCTATTTTTATAGAATAAATACCATTGTTTAAGTTATTAATATCAGCCGAAAAACTACCAGTAATATTGTCTAATTTTTCCTGTTTTACCACTTGACCTAGTTGGTTAATAATTGAATATCGTAAATTTTTCGATTTGTAATTTTTAAATGTTACATATAATAGATCTTTAGCAGGGTTTGGATAAATACTAACTTGAGACTCCACTTTATTGTCTTTTACGCTTAAAAAACCACTGATAGTTACAGGTACTTTTTGTGTATTCCAAATCGAGTCGGTATTCATATCAGAATAGCTAACATTAATATTACCAGTGTATTGAGCTGAACCATTCAACATAACCCCGTATCGTTCACCAGGCATTACAATTAGGGTATCATTACGTATAGCAGAAGGTAATGGCCTTCCATCAGAATCAATAATAGTAGCATTTAAAACAGAAGGGAAAATAATTTGGTTTTTATAATAACCCATATTTCCAGTTCTTAAATAAATTTGTTCCCCTTGTGAACCTGCTATTTTAATAGAATCATCAACTAAAAGCTCAGTTTCTGATTTACCATTAATTAAAAAATAATCAGGTTTGTATTTTGGTACTATTAACGTATCTCCTCCAAGTTTAGTTGGTACTGGAATATTTGTGTGCCAGTATTTGTCAACTTCAGATAATAACCAGTTATATGTTTTATCATACGCTGGCCCGCCTGTCCATGCGGTTTTAGCGCCCCCTAACGATTTTACAATTAACATTCCGTACATACCCATTTGAACATGCACAGCTCCCTGTACATGACAATGATATAAATAAGTACCAGCATGTTTTGCTGAAAATGGATAGATTCTATTTTGTAAATGCATTATCGCATGATCAAACATAGGGTCGCCATCATTCTTGGTATCCATATCCATACCATGAACATGCACCGTATGTTCACACCCTTGTGAAATGTTATATACATTTAGGAAAACACTATCACTTTCATTAACATAAATAGTTTTGGCAGGAAATATAGCTTCCTCAGATAAAGTGGAGGCATATCCATATATTCTAATAACACTACCATCCCATAGGGTAGTAGTACCAACATCACTTCTTCCGACGATGGTAAATTTTCTTTTAACTTGCGCTGTACTAATTATAGCAAAACTTATTATAATAATCGTGGTTAAAATATATATTTTTTTCATTTTTTTAGTATTGAAATAGAATTAATCATTCCGTAAAGAAGGACTCCTCCTCCCGCTCTCGTCATTAAATTAGCATCATGTACTGCGTACTGACCTAATTGATCAGCAATTAATTCAAAAATTACACCTTCCATTTTATTTATAGGGAACGTATCTTTCATCCACCCCAAGTATTTAGGATTAGACGAAGCAATTATTTTACAATGAAATCCATGAAAGTGCATACTATGTGCTGCTTGGCCAGTAGTTGCAACAAATATATGTATGGTGTCTCCAAGTTCTCCCAATACAAAAGTAGAAGTATCAGTAGAAATAAAAGGATAGCTTAAACCGTTAGTGGTATACCAATCTGGCGAGTAATTTTTCCAGTTAACAGTTTTATTAGCGTCTAACTGATAATTATAGCTTAATTGATGTTCTTTTAAATTCCAATAAAACTTTTTGCAAAAGGTATTATTATCTACACAAATCATTCCTGCTGCTCCCATATAACTGAATTTAGGGTAGTCATAAGAGTCGTAATAGATAAAAACTCCTTGAGTATTAAAATTAAGTGTGTGGGTTACAGAATCTCCTGGATTAATAACACTATTTAATTGAGTGTGATTTTTAACATTAAAGCCGTGTTTAATAGTATCTGTATTAATTATTTTCAAAACTAATATGTCAGCAGTTGTTATTGTAAAAACAGTATTGTGGGCGTCGAAAATTCTTGAGCTGTTAAAAGCATAATAAGGTGCTTTTTGACTAGAATCGATAGCAACAAATTGCCCTTTATTAATATAAAGTGTTTTGGTGATAGTAAGAGCTTTAGTGCTTATACTAAAAAACAACATTAATAGCATTATAAAATTGTAGGTTGATTTGAGCATTTTTTTAGTCAATTATTTAATAATTTGAAATTTTTTAGAAATAGATGTACTATTATTAGTTGTAAATTTAATAAAATAAATTCCATTCTCTAAATCAGTAACACTTATATAAAAAGAAGTATTATTATTATTATTTAATTTCTCTTGTTTTACAACTTGTCCAAACGCATTTATGATTGTATAGTCTGTATAGCTGATTTCATGGTCTTTTAATACTACATTCAATATATTGCTTGCGGGGTTTGGGTAGATATTTATTTGAGTATTAAGTTTTTCATATTCCTTAACACTTATAAAACCATTGATGCTTACAGGAATTTTTTGTGTATTCCATACCAAATCAGTATTCATATCAGCGTATTCAACATTAACAGTACCAGTATATTGATTGGTTGGATGTAACATGATACCATATCGCTCACCCGGCATTACAACTATTGTATCATTTTGTTCAGCAATATTTAAAGGTCGCCCATCTGAATCAATTATGGTAGCATTTAAAACGGGGGGGAAAATAATACGATTAATGAAATAACCCATATTTGCAGTTCTTAAATAAATAGATTCTCCTTGAGCACCTATTATTTTGATAGAATCGTCCGTTAAAAGTTGTTGTTCCGATTCACCATTTATAAGGAAATAGTTGGGTTTATATTTAGGAACTAATCTACTTTTACCTGCAAGAGGTATGTTATTATGCCATACAGTATCAATTTCAGATAATAACCAATTGTATGACTTGTTGAAGATTGGCCCCCCAGTCCATGCGGTATTGGCACCTCCAAAAGCTTTAATAATAAACAAACCATACATACCTAGTTGAACATGTGCAACACCATCTACATAGCAATGATATACGTATGTACCAGAATGGGTTGCTTTAATTTTATAAACAAGGCTTTGTAAATGCATAAGTGTGTACGGCGATGTTAAGGGATCTCCATCGTAATTGGTTGGTAAATCTATCCCATGAAAATGAATGGTATGTTCAGTCCCTTGTGAAGCGTTAAAAGCATCTACCAAGGCAGAATCTCCTTCATTTACATATAAGGTTTTTGCAGGTAAAGTTGGTTTGGATGATAAACTATTAGCAAAACCATAAATCCTTGTTTGTGTACCATCCCATAAAGTAGTGGTACCTACATCACTTCGCATAATAACATTAAACTTCCGAACAACTTGAGCAGTGCAGATAGTATGAATTAATATACTTAAAAATGATAAATAGAATAGTTGTTTTTTCATTTTTCGATAACGATGAATGTAATCAACCCAAATGGGGGGGTACCATTACCTGTGGTAGCGGTTAAGTTATTGTCATGTGCTGAATATGTACCAATTTGGTCTGCTACTATTTCGATTTGCATTGTTTCCATTTTAGGAATAGGAAAGGAGTCTTTTATTCGCCCTATTTGTTTTGGAACAGAGGAGTAAATTATTTTACCATGAAACCCATGAATGTGAATACTACGTGCAGACTGACCTGTATTTGCAATATTTATACGAATAGTATCACCTAATTTAGCATTTACATTAATTGTACTATCATTCATTATAGTATGAAAAAAACTAAGACTATTAATGGTGTGCCATTCAGGTGAATATTTTTCCCAATTTACTGTTTTGTTTGAATCAAGTTGTTTATTGTAACTTAATTCGTGATCTTTTATATTCCAATAATAATTTTTAACGATGTCAGTATTATTTACACAAATCATTCCAGCGGCACCCATGTATTTATATTTAGGGTATTGGTAAGAATCATAGTAAATAAATACACCTTCAGAATTAAATGTAAGAGTATGTGTAATGGAATCTCCAGCGTTAATAATACTATTTAATGGAGTGTGGTTTTTAATATTAAAACCGTGAATTATGGTGTCGGTATTTATTATTTTTAGAATCAATACATCTGACGTACTTAATTTAAGTAAGGCATTCTTTGCATTAAACACTTTGCTACTATTAAAAGAATAATAAGGTGCTTTATTTGAATCTATAATCGCAACAAATTCACCTTTGTTGAGATAAAGGGTTTGAGTAACGGTTATTGCTTTTATATATGTATTAAAAACAAATAATACCAAAAGTAAAATACGGTAGCTTTTACAGACCATTTACTTAATTATATAAAATTTCTTACTTATAGTATTACCATCGGTGCTTGTACATTTTAAAAAATAAACACCATTATTTATATTTGAAATGTTTAATTTATTCGATTGGTTAAGACTATTCGTTGATTTCAAAATTGTATTTCCTAATATATCTATTACTTCAACAGTAGCAGCTGTAAAGTTGGTATTTTCCAACGTAAAATTTAATACTTCGTTTGCCGGGTTAGGATATAATCTTAGCGAATTAGCAGCAGCATAATTTTTAAGACCATTTGCTTGATTAACATTTATAATCCATGTTACAGTATCGCCAGCCAAAGGGAAATTCGCATCATAAACATATATTCGTGCAACTCCTACACCTGAAACGCCATTCGGATTAAAAATAAGGTTGTTATACCCTCTTTCTCCAGGCTCAACTATTTTCATAGAATTTGTGGTATCAGGAAAACCAGTATAACATCTTTCATAATCACAAAAAGAACCGTCCCAACCCGGTTGGAATTGGAGCGTAACTTTCTTCCATTTAAAATGAATAGAATCTTTTCTTAAATTGGTATACCAAAATTTACTTAGAGGGATAGGTTCATCAGGTACTGTATTTACATAAAATATCTTTGATGCCGGTTCAATAGAAAAAGTTTGTGCCTTTGATAGGGTAGAAAGAGATATTGCAATTGCAAAAAGTAGTAATTTTTTCATGCGTTCATTGTATTTAGTTGTAGGTTAATTTAATGATAATTAATTATTTAATTTAGTTTAATAACTTCTTAACATTCTACTAAAGATAGTTATTTTATTTTAAATTAGAATTTAACAACTTAACTAGAGTATATGTAGAAAACAATTTTAATTGTTTAAGTCATTTAAACAGCAATTAAAATGCCATTTATTTGATTTGAGGTATAAATGTTTTTTGAAAGGCTTCGTAAGTACTATCTTTATAAATATTACTCCCAAAAAAGGTTATTATTGGCTCAAATTGATCCGCTTTATGATAGCCCGTAAGAACTTGTACTCGTTTTATCTCCTCATTTAGAAATACAATGGATGGGTAAACCATTTTACCATCTAAGATAGATGCTGCAAAATCATGAACGGGACGTTGCACATCCAGTGCATTATTGTTTTTAAAAACAACACCGTTAAAAGCGACACTATCCCGAGTTTCAGCATTAAATTTTACAGGATAAAATTTTGTATTTAAATAATTAGCAATAATAGGGTTACCAAACGTATTTGCTGACATCATTTTACAAGGACCGCACCAATCGGTATATACGTCTACCATAATCATTCTAGGCTCTTTTTTTTGTAATGCAACCGCTTCAGAAAAAGTGTACCAATGCACTGGGCTTGACTTTTCGGTTATCTGTGTTTGTATTTCTGTTATAAAACTTTGAATGCCAAGTGTAATCACTGCCATAATCACAATAAAAAGTACTTTTTTTAACATATCGAAATTAGTTTTAGAAAAATAATGCTAATCATGGATATTACAATTAAAATTGAATTAACAAATTTTGCTTCATCTATTTAAATAGTTAATCCCTTATCATTTATAAGTTATTAATTATAAAATCGGTCATTTTAGTGTATAAATGTAGGCGTGTATTACCTCCATAAATACCATGATTTCTATCGGGGTAAATAAACAAATCAAACTGTTTATTGGCAGCTACCAATGCATTTACCATTTCCATTGTGTTTTGATAATGTACATTATCATCTCCACTTCCATGAATAAGAAGATATTTTCCTTTTAATTTATCCACATAGTTAATTGGCGAATTATTATCATATCCACTTGCATTTTCTTGTGGTAATTGCATAAAGCGCTCGGTATAAATATTATCATAATATCGCCAATTGGTTACTGGGGCCACAGCAATTGCCAATTTAAAAAAATCAGCTCCTTTAGTTATGCACAATGAACTTAAATATCCGCCAAAGCTCCAACCAAAAGTGCCAATGCGATTTTTATCAACATAACTTAATGAGCCTATATACTTAGCGGCTTCTATTTGATCAGCAACTTCTAACTTACCCAATTGTTTGTAGGTACATTTTTTAAATTCTACTCCTCTATACTTTGTCCCTCTATTATCTACACACATAACAATATATCCTTTTTCAGCAAGTAACTGATGCCAGAGATAATCTACGCCATCAAATGCGTTATTAACCATATTTTTTCCTGGACCACCATAAAAAACAAGAAAAACTGGATATTTTTTTAAAGAATCAAAATTTTGAGGTTTAATCATCCATGCATTTAATTCAATTCCCTCTGTTGTTTTAAACATCAATAATTTTTTTGGGGAAGTAGCATATTCTTGCAGAGTATTATTTAATGCACTATTAGTTTCAAGTACTCTAATTTGTTTGCCTTTTGAGTTGTAAATGGCAATAATAGCAGGAGTGTTAGCATTAGAGAAGGAGTTAATGTAATATTTCATACCCGTGCTAAATCTGGGTGAATGAGTACCTTTTTCTGTTGATATTTTTCTTTTTTTTGTGCCGTCTAATCTTATGGAATAAATATCTTTTTCTGTAGGCGTATTTTCAGAAGCAATATAATATAGTGTATTGTTTTTTTCATCTATCCCTTTTAAACCTACAACATCCCATTCACCTTGTGTGATTTGATTTACGAGTTTACCATTCATATCATACATATAAAGATGGTTAAACCCATCTTTCTCACTCATAATTATAAAGTGTTTTTTATCAGTAGTAAAATAAGCGTAATCTCCTTCTGACTCATGTATATCCACATATGTATTACTATTTTCTGTGTAAATTATTTTATATGTACCACTATTAGCATCATTCAATAATAACTCTAATTTACTTTGATGCCTGTTCATACGAACAATAGAGAGGGTATTCGCATCCATCGTCCATTTAATACGTGGGATATATTGATCTACTTCTGCTCCAATATCCATTGTTTTATCACCCGTGGTTAATAAATCATATACATGAATACTAACAATTGAGTTAGCTTCACCTGCTTTAGGGTATTTATAACGATGTTGAGTAGGGTATAATTGATTTTTAAATTCCGTAAACGAGAATTCTTTTACGTTGCTCTCATCAAATTTATAATAGGCAAGCTTTTTACTATCAGCACTCCAAAAATAAGCAATTGAAAACGCAAACTCTTCTTCGTATACCCAATCTGGCGCACCATTTATAATGTGGTTATTTAAACCATCTGTAGTTACTTGCGTTTCTTTGTCAGATATTAAATCTTTAATGAAAATATTATTATTTCTTATATAACCTACTTTAGAGCCATCGGGTGAAAAAGTAGCATAACGTTGTTTTCCCTCCTTGCTAACTGGTGTAAGCAATTTTGTTTTTATATCATACACAAAATAATTTTCGATAGTAGAATAGCGATATATTTTTTCGGTTTCAGTAGCGATTAATAATTTGGTTTCACTCCCTCCAAATTGGTAGGTATCAATATGAATAGGTTTATCGTTTACTTTCAAATTTTTTTCATCAATAATTACTTCTGGTAGTGACATTTTTGCGTATTCATAACGCATAATTTTTCCATCTTCTAATGTTGAATAATGATTACCATCATTCATGGAATTTAGTCCAACGACTGAATTATTTTTAAAGGTACCTTTGCTCCATATATCTTCAAGCGTTATACTCTTTTTTTGCCCGTAAGAATGAATTGTGGAAATAATTAATAAGCCAATTATAAATAGTTTTCTCATGTGAATTGATTTATATATAAAATTGATAAAGTCGAAAATAAGCAATATTATTTAAAAAAATAATATTATAATGGTAAACGGTAATTACGCTATTTTAATAGCGATAATGTGTAGATGAAAAGATTAAATAATAAATAAACTATCCTTTATAAAATAAAAATAGCTGCTAAAATCATAATAATAAGTATGATTAAATATTGCCATACATCGGGGAAATATTTTTTTATTAATTGCCAACTATTTTTGTCGTTTTTCATTTTTGTTTAGTTGAAATAGAGTTGTAGACTGGCTAAAAATTCATTAAAAAATAATGGATTTGATGTAATAATTTCTTTACCAAAAATAAAATTATCGCTCCCTTTAAAGTCGGTTATTTTACCACCCGCTTGTTGTACAATAAAGGCACCTGCAGCAACATCCCAAGGTTGTAAACCATATTCATAAAAACCATCAAATCTTCCACAGGCTACATATGCAAGATCTGTAGCTGCAGAACCTAACCTGCGTAAGCCATGTGTATGTTGCATGTAATGGCTAAATAATTTTAGATACTCATCCATTTTGCTATAGTCGTAATAAGGAAAGCCTGTAGCCAATAAAGAATTAGCTAATGTTTTGGTTGTTGAAACATTAATTTCTTTTTCATTTAAATAGGCTTTACTGTTGTGCCAAGCATAAAAACATTCATTCAAATTTATTTCATAAACAACACCTAAAATTATTTCTTTCTCTTTCATTAGTGCAATGCTTATGGCATAGCAAGGAATTCCATGTATAAAATTAGTTGTTCCGTCAAGCGGATCTATAATCCAATTGTAAATTTCGCCTCTTTTTATAGAAGTGCCTTCTTCTGCAATATATCCAGCTTGCGGAAGTAAAATCGATAATTTTTCTATTAATAGCCTTTCAGCTGTTTTGTCTACGTAGGAAACAAAATCATTTTTACCTTTTACTTCTATTCGATCGGCAGAAAATTTTATTCGCTCACTCTGAATGAAGCTCCCTACTTCTTTTACATGTTCACACACATTTTTACAAAGTGTTTCTAAAATCAATTCCATAAGTTAATTTATTTACACAAATGTATAAATTTAAGTATTGTTTTAGTCCGGTAAGAAATGAAGCATTTTTAAAGTGTTTGCATATTTATATGTGTTATACTAGGAGTATTATAAAATTAATAGGGTTGTTTTAAAAATAAAGTAATAGCCATTCACTTATTTATTTAACTTTTTTAAACAAAATCATGAAAAATGCGTAAAACAAACGTTTGTAAATCAATAATTATAAAACCTTTGATTTGCTGCCAGTAGAAATTATTCATGAAATATTAGAATTATTATTAGAGATAGATGAACACTAATTGTACTTATAATTATTGGTATATAAAAGCAACTGTATTATTAATAGTGCTTTTCATTACTCTACCTTTAATTTTAAATGCACAAAAGAACCCCTCATTTACTATTAAACTTAAACTTTTAATAATAAAAGGTAATTTAGAAAATTCATTGATTACCGTTCAAAAAAATGGAAGTGCTTATAAAGTTATTGACCCTAACAAAGAGAAGTATGATATAGATTTAGAATTGGGTGCAACCTATACGCTGACTTTTACAAAACAAAATTATATTACAAAAAGCATAATTGTAGATACACATGTACCAGCTGGAAGAGAAAAGCGTGATTTCGGAAAATTTAGTGCTAAAGTAGAGCTATTGCAACAGCCTTCAGGAGAAGTTGTTACCTATTCCCAACCAGTAGGAAGGATAAAATATAGTGATGCGGTTGCCGATTTTGATTTTGATAAAGATTATACAGCTACCGCCGAAGTAATTCAAAAAAAAGATAAAGAGTTGTCTGCCCCAAAGGTAAAAGACCCAATTGCTAGATCAATTATAACTCAAAAAGAAGCACCGCCTGTGCCCCCCAGTAAGCCCGAAGTAGTTAATGGTAAACAACCCGTTTACCCATCTACACCATCAGCACCTAAACTTATTGTAAAAAAAGAAGATTCTCCTACTAAAAAGGTTGTACGGAATAAAGAAGAGCGTATTATTCAAAAAGATCGACTAAAGGAAACAATCATTACAATTACTATTGATAATGAGATCTCTACTTACAAAAAGGTTGAATATAGTTGGGGTGGTGTTTATTTTTATAAGAATGATATTAATATTACCGATTCCGCATTTTTTAAAGAAACGGAATAGCTGCTTATTTATAAAATCAATCCCGAATTTATAGTAAAATGATTATTAGAAACTCACTTTTTATATACCAGTTTACTTGCAATTGCAATTCTATTCCAAGCATTAATTATAATAATTTGCATAATTATTTGTGCAACTATTTTTTCTTCAAATAAATTAACAGCTTTATTGTAGGCTTCATCAGTTACGCCTTTTTCAGAAATTTTTGTAACCTCCTCTGTAAGGTTCAAGATTACTCTCTCTTTTTCGGAAAATAAATGTGATTCATGCCAAGCAGAAAGTGCAAATATTCTTCTAGCGCTTTCACCCAATTTAATAGCATCTTCTGTGTGCATGTCTATACAGTAGGCACAACCATTTATTTGTGATGCTCTTATTTTTATCAGCTCTTTTAGTTTTGGGTGTATGGTACTTGTTTTACTATACTCTTCCATTGCCAACATTGCTGTATAAGCTTCTGGTTCTAGATCTTTTATTGATACTCTATTTGTACTCATATTTTAAGAATTTAGCATTATTTTAAAATAATTTAATTAATTCACGAAAACAATTACTACTTATTATTTTATATTTTTCTACAAACCCAATCCAATGTACGTGTTGGAGATTAATTTTTAAATTTCTGCTTCATAAAAAAATCCTTTTCAATTAATTCTACCTTTGGTATACTTTTACGTAACCAACCTAATAATAATTCTTCTTTTTCAACATTGTTCAACTGCCAGTTATGAGATGATTGATGAAGTTTTTCTGAAAGCGTATTTAAACATAAAGCTGCCGAAACTGAAATATTAAAACTTTCTGTAAAGCCATACATCGGTATTCTTACAAACTCATCTGCATGTTCGTAAACCGTCTCTGAAATACCAGTTAGTTCTGTTCCAAAAAACAACGCCAATGGTTTATCAATCGACAAATTATTTAGTAAACAGTCGTTTTCATGTGGAGTAGTGGCAACAATACGATAGCCTTTTTCTTTTAATTGTTTAATGCACGTTAAAGAGTTATTTTCTTCTTTCCGATATTTATGCAGATTCAGCCATTTTGGAGAACCCATGGCAATGTCTTTATTTATGGTATAAGCATTTTTATTTTCAATGATATGAATATCTTGTATACCAAATATATCACATGAGCGCAATACCGCACTCGCATTGTGAGGCTGATAAAGATCTTCTAAAACAATAGTAATGTGTCTTGTTCGATAATTAAGTACTTGGTCAAACTTTGCTCTACGATTATCAGAAATAAATTGTGATAAATAATTAATCAGTTCGATATCCATTTAGAGCTAAACTATTAAAATGAAAGATAATATTCCAAAGCAGTAAACTATATTCTACCGTTCGATTTTGCTGTTAAATTTGCAATGCGATACAATAAACGAGCACCTACATTAGCATCCCACTCATTACCTCCAGGGGTTACTTCGTTTAAGTCGAATGAAATAATACATTTACCCGCTTCAACAATTTTTTCTATTAATAAAAGTATTTGCTCAAACTCAAAACCTCCCGCAACAGGTGTTCCTGTATTAGGACATAATTTTGGATCTAAACCATCAATATCAAAACTTAAATAAATATGATGGGGTAAGGTTTCAATAATTTTATTACAAATGTTTCCCCACGAGGTACCCTCATATTGTTGATTTTTGATATCTCTATCAAAAAAGGTAACAATTCGTCCGTTTGAATTTTGTATTAAATCATACTCTTCTTCACAATAATCACGAATTCCCACTTGCACTAATTTAGATACTTGCGGAATTTTAAGCGCATTATACATAATAGATGCATGTGAAAACTCAAAGCCTTCGTAAGCATTACGTAAATCAGCATGTGCATCTATTTGTAAGATGGCGAATGAATCATGCTTTTCAGCTAATGCTTGCATTAGACCAAATGGTGTGCTATGATCACCACCGAGTAGGGCTATAATTTTATTTTTACTAAGATAATTAAGTGCTTTATTTTTTACCCATTTATTTAATTTTACACATTCAGCATTTATTGCTAAAAGAGTTTCATTCATTTTAGGATTGCTTTCTGGGTTTTGACCCTCTCCCAATAAGGTAATATAATTTTCTGCTTTTCTTCTGTTACTCTCACTTATACTTGCTATGTCATCAGAAATGGATTCCATTGCCAATCCTATTTTCCATGCATCTTTTATCTTAGGGTCAAATAAATCTACTTGAAAAGATGCCTCAAAAATAGCTTGTGGCCCTAATGCTGTACCTGTACTATAAGATACAGTAACTTCCCATGGTACAGGAATAATTACTACTTCTGCTTCTTCTGTTGTAAAAGGTAAACCATAAATATTATTGTTGGCATTTCCTAAACCGTTAGGGTCGAAGCTATTTATTTTTTCTTGCTTACTCATTTGTTATTTTTTTTGCGAAAATACAGAAAATAAAAAGTCCCGCAATTACTGCAGGACTTTTTATTTTCTGTTAGATAATTACTATTTGTTAACAGTTTTAGCTAACTCAGCACCAGCTTTAAATTTGGCTACTTTTTTAGCAGCAATTTTAATCGCTTTTCCAGTTTGAGGATTACGTCCTGTTCTAGCAGCTCTTTTAGAGATAGAGAAAGAACCGAAACCAACTAATGCAACTCTGTCACCTTTTTTAAGTGCTTTTGTAGTTGCTGTTACGAATGCATCTAATGCTCTTTGAGCATCTGCTTTTGTTAATTTTGTTTCTGAAGCAATAGCTTCAACTAATTCTGCTTTGTTCATTTTA
>JBDTFR010000054.1:0-108615 GCA_039937835.1 Bacteroidia bacterium | reverse complement strand
ACATCATTGCTGGTACTCATCGCCTTCCAAGCAATGGGGTAATTGCTGTTATCGGCGCTATCGGTTGCGCTGTTATAATAAGCTTTTAAGGCATCGTATTGTTGTTCGTCTACATCACCTGTTGGTTGTGCAATAAAAGGAGCTTGTTCAAAATTAAGTTTAGCAGGTACGCTATTAATGTTGATGCTAGAAAAAACTTGTTGAGGATTACCGCCACAAGTTTTGGTATTGCTTAACAGTAATTGTTTACAATATTTGCTAGCTTGGTTAATAACACTCTCAAAAGGTAGTTTACTAAAATCGCTTAAGTTATTATTGGTGGCGACTACTTTATTGAGTAGTTGTTCTACCGTGTCTTTTTGAGCGGGCGTAAATTTACACCACAGCTCTTCACTGGTAGCAAAGGTAAAGGGCTTGGCGGTATTTTGTGAATTGAAATAAAATTTAATGTTGCCTGTTGTTTCATCACTATACAAGAGAGCAAATACTTTATCAAAAGCATTTTCTAATTTACTATTGCTGCTGGTATCATTATTATTAATGCGGGGTATTAGCAATAATTTAACATGCGTACTGGCTTCAAATTCTTTTCTGGCTAAGATGATAGTAGGATTTAAAAACACTTGTTTAGTAAACCTAAATACTAAAGAGTTGGCACCGTTTGGCGTTAAGTCGGCATTCCAAGCAGGGGTAGTTTGGCTTTTGCCAATATATGTGGATAATAAAAATACAAGTACAACTAAAAATGATTTGTGTTTTTTAGAAGAAGAAATCATTTTTAATTATGTTGATTTAATACTTGTTTTGATTTATAGGGTAGTTGTTTTTATTCTTTGTAATCCATCCGCTTACGCTAGTCAAAAAAAAACAATACGAAACAATCTCATAATAAAACACTCCTTTATCCTGGTAAACGAGCTATGTTTTTTTGCATCATCTGAATTTGTTTTACTAATTCTTCCGATTTTGGTTTTAAGTCTTTTGCTTTCTTAAAATAAGTTTTTGCTATTCTGTTTTGGTTACGTTGAATTTCTAACGAACACAATTGCATATAGGTAGCGGCAAGACTTTCCTTATCGGGAATGCCTGCTTTAACAGCTTGTACCAAGGTAAGGCGAGCTTCTTTAGAATTACCTTTTTTTAATTGTATAAAACCCAATTGCATTAAATTAGCACCTTGTACATCACCTACAATGGAAGATTTAGTATCTAAACTTTTACGAATACTCGCTTCTGCCTTTGTAAAATCATCAGTAGCTAAAGCTAAATTACTTTGTAACATATAATAACCAGAGCGTACAGGTTTAAATAATAAACGAGGAAATTTAATTTTCTTCATGTATTTGCCTGCTAACTCCACATCACCTTCGGCAACCGCTTCCTGCACTAACCGCATGGTACCAATCATAAAATAAAGTAAAATGGAAATGCCTGCTAAAATGTAACATATCCAAGCCGAAACAGCATCTTTATAGATGTTAGAAAGAATGCCTAAGCCAATTAGAATAATAATGATGGGTAAGCGATATAAAATGTAAAAACGTAATACTTTCATAATGATTTATAGAATATTTAAAATAATTGCGAAATTAGCTAAAACATTGCATTTTAGAACTATATACCGCACATAATGTTTAACATTTAGTTGAAAGAAATAATTAGAAAAACTTGTATCATTGGAATTCCTTATTTATTGGGAAATTGCATTTTATAGGTAACACTTATTTTTCCTTTAGAAATATCATTAAGTCTACCTTGTAACAATCGTCTTCTTAAGGGGTTAATACGATCCGTAAATAATTTACCTTCAATATGATCATACTCATGCTGAATGACACGAGCAGCTACTCCTTCATATATTTCATCAAACGGTTTAAAGTGTTCATCAACATATTGTATGCGTATTCGGGGTTTACGAGATACATCTTCTCTAATTTTTGGTATACTTAAACAACCTTCATTAAATAACCATTCTTCGCCATCTTCTTCTACAATTTTTGCATTAATAAATACTTTTTTAAGGTTTGCTAGTTGTTCAAGTTCTGCGTCCGTATACTCATCTTCATCATCTCTAGTGCCGTTTGTAAAAGGCGCTGTATCTACTATAAATAAACGAATTGCTTTTCCTACTTGAGGGGCGGCAATACCCACGCCAGAGGAAGCATACATGGTTTCAAACATATTTGCAATTAATTGCTCCAAATTAGGATAATCCTTTGTAATCTCATCGCCTACTTTACGCAGTACAGGTGCGCCATACGCTAATATTGGTAATATCATTTAGTTCTTTTTTCTTAATTGATGGTGTTTATGATTATTGATATTGTTATTTAAAATTAAATCAATTTCTTTAATTCTGTAAATTATATTTTTATTCCTTATTTATTCGACATATAGGTTTGCAAAATAATAGTAGCGCTTATTTCATCTATTAATGCTTTATTCTGACGTGCTTTCTTTTTCAAACCACTATCAATCATCGTTTGAAATGCCATTTTTGATGTAAATCGTTCATCTACCCGTTCAATTTTTATTGTCGGAAAAGTACGTTTTAAATGAATTACAAATGGTTCAATAAATCGCGCCGAGTCAGATGGTTCATTCTGCATATTTTTGGGTTCGCCTACTACAATGCAGGAAACAGCTTCCTTCTCCATGTATTTTTTTAAAAAATCAATGAGGTCTTTTGAATGAACGGTTGTTAACCCGGTGGCAATAAGCTGCAAAGGGTCAGTAACGGCAATACCCACTCTTTTACTGCCATAATCAATTGCCATTATCCGAGCCATTTCGCAAATTTAATAAAAAACAGCGGCATCAAAACATACAAACAACAAAGAATTAACACAAATAATATATTGTATATATTTGTGCGAAATTTAAAATAAACAATTTACACATAAACATGCAGCAAATAATAGAAAGTGCTTGGGAAAACAGAGCGTTATTAAAGGAAGATAAAACACAAGAAGCCATACGGGAAGTAATAGAATTATTAGATAAAGGTAAATTACGCATTGCAGAACCTATTGGTAATCAATGGCAAGTAAATGAGTGGGTTAAGAAAGCCGTTATTCTTTATTTCCCTATTCAAAAAATGGAAACCTTGCAAGTAGGTATTTTCGAATACCACGATAAAATGAAATTAAAAACGGGCTATGAGGCTTTAGGTGTGCGAGTAGTACCTAACGCAATTGCACGTTATGGGTCCTATTTAGCGAAAGGGGTGATAATGATGCCGAGTTATGTAAATATTGGGGCTTATGTAGATAGTGGTACCATGGTAGATACTTGGGCAACGGTTGGTTCTTGTGCACAAATTGGTAAAGATGTTCATTTAAGTGGTGGAGTAGGTATTGGTGGGGTATTAGAGCCCTTACAAGCGGCACCAGTAATTATTGAAGACGGTTGTTTTATTGGTTCCCGTTGCATTGTGGTAGAAGGTGTACATGTTAAGAAAGAAGCCGTTTTAGGGGCAAATGTGGTATTGACTAAATCTACCAAAATAATTGATGTGAGTGGGGATGAGGTAAGAGAATACAAAGGTACAGTGCCAGAGCGCTCCGTAGTAATACCGGGTTCTTATACAAAGAAATTTTCAGCAGGAGAATTTCAAGTTCCTTGCGCACTAATTATTGGTAAACGTAAAGAAAGTACCGATTTAAAAACTTCGCTGAACAGTGTTTTAAGAGAATATGATATTGCCGTTTAGTTCGTAAAATATACATTTATTTATAAAAATTACAAATGAATATTGCTTTTGATGCGAAGCGAGCTTTTTTAAATACAAGTGGTTTAGGAAATTATGCTCGCACGTTAATAAAATCGTTAAATGACTATTATCCGGATAACCATTATACGTTATGTACTACGCGCCAAGGCGAAAATGAATTTCAAGCATCCTTAAAACAGTACAAAAATATAAGCATACAAGAGCCACAACAATTTGTAGATAAAAAATTTCGTTCCCGCTGGCGCTCTTATGGAATTACAGCGTTATTAAATGAGCATAAAATTGATGTTTATCATGGGCTTAGTAATGAATTACCATTTAATATAAGTCAGTTTAAAGGGAAAAAGATTGTAACCACACATGATCTTATTTTTCTTCGTTACCCCAAATTATATACACTGATTGATAGAAAAATATATAATAAAAAATTCCGCCATGCTTGCGATTTAGCGGATGTTATTATTGCTATTAGCGAAGAAACCAAGCGTGATATTGAAAGGTATTACTTTATTCCAGAGAATAAAATACAAGTACTGTATCAAAGTTGTAGTGAATCATTTTATAAAGAAAGCACTTCAACAGCTATTGAAAATACAATAAAAAAGCATCAATTACCTAAAGAATATTTATTGTATGTAGGCACCATTGAAGAAAGAAAAAATTTATTAACACTGGTTGCAGCTTTAAAAAATATAAAAGACATACCGCTTGTAGTGGTTGGTAATAAAAGAAATTATTTTCATAAAGTAGAAGATTACATTTTAAAAAATAAGTTAAAAGATCGCGTTTTATTTTTAGAAAATGTTTCTGCTAATGAGCTTCCAATTATTTATCGCCAAGCAAAAATTTTTATTTTCCCTTCTATTTTTGAAGGGTTTGGTATTCCTATAATTGAAGCACTAACCAGTAAAGTCCCTGTAATAACAACAAAAGGTGCTTGTTTTCCTGAGGCTGGTGGTCCAAATTCTATATACGTAGACCCAACAGATAGCGTAGCACTGTCGGAACAAATTAATTACGTTTTAAATTCAGAAAGCACACGAATACAAATGGCCGAGAAAGGTTATGAATACGCACAAAAATTCCATCCTAAAAAATGTACAGAACAATTAATGGCCTTATATAAGAGCTAATTTTTTGAAGTTTAGCCTTTCAGCAATAAGGCAATTTATTATCTTCGTAAAATGGATGAAGAACTCAAAAATGCACTTGCCGTTTTGCAAAAAGGAGGCACTATTTTATATCCTACTGATACTGTTTGGGGTTTAGGCTGCGATGCACGTAACAAAGAGGCTGTAAATAAAATATATAAAATAAAAGAACGAGCAGAATATAAGAGCTTAGTTATTTTAGTAAGCGATTATACCATGATTAACCGATATGTAAAAGATGTGCCTGCCATTGCCTGGGATCTAATAGAAGCAGCCGAAAAAGAACCTCTTACCATCATCTACCCTGGTGCTAGAATGCTTGCTGAAAATGTAATTGCTGCCGATGGTAGCGTAGGAATTAGGATTGTAAATGATGAATTTTGTAAAAAGTTAATTCAGAAATTTACCAAGCCCATTGTTTCTACTTCTGCAAACATCAGTGGAGAACCCGCTCCTGCATTATTTAATGAAATTACTATTGATATGATGAATAAAGTAGATTACATTGTAAATTTGCGCCAAAAAGAAATAAATAATACCAAACCTTCTACCATTATAAAAATTGCACTAAATGGGGAGTTTAAAATAATTAGGAAGTAAAGCTTGAAAAATTTCTTTACTACTATTACCCATTACTTTTTAACCATTTTAAATTACATTGAAAACCAAGCTTACTCACCCCGTATTTAATATTATAGCTAACAGCGCTGATGAAATGGGTATACAAGCCTATGTAATTGGAGGCTGGGTGCGCGATTTACTATTAAACAGACCTTGTAAAGATATTGATGTTGTTGCCATTGGCAGTGGAATAGACCTTGCTCAACTGGTAGCCAAAAAATTAGGCAATAACTATCACGTAAATGTGTATAAAAATTTTGGCACCGCACAAATCGTTTATGAGGATTACGATATAGAATTTGTAGGTGCAAGAAAAGAATCATACCGTTCTGAAAGCCGCAACCCTATTGTTGAAAATGGAACGTTAGAAGACGATCAAAACAGAAGAGATTTTACCATTAATGCACTTGCTATTTCTTTAAATAAGAATAGTTATGGGGAGCTGTTAGATCCTTTTAATGGAGTAAGTGATATGGAAAGTCAACTTATTCGCACCCCATTAAATCCTGATATTACTTATTCTGATGACCCTTTGCGCATGATGCGCGCCATACGATTCGCCACTCAATTAAATTATAAGATAGAGCAGCAATCATTAGAAAGTATCACTAAAAATAAAGAACGAATAAAAATTATCTCTAAAGAACGCATTAGCGACGAATTAAATAAAATTATTCTTGCTGAAAAGCCTTCTGTAGGATTTAAAATATTATTTGATACGGGACTTCTAAGCCTTATTTTCCCTGAAATGGTAGCCCTACAAGGCGTTGAAACTCGTGATGGTAAATCGCATAAAGATAATTTTTACCATACTTTAGAAGTACTTGATAATATCTGTAAAACCACCACCGATTTATGGTTGCGTTGGGCCGCCATTTTACATGATATCGCAAAGCCACCAACCAAACGTTTTGAACCCAATCATGGTTGGACTTTTCATGGGCATGAAGATAAGGGGTCGCGGATGGTACCTAAAATGTTTGCCAATTTAAAATTGCCGTTGAATGAAAAAATGAAATATGTTCAAAAGCTGGTGCTTTTGCATTTACGGCCTATTGTGTTGGCGAAAAGCGAAATAACAGATAGCGCCGTTCGTAGATTATTGTTTGAAGCAGGGAATGATATTGATGATTTAATGAAGTTATGCGAAGCGGATATTACTTCTAAGAATGAGTATAAGGTTCAAAAATATTTGAAAAATTTTGAGTTGGTTCGTCAAAAATTAAAAGATATTGAAGAAAAAGATAATATTCGCAACTGGCAGCCTCCCATTACCGGAGAAGATATTATGAAGGCTTTTAATATTACAGCAGGAAAAGAAGTAGGAATTATTAAAAATGCGATACGAGAAGCTATTTTAGATGGTATTATTAAGAATGACTACGCAGAAGCTTTTCAATTGATGATTAAAGAAGGGGAGAAGCTAGGCTTAAAAGAGCAGTAGGGATAACTGAATGGAGATATTTAAATGAGAATTATAATCAAGCTTAACAAATAAAAAGATCGTTCATATTTTATGAACGATCTTTTTATTTATTATAACTTATTTTACTATTTTTTAGCGTAACGAGTACGGAATTTATCCACACGTCCAGCTGTATCTACTAATTTAACTTTACCAGTATAAAATGGATGCGACATGTGAGAAATTTCCAGTTTTACAACAGGATATTCATTTCCGTCTTCCCATTTAATGGTTTCTTTTGTTTCTACACATGATTTAGTAATAAAAGTGTAATCATTACTCATATCTTTAAATACCACTAAACGGTAGTTTTCTGGGTGTATTCCTGGTTTCATTTATTTTTGTTTTTATTTTAAGAGTACAAAGATAATAATTTGAATTAAATTTACAATAGATATGTAAAATTTACTTTAAAAATAGATTTTAAATGAAAAAACAGGTCTTTACGTTATTGGCAAAGTTTAATCGCATTTTTTTACCCAAATACTCCAACCGAGATTTAAGTAAGCTTAAAAAATGGGAAAAAGCCATTGTAGGCTATAAATACTGGATAACTTGCAATGCTTTGGGTTAAAATCAATGGTTCCAATCCCAAACCATTAGTTGCCATTCATCCGTAAAATCCTTAAAGGTATGTATGGTTTTAAAGCCTACTCGTTGGTGTGCTTTTAGCGATCTTAAATTACTAGAAGATACTTCTGTTACACACAATTCGTATTTTTTAGCATACATTTCTTTATGTTTCAAGTACAGTTTATCAAACAACCCCATCGATCGATACTTTTCAGCAATACAAATTTGCCCCATTACGTAATAACTGTATTCCTCTAATTTCTTGTGGTTATAAGATAGTTCTTTTAACATGTTAAACATCGGTACAAGCACTGGAATTCTATTTTCAAAATCTTTTAACATCACCAAGGCAAAAGCAATTACCTCTTTATCTGCTATTGCAATAATTTGAGGCGAGGCAATATTCATTTCTTCTAAGAGCTCAAGTTCATGCTTAACACTCACAAAGCCATTTTTTAATCCCTCCTCTACAGAAACATGATCACGATGATTTTTTTCTTGTAAAGCTATTATTTCTAATAATTCTTTTGTTGATGAGGCTTGTTTAACTTGTATTTCCATTTTAAATAATCAAGGTCATTGGTAACTAACTGAAACTCCTATTAACTATAAAAATATACAACCCTTCTTTTTAAAATTAAATGCCAAACAAATTTTGTTTGGCATTTAATTTTTTTCTTAAAAAAAAGATAAATTACATGTGAATCACTTCACCATAAGCCGCTGCTGCCGCTTCCATTATTGCTTCACTCATGGTAGGGTGAGGGTGAACTGTTTTAATAATTTCATGACCTGTAGTTTCTAATTTACGAATAGAAACAATTTCTGCAATCATCTCTGTTACATTAGCTCCAATCATGTGCGCACCTAGTAATTCACCGTATTTAGCATCAAATATTAGTTTAACAAAACCATCTTTTGCACCTGCTGCACTTGCTTTACCAGATGCAGAAAAAGGAAATTTACCCACCTTTATTTCTAAACCAGCTTCTTTTGCTTTTGCCTCCGTCATTCCTACCGATGCTATTTCGGGTTGACTATAAGTACAACCCGGTATGTTATTGTAATCTAAAGGATCAGGATTTTGTCCCGCAATTTTTTCTACACAAATAATACCTTCTGCAGATGCAACGTGTGCAAGGGCTTGTCCGCTAACACAATCACCAATTGCATAGTATCCCGGTATGTTTGTTTGATAATAAGGGTTTGTTAGAATTTTGCCTTTATCGGTAGCAATACCCATTTCTTCCAACCCAATATTTTCTATATTAGCCTGTATTCCTACGGCAGATAAAACAATATCGCAAGCAATTACTTCTTCTCCTTTTTTCGTTTTAATTTTTACGTTGCATCCTTGCCCTTTTGTATCCACACTTTCAACATTTGCTTCGGTCATTACCGTAATGCCTATTTTTTTAAATGAGCGTTCTAATTGTTTGGATACTTCTGCATCTTCAACGGGTACAATGGCTGGTAAATATTCTACTAAAGTAACTTTAGTACCCATGGTTGCATAAAAATAGGCAAACTCACTTCCAATAGCGCCAGAACCTACTATTACCATTGATTTTGGCATTTTAGGTAATGTTAATGCATCGCGATAACCAATTATTTTTTTACCATCTTGTGGCAAATTAGGTAATTGACGAGAACGTGCGCCAGTGGCTATAATAATGCTTTTAGCTTCATAGGTAGTGGTTTTACCATCCACCGTGACATCTATTTTTTTACCTGCTTTTATTTTTCCGTTACCAGTAATTACATCAATTTTATTTTTCTTTAAAAGAAATTGAACCCCTTTACTCATGCCATCTGCAACATCTCTACTGCGTTTTACAACCGCTCCAAAATCAGCTTCGCCACCTTTAACAGTAATACCATAATCAGCAGCATGGTTTAAATATTCAAATACTTGAGCACTTTTTAATAAGGCTTTAGTGGGTATACAACCCCAATTTAAACAAATACCGCCCAAACTTTCGCGCTCTACTATTGCTGTTTTTAATCCTAATTGCGACGCTCTTATTGCGGCAACATATCCACCAGGGCCACTCCCTAAAACTATTAAATCGTAATTCATTTTGTTATAAATTTAGAATGATAAATTCAAATTTTCACTTGCTATTTTGCTTGCGAAAGTAACAAAATAATTTGGTATCATTTAAACATTGTACTATAAATGCCACTGTTTTACTGGAATGATTTGTAAATTCGTGCAAAACTATTTTTATACACCGCAACTTACAGCAACGGAATGATCAAATACCTTTTTTCTTATCAAGCACCACACAATCATTATATTGATATTGAGTTTGTTGCAGATAACGTTGTTTTAGAAGAGGTGATTGTAAAATTACCTGCTTGGCGACCAGGAAGATATGAGCTGGGCAACTTTGCGAAAAATATTCAAAAATGGGCGGCTTTTGATGAAAAAGGCAATCTTTTAAAATATGAAAAGATTAATAAGGATAGTTGGCGAATCCATACAATAGGGGTTAATCAATTACATGTAAAATATAATTATTTTGCTGCCGATATCAATGCGGGGTCTACTTATTTAGATGAAACTCAACTATATGTTAACCCTGTAAATTGTTGTTTATTTATTCCTGATCGAATAGCCGAGGCTTGTGAAATGGAACTTGAATTACCTACCAGTTATAAAGTAGCAACTGGTGCGGCTCAACGAGTACAAGACGAAAAAATAATTTTATTAGCGGATAATTTTCATACACTTGCAGACTCTCCATTTATAGCGAGTAACAGCTTACAACACCATTCTTTTTTTTGCGATAAAATAAATTTTAATTTTTGGTTTCAAGGGGAGTGTTGTATAGATTGGCAAAAACTAAGTACTGATTTTAAAAAGTTTTGTTCTTATCAGTTAGCAACGATGCAACAGGCACCCTTTGGTGAGTATCATTTTATATTTCAAATCTTACCTTATAAGATCTATCATGGTGTGGAACACACTAATTCTACTGTAATTGCATTAGGACCGGGTTGTAATTTAATGAAAGCTCGTTTATATGAAGACTTGCTAGGAGTGAGCTGTCACGAGCTTTTTCATGCATGGAATATAAAAACCATTCGTCCTATTGAGATGTATCCTTACCATTATGAAAAAGAAAATTATTCTAAATTGGGTTATGTATATGAGGGAGTAACTACTTATTATGGCGATTATTTATTATACCGTTCAGGAGTATTTACTGAAGAACAATACTTAACCACCTTTAATGAGCGCATACAAAAGCACTATGATAATTTTGGTAGACTAAACCTTTCTGTATCGGATTCTTCTTTTGATACTTGGTTGGATGGATATGTTGGTGGAGTGCCCAATAGAAAGACTTCTATTTATGATGAAGGCTGCCTATTAGCTTTTATAACGGATATATTCATTCGCAAAAATTCTAAAAACGCTTATTCATTAGATGACGTGATGGTGTTTTTAAATAATGAATTTGCATTGAAAAAAAAGGGATATTCTGAAATGGATTATCTACATATTGTGGAGCATTATGCAAATACTTCATTTGAAGAAATTTTTAATAATTATATAAACGGAACAAGTGATTATACATCTCTCTTAAATGAATCAATGGATTTTATTGGGTATGAATTAACGCAATCACCAACTTATAAATTTCATGAGCATGCATTAGGTATTAAAGTTGGCGATATTAATGGCACTTGCAGAGTGATTGCGGTCTATCCTTTATCAGTTGCAGATATAGGAGGCATTGCTATTAATGATGAAATTATTGCCATCAATCAAATACAGTTAAAGCCCGAAGTGGGGGTAGTGACCAATTTTTCAGATTGGTGTACCTATTTCGCAGATCAGAAAATTATACTTACGATTAGTAGTAATATGAAAATAAAAATAATTCAGCTTATTCCTAAAGTAGGTAATTTTTATAAGACTTTCAAAATGGAAAAACAAAAATCGCTAAGTGTTATTCAACAGAAAAATGTTGCAGTGTGGAGTGGAGCTGATCACCAGACCTTGAAATAAAAGAGTTTAAAAATAAATAAATTTACTTTTCAATAAATAAAGAAGTATGGAGGAAAATATGGAGTTAGATAATGAGCATATCAATGTAGAAGCAGCAGTGCGTCCTATTGCTTTAAAAAATGTATGTATATTGAGTTTTATTATGTGTGGGTTTATGATTCTTATTCAATTATGGAGTTTAAAAACATCTTTTTTCCCTTCGCAAGAAGATATCGTGAGGCAACAACAACAAATGGAAATAATTAAAGCGATGAACCCAGAAGGTTATGGAGCAATGGTGGAAATGGTGAATACAAAAGATTCTACCGCATTATTTAATTTATTTATACAACTCTTATCTTTATTGGGTGTGGTAATGATGTGGCAATTAAATAAAAAAGGATTTTATATTTATGTGTTTGCCGAATTATCTTATTATTTAATTAGTTTTTTAATTTCGGGGATATCGGGTTTATCTGCTATTGTAAATTCATTTGGTGAAGCCATGGGATCGTTAATATTAGTGATGGCTTTAATGATACTTGTCGATTTATTTTTTATTTCTATTTATTATAGAAATTTAAAATACATGTCGTAGTAAAGTTTACTATTATAACATAAAACACGCTTATGAATACTTTTTTTATAAATGTAAATAGTATAAACTAAGAGCCTATTATCTAAGTATTTAATTTATACTATTTTTATTTTAGTTGACTATCCAACTGCAACAACGCTAATTTCAACATTTACACCTAAGGGTAATTTAGAAACTTGAACGGTTTCTCTTGCTGGGAAATCCGCGGTAAAGTAAGAACCGTATATTTCATTAACTGCTGCAAAATCATTCATATCAATTAAGAATATAGTTGTTTTACATACGCTTGTATAATTCATTCCTGCCTCGGCTAAAATGGCTTTTACATTTTCCATTACTTGTTTAGTTTCTGCTTTTATATCTGAAGTAATCATCTCTCCAGAAGTAGGGTGTTTCGCTATTTGTCCACTTACGTAAAGTGTATGGTTAGCATATACAGCATGACTATAAGGTCCAATTGGCGCAGGAGCATTTTTTGAAGTGATTATTTTTTTCATAGTACAGTATTAATAATTTTTGCAAAGATACTTATATTATAAATATGATAAAATTACATTTATTGAGAATTTAATTCTACACTAAAAAAATAAAAAGCGCAATATTCCTTTAAAAATAAGTGAAATGTATTTTGGCACAAAACTTACAAATAGGTAATGTATAGAAGGAATATTAACTTAAAACTTAAAGCTATGTTACGTTGGTCAATTACATTTTTAATCATTGCATTGATAGCCGCTGTTTTCGGATTTACAGGCATAGCAGCGGGTGCAGCTTCAATTGCTAAAATATTATTTTTTATTTTTATAGTGTTATTCGTTATTGCATTAATTGCGGGTTCAGCGCTATTCAAAAAGTAAAAATAATTAGAATTTAAAAATAATAATGGCAGAGCTTTTAAATAGCTATTGCCATTATTATTTTAATAACCCATTGCATTGCTATCCTTACTTTGTTTTTTCAGTTTAAGATCTTTTAGCATGGCAGATTTAACATTTATATTTAATAAGAACGAATTTCTAAATCCGCTTCCTCCCACAATCCAATTAAAATGCATTTCCCAGCAATGTAAATCTCGGTATATATTAATGGAAGTAATGGAAGCTTTTTTTGCATTAAAATCATAACCCGACGAAATACCAATTCTCCATTTTTTTGTAAGGTTTAAATCACCATTAAAATTAAAAGTTTGTGTAATCAGCTTTCTTTTAATGTTTGAATCCGTTATTAATTTTGCTGGCGGAGTGTACGCTAGTCTATAATTCATAGTTAACGACCACGGAACATCAAAATCTATATACTCTTCAGGATGTTTAGCTATATCATCTAACTCATCTTTTGTAATGTTAGTGTTATCCGTTTTTTTTGCTTTTTTTTCTTTGCTTCTAAAGCTCGTACCTAATGATAAATCGGTATTTACAAAACGAAGTAGGCGACCATTTTCTACTTCTAAATAATTTATTCGTTGATCTTGTGCATTAGTTTGATAAGGATCAAAATTAGCGGATGAATTCACATCAATTTTATCAAATAAGCGAGTACGTGCATTTACATTTACAGTTGACCATTGATACTCTTTTGCAGCCATATTATAAGAAATAGAAGATCCAAAATAATCTAATAGTTTTACTTTTTTGTAAACAGCGCCAGAATCACTGGTGCTTTTCGTTTTGGCTTCTAATGTATTTCCTAAACTAAAACCGACGGTAGCTGATTCGCCTTTGGGCGCATAACCATATATTCCATTTTCGAAAATAGAATAATCTACCTTTTTTCCTGTTGAATCAGAGACTACTGATTTGTAATAACCATATTGCTTCGCACTAAAGTCAGGATGATAAGAAATAGAAAGCGAAGGTGTAGCTACGTGCCGAATTTGTTTTAAGTGTTTTGTTTTAAAAAAATAATCTCCATATACTTGAGTATTTGCACTGATACTGAAATTATAGTTACTCACCGTTTTAATATTATTGATTGTATCAGTTATAACTTTTTTTGTGTCTGCATTATAATGTTTTTCTACTGTTTTAAAATAAAGATTACTGTTTGTAGTTATGCTAGGTGTTACAGAAAAAAAATGAAGCACATTAAAAGAGGTGCTGATGGGCATGCTAAATCCTACACCATTTTGCATTTGATCGAAGATGTTCTTTTTAAATAACAACGAATCTTTTGTGCTAATTTTATTGCCAGCTCTAAGATCGGCGCTTAAACCAATTTTATCATACCAAGCGCTTTTTATACTATTTTTATTTTTAAAAGGATTAATACGCTGCATGCTTGCATATACCTCGGGAAGTGTAAGATCAATACTTCGAATGCTCGTATTCTGGTTGTGACTTGCATTAGCAGTGAAATTAAAAGGGGTACCAAGAAATGATTTTGTATAAGAAATATTTGAAGCGTATTGATTAGTCAAATAATTTCCTGTAGGATTGCCGCTAAACTTATTGTAGAAGGCACTGCCTGCATTTACACTAGCAGAAAATCTACTATTAGGATGAGCTTTGGGGTCTTCGGTATGTCTCCAAGTAACTCTAAAATCATTAAGCTTTAATGAGTCAGAAAGATCAGCATCTCCTTGTATAAAGCGAGAGAAGCTAAGACCTATTTCTCCATTGTAACGATATCTTTTATTATATTTACTTGCAGCATTTGTTTTAAAACTACCATTACCATAAATGGAACCTCTTAATGCTAAATCTACATATTCGCTCATGCCAAAATAAAACCCTCCATCTTGTAAAAAGAAACCGAAGTTATTTGATTCACCATAAGTGGGCATTAAAATTCCAGATTGCCTCCCCCTTTTATTAGGGAAATAACCAAATGGTAATACCAAAGGTGTTGGTATATCTGCAATATATAACTCAGCAGGTCCAGTGATTGTTTTATCCTCAGGGATAACTTTAATTTTTTTTGCAGCAATGTAAAAATGTGGGTGGGCTAAATCACAAGTTGTGTATTTACCTGTTGCAACATAATAAACATTACTAGAATCTTTTTTTATGTTCTCCCCATGAATGTATCCATCCCCTTGTTGTGTAATTACATTTTTTATTTTACCTTTTTTAGTTTCAAAATTGTAAATAATTTGACCCGCAAGAAATTTATCTTCAGCTTGCTGAAAAACGGGTAGCTGCACAATTTTACTGGTACTATCGGCAACGCCTGTGGCAGTAACTAATTTTTTTCCAAAATCAATTTCTATAAATCCAGCTTTAAGAACCATGTTTTCATAGTACACCTCTGCCTCATTATATAAATAGGCCTTTTTGTTGGTAAGATCCGCAATAATGGAATCTTTAGCTCTGTATACTAGTTTTTCATCCAAAAAAGATTTGGTGATTTTTACCGTGGTATCCTTTTTTACTTTCGCAATTGTATCTTTAGGAACAGCTGTTTGCATAGGCATAGCTGCGCTTATCATAGTTATTAACAAGCAAGGGAGGATAAAAAATAATTTGATTGGAAGAATACGCAAATTTTACTGGTAATTTTGGTTGTATAAAATAGATTGTTTCAACGACAAAACTAACTAAAAAAATGCAGCTAGCATATATATGTATACCTTTGTATGCAATAATAATTGTACAAACAATTTACAATAAATGTTAAAATTTAAATAGCTATTATATTAATTGTGAAAAAATATAGTATACTTTTTCTTATTTTATTCAGCAGTTTTTTCTCCAGTTCCTTTTGCTTAAAATATGCATCATTGTCTGTGGTAAAGACGGTTGTAATTGATGCTGGCCATGGAGGGAAAGATCCTGGCTGCCATGGTAAAAAATACAAAGAAAAAGATGTGGCTTTAGCAGTAGCTCTTCAATTGGGTAAATACATTGAAGAAAATATAAAAAATGTGAAAGTCATATATACTCGCAAAACCGACGTTTTTGTTGAGTTACAAGAGCGTGCAGAAATTGCTAACCGCGCAAAAGCCGATCTGTTTATTTGTATACATTGTAATTCAGCCTGTTATAGAGATAAAAAAACGAGAAGAGACATCTGTAAAGAGGAGGTTGAAGGGGCAGAAACCTATGTGATGGGTATTAAGAATGAACAAGGAAAATTAGATGTGGCACAACGAGAGAATAGTGCCATTTTATTGGAAGATAATTATGTGAGCAAATACAATGGTTTTGACCCCAATTCTGCTGAGTCTTACATTATTATGAGCATGTTTACAGATAAATATTTGGATCAAAGTTTAAACTTTGCTTCAAAAATTCAAAACCAATATGGTAATCGAATAGGCAGACACGATAAAGGCGTAAAACGGGCAAGTCTATGGGTACTATGGCGTACCTACATGCCGAGTGTGTTAACAGAGATAGGGTTTTTAACGAATCCTCAAGAAGAAGAATTTTTGGGTTCTGAAAAAGGACAAGATTATATTGCTTCTGGCTTATTTAGAGCGTTTAGGGAATATAAAGACGAATTAGACGGTAGCGTAAAAAAATACAATGATATTTTTGAAAATCATGTTCCATTTAAAAAGCAAGATACAGCAGTAGTAACAGCCAAAAAAAATGAGGACCAAATTGAGGATGAAAAAAGTAAAATAGAAGAGGTTAAAAGTAAAATTGTAAAAGACAACGAGGTGAAAGTGCCAGATAGTTTGCCAAAAGACGTGGAGGTAAAGAAACAAGGGAAGGAAAATAAGAAAGAGCTGAAAGTAGAAAATGATAATTCAAAAATTGTTTATAAGATACAAATATTATCAAGCGATAAAAAAATCCCATTAAACGCTGCTAAGTTTAGAGATTTAGAAAAAATGGGGGTATATATGGATAAGGGAGTTTATAAGTATACAGTAGGTGAATTTGAAACAGCCGATGAGGCAGGAAAAATGCAACTTTTACTTCGTAAAAATGAATATAAAGATGCTTTTATGATTGCTACACAAAATGGCAAAAGAATTCCTATAAAATAACTTATTTTATTTAAATTTGTCTAATAACAAGTACACTAACCCTTTATATGAAATTTAAAATATCGAAAGAAGTTAAAGTAGGTATTATTACAACGCTTGCAATAGGTTGCTTTATATTCGGGTTTAATTTTTTAAAAGGTAAAAATTTATTCTCCTCTCAACGTAAATTTTATGCCGTATATCGTGATATTGACGGTTTAGTAGAAGCGAACCCTTTGTTAATTAATGGGTTTAAAATTGGTATGGTGGGCGACGTTCAATTATACCCAGATACTACTGGACGTTTATTAGTTACACTGATTGTTAATGAAGATGTTAAAATACCAAAATCATCGATTGCAAAAGTAATCAGTTCGGATTTGTTGGGTTCAAAAGCTGTTGATTTGATAATAGGCAAAGGCTCAGATTATTTAATACCAGGAGACACCTTAAAATCGGCATACGAAGATAATTTGCAACAAACATTTACCAAAAGTATTGCACCCATTCAAGAAAAGGCAACTAATTTATTAGCTTCAATGGATTCGGTAATGATTGTAGTGCAACAAATATTTAATGAAACTACTCGAGCCAACCTCACTAAAAGTTTTGAAAGTATTAAACAAGCTCTCGCCTCATTAGAAACAACTTCTTATCGTTTAGATACTATTGTTATTAGTGAAAAGATGAAAATTTCAAACATTCTTACAAAAGTAAATTTATTAGCAACTACATTGGGTAATAACAGTGAGAAGTTGGGCAATATTATTAATAACTTCTCAAGTATTAGCGATTCACTTGCCAAGGCAAACATTGCTAGTGTAATTAAAAATGCCGATGTTGCATTAAACCAAGCATCTTCTATTTTAACAAAAATAAATAAAGGAGAAGGAACAATGGGAATGCTCATAAATAATGAAAGTTTATATCAAAAATTAGATAATTCGGCTGCCAACCTAGATAAATTATTAGAAGACGTACGTTTACATCCATCACGTTATGTACAGCTTTCGGTATTTGGTAAAAAAGATAAAGTAAAACCCTAAAGGAATTAAAAAGTATTTTTTTAATCTTTTATATCAAATCGTAAATTTTTAATTAAAAACACACATCGTTAGATATGATTTCATCTATTATATTCATTTTATTATTAATTGCTGGAGTTACTTTATTTACATTGAATATTCGTAAAGTAAGACGAAATATATTACTTGGTAAAGAAATCGATAGAGCAAACCAACCAAAAAAGCGTTTATCAGTTATGGCAAGAGTGGCATTGGGTCAATCGAAAATGGTCACTAAGCCTATTCCTGCTTTGTTGCATATTTTTGTATATGTTGGTTTTGTAATCATTAATATTGAAGTAATAGAAATGTTTATTGATGGTATTTTTAATACCCATCGTTTTCTTTCTTTTACAGGAAGCTTTTATAGTTTTTTAATTGCATCGTTTGAAATATTAGCTTTTCTCGTTACCTTAGGTTGTGTACTTTTTCTAATTAGAAGAAATATTATCCATGTAAAACGCTTAATTAGTAAAGAATTAAATGGTTGGCCAAAAACGGATGCCAACCTTATTTTAATTACTGAAATTTTATTAATGAGCGCATTCTTTATTATGAATGCAAGTGATGCGGAATTATTAGTTAGAGGAAACCCTCATTATAATGTTGCATTTTCCAATCCCATATCTCAATTTATTACTCCTTTATTGACTGGATTGTCTGAGAATAGTTTAATAATTATAGAGCGCAGTTGTTGGTGGTTTCATATTGTAGGTATTATTGCATTTTTAAATTATTTGCCCTACTCAAAACACTTTCATATACTACTTGCGTTTCCAAATGTATATTTTTCTAACCTAAAACCGAAAGGAGAATTTACAAATTTAGCATCGGTAACAAATGAGGTAAAAGCAATGCTTGATCCTACCTATACACCTCCTGTAAGTGTAGTGGATGGTACACCTGAAGTTCTTCGTTTTGGTGCAAAAGACGTTACCGACCTAACATGGAAACAATTATTAGATTCTTATACATGCACTGAATGTGGCCGATGTACTGAAGTTTGTCCTGCCAACATTACTGGTAAATTATTATCACCTCGTAAAATTATGATGAGTACCCGTGATCGATTAGAAGAAGTAGGTAGAAACATTGATAAAAATAAGGGCGAATTAAAAGATGACGGAAAAGCGTTATTTGGCGATTACATTACGCCAGAAGAATTGTGGGCATGTACTACTTGTAATGCCTGTGTACAGGCTTGCCCTGTAGATATAGATCCCTTAAGCATTATTATCGATATCCGTAGGTATGCTGTAATGGAACAAAGTGCTGCGCCAGCTGAATTAAACGCCATGTTTACTAATACAGAAAATAATGGTGCCCCTTGGCAGTTTTCGCAGGCAGATCGATTAAATTGGGTAAAAGAATAAATTTTTAAAGAATTATTAATAATAAAAAAAGAGCGTAATGTCAGAGAATGCATCTATGGATCAGAAGAACCTCTTAAATGTTCCTACCATGGCTGAGTTTGCAGCTAGGGGAGAATTACCCGAAATATTATTTTGGATAGGTTGTCTTGGTAGTTTTGATGATCGAGCAAAAAAAGTAACAAAAGCGATTGTTAAAATATTAAATTATGCCAATGTGAAATTTGCCGTATTGGGCACAGAAGAAAGTTGTACTGGCGACCCCGCTAAACGTGCAGGCAACGAATTTTTATTCCAAATGCAAGCCATGGGTAACATTACGGTGCTCAATGGCTATTCAATTAAAAAGATAGTTACGGCTTGTCCTCATTGTTTTAATACGATAAAAAATGAATACCCTGCATTAGGTGGAAATTACGAAATTGTACACCATACTCAATTACTACAAGATTTATTAAATTCAGGAAGAATAAAAATTGAAGGAGGAAGTTTTAAGGGTAAAAAAATAACTTTTCATGACCCTTGTTATTTAGGTAGAGGTAATGATGTGTATGAAGCACCGCGTGAAGTAATGATTAATTTAGATGCTGAGTTGGTAGAAATGAAACGTAGCCGTGCAAATGGACTCTGTTGTGGTGCTGGGGGAGCTCAAATGTTTAAAGAAGCAGAAAAAGGTAATAAAGAAATAAATATTGAACGTACGGAAGAAGCACTAGCTTTAAAACCTGATATAATAGCCGTGGGGTGCCCGTTTTGTAATACCATGATAACCGATGGAGTGAAAAATTTTAACAAAGAAGGCGAAGTTAAGGTGCTGGATGTAGCTGAACTTATTGCTCAAGCAAAAGATTTATAATTTACCTAGAGCTTACAGCTTATATTTTTTTAAACAAACAATGAATACAACAATTAATAATATGCCAGCCGAAGCCAAGGTATGGGTATATCAAAGTAATAAGCCATTTACAGATGAACAACTAAAACTTATTGCAACATTAGGTGCTGATTTTATTCAACAATGGATGGCACACGGAGACGAACTAAAAGCTAGTTTTGATATTATTAATAAACAGTTTATAGTAATTGCGGTAGATGAAAAGCAAGCAATGGCAAGTGGTTGTAGTATAGATAAATCGATAGAGCTATTAAAAAAAATTGATCAACTATTTAACTTAAGTTTATTTGATCGTTTACAAGTAGCTTACCGTACATCAACAGGCATTGAAGTTTGTAGTTTAGCAGTGTTTGAAAAACGATTACAAGAAAAGTTGATTAATTCAACTACCATTGTATTTAATAATATGGTAAGTACGAAACAAGAATTTGAAACACAATGGGAATTGCCATTAAACCAAAGCTGGCATAAAAGATATTTAGTGTAATAATATGTGGTAAGGTAGGAAAATGAGTTTTAGTGTATACCTATAAATAAATTGCTTATGCTTATCTCATAAGAATACAGACTCATTTTTAATCGAAAAAATAAATTCTGCAATTGTTGAAATCGCCTATATATCGGGCGATTTTTTTTTACATAAAATTTAATAAAAAAGGACTTACAACTTTTTAAAGCTATAAGTCCACTTTCAGCGGAGAAAGAGGGATTCGAACCCCCGGAAGTGTGACCTTCAACAGTTTTCAAGACTGCCGCAATCGACCACTCTGCCATTTCTCCGCTGCAAAAGTATCATTTTTTTCCTTCCAAAATAAAAAAAGAAAAAATATTTTTTATGAACAGGAAAAGCCCAGTATACATCCTCTAAAATAATCGTTAAAAATCACGTAAATAGTGCTACTAATCAACATTTAAGTTATTTTTAGAAAATGAAAGTTGCAGTGGTTATTTTAAATTGGAATGGAATAAAGTTTTTAGAGCAGTTTTTACCCTCTGTTATTACCTACAATACCAATTATTCAAAAGTTATATTGGCAGACAATGCTTCTACCGATAATTCAGTAGCATTTACAGAAAAAAATTATCCTTCTGTTGAAATTATTAAAAATAGTAGTAATGGAGGCTTTTCAAAGGGCTATAATGATGCTTTAAAACAGGTGGATGCAGAGTATTATATATTGCTAAATTCTGATGTTGAAGTAACCCGAGGTTGGATAGATAAGGTAATTTTATTAATGGACAGCGATACGACAATAGCTGCATGCCAACCTAAGATTAAAGCATATGCAGATAAAAAAATGTTTGAATATGCAGGTGCTGCAGGTGGCTTTATCGATAAGTTCGGCTACCCTTTTTGCAGAGGCAGGATTTTAGCGCACATTGAAGAAGATAATGGGCAATATGATGATGTACGAGAAATATTTTGGGCCACTGGTGCTTGCTTATTTGTAAGAGCTAAATGTTATCATGAAGTGAATGGTTTTGATGAAGACTTATTTGCACACATGGAAGAAATTGATCTGTGTTGGAGACTTAAAAATAGAGGCTATAAAATAATGTATTGTCCTGATGCAACTGTTTATCATGTTGGTGGTGGCACTTTAAATAAAAATAGTTCAAAAAAAACATATTTAAATTTTAGGAATAATCTTATTCTAATTTGTAAGAATCATCCATCAAGATATATTTTCTTTAAGCTTATTACACGTATGATTTTAGATGCTATTGCCGCAATTAAGTTTTTAATTACTGGTCAGTTCATCCACTCCTTGGCTGTATTAAGAGCTCATGCAAGCTTTTACTGGATGTTACCTGCGACTTTAAAAAAACGTAAAATAATTAAAAAACAAATTAAAGAATACACCACTACTGCAGTTTATCTTCATAGTATCGTAGCAGATTTTTATTTAAGAGGAAAAAAAACATTTAAGGAAATTGATTTTAAAGAGCGTTTTGAGTAGGCGTAAATAAAAAGCGCTCTATGGCTAAGCGATAAGAATCCATTCCAAAGCCACTTATAGAGCCTTTGCATTTTGCAGCAATCAATGATATATGACGAAAGTCTTCACGGGCAAACACATTTGAAATATGAACTTCAATTACATCCGTTTTTATTGCTGCTATCGCGTCACGTAAAGCAATAGAAGTATGTGTATAACCACCTGCATTTAATATAATACCATCATAACTAAAACCTACTTCGTGTAATTTATTTATTAGTTCGCCTTCTACATTGCTTTGATAATAATATAATTCTATTTGTTTATAATTGTTTTCAAGGTCTTTAAAATAATCATTAAAGGTTTGGTTGCCGTAAACAGAAGGCTCTCGACTACCTAATAAGTTAAGATTAGGGCCGTTGATTATAATAACTTTCATTAATTAAGATTTTGTTTTAAAACGATATTAAAATAGTTAGCTATTGACTGTATCTTTATAAGATAAAATAGAATATAAAGATATATCAAAATTTGGATTTACATTTTAATGCAATAAAAATTGTCTTATCAAATGAATTGGAAAATATACATTCAAGGGTTTCAATCTTTTTTGGGTTTAGAAAAATCGTTATCAGCTAACACGATTGAGGCATATGTAAGAGATGTTGAAAAGCTGGTTGCTTTTTTAATGCATCAAAAATATGAATTATCCCCTAAGGATATTACGTTAGTGCAACTACAGGCATTTTTAAAATGGATTACCGAATTAGGCGTTTCTGAGCATACGCAAGCTCGAATACTAAGTGGTATTAAAGCATTTTATAAATATTTACTATTAGAAAATATTATAAATACAAACCCTACGGTATTGTTGGAAGCTCCTAAGCTAGGCAGGAAATTACCCGATACATTAAATGTTGCCGAAATTAATAGCTTAATAGCGAGTGTAGATTTAAGTATGCCAGAAGGGCAACGAAATAAAGCAATCTTAGAAACACTTTATAGTTGTGGTTTGCGGGTTAGTGAGTTAGTGAATTTACAAATATCAAATCTGTTTCTTAAGGATGGGTTTATAAAAGTAACAGGAAAAGGAAACAAAGAAAGATTAGTACCAATTGGTAATACCGCGCTATTAGAAATTAAGCGCTATAGTAGCGAAACACGCTGTCATCTAGTAATAAAAAAAGGCCATGAAGATTTTTTGTTTTTAAATAGGAGAGGAGCAAAACTTACACGAATAATGATTTTTACTATTATAAAAACATTGGCAACAAAAATTGGATTTAAAAAAAAAATAAGTCCGCATACCTTTAGGCATTCATTTGCAACCCATTTAATAGAAGGAGGGGCAGATTTAAGAGCTGTACAAGAAATGTTAGGGCATGAATCTATCGCAACAACAGAAATATACACACACCTTGATCGTGATTATTTACGAGATGCCATTATACGATTTCACCCACGATCTTAGCTAAGTTATGGACTTATATTTAAATTAATATAAACTTTACTTTACTTCTTGCATTAATTTTTTAATGATAGGCGAAATAACAATCAGTACGATTCCCGCAATCAATGCATATATAGCAAGTTGTTTATACCCATCTGTAAACGTAATTAATTTTTGAGGTAAGGTATCATTCTCACCAGCAGTAGCCATACCAGCACCTAAAATACCAGCTACGTATTGTCCGTATGCACTTGCTAAAAACCACATACCCATCATTACCCCTTGTAATTTTACGGGAGATAATTTGGTCATGATGGATAAACCGATTGGAGATAAACATAATTCACCAAAGGTTATCACTAAGTAAGCAGTGGTAAAAACATCTAAAGAAGCCACCCCTTGCATGTTTGCGAAAAAACGAGTGATATAAAAAATGTAAAAAGCACCAGCAAGAAATATAAAACCTAAACCAAATTTTATAACTGTATTTGGTTCAATTTTTTTCTTAGCCATGGCCAACCATACTAACCCAACAATAGGAGCAAAAATAATTACGAATAAAGAATTAGCAGAGTTATTAACCCCATTCGGATCTAGCGTAATGCCTAACAATTTATTATCTAAATTTTTGGCTGCAAATAAACTCAAAGAACCGCCGCTTTGTTCGAAAAATGCCCAAAATAAAATAGAAAATAATATAAATATTAACGCAGCAATAATTTTTTTTCTGGCGGCTGCACCATACTGCCGCATTTCATAAAACAAGTAAATTAATGTGCAGGGGCCAATGGTATACATAAACCAATCGGTATATTGTGTTTTGGCTACCATCGTCATAATAACAGGTATAATTAATAAAGAGCCAATGTATACGGCATATTCATGCCATTTTTTACCTTTTTTAATTTTCTGTTGTATAATAGCTGGTTCTGGTTTTGCATCTCCAATACCGCCCATCTCTAAAATGGATTCTTCTTCATCAGTAGATTCTAAAGGTGATAAACCAATAGGGCCTAAACTTCTTTTAGTAAAAATAAAAGTGATTAAACTAATAACCATTACAATGCCCGCTAAACCAAATGCTAAATGCCAAGAATAATTTTTACCAATAGTTATACAAGCATATCCTCCTAATAAAGCACCAATATTAATACCGGAGTAAAACAGTGAAAACCCAGCATCTCTGCGGCTATCGTTTTGTTTATATAAGGCGCCTACCATGGTAGAAATGTTTGGTTTAAAAAAGCCAGTTCCTATAATAGTAAAGCTAATGCCGATAAAGAAAAATTTTACAGGATCGTATGCAAGAATCGCACTTCCTATAATCATTAAGATACCGCCCCAAAATAAAGATTTACGAAAGCCTAAAATTTTATCGGCAAATAAGCCGCCTACAAAAGTAAATGCGTATACAAAAGCTTGTGTGGCGCCATATTGAAGATTTGCTTTAGTTTCAGACATGAAAAGATGATTAACCATAAAAAAGGTAAGCATGCCTCGCATACCATAGAAACAAAAGCGCTCCCACATTTCTGAAAAAAATAAATACCATAACTGTTTGGGATATTTACCTTTAAAACTTTGTATCTGATCAAGTGTAATTTTTTCTTCCATCTGGTGGATTTTAAGTACGATTATATTAATTAATATTGTGCATTAACCTCTTTAATAATGGTGAAAGTGAAATAATTATTAATCCCAAACCAATAGTAAT
This sequence comes from Bacteroidia bacterium, assembly GCA_039937835.1. Classification (GTDB taxonomy): domain Bacteria; phylum Bacteroidota; class Bacteroidia; order 2-12-FULL-35-15; family 2-12-FULL-35-15; genus 2-12-FULL-35-15. The sequence goes on along the minus strand of JBDTFR010000054.1, from coordinate 83,126 downwards.
AAATGTAAAGATTAAAAAGAAACCCGACATCGAGTATGACGCTGTAATTTTATCAATCATGCCACCCATTGATCCAGCAATTTTATTTCCAATTGCGACTGCTAAATACCATATTCCATACATAATAGAAATCATTCTTCCAGGAACTAATTTACTCACGTATGATAGACCTACAGGAGATACAAATAATTCGCCCATTGTATGAAAAAAATAGGCAAAAATTAACCACATTATGCTAACAGAAGCTGCAGCAGCGCCTGATGGGATAGAACTAGAGCCATAAGCTAATATTCCAAAACCGATGCCTATTAATATCATACCTAATCCATTTTTGGCTGCTGGTGATGGATTGTATTTACTTTCCCATATTTTAGAAACTAATGGTGCAAAAGAAATAATAAATAGCGCATTTAGAATACCAAACCAAGTCGCAGGTATTTCCGATTTATCTTCGATATATTGCTGTTTTAACATATAAATAACAATAATCCAAATAAGTAAAAACCCAAAACCTAGTATCATATTACCTAAACGATATTTACTAAATGTGCTCTTAAATAATTTCATTAAAACATAGGTTAAAATTATTAATGGAACAATGGTTATAAGGGTATTAGCAATGTTAAAAATAGTTTTTGAATTACCCGTTAATACTCTTGACGTATAATCTTTGGCAAAGATAGTCATGGTGCCACCAGCTTGTTCAAATGAAGCCCAAAAGAAAATAGTAACAAATGCAAAAATAATAACGGCAATCATTTTATCACGAAGTATAGGGGTATATTGTGATATGCGTTTAACTAAAATAAAAAGGAATAAAAGGAGTGCAACAATAATTACAAAATTAGCACCGCTTAAACTACCTATATTGAAATTAAAAAGATTAAGACTTGTAATTTTAGAAATAGGATCATTAATTACCCAAACTAAACCGGCAACAGCAACAATTGCAATAATTGTTAAATCAAACTTTGAAAACGGGTTACGAGTAGATTCCTCTTTATTGGATTCAGTACTTTTATCAATAACTATTTCATTTTCGTTTTCAATTTTATTCGGTTTTAAGCCCACCTTACCAAATATGTTTTGAGTAAAATAAAATTGTAGCATACCTATAAACATAAAAACACCAGCAAGACCAAAGCCGTAGCTCCATCCCCATTCAGGGCTTTCTCCTAAATAACCACAAAGGAGCATACCCAAAAAGGAACCGGCATTTACACCCATATAATAAATAGTGTATGCACCATCTTTTTTTTCCGGATGTTGTTTGTATAATTCAGAAATGATGGAGGTCATATTAGGCTTAAAAAAACCATTACCAATCACTAATAGTCCCAAGCCAAGGTATAAAAATAGAGGATGGGATTCAACAGCCATGGACGCATGGCCTAATGTCATAATAAGTGCACCAACAATTACCGCCCATCTGTACCCTATTATTTTATCAGCGATATAACCTCCTAAAATGGGTGTTAAATATACCAATGATGTGTAAGAACCGTAAAGTGCCAATGCTTGTTCTCTTGGCCAACCCCAACCAGGGTTATCTCCCATGATGGAGGAGGTAAGAAAAATAACGAGAATAACTCGCATACCATAATAAGAAAAACGCTCCCACATTTCTGTAAAAAACAAAACAAAAAGGCCTGCAGGATGACCCATAACATTGTTTTTAAAAAAATCTGTAGATGTTGTTAAATCTTTTCCCTCCATACAATTAATTTATTTACTTGTTGTTCTTTATAGGATAAAAATGCTAAAAGAACATTTTGTTTTATCTGAATATTTTCATTAAAATCAGATAAATGCAATGATGCAATGGGGAGAATCTGTAAATTAATAAGCGATGAACGATACTATAAATTATATTATGATTTGTTGAAAATATATATAATTATTTTTAAATCCAACAGATGTTAATAAACTTTATAAAGTTAAGTAGTAGACCCGCTACTGTTTGTTTATAAAAAAAATTTATTTTGCCAAAAAATTTTTTATCAAAGGGAAATATTCTGCTGGTTCTTCTACTTGTGGATTATGTCCGCTTTTTTCAAACATCACAAATTTAGCCTGAGGGCAAAAAGTTTTATATTCTACTTGCATGCGAGGTATTGCTACTCGATCATATCTCCCAGCTATTATTAGTATTGGCATTTTTAAATCTTTTAATTTTTTTCTGAAATCAAATGTTCCAATATCGTTTCCCACGATAAAATCCCCATCTGCTCCCACCATTTGATAATATAATTTCGAGTTTTGAGGATGAGGATAGGATTTTGTTTTATTTCTTAATACAAAATTTGTTGGATTATAAGCATATAAAAAACCGTAGGGAACTTTACTATAAATTGATTGATGATTTTCATCACTACTAACTGCACCTTCTTTTCTGATGGCCATCAATTCGTCCCATACTTCAGGATAATTCGTTTTTATTTCATGATTGGAATTATCATCGTTTGCTTGCCACATTAAATTACTGTGAAAGCCGTTAGCAATAATTAAGTGACTTAAATTTTGAGGGTATTTTATGGCGTAGCCTTGTGAAACTAAACTACCGTAGGAGTGACCAAGTAAATTTATTTTAGTGAGACCCATTGCTTTACGTAATCCTTCAATGTCTTCAACATCTCTTTCTAAGGTATATTCTTTTACATTTTTTGCAGTATCTGATTTACCTCTTCCAAAAGGGTCGAAATAAATTACTTGTATGTTGGAGTTTATTGTTAGTGAATCAAGATTTCTGTAAGGTAAATGACAATTACCAGGACCGCCAGGAATTATAATTAATGGATCTCCTTTACCAACAATAACTACCCATAGTTTGGCTCCATTAACGGTGTAGTATTTCCCACCTGTCCAACTATCAGTAAATTTTATTGAATTCACATTTTGTGAATTCAATATTAAACTTAACGATATCGAAAATAAAAATAACATGTATTTTTTCATAAACCAGCATATATCATTAAAAATAATAAAATAGTAGATTAATTGTTTATTAATTTGATGAATGGTAAAATAGCTTGTTAAACTATGCTTTTGCTAGTTAATGTTTTCGCTTCATTACTGAATTAACAGCATTTACAATATTTATGGCATCTAACCCATACTTTGTCATTAATTGATCAGGAGTTCCGCTTTCACCAAAGCTATCTTTTACGGCAACCATTTCAAGTGGGGTTGGTAATTCACGTGCCAATAACTGCGCAACACTATCACCTAACCCTCCATTCATTTGATGCTCTTCGGCGGTAACTACACAATGAGTTTTTCTTACAGAATTTAAAATTGCTTTATCATCAAGTGGTTTAATGGTATGAATATTTATTATTTCAGCAGATATACCTTTTAATGCGAGTTGTTCTCCAGCTTCAATTGCTTTCCACACTAAATGACCGGTTGCAATTATGGTTACATCAGTACCTTCATTTAATAGGACAGCTTTACCTATTTCAAATTTTTGATCTGCAGGAGTAAAGTTAGGTACGGTTGGTCTACCAAAACGGAGATACACAGGGCCTTGGTACGCTGCAATAGCAATAGTTGCTGCTTTTGTTTGATTGTAATCGCATGGGTTAATTACCACCATACCTGGCAACATTTTCATTAGTCCTAAATCTTCTAGTATTTGATGTGTAGCGCCATCTTCTCCTAATGTTAAGCCTGCATGCGAAGCACAGATCTTCACATTTTTACCCGAATACGCTACTGATTGCCGTATTTGATCGTACACCCTACCCGTAGAAAAATTAGCAAATGTGCCTGTAAAAGGAATTTTACCACCAATGGTTAATCCTGCTGCAATACCAATCATATTGGCTTCTGCAATACCTATTTGAAAAAAACGCTCCGGATGTTCTTTTGCAAAAGCATCCATCTTTAAAGAGCCGGTAAGGTCGGCACACAAAGCAACAACATTCGGATTTGATTTTCCTAATTCTGATAAACCTGCCCCAAAACCAGAGCGAGTGTCTTTTTTTTCTGTATAGGTATACTTTTTCATTGAATGTTTTTTAAAATGTATACTTATCATCTGCAAAGCAAATAATAAATAAACAGCATTAATTTAATTTAATTTAATAACAGTTGAAATTCCGGATTCTATTTTTAATATTCGTTCTATTGTATAAATGGATTCTTTTGCATTTTTAGGTCTATATTCAATTCTGTACCTGCCTGGTTGTAATAAAAATGTTTCTTGAATAAGCCCAGCGTTAAGGTTACAGACCCAAATCAATTTATTGTTTTGTTCTGCATAAATACTACCTGGTCCTTCTGATGTTTTCACAATGTTTAAAACACCCGATTGCGGAATTTCAATGGTAGTAGTTTTGCTTTGGGCAATATCAACCTTATCTATTGTAATGCGAGGTAATGTTAAAATCTCTAAATCGTATTTACCGATGATGTATTTTTCTGTAGTGTTAAACTTTTGTACATGTAAGGTTGTCATTTCATTATTTTTACGAATAATAGACATTGGAATTTTATTATTGTCGCTACCCGCCACTTTTAAATTAAGATACCCTTGCGGTGCATCAACTGCAATAATATTGTGCTTACCAGGAACTAACTCAATGCCTCTTTTTTCTATCGGAGGAATCGTATGGACTACCATTTTATAGGTTCCAACAGGATCAATAACTATTGTATCAGGCACTCCTTTATTATTGATAGTATGAATGTAGTTGTAACGAATGATTCCACTTGTTTCGTCATAAAAGGTCATATCTACATCGGTCTCCGTGGGTCTATTTATTTGATCATTTAAATTTACTTGTGCGGTAGTATTGTTTAGTGCTTGTGAAATAATAATTTTAAGAATACTTTTAAAATTAGATTCGCTAGAAGCATCATATACCTTGCCGACACAACCAAATGTATTCAAATAATTTTGGTCTAAACCAATGCCGATAATAAATGGTTTTAAGATAATTCCTTTTTTTTGAAGCGCAAGAGAAACCGCGCAGGGATCACCATCACATTCTTCTATTCCATCAGTAATTAAAATAATAATATTTCTAACATTAGCTGAGGAGGCTGTTGGAAAATCGCCACCACATTGTTCAAGCGTATATGCAATGGGCGTGGTACCTTTTGGTACAATTGTTTTTAATTTATTTTTAATTGCATATATATTATTTTTACCAAAGGGTACTTCCAGTTTTGTATCCGTACAACTGCGTTCGGGACGCAATGGAACTTGGTGACCATAACATCGAAAAGCAATTTCTAAGTTATCAACTCCTTTAATACTATCTAAAAATTCGCTTAGCATTTTTTTCGCTACGTCCATTTTCATTCCGCTTTGCCATTGGCCAAACATACTGAAAGAGGCATCAAAAACAAATTCGATACGAGTTAATGGTTTTGTTGTTTGAGCAGTAGCTGAAAAAACTATAAAAAATATAAAACAGCTCAAAAATATTCTGTTCATTTTACTTTTTATAGAAAGATTATATGGCATATTAACTGTTCAGTATGATAACGTTAAGTAACACGTAGGAGCCGTTCCTATACTATTTAAATAAACTGTTTTTTTAATAATCAGCAACCGTTTCTAATTTATTTTGAGTGAGCGCTTGCTCTAATTGAGCATCGTTAGGTGCAACACCGTGCCATTTATGGCTTCCCATCATAAAATCTACGCCATGCCCCATTTCTGTTTTCATCAATATCATAATGGGTTTACCTTTCCCAGTAAGGGTTTTTGCTTCTTTTAAAGTGGTTATAATAGCAGTTAAATTATTACCTTTTTCTAAATCTAATACCTGCCATCCGAAAGCTTCGAACTTAGCGCGTAAACTACCCAGATTTAAAACATCATTCGTGGAGCCATCAATTTGCTGCCCATTCATGTCTACCGTTGAAATAAGGTTATCTATTTTTTTTGCAGAAGCATACATGGCGGCTTCCCATATTTGGCCTTCTTGTAATTCTCCATCACCATGTAAGGTATAAACAAGGGAAGGGTCGTTATTTAATTTTTTTGCCTGTGCAGCACCAATTGCTACCGATAGGCCTTGACCTAATGAGCCCGATGCGATTCGTATGCCAGGTAAGCCTTCATGAGTTGTGGGATGACCTTGTAAACGAGAATTAAGTTTACGAAAAGTAGCTAATTCGCTTATTGGAAAATACCCAGATCGTGCTAAAACACTGTAAAAAACAGGGGAAATATGGCCATTTGATAAAAAGAATAAATCTTCGCCTTTCCCATCCATTTCAAATTTTTTAGGATGATGTTTCATTATTTCAAAATACAGGGATACAAAGTATTCCGTACATCCCAATGAACCACCCGGATGCCCTGAATTAACAGCATGCACCATTCTAACAATATCTCTGCGAACTTGAATCGAAATTTTTTCTAATTCATTTATAGAAGCCATTTAAAATAGAATTTATTTATTTGGTTCAAAAATACCAAATTTTACTGGCTGAGCGCACATTGTTGAAAACTCCATTAAATTAAGGAAACGACTTTTTCTGAAATAGTATTTTTTGGTATCTTTGCAAATCTATTAAAGAGGGATACTCTTTTGATATTGGGTTATAGCTCATTTATTAAGAATATTTAAAACTGAATTTAAAACTGAAAAAATTAAAATCAATAACATAAAATGGCATTACAATGTGGCATCGTGGGATTACCGAATGTAGGTAAATCAACCCTATTTAATTGTTTATCAAATGCAAAGGCGCAAGCAGCAAACTTCCCTTTTTGTACCATCGAACCCAATGTAGGGGTTATAACCGTACCTGATGATCGATTAGTAATATTAGAAAAACTAGTAAATCCAGAGCGGGTAGTACCCACAACAGTTGAAATTGTGGACATTGCAGGTCTTGTAAAGGGTGCAAGTAAAGGTGAAGGGTTAGGAAATAAATTTTTGGCGAACATACGCGAAACAAACGCTATTATTCATGTTTTGCGTTGTTTCGATGATGATAATGTAATTCACGTAGATGGTTCTATAAATCCCATTCGCGATAAAGAAATTATTGATACTGAACTACAGTTGAAAGACTTAGAAACTGTTGAAGCAAAATTAAAAAAAGTAGAGAAACAAGCGAAGACTGGTAATGATAAAGAAGCAAAAAAAGCATTTGATGTGCTCACTAACTTAAAAGAGTTATTAGAACAAGGTAAATCCGCTAGAGCAGCCAACCTTTCTGAGGTGGAGTTACAGTACGTTGCCGATTGTTGTTTATTAACAATTAAACCTGTATTGTATGTTTGTAATGTAGATGAGGCTTCCGTGAAGAATGGGAATAAATATGTTGATTTAGTGAAAGAAGCGGTAAAGAATGAGAATGCTGAGGTATTAATTATTACAGCTCAAATGGAAGCAGAAATTGCAAGTTTAGAAAGTTATGAAGAACGCCAAATGTTTTTGGCGGAAATGGGCTTACAAGAACCTGGGGTTAATAAACTTATTAAAGCGGCGTACCGCATTTTAAATTTACAAACCTATTTCACAGCGGGGGTTAAAGAGGTGCGTGCTTGGACCATCATTAAAGGGATGACCGCTCCGCAAGCAGCTGGTGTAATACACACCGATTTCGAAAAAGGATTTATTCGTGCTGAAGTAATTAAATATAATGACTTTATTGCCTTAGGATCAGAAGCTGCTTGTAAAGAATCAGGTAAAATGGGAGTAGAGGGTAAAGAATATGTAGTAAATGACGGAGATTTAATGCATTTTAGATTTAATGTTTAAAAAATTAAATCTTACTATTAAGAGTCTACGCATCGTGAATACTGATAGATGAATATCTGACGAATGGGATAGCTCAACTAATAAAAAAAGGATATGTCAGAAAAGCCAGTAAAATATAACGAAGACAGTATAAAAACCTTAGAGTGGAACGAACACATTCGTTTACGACCAGGCATGTATATTGGTAAATTGGGCGATGGATCTTCTGCTGATGATGGAATTTATATTTTATTAAAAGAAACCTTAGATAACTGTATTGATGAATTTGTGATGGGTAATGGTAAATCCATTGAAGTAAGCATTAAAGATAAAACAGTGCGTGTGCGCGATTACGGTCGCGGTATTCCTTTAGGTAAATTAGTGGATGTTGTATCTAAAATTAATACAGGTGCAAAATACGATTCAGAAGCATTCAAAAAATCAGTTGGGTTAAATGGAGTGGGAACTAAAGCGGTAAATGCCTTATCTAGCTATTTTTTAGTGCAAGCTTTTCGCGAAGGAAAAACAAAATCAGCGGAATTTTCAACTGGTAACTTAACAAAAGAAGCAAAAATAACCACTGCTGATAATCGTGACGGTACATTGGTAACTTTTATTCCGGATGAAAAGATATTTGGCAACTTTCATTTTATTAATGAGTACATAGAAAAAATGTTATGGAATTATGCCTTTTTAAATACAGGGCTAACCATTCATTATAACGGACAAAAATTCCATTCAGAGAATGGGTTGCTTGATTTATTGCAACAAAATATTACCGGCTCCATACTTTATCCAATTATACACCTAAAAGGGTATGATATAGAAATTGTTATTACACACAGTAACTCTCAATACGGGGAAGAGTATTATTCATTTGTAAATGGGCAGCATACTACTCAAGGCGGAACCCATCAAGGGGCTTTTCGCGAAGGGGTGGTAAAAACAATTCGTGAGTTTTTTAAGAAAGATTTTGAAGCGGTAGATGTTCGTACTTCTATAATTGCTGCAGTAAGTATAAAAGTACAAGAGCCGGTTTTTGAATCTCAAACTAAAACTAAATTAGGTTCTCAAGAAATCTCACCTAAAGGACCATCAGTAAAGGCATTTATAGGCGATTTCTTAAAAACGGCTCTCGATAATTTTTTGCATAAAAATTCAGAAGTGGCTCAAGCCATTCTTCAAAAGATACAGCAGAATGAACGTGAGCGTAAAGATTTGCAAGGCATTCAAAAATTAGCAAGAGAACGCGCAAAAAAATCAAACTTACACAATAAGAAATTACGTGATTGTCGTATTCATTTAACTTCAAATAATGATGAGCGTAAATTGGATAGCACCTTATTTATTTGTGAGGGAGATTCAGCAAGTGGGTCCATCACTAAAACACGCGATGTAAATACACAAGCTGTATTTAGCTTAAAAGGTAAGCCATTGAATGCTTTTGGACTCACAAAAAAAATTGTGTATGAAAATGAAGAGTTTAATTTGCTACAAGCTGCATTAAATATTGAAGACGGTATAGAAAATTTAAGATACAACAATATTGTAATAGCTACCGATGCGGATGTAGATGGAATGCACATTCGATTATTGCTAATGACTTTTTTCTTACAATTTTTTCCAGATTTGGTTAAAAATGGTCATGTATATATTTTGCAAACCCCACTTTTTCGCGTAAGAAATAAAAAAGAAACTATTTATTGTTATAGTGATGAAGAGCGCAAAAAAGCAATTGAAAAATTAGGTGCAAAGCCAGAAATTACTCGATTTAAAGGGCTAGGAGAAATTTCGCCAGATGAATTTAAATTATTTATTGGTAAAGATATTCGTAAAGATCCTGTGATTATTGGTAAGGATAGAGTCATTGCTGATATGCTTAGTTATTATATGGGTAAAAATACACAAGATCGACAAGATTTTATTATTGATAATTTAGTGGTAGAAAAAGATTTAGTTGAATAATAATTTTTTACATTTTTTAAAATAAGAAATATCCTAGTTAATAGAATTAGTTTAATTACCATCTCTTCAGAAGAAATTAAAAAGAGTAAAAATTTAATTATTGATTATAGCAAGGCGCATTTTATTGACGCATTTCCTATTTATAATGTTGATTCTTAAACTAGGAAAATGACACGTTGCTTAAAATAAAAATATGGATAACGATAATATTAATGAAGAACTAACAGGTGCTAGCGATGATTTACATAATGTAACTCATGTATCAGGCATGTATAAAAACTGGTTTCTAGATTACGCATCCTATGTAATTTTAGAACGTGCAGTACCTTATATTGAAGATGGCTTAAAGCCGGTACAACGCCGAATTATGCATTCCATGAAAGATTTGGATGATGGACGCTATAACAAAGTGGCCAATATTATTGGACATACCATGAAATATCATCCCCATGGTGATATGTCTATTGGTGACGCACTAGTAGCATTGGGACAAAAAGATTTATTAATAGATACACAAGGTAATTGGGGTAATATTTTAACGGGAGATAGAGCTGCAGCTCCTCGTTACATCGAAGCGCGGTTATCTAAATTTGCTGCTGAGGTAGTGTTTAATCCCAAAACTACCGTCTGGCTTTCTAGCTACGACGGTCGTAATAAAGAGCCACAAACATTACCAGTTAAATTTCCGCTATTACTTGCCCAAGGGGTAGAGGGTATAGCGGTTGGATTGGCTTGTAAAATGTTGCCACATAACTTTAATGAATTGTGTGATGCTTCAGTAGCGGTGTTAAGAGGAAAAAGAACGGATATATTACCCGATTTTGCCACTGCGGGTATGGCTGATTTTTCTAATTATAATGATGGATTAAGAGGAGGGAAGATACGTGTAAGAGCTAAAATAGGTCAGTTAGATAAAAAAACATTAATCATTAATGAAATACCATTCTCCACTACTACAGGTTCACTAATTGATAGTATTGTTGCAGCGAATGACAAGGGTAAAATAAAAATCAGAAAAGTAGAAGATAACACTGCCGAAAATGTAGAAATTGTTATTCATCTAGTTCCAGGTATTTCTCCTGATAAAACAATCGATGCTTTATATGCTTTTACGGATTGTGAACTTTCTATTTCGCCTAATGCGTGTATTATAGAGAATGATAAACCTAAATTTATTGGCGTAAATGAAATTTTAAAAAGATCTACTGAGCAAACACTTGAATTACTTAGAAAAGAATTAGAGATTGAAAAAGCAGAGCTGCAAGAATCGTACATGTTTGCATCACTCGAAAAGATTTTTATTAAAGACGAAATGTACATTGATTTTAAAAATTATGGAGATAAACCTACTTTATTCGAGTATTTAGATAAACGATTTAGCAAATATAAAAAGCAATTTATTAGAGAAATTACAAACGACGATTTTGAAAAATTAACACAAATACCAATGATACGCATCACTCGTTTTGATTCTGCTAAGGCGGATGAAAAAATGAAGTTAATTGATTTGAGAATAAAAGAAATTGAATATCATTTAGCAAACATCATAGAATATACAATCACCTATTTTAAAAATCTAAAGAAAAAATATGGAATAGGACGCGAACGTAAAACAGAAATAAAATCATTTGAAACCATTGTGGCTACTAGTGTTGTGTTAGCAAATGAAAAATTATATGTAAATCGCGAAGAAGGTTTTGCGGGCTATGGATTAAAAAAAGATGAGTTTGTTGCGGAGTGTTCTGATATTGATGACATCATTGTATTTCGAAAAGACGGTACATTGCTAGTTAGTAAGGTACAAGATAAAGCTTTTGTGGGTAAAGACCTTATTCATATTGCGGTGTTTAAGAAAAATGATGAACGAACCATTTACAATATGATTTACCGCGATGGTAAAAGTGGAAGTGTATTTATGAAACGTTTTCCAGTAACTGGTATCACAAGAGATAAAGAATATAATTTAACAAAAGGTACAAAAGGTTCTGAAGTGCTTTATTTTAGTGCTAATCCTAATGGCGAAGCAGAGGTAGTAGAAGTCCAATTAAAACCGCTGCCTGGTTTGCGAAAAGTGCAATGGGATATAAGTTTTTCTGAATTAGCCATTAAAGGGCGTAACTCCATGGGTAATGTGGTTACAAAATATTCGATTAAAAAAATTGTATTAAAAGAAAAAGGCGTTTCAACACTTGGTGCACTTGATATTTGGTTTGACGATACCGTAAAACGACTGAATACTGAAAGGAGAGGTGCTTTTTTAGGAAGTTTTGCACCCGATGATAAAATTCTAATACTTACTAAAGGTGGATATTATAAATTAACAGGCTTTGATCTCACTACTCATTTTGAAGAGGATTTTATAGTAATTGAAAAATTTAATTCTCACAAACCGATATCTGCAATCTATTTGGATGGAGAGACGAAGACTTATTTTGTAAAGCGATTCTTAGTAGAAGTGAGTGATAAAAAGGTTTTATTTATATCAGAAGCTGAAGGCTCACAACTAGAAATGGTTACCACACAAACAGCGCCCATAATAGAGTTAAAATTTGCTAAAGTAAAAAATAAAGAATTACCCGACGAACAATTAAATTTAGTTGATTTTATTGCTGTTAAAGGGCTAAAAGCAAAAGGAAATAAGCTCACCTACGGTAAAGTAAAAGAAATTAATTTATTGCCAGCAGTTGAAGTGGCTATTGAAGAAGAGATGTTAGAGGAATTTGAAGAAAGCAGCATGTCGCCATTGGAAGCACTAAAAAAAACAACGGCTACCGATAAAAATGAAAAGTCGATTATTTCTATCGATCAAAAAATTAATGCTGAAATTAAGTTACCATCTTCAGAAAGTAAAAAAAAGAAAAAAAAGGATGATGACGAAGAATCACAAATTGAACTTGATTTATAAGTATAACTTTCTTTACACATTCACTTAAAGGAACGGAAATGCATTTTTTTAATTATACCTTTTACTAAATAAATTTAAACAGGCTCTAATTCTAAATAAATAATGTTATATACTCCAAGCTCTTGGGGTAGTTATTTTTTTGCATTGATTTATAGGAACCAACTCTTCATAATCATTCATTTGAAATAATTTATAAAGGCTCTATTAAGAGAGTGTTAAAGGAATCCTTCCTAATCAAAATACCTCATACAGTGTTTCATATATAAAGAGGCTGATTTTTAGATGTTGCTTTATTAATAAATTTTAAAAGGATATTATAACAAAACATAACCTAATTCTTTTTATTCCGTATAATTTTTCATAAAAACGATTTTTATGAAAACCTCTTTTATTAGATCTATTTTAGTTTTTTTATTTTTATTCTCTATACAACTACTGAATGCTCAATCTATAGGCGGAACAATTAATATTTTTAAAGGTCAGTCCTCTTATTGTTCAGCAACAAATGATGGTGTTTTAGAACTTGTTGGGAAAGATGGAAATATATTATATTGGCAATCTTCTACAAATGGCGGTGCTGTATGGAATAATATTGCTATTACAACTACTAATATTGCTTATTTTAATTTAGCGCAAACTACTTGTTATAGAGCAGTGGTTCAAAAAACACCTTTTCCAGCTGATACTTCAACACAGTTTTGTATTACCGTTTATCAGCCAAGTGTATCTGGTGTAATTAGTGGAGGTGGTTTGTTTTGTGGTAACAGTGGTGCTGGCTCACTTACTTTAACAGGTAATACCGGGAATCCGGTATATTGGGAAAACTCAATCAATGGTGGTCTCACATGGAATAAGATTGTAAATACATCTACCAATTTAAATTATACAAACATTACGCAAAGTGTAATTTATCGTGTCGCCGTTCAAAATACACCAACATGTAATATAGAAAATTCAACGCCTGTTTCTTTTTCAATCGACTCTGTTACGGTAGCTGGAACGGTTACTGGTGCTACGAATGTTTGCATCACTGCAAATAGCGGAAAACTTAATTTAGTTGGTAGCGTTGGAGAAGTACAAGGTTGGGAATCATCTATAAATAGTGGTAATACATGGCAAGCAATTGCGAGTACTAATAAATTTTTATCTTACTCAAACCTCACACAAACAATTTGGTATCGAGCAATCGTTAAGAGTGGTAGCTGTTTAACAGACACTACCGCTGTAGCAATAATAAAGGTAAGTTTGCCTACAGTGGTGGGTACGCTTAGTGGTGGTGCCACATATTGTGGAGTGCCCGCTACTGGTGCATTAACTTTAAACGGTTTTAAGGGAGATATTATTTCTTGGAGTTCTTCTATTGATAATGGTGTGAGTTGGTTAAAGATAACAAATACTGATTCTACAGAATCATACACCAACATGCTATCAACTAAATGGTATAGAGCCGTAGTAAAAAATGGAGCTTGTTCTATCGATACTTCAACTATTCAAAAAGTGTATGTTTCTCCGCAAACAGTAGCGGGTAGTATTAACGGCAATAAAACAATTTGTTATGGATTAAATGAAGATACTTCAAAAGTAGTTGGTAATATTGGGAGTGTGCTTGCTTGGTCTTCATCTACCAATAATGGAGCTACTTGGACGCCTGTTTTAAATAAAACAACCTGGTTGTATACTAAAAACTTAACTCAAACTACTTTATTTAAAGCAATTGTGCAAAGTGGTAATTGTAATATAGATACTACTTTGGCAAGAACGATTACCGTATTGCCTATGAATGCAGTTGATGCAGGCATTGCCAAATTCATTAATTTTGGAGAATCTCTACAATTGAATGGGAGTGGTTTAGGTACTCCTCTTTGGACGCCTCCTACTGGACTCAATAACACAGCTGTATTAAATCCTATTGCTACTCCCCAAAGCACAACTACTTATACCTTATTTATTACTGACTTAAATAATTGTATTAATTCAGATACGGTAACAGTAACGGTAATCAAATCCTTTTTTAATGGAAAAATTACGAACCTCTTTACGCCCAATAACGATGGTGTTAATGATACATGGTATATAGAAAATATAGAGAATTTTCCAGGTAACGAGGTAACTGTTTATAATATAGATGGTAGAGTGGTATTTACAAAAAAAGAATATACGAATGATTGGAGAGGCACCTATAATGGTAAAGAGTTACCCGATGGAACTTACTTTTATGTAATACGTTTTAATAACACTAATCAGACATTTAAAGGGACAGTAGATATTTTAGGGAAATAAATCAATAGTATTATGAAAAAAATAGGACTCGTTTTATCTTTTATTATTATTACTTTAATTGTAAATGCTCAGCAAATAGGATTACCTAATCATTATTTTTATAAACCAATGATTTATAATCCTGCGTTTGCAGGTGTAGGTGAAAATACCGAAGCAATGATTATTAGCAAAGATCAATGGGCTAATTTTAAAAATTCACCTTCACTAAATGTATTTACACTAGATGGAAACTTAAATGATAAGAGAATGGGATTAGGATTAAAATTGTTGAGTGATAAAAAAGGTTTGAGCAATACAATGGGTGGTGATATCTCATATTCCTATCGTTTAACATTTACGGAAGATATACATTTATCATTCGGCCTTGCTTTAGGTGTTTTAGATCATCGTATTAATTTTTCTAAAGCAATATTAGAAAATGGTTTTGACCCTTCATTGGTAACGGATGATGCCCATAAGACTGCATTTGATGGTAATGCAGGTATCATGTTTAAATGGAAGGAATTTGTATTAGGAGCATCGATACCTCATTTATTAGAAAATAAAACGAAGTATTTCGAAACATATAGTCTTGCACGTTACACTCAGGCACGCCATTATATGGGGGTTATTAATTATAAATTTAATATTCTTGCTGATAAAGGTTTAACGGTTACTCCACAAGTATTTGTTAATTACTTACCAAATACTCCTTTTGAATTTGATGCAAATGTAAACCTTGAATGGAAAGATAAATTATGGCTAGGAGGTACCTATAAAAATGATTATGCTGTTGCGGTTAATGCAGGCATTTGTATAACAAAACAATTATATGTTGGTTATTCATACGATTTTATGATAGGGAAAATAGCAAATTACGCTGGCGTTAGCCAAGAAATTATGCTCAGTTTTAAATTTAGAAAAAATAAGCCTGAAGTAATTAAAGAAGAAGTGAATGCTGCCCCAGCAGTTATACAAGAAAATAAAGTACTGGAGAATAAAGAGTACGAATTAAAGATTGATTCACTTCAAAAGCAATTAAAAGAAAATGATGCAAAAATTAAAATGCTTGCTGATAAAATAGATTTACAAAACAAGGTACAGCCAGCAGACAATAATAAAAATACACAAGTATTAACTGGGAATGAAAATAAAGTACTGGAGAATAAAGACTATGAATCAAAGATTGAAATACTTCAAAATAGAATAAAAGAAAATGAGGAAAAAATTAAAATCCTTATGGATAGGCTCAATGCAAAACCCCCTATACAGCGAACTGAAAATAATAAAAATGCAGAAGCGATAGATGGAAATGAAAATAAAGTAATGGAGAAAGGTATTTGGCTGATAACAAATAAAACAAAAGATTTTACAGATGATAAAAATCATGAACCACAAAAAGGGTTTTACATCATAGTGGGTACTTTTATTTATCAAGATTTTGCTATTGAAGAAACCCAACGCTTTAATGCAAAAGGGTTTAAAGCCAATTGGGTATATTATAACAAGAAAAAATTTAATTATGTATATACCGACAGGATTGTGGGCAAAGAAGAGGCTTTAAAAAAGGCAGAAGAATATAGACAGTCCGGAATAAAGAATGTATGGATTCAAATTTTAGTAGAATAAATAGAAAGAATAAAAGCCAAGTATTAACTCTTAGCTTTTATTCTTATTTTAATAAATTCAATAATTATGGGTAAGAAAGAAAATCCAATAATTATAAAGATAACTTTTTCAAAATTATTTTTTATCCAAGGAATCTCTCCTAAAAAATAACCCGCAAGTGTTAAGCCCACTATCCAAAGCACGCCTCCAATAATGTTATAGGTAATAAAAGTCTTAAATTTCATTGCTCCAATACCTGCAACAAACGGAGCAAAAGTTCTTACCAAGGGGATAAAACGAGCAATTATGATTGTTTTACTACCATGCTTTTCGTAAAATTCATGGGTTTTATTTAAGTGTTCTTTTTTTACAAGTTGTCTCCCCATTATTTTTAATTGCAACGCCCTTTCACCAAAAAAACTTCCCACTAAAAAATTTACCATATCACCGAGTATTGCTGCAATAATTAATAAAACAATAACAAGCATTAAATTTAATGACCCTTGTGCTGCAAACATGCCCACCGCAAATAGTAGTGAATCGCCTGGTAAAATAGGCATAACGATTAATCCTGTTTCTACAAAAATAATAGCAAACAGCAACAGGTAAACAAGCTTATCATATTCTAATATAAAATCATTTAAATGTTTATCAATGTGTAAAATAAAATCTATAAGTTCCATAGCTGATTTTAAAAAAGAGATGAGTGTTTGATTTATCGTTTTTCGTAAACCAAAAAAATTAATACTTTGTAAGAGAGTTATCTATTTCATTAATCCAAGCAATGATCCCTCCCGTTAGGCTATATACATTTTTATATCCATTTTTTTCTAGCGCATTACAAATAGAGGCAGACCTGGCTCCACTGCGACAATGAATAACTACTTGTTTATCTTTTGATATTTTATGAAGATTATCCATTACATCTCCCATAGCAATATGTTCTCCACCAATTTCACATATATCTATTTCATGTTCTTCTCTAATGTCTATCAATTGAAAATCAGCTTTATTGTTTTTTAATTCATTTAATTCAATCACAGTAATCTCTTTCATTGGTAAATAATTTTAGTTGCTTTTAAAATATTAATTATTAACTGCTGTTGTGTTTTTTAAATTAGCGGGTAAAAAATTAAAAAAGGTATCGCCTCTTAAACCCAAGCGCAAAGTTTCTAAGGGTATTATATCATCATATCCAATATTACCTAAATTAACATTGCTACCCAGTAATTGAATAAACCATGCCTGTTGTGCTTTTTGAGGTGCTTCCCACAGTATATCTTCTTTTTTTACTTTTGCTAAAATTTTATTTATTAAAAGAGTGTGAGCATTTCCATTGGGTCGGTAAATACCCACCGTACCACTTTCACGTGCTTCGGCAATAACTTTCCAAGAGCCAGCTTGCAATTCTTTATTCATCATTGACGTCCATTTTGCTGGACGTATAATAATACCTTCTTCTTTTGACCCTACTTCTGAAAGCACAGTATGATTTTTTGCAAGTGTATGAATATATTCACATTTTTTATCATGAGGCATTATAATGGAGCCGTCTGATACTTCTGCACAATCCAATTTTAATTTATCTAGCAATCGTAGATAGTCATCAAACATATTTCGGATAATAAATGCTTCAAATAAAGTTCCTCCTAGATATACTTTAATATTTGCCGCTTTATATAATTCTATTTTCTGTACTATATTTTTAGAGACATAAGAGGTTCCAAATCCTAGCTTTATGATATCTGTTAAGTCACCATTTGCTGAAATAAAGTCTTCCGCTTGACGGGTGCTTAGCCCTTTATCCATCATCATTGTAAGCCCATTCTTACGAGGTTTTAGAGGACGGTCAGGGAGGTAAGGTATTTTAAAATTCATATTATTTTTTATAAGATTCTATTAAATTCGTAATACTGGTATTGCTTTTTAATTGGGGAATGTAATCGAATAATTCGTTGTGCTTTTCATAATTAAGAGTAAGCGCTTTTTGTAAAAAGCTTAATGCTTCTTGCTTTTGACCAATACTCATTAAACAAGCAGCAATTCGATAATGGAGTTCAGCATTTTGAGGATGATATTTTATGCCTTCGGCTAATATTTCTAAAGAGCCATTTTTATTTTCTTGTTCAAAGAGCAGATTGGCATAATCTAACCAAATTTCAGAATTGGTAGGATCCAAGTCAATTACTTTTTTAAATGACAATTCAGCATCCTCGTAAAATTGCATTTTTTGTTGTAATTCACCATAAATGTACCAATATTCGGCATTGTTTTTTTCTAATTCTAATGCTTTTTTAGCGTAGTGTATACCTTCACTGGTGCGGTCTTGACTATCTAATACAATACCAATTCCTAACCAAGCATCAGCTAATTGAGGATTTAATTTAATAGCTTTATTATAATAAATTAAGGCATGATCAAAATCTTCTTTTTTCTCGTAACATTCACCTATATAATAAAAAGTCGTAGCGTCAGGATCTTCAAAAAGTAATGTTTCTTTATATACTGCAATCGCTTCATCTAGTTTATTAAGATTAGCAAGGGAGTTTGCTTTATTAAAGTAGGCAGAAGCAAATTTATCTTCAATGACAATGGCATAATCATAGGCATCGATTGCTTTTTCGTACATGCCCAAACGATTGTAAGCTACTCCTAAATTAAACCAAGCCGTATGAGTATAAGGATGTTTATCAATAAAATCAGTATAATATTTAACGCTTTCTTCTGATTGACCATTTAATTCATAACAAAATGCTAATTCATACAGGGCAGCCTCGTTTTCAGGATTGATTGCAATTGTTTTCTTTAAATAATAGATCGCATCATCAAATTTACCAGTGTTTTCAAACTCAAAAGCCATGGCAAGGTATATTTCATCAATATCTTCTGCATTTTGAGCTGCTTTTTTATAATTTTCTATGGCTTGTTCTGTAAGCCCCATTTGGCTGTATATAGAGCCTTTTGTCATATATAATTCGGCATTGGAAGGCTCCATGCTTTCAACATAAGAAAGTATTTCTAATGCTTTTTGACTTTGATTGGTAGCAGCATATATTTGTGCTTTACGTAAAAAGAAAATAGCGGAGAAAGGGTGCTGCCCTATAGCAAACTCAATTGCTTGTAATGATTTTTTTGAGCTATTTTTTTCAATATAATATTCAATAATCTCCTCTAATTCATCCGCATCAAAAAAAAATTGCGCATTACTGGCAAGCATTTCTTCGTAACGGTTAATTAATGCCAATAGATCATCTTGCGGCCTTCCTTTATCTTCTCCAAATTCCTCGCTGTTCATATTTGCTAGTTAATTAAATTTGTAATCTAATTTCGCATTATTTTACATTAAGTTACGATAACTTGTGCAAAATTAATAAAAATGAACCAACATAATCATATTTTTAAACGTTAGATTTTAATGATTATTAAGAATTATTTGCGTATACATAAATTGTAAAAAGCTATCTTTGTTTTCATAAAATTTGAAATAATAGAATTTTAGAATAGAAAAACTATTTTTATGACATTAATTAAATCAATTTCAGGTATAAGAGGCACAATTGGTGGTAAGCCAGGAGAAGGGTTAAGTCCTATCGATATTGTAAAATACACCGCTGCTTTTGCAACATTTATTGCAGCAAATTCTGAAAATAAAAAAATAAAAATTGTAGTAGGTCGAGATGCCCGTATTTCGGGTGAAATGGTAAATAATATTGTGTTAGGAACGCTACAAGGAATAGGCGTTGATGTAATAGATATTGGATTATCAACCACGCCCACTGTTGAAATTGCTGTTCCAGAAGAAACTGCCGCTGGAGGAATTATTATTACAGCAAGTCACAATCCCAAACAGTGGAATGCATTAAAATTGTTGAACCATAAAGGCGAGTTTATTAGTGAAGCAGATGGAGAAGAAGTATTAAGGATAGCAGAAAATGAATCGTATAAGTTTGTGGATGTGAATAATTTAGGCAATGTTTCTAAAAATGAAACCTATTTACGAAAACACATTGATAAAATATTAGCATTACCATTAGTGGACATTCCTGCAATTAAAAATGCGAAATTTAAAGTAGTTATTGATTGTGTAAATTCTACTGGAGGTATTGTTTTGCCGCAACTATTAAGAGAGCTGGGTGTAGAAACAGTGGTTAAGTTGTATTGTGAACCCAATGGAGAATTTCCTCATAACCCAGAACCGCTGCCCGAAAATTTAAGAGATATATCAAAATTAGTTGTAAAAGAAAAAGCTCATTTAGGTATTGTGGTTGATCCAGATGTTGATCGCTTAGCATTGGTTTGTGAAGATGGGGAAATGTTTGGAGAAGAATACACCCTCGTGGCGGTTGCCGAATATGTGCTAAACATGCGTAGTCCTGCAGATAAAGCAGCAGGTAAAAAAGGAAATACGGTCTCTAACTTATCTTCTACAAGAGCTTTACGTGATATTACAGAAAAACATGGTGGTGTTTATAATGCATCGGCTGTAGGCGAGGTAAATGTGGTAAAATTAATGAAAGAAACTCATGCAATTATAGGTGGTGAAGGCAATGGTGGCGTAATTTTGCCAGAATTGCATTATGGAAGAGATGCTTTAGTGGGCATTGCTTTGTTTTTATCTCAACTTGCAAGGTTTGGAAATACCTGTTCGATGCTTCGCTCTTCCTACCCGAATTATTACATTTCTAAAAATAAGATAGAATTAACTCCGGAGGTGAATGTAGATAAGATATTAGAAGATATTCAAGAAAAATATAAAAAGCAACCCATTAATACGATTGATGGAATAAAGATTGAATTTGAAAAAGAATGGGTGCATTTGAGAAGATCAAACACAGAATCTATTATACGCATTTATTCAGAAAGTGAGAATAAAGCAACTGCAGAAAATTTAGCAAAAAAAATCATGCTCGATATTCGTGAATTTATAAAAAAACAACAGTTAGCCATCTCTTAATTTAATTAATAAAAAATATTAAAATTAATTTAATTTATAATTTCATTTTTTGTTTAAAAAATGATTAAAGCCTAAAATTAAAAATGAAAGTTTATTTGGATAACGCAGCGACTACCGCTTTAGATAAAGAAGTTTTAGAAGAAATGATGCCTTACCTGACAGAGCATTATGGTAACCCATCCGCCATCCATTCTTTTGGGAGAAAAAACCGGTCAGCAATAGAAACTGCGCGTAAAAAAGTAGCAAACTTATTGAAGGTATCCCCCTCTGAAATTTTTTTTACTTCTGGTGGAACCGAGGCTGATAATATGGCTATTCGCTGTAGTATTGTTGATATGGGCTTAACGCATGCCATCACTAGTAAAATTGAACATCATGCAGTAGTGCATACATTAGAACAGTTGCAACATCAAGGAAAAATAAAATTAAGTTATGTAAACTTAACACCAGAAGGAAATGTTGATTTTAAACATTTAGATCAACTGTTGAAAGAAAATGAACGATCATTGGTATCCTTAATGCATGCCAATAATGAAATTGGTAATTTACTTCCACTGCACGAAGTGGGTGAAATTTGTAAAAAATATGATGCCATATTTCATTCAGATACAGTGCAAACAATGGGGCACTATGATCTTGAATTGGATAAAACAAATATTCATTTTATTACCTGCGCGGCACATAAATTTCATGGACCAAAAGGAGTAGGGTTCTTGTATATTAATGGAAATGTAAAAATTAGCCCTCTTATTTATGGTGGCTCTCAGGAGCGGAACATGCGTGCTGGTACCGAAAATTTATACGGTATCATAGGTTTAGCAAAAGCATTAGAAATTGCAATGCGCGATTTAGAAGAGCATCAAAAATACATTACCAGTTTAAAGGAATACATGATTAATCAGTTAAAAACATATATCCCTAACGTACAATTTAATGGAAACTGTGATAAAAATTGCCTCTACACGGTATTGAGCGTACGATTCCCCGCTATTGAAAATGCTGAAATGTTATTATTTAACTTAGACATTGCGGGCATTGCTGCCTCTGGAGGTAGTGCTTGCACATCCGGTAGCGATAAAGGATCTCACGTATTACAAGCCATCGGAGTGGATGCAACATCACCTTCAATTCGATTTTCTTTTAGTAAATACAATAAAATAGAAGAAATAGATTACACTGTAGCAAAATTAAAAGAATTATTTACGGTTAAAAAAGAGGTAGCATAACTTATAATGTAAACCGCTTCTTTTTAAATTTAATAACCACTATAATTAATTTAAAAAATAGCTTAGAGCCTGCTTAAATTTTATTTATTTGGAATGGTAAGAGGTGTTTTCGTAGCCAAAAGAGCCACTCTTTTCAGACCATACCAGCACGCTACAGACAAAAAAAAGTAAGGAGTGTGTGCCACAAAAAGACGCATGATAAACAGGTTAATTAATTTTAAAAAAGGTCTTACGTGCAAATAACATTTTTAGGAACAGGAACTTCACAAGGCGTACCTATTATTGCGTGTGATTGTGATGTTTGTAAATCTGTTGATACAAAAGATAAACGTTTACGAGCGTCTATTTTGGTAGAGGCAAATAACAAATCATTTGTAATTGATACAGGACCTGATTTTCGTCAACAGATGTTGAGAGAAAATGTAAAACAGCTCGATGCAGTTATTTTTACGCATGAACATAAAGATCATACTGCAGGATTTGATGATATTAGACCTTTTAATTTCATCAATCAAAAAAGAATAGATGTATATGCATCTGCAAGAGTACAAGACGCACTTAAGCGAGAATTTGCGTATATTTTTAGCGATTTTAAATATCCAGGTATTCCGGAAATTAACTTGCATTTATTAGAGAATAAATTAACCACTATTCATGGAGTTGATTTTTTACCCATAGAAGTAATACACTATAAACTACCCGTGTTTGGTTTTCGAATAAATGATTTTACATACATTACCGATGCTAATTATATTTCAGAAAAAGAAAAAGTAAAAATCATTGGCTCAAAAGTGTTAGTCTTAAATGCACTTCGTAAAGAACCTCATATTTCGCACTTTAATATGGAGCAGGCAATAAAGTTAGTAGAAGAATTAAAACCAGAAAAAGCTTATTTTACGCACATTAGCCATCAACTGGGTTTACATGCAGAAGTTTCAAAAGAATTGCCTCCAACCATTGAATTGGCTTACGATGGATTAAAAATAAAATTATAAATTTGCCAATAAAAATATGCTAAAAATTTAAAAATGAAAGAGAATACTAAAAAATTCAACTTTTCGTATATCTTTGTTTTCTGATATGATGAAGCCTAGAATCATTTTAGACAGCGAGCACCTCGAAATTACCGTTACTCGTCTTTGTTATCAACTTATCGAAGTACATAATGATTTTTCTAAGTCGGTAATCATAGGATTACAACCTCGAGGGATTTTTCTTGCCCACCGAATTCAAAAAAGATTAATTCAAATTTTAAAGAAAAAAGATATCCAATGCGGAAGCCTTGATATTACTTTTTATAGAGACGATTTTCGCACCAAAGAATTAGTACCCAATGCTACTGAAATTGATTTTATTATAGAAGATAAAAACGTGATATTGGTAGATGATGTGTTGTTTACTGGCCGCACCATACGTGCTGGATTAGATGCTATGCAAGCATTTGGGCGCCCTAATGATGTAGAGTTATTGGTATTAATTGACAGAAGACTTAGCCGTCATTTGCCCATACAAGCTAAATATATAGGAAAAACAATAGACTCCATTGTTTCAGAAAAAGTAAAAGTAGAGTGGAAAGAAATTGATGGAGCAGATAAAGTAACACTATTATCAAATGAATAAACTAAGTACAAAACATTTACTTGGAATAAAAGACCTTACGGCTGCCGATATTCAATTAATTTTAAACACCGCAGAAAATTTTAAAGAAGTTATTAATCGCCCTATTAAGCGTGTTCCTTCGCTGAGAGATATTACCATTGCCAATTTATTTTTTGAAAACTCTACTCGTACTAAATTATCATTTGAATTAGCTGAAAAACGATTAAGCGCTGATGTTATTAATTTTGCATCCTCTTCGTCTTCTGTATCTAAAGGGGAAACCTTGATTGATACAGTAAATAATATTTTAGCAATGAAGGTAGATATGATCGTAATGAGGCACCCTAATCCTGGCGCAGCATTGTTTTTATCAAAACATGTGGAATCAAAAATTATTAATGCAGGCGATGGCGCACACGAACACCCTACACAAGCATTGTTAGATGCTTTTTCTATTAAAGAAAAATTAGGCGAGGTAAAAGGAAAAAAAATAGTAATTGTTGGAGATGTTTTACATTCTCGGGTTGCTTTATCAAACATTTTTTGTTTGCAAAAACTAGGAGCAGAAGTAATGGTATGCGGTCCAACAACCTTAATACCTAAATACATTGGCAGTTTGGGTGTAAAAGTAGAACATAATTTACGGAAGGCACTAACGTGGTGTGATGTTGCCAATATGTTGCGTATACAAATGGAGCGTCAGGATATAAAATATTTCCCTTCACTGAGAGAATACATCATGTTGTTTGGGCTCAATAAAAAACTGCTAGATTCCTTATCGAAAAAAATTTTGATTATGCATCCAGGGCCTATTAATAGGGGGGTAGAAATAACCAGTGATGTAGCAGATAGTGATCAAAGTATTATATTAGATCAGGTAGAAAATGGTGTAGCCGTAAGAATGGCAGTTTTATTTCTTTTGGCGGGAAGGCTTTAAATTTTAACAAAAAAGCTAGTCCATTTTATTTGTGCAATCAACCAATTTATTATATATTTGTTAAAACAACTCAACTTCTTATGAACTTTAAAATCGACAAAAACGAACGGTATACCCTAATTAAGTTACAAGCAGAAAAGTTAGATAGCACCCTTTCTCCTTCACTTAAATCAGAATTAGTGGTATTAAATACGGATGGTGCTAAAAATATTATTATCGATTTAACGAATACGCGTTATTGCGATTCTTCTGGATTAAGTGCAATACTAGTTGCTAACCGTTTATGTAAAAATAGCGATGGTATGTTTATTTTAACGGGTTTACAAGAACCAGTTAAAAAATTAATTTCTATCTCTCAATTGGATAGTATTTTAAACATTACCAATACACTATCTGAAGCCACAGAATTAATGGTTGAAGTTCAATAAATTAATAAATCAAAACATTTTACATGATAAAAAAATTACTCTCTATCTTATTAATTGCATCTGGATCAATAGCTACCCAAGCAGTAGCACAATGTATTCCTGATGTTTCTTGCGTGCCAGCTAATAAAACATTTGGTATTTGTCCTGATAGTACCGTTGGTCTTCCAATTGGTAAAGTAGGTGAAATTTATAGTGCTACGTTAAGTATTAAAATACCAACAACAAGTGATGAATTTGGTTTACCGGGCGGCATTATAGATACTGTTAAAGTAGTAGGAATTGAAAATTTAGCTCCGGGCTTAACCTATAAGTGTGTGCCTGCAAATTGCAAATTTTTAGGCGGAACAACAGCTTGTCTTTTAATTTCTGGAATACCTACCAAGGCATGGAATACAAGAATTCTTATAAAACTTTCGTTATCTGGAAAAGTTGGTTCAATTCCGGTTAATAATTATTCCTATCCTAACAATAACTACAAAAGTATAGTAGCAGATCCTAATGGCATTAAAGATCTAGATCTTGCTAAATTTGATGTAGATCAAAACAGCCCTAACCCGTTTAACGAAAAATCAATCATTAATTTTTCTTCAATAAATAATTCAACGGTTGAATTTAAAGTATTTAATATGCTAGGTAAAGTAGAGTATTCAAATGTTATTAAATCAACCACAGGTATTAATACTATTACATTAGAAGCAAATACATTTGCTCCTGGTATATATGTTTATTCTTTAAAAAATAATGATCGTACCATTACTAAAAGAATGATTGTATCGAATAAATAAGAATGCAAAATTTTGAACTTACTATTTTAGGTTGTAGTAGCGCAACACCAACCTCCAACCGTAATCCAACCGCTCAGCTGCTTAACATAGCTGAGCGGTTTTTTTTAATTGATTGCGGAGAAGGCACCCAAATACAATTACGCAAGTTTAAATTAAAATTTCAGCGCATCAATCACATATTTATTAGTCATTTGCATGGCGATCATTATTTGGGTCTAATAGGTTTACTTTCTAGCATGCATTTACTGGGCAGAACGGTTGATTTGCATTTGTTTTGTCCTCCCGGATTACAAGAGATCATAGAAATACAATACAAACATTCTCAAACGTATTTGAACTATAAAATTATTTATCACCCTCATCAATACATCCATAATGATATAATTTTTGATGATGACAAAGTAGAAGTGCGAACAATTGTATTGAACCACAGAATACCTTGTAGTGGTTTTATTTTTAAAGAGAAGGATATTGTGCCAAGCATTTCAAAAGAAATGATTAGCAAATACGAAATACCAGTGGAACAAATTTTTGAAATAAAAAAAGGAGCTGATTATATTTATAAAAATAAGACAATATCTAATGATGATCTTTTAATAAGGTACAGGCCTCGTAAATATTCCTATGTTTCTGATACTTGTTATGATGAACGTATTATTGAATTTATTGCCAATTCAGATCTGCTCTATCACGAAGCTACTTTTTTAAATGAAATGTTAGCACGCGCCAAAGAAACCTATCATACTACCGCATTACAAGCTGGTTTAATGGCTAAAAAGGCAACAGTAAATAAATTAGTAATAGGTCATTATTCTGCACGTTACAAAGATTTACAACCCTTATTAGCAGAAGCTAAAATTAATTTTGAAAACACCATACTTGCCGTTGAAGGTGAACAGATTATGGTTCCACTTAAAATAATTTAAGTTTTTAGTGGTTATCATTACATAAATTTGTATTTTTGATTATTATTTAAAATTAATCTAAATAATTGTTTGTGAAAAAAATTAACATAACCGTTGCTGATAGTCATTTTTTAAGTCGCAAAGGGCTAACTGTTTTAATCAGCGAAAACAATGATTTTATATTAACTGCAGAGGCTTTAAGTACATCTGATTTAATCAATCAATCTAAATTTTACAAACCAGATTTAATTATCATTGATTATACTTCGGCAAATTTTAGTGTAGAGGGTTTACCATTAGTGGTGAAAAATTACCCCAATGCTAAAATACTTGCTATTACAGAGCCCAATACAAGCAACATCATATCCAAAGCAATAAGCATAGGCATTTGTAGTCATTTACTTAAAGATTGTGATGCAGATGAAATTATAGAAGCGATTTACAAGACCATACAGGGTGAAAAATTTATGTGTGGTAAAATTGTTACCGAAATTTTACAAGGTAAAACAGCAGAAACACCCATTAATTCTTGTGTAGGTTTACACATTAGTGATAGGGAAATGGAAATTATAAAATTAATTGCCGAAGGATTGTCTAACAAAGAAGTGGCTGATAAATTATTTTTAAGCAACCATACTGTTACCACGCATCGCAAAAATATTATGAGTAAGCTAGGTGTAAATAATACAGCAGGTTTGGTATTATTCGCTGTAAGAGAAAATTTAATAAGCCCCAATCATTTCCTTTTTGCAGGTAATTAAATTTTAGATTATACTTTATAAAAAAAGGTTGAAATTAATAAGTATTAATTTCAACCTTTTTTATTTTTTATTTTTTTATTGATTAAATTTTATTCAATAAAGTAAAATAATTTTAGTGCCCGGAAGGAGATTCGAACTCCTACGTCTTGCAACATACGCCCCTCAAGCGTACACGTCTACCAGTTTCGCCACCCGGGCATTTTGTGGTGTAAAGATAAAATATTTATTCGAATAAAGTACGAGGCTGAAAGGTGTTGGCATTTCTTACAGTTATTGATAGAACACTAATTTTTAAAAAGATATTATTGATTATTTCAAGAACCAGCGTTTTTTATAGTAGGAGGGAAGTGCTGGCATCACTAAAATTAAAGTATTAATATTCATACTGAATCACTAAATTTGGGATAAAGACATATGGGGCTAAACGTACCAGTGCGTTTAGCCCCCTGTTATAGCCAATTTATGAAAGACGAAACAACCTTAAAATCGACAGACCTATTAGGAATAGCTCCTTATGGCGAAACAATAAAAATTGCAGTGGAAAAAGGGTTCGGTGCTGCCGAAGCAGTTTTAAGTAGGATTTGCCTTCCCGCAGCAGAAGAGTTAGGTTTAATGTTTAGAGATAAAGTTAGATATTGGCGACTCAATAACATAATTAATGTAATTAATAAATTAGAAGGGAAATTTAGATTTTCAAGAGCAAAAATTAACATTAACAGCACATCCAAAACTTGTCCAGGAGATTATTGAAAACGCTTCGTGGACGGACGACGATAATATACAGTCAATGTGGGCCGGTTTACTGGCTTCATCTTGCAATGAAAAAGAAGGAGATGACAGTAATTTGCTTTTCACCAATACATTAAAATTACTGACAACTAATCAAGTTAAAATCATAAATTATATATGCATAAACTGTGAGAAAAAAATAGATAAACACGGTTTAATTTTAGCAGAAGATATGCAATTAACACACGATGAACTATCTGAAATATTGAATACAAAAGAAATTGTACAAATTGACATAGAACTTGACTATTTAAGAAGCCTTGAAATAATATCAAATGGAAATGGATTTGATTTTGGTGGGCAAAATTTAGTTGCTAATTTATCCCCTTCTACCTTTACCATAAACTTATTTGTGAAATCTCAAGGGTTCAAAGGAACTCCAAGAGAATACTTTAAGTTGGAATATTCAGAAACTAAATAAATTGGCTATAACCGCAGCTAAATTCAATTAGGGCATTCGGCATTGGCATTTGCAAAATCAGTCGCTTCGCGCAAGACAGTTATTTTCGCTTTGCAAATGCCAATAAACATTTAGCTTTGTCAGTAATATTTCGGTAGGCAAAGTTTAAACCCAAACTGAAATTTAGCTGCCAAACGTCTTAGCTGCTAGTTATGAAACAACATCTAAATATATTTCTGTTGACAGCATATGGGTTCGATAGTATTTCCGTTTAGTTGAATGAAATTTGAATTTTTACTTTGATAAATATAAAAATGATGCTCAATATTAAAAGCCAAAGTTGAGAGCTTGGATAAAATATGGATTAGCGAATGCTATAATTGGAGTTGGGGTTGGTCTTCTGATAACCATCCGCGATTGGAGATGGTTACTTTGTATTTACAATAGCTGCACCAATATCGGCTTTTATTGTAGGTGGAATATTATGGAATATAATTGTTGGAGACGAATTCGACACAACTAAAATTGTTATTACAGGATTACTGACTGGAACAATATCTCACTACCTAACATTTATATTGATAAATATCGGAACCAATATTTGCTATTGGACTACAGGTGGATGTACAGGATCTCTTGGTGACCCACCAGCAAGTATTTGGAGTATGTTAGGAGGAGCATTTGCTTTCTCCTTTTTCAGCCTCCTATTTTTTGGTTGGATAACGGTACCTTGCTCTGTATTAATTGGACTAATACTAAAGAGAATTAACAAAAGAAAAAACGATGCACAACATTATGTATAGCACACGACCGCCGGGACACGTGCCATAAATTAATCGTTATGTAGAATTCTAAAAGACGACACAACAATATGGAGAAAATGAAAAAATACTAACTATCATTTTTGCAATTTGATTTTTTAGTCGAATAAATTTATTTTTATAAAATTGCTGGAGGTTCATTACGTTTACTTAAGTTTATTGGATAGCGCATTTTTTAGCTAACCCTGTACTTTTTTAGATTAAAAGCTTGTTCTTTTAAATGTCGATACACTAAAAGTTTAGATAATATCGAACTCAATAGCAAACATTCAAAAGATAATCATTGAACCCCGTTTATTTATTTCCAATTGTTTATCTTGTCTGTTATATGAATAAAATTGGTATCATTGGTTGTGGTTGGTTAGGGATAAGACTCGTGCAACACTTAAAAGAAGGTGATGAAATTTATACTACAATAAGATCTGAAGATAAAAAAGAAGAACTTATTAGCAAAGGCTTTAATCCCATCATAGTAAGTTTTAGTGATGAGGTATTACAAGACTTTAAAGATTTAAAACAATTTGCTGAACTCGATTTAATTATAATTACAGTTCCTTTTTCAAAAAGTGCAAACATTAATCTATTAAAAAATAGATTCGAAAACATTAGTTTATTTTTAGGAAAATTTGAAAAACAAATTTTTTTAATGAGTTCTATAGGAATATACCCGCAAATTGAACAAGAAATAGCCGAAGATAACATACCAGAAGAACAATTAAATCAAAGTATATTATTTGTTGAAAAATTAATGAAAGATCATTATCCTCAACTTAATATCTTGCGGCTAGCAGGTTTAATGGGAGATGATAGGGTTTTCAGCAAATATGCCACTCAGAGTACAAATCAAATTGTAAACCACGTGCACTATAATGATATTTGTAATGTTATTGAAGAAATGATTAATTTAAAAACACATTCAAAAACATATAATATCGTTGCGCCAAAACATCCTACCAAATTTGAAATAATTAATTATCAAAAAAATAATATTTTAAAAAATGATGATAATGAAAACAAATCATTAGGAAGAAAAATATTGTCAAAAAAATCAGAACTTGAATTAAATTACATTTATAAACATCCTAATCCAATACTGTTTAAATAAAAATAACCCAACTTATACCATTACTTCCTAAAAAAAACGCAGACTTTCTGCAGCTCAATTTTATTTTTTCAACGGCAGGCTTCTCTAAATTGCGGAAAGGTCATTAAATTTAATTTAGTTTATCTCTTAGCGCCGTTTTGCACATTTAATCCCGCAATTTTTTAGCTTAATCGCGAGTAAAATTGAACAGCAATCTTGAGATTGCTAAAGTTTTAGAACAGATGAGATTGGCCTTTCAATAATGACTTTCAGAAGAGGTACTACACCATTTTATACTGCAAGAATAAGAAACTGTTTTGTGTTGGCGATAAAGAAAAACGGAAACAACGATTTCTGTAGGTAAGAATACAAAGAGCTGAACGCAAGTGAACCAATGATGAAGCCTCGTAAGGGCAAAAGAGGATGTCAAAAGTAAGTAGTTACGATTATTCGTATGATATTCTGGTATAATGGCTGACAAATTTCTAAATTGGCTTTTATAATGAAAGTTTTAAAAAAAATTGTAAATTTGGATAAGAGCAAACTGAAGGCGCACTGCTTGGTAGTGTCATTCGTGCCATATGCAATTGTTATGCATCTGCTTAGAAAAAGTGCTAACAAAATTAAAAATACTGAAAATTGAACAGATTAAGTAATTAATAAAAAGCTCAAATAATAAACTTTTAATAACAAAATGAAAAACCTAAAAATGAAAACGAAATCAATTCTTTTTATTTTTTTTGCAATTGCTTTTAAAACTGCATCAAGCCAATGTTCTAAAGTAACCGTTGCAGCAATCTCAAATTTTGTTACTTTCTCTATTGATTCAGTATTAGAATCTAACGGAATGCGAAATGGGCCCGACTACAAAGGTGCAACATTGTATTACCCTGTCAAAGGCTCAGGGAACTATAAAAGTATCGTTTTAGTACCAGGTTATCTTGCAGCTCAAACATCGGTAGCTAGCTGGGGCAGGTTTTTTGCCTCACATGGATTTGTTGCTATGGCTATTGGAACGAATAATACAAGTGACCAGCCAGAATTAAGAGCAAAAGCATTATTAGATGCAATGGTAACCTTGAAACTAGAAAATAAAAGAATTGCTTCTCCGCTACATAATAATTTAGACACAAATAATGTTGCTGTTGGAGGTTGGTCAATGGGAGGCGGCGGTGCTCAATTAGCATCTGTTTTAGACAAAAGAGTAAAAGCTGTTTTTGCAATTGCTCCATGGCTGGACAATTCAAAATTAATTGCAGCAAATTTGAATCATTCTTCACCTATTTTAATTTTTAGCGCACAACTTGATAATGTTGCACCACCTGCAAAGCATGCGAATTTACACTATGATTTCACTCCTGCTACAACACAAAAAGTGCTATTTGAAATTGCTAAAGGCGACCATAGCACAGGTTTGTCGCCAAGTTTTGGGAAAGGCGATTTAGGAAATGTTGCCTTTGCTTGGATGAATTTATTTTTGAATGACGATAGTTGCTATTGCAAAATTGTGAAAAATGATTCTATGAATCAGCACGTAACAGCATCAAAATTTCTTACAAACGTAAATTGTGGCGTTATTGCTTCCGTATCAGAAAATAGTTCAATAATCGGGTTAAGTGTCTACCCCAACCCTACAAATGGTAATTTTATATTAAAACAAAATAGCACGACCAAAATAGAAATAAAAATTCATAATATTTTTGGTGAACTCATTTATAAAACAGAACTCTGCAACCAACAAACAACAATAGATTTGAGTAAAGAAGCTAAAGGAATATACTTTTTAAATGCAACTGACAATTACAAAAATGTAACCTGCAAAAAAATTATAATAGAGTAAAACTCTTGACGCTTGTTTAGTAGCAAAAAGCATTTATTTTCATTTTTTTAAATTTGAATGCGATTAATAAACTAAATAAAAAGATTACTCTAGAGTAGCCTATTTAAGAAGAGTTTACAAATTCATATTTCTTATTTTTAATGTACTGAAATTTGTTTCTTACCCAATATTCGTTTAACTTTAAATTTAATTATTGAAAACCCTAAATCAAAACACTTTAAAAAAATGAAAAAAAAATTATTTATTATTGCTCCCCTACTTTTCGGACTTTCCTTTTTGGCTATGGCAAAGGAAGGTGAGAATGGAAAACAACCCACCGTTTCTCAAGTGAATCAAGCCATTACAACGTCAGTTAAAGAAGAATTGAGTTCTTTTCTCGAAATTATACCTACTACTTTGGAAAAAGAACATGGTTTTAATGACCGTTCTGAATTTACCAAAGCAGTTCCTGCCAGCATTTATAGAATTACAAATGTTAGCAAAGAAGGAAATGTATTTGAAACCAATTTATACAATGTAATTGTTTCTGTAAATAACCAATATAGAGCTGTGTTGACTGTATCTTTTGAAAATGGTAAATATGAAATTCAAACAGTTGGAGCTGCTGAATTAGCGAAAGAGTTGCAATTGGTAGAAATACAAAACCCTTTACCTTCCGAAAAAGAATGGATCATGGTGAATATGTTAACACAAGCTGCAAGTTTTGTTTCATATAATGATATCAATGCAGGAATTGAAAATGCAGATTTGATTCCATTGGAGTCAGCAAAAACAGGGTTACAAAATGCTTCTGGAACAAGAGCAACAAAATCAACCTATAAATTGGCCGAAGTGGTTCAAGCTTTAAAAGTGAACTAACTCGTTTTAATAAATTATTTTTAGTTGTTAAAAATTCAATCATAAAAGAAATTAAATGAAACATATAAAAAATATAGCAATAGCATTTTGCTTCTTATTAGCAAGTAATGTTGCATCAGCACAAACATATACAGCAGATGTTAGTGTAACAAGACAAGAACAAACTAACTGGTGTTGGGTAGCCAACACAAAATGTATTTTAAATTATTATGGCTATAAAAGTCAAAAGCAATGTGATATTGCAGAATACGCCCGAACACTTAAAACTGCAACGTTTGGAACGACTAGTTGTTGCTCCAGCCCATCGGGAAAATGCAATAACCCCAACGAAATAAAATACAATTATGGAATAAGTGGTATGTTAACCCATTTTGGATCGATTGCGAATATTCCGACGGAT
The DNA here is from genome assembly GCA_039937835.1 of Bacteroidia bacterium. Lineage (GTDB taxonomy): Bacteria > Bacteroidota > Bacteroidia > 2-12-FULL-35-15 > 2-12-FULL-35-15 > 2-12-FULL-35-15. The sequence continues at coordinate 48,893 of JBDTFR010000054.1, read as the reverse complement.
GCTCCTGTTCCTCTTGCACAAATTAAAACTGAATTAGAAGCAAAAAGACCATTCGTTATCGGTATTTTTTGGAGCCAAGGTGGAGGACACGTGGTAGTTGGCTGTGGCTATAATACTACAAGCAGTGGATTAACATTTATGGATCCTTGGCAAAGTAATGGAATGACGACTTGCAAATATACTGGTGGTAAAACAGTTGTTACCCGCACTGGAACGGGTAGTTGGGGGGAGTCTTTGATATTGACTACTCCAGTTATAGCAACCGGTATTGCAGAGCACGGAAATACAAAAGAACTTAGGGTTTTCCCAAATCCTTCTCAAGGTGAGTTAACAATTAATTCGGAAAATCACCTAAAGTCTATTAATGTCTTTAATACAACAGGTCAATTAATTGATAAATATGTTGTTGAAGGTCAAAAATCATATTCGTTTAAAATCTCTATTGCTGGATTTTATACCGTACAAATAATTACCGATACTGACATAGTGAACAGAAAAGTAATTGTAAACAACAATTAGTAAACAAATAGAAGTAAATTTAATAAGAGCGCCTGCATTGCAGGCGCTCTTGTTTTGAAGTATGGTGGGTAGCAAACTATCAGAGGTTATGAAAATGTTCTCTCCTGATTTGTTTTAATAAAAAATGGGTGAACTATTTTTTTATAGAAATAAAATTTTATTGAAAATTAAAATCAGCTACGTTAATGGATCGGTCTACTTTTTTTGCTAAAACGTAAACCTACTTTCCCTCCTAAATAAGCAGCAGGTAAAAAAACAATAAAAGAAATAATCGATACCCATGCGGAGTATTGTAATGATACTAAATTATACATACCCAAACCCATCAATATACCTCCAACGGTTATGGCTTTTGCCATTTTTTTATTTTTAGCAATTAAAGTAGTTATTAAACTACCACAAAATGTACCAATAGCATAGCTTATTAAAACTGGTAGCTGCAAGCCAATTGAAGTGCTTTCTATATGATCTTTGAATGATTGTAAGTCGTGCACTCCAATATTGTCAGGTAAGGGATTAAGAGCGTGATTAATGCCCTCTAACATTAAAACAATAATAAAACTACAGCATAATCCTGCTATGATTGATAATATATTGCGCGTCATTACTACAAGGATATTTATATATTCAAATTTATTATAAAAATTGCTTAATTAAAGGAATTAATCATTTTATTTTTCTCTTTAGTTTAGCGATGAAGGATTTCCATATAAAAGTATGGTATTTGAAATCTATTAACAACAATGATTTGGTAGTAGAAATAGTGTGAATTCCTTTCCAGTTTTTTTGCAACGTTTCGGATGAAATTTCACTCTCATACGATTCGCTATAGGAGGATGGCGTTAATTTATCTACTTTATTTAAGATTATTTTTTCTCCATAAAAATTCACAGAATATTGTCCTGGCCGAATTATAGCACCATTTTCTATAATTATATTACCAGCATTTCTGCTCCCTGCTGGGTTTACTTTAATTGGATTCTGTATATGCGGAACATACGAACCAGTAAGTGTCTTAGAATAGAATAAAAATAATTTTTCATTCGGATAATCATTTTTATTGCCACAAAACAACCAAAAATAATCGTCATAATAGATAATGGATGAATCAATAGCTGCAAAATTTTCAATAATTATGCTTATCAAAGCAAGGGTATTATCTTTATTTAGTTGATAGAGTTTAAGACAATTATTCGCTGCTGTTTCGGGAATAATGTAAATATTTCCATCATGTTTAAAGGTGTAAGGATAGGAATGATGGCTGCTTGATTCTAGTAAAATAGTTTCCTTCTTAAAAGATTCATCTATCTCTATTAAAACAAGGCTACCTTTTTCATTTGTATAATCATACTTTTCACAAACACAATAATTTTTATTTTCATTGGAGAAAAGAAATCCATCCGCATAAAAGATATTTTTTTTAGGATGAAGTAATTGTTTGTTAATGAATCTATTTTTAGGGATAATGTAACTATTGCTAACATTATTGATTAATGCTAAGCCATATTGTTCGGCTAAAAAATAGCTATTAAAATAAAAATATAATCTAGCTTTAAATAATCTAAAACAAAAACGCATCATTTGCCAGTTCGTTGGAAACGTAAATATTTTAGCCTCAGTGGAAGAAATCGTTAATGGGTTAAAACCAGTTGTTAATATTTTTTTTACAGCTACTAAAGGCATATCGGTGTTTGCCAAAAGTAATTTATTCTTAAGCTCACTATAAGAATAATTAATGGTTTTATAAATTCGTTTCTCGATAATAATTCCAGCATCTAATTTTTCAGTTAAGCGTTGAAGAATAACACCTGTGGTAGGGACATTAAAATAAATTTCCCAAAAACCAGCGGGGCCACCTCTAAACTTCATTTCATCTCCATGATGATAAGACCAAACACCATATTTAGGTAATGTTAAAATATCACCTTTTATAATATTAAAACCAAATCTTAAAATAAAATCGAGTTTATAATTACTAATCTCATTTAGGTCTTTAACATTAAAATGCTCGGCGTATTTAGTAGTAAAAGTGGTAATACAATTTAAAATGGGTATATTTTTAAACTGATTCTCAAAAGATGTACGTATTTCACCTGAAATTTTTAATAGAAAACGATTCCATAAAGTGTAAAAGAAATTTTTTGAAATTATTTTTTGGTATTTAGGAACACAGCGTTTAGAAGGATTATTATTTTTAATGATCAGTAACAGTTTAGCACAATTACTCTCTATCAGTTTGTCAATGCAATCTGTTTGCCACTTAGCTAATGATTGATTGTTTGTCATTATACCGAATTTTAACCTATCATTAGTATTATTAAAAGTCATGCGAAAGAGAATAATGTAAATCCATAAATGGTTTTTGTTAAAATAATTTATTATATACTTCTATAAACTGTGCACCTACTTTTTCGTAGCTAAATTTTTCTGCTGCATAGTTACTCAATTTTTTAGGACTGTATTTTTTAAAATTTAATAACATATTTTTGATAGCCTCTTTTAACTGTACGGAATCATTTGGTGGTATTAAGATACCTTGATCAGCGGTTATAAATTCTTGGGGGCCTCCGCAAGTGGTAGTAATTACAGGTTTTCCACAAGCTAATGCTTCTGCAGCAACGATGGAAAAGGTTTCAGAATTACTATTTATAATTACAAAATTTATTTTTTGCAAAAAATTATATACAAATTCGTTTGCTTGTTTACCATGAAAAAAGACTATACGATTCGTTAAATTTAAGGAGTCAGAAAGTTTTATTAAGGGTCCTTTATCAGGACCATCACCAATAATATGGTATTCAAAAGTTGAATTATTTATAGAAATAGCCGCAATAGCCTTAATTATACCGCTAACGTTTTTTATATTATCAACTAAATCTGCTATTGTTAATATTTTTATTTTAGAATCAATAATTGTATTTTCATCTGATACAGCTATTTGCTCAATTATATTCGGTACAATGGTATAATTATTTGTTAAACCTAGTTCTTGCATTTTATTTTTTAAAACAGAAGACACGACTGTTAGAGCTTTTGCGTTCGAAATAATAAGTTTGGTGGTCCATTTTTTTATAAAATTAAGTTTTGCAAAATCACCTGTAATATAGCCGCCCCAATGCTCAGTTATGATGTAAGGAATACCTTTTATCTTGTTTAAAAATAGGGCAATTATTCCTGGTCTATTTAAAATATTTACATGGATTAGATTTATATGCTTCGTTTTTTTATTTAGTGCTTTAAATCCCATAACATAGGAGTTTAAATAGCGATAAGAATTTAAGAAAAATCTAAAAGGAGAATTACTTTTTTTATAACAAATAACTACTTCTAAAAATCCATTATTTGTTTGTTGATTTAATTCGTAAATAGTATTTAAACCACTATCTGAATAGACATATAATAATATTACATTCCAGTTTAGCTGAGATACGGCTTTGGCATGTTTTTGTACAAAAACACCCAATTGAAGATCAGTTCTATTGGGATACCATTTCGTTAAAAATAAAACAGTATATAATTTTGATGTTTTGTCAATACCCATTTCTGGTTAATAATTTTAGTATAAGATTACTGCCCCTTAATTATTGTTTTTATTTCAATACAAAATAAATTAAAATCGTTAATGGTTGGTAGGAGGTCTTTGATTTTAAAATTCGTTTTTTTAATAAAATAATAAGTAATGAATCCAGCTGTAGCAATGTATGAAATGGTGGAAATAATACTTATTTCAAAAAGTCCGAATTTTGGTGCGAAAATAAGAACAAGAAGCACAGTAGTTATTAACCCAACTAAATTAGCATAGGAGGGTGTTTTATAATTACCAGTACCAGAAAGATAATGCCCCACAATTAATGAAACACTATACACACAAATGCCTGGGGCTAATAAATATACCACTTGATTTACATTTGAAAACTCGCTACCAAATAACCATACATAAAAAGTAGAAGGTAAAAGTGACATGGATATTAAGCAAATAGCCGATAAAATAAAATTTATTTTTATATATTGAATGGTTAGTAATTGCGATTTTTTAATGTCTTTAGAATTGGCTACTCGGGGGTAAAGTATGGTGCAAAAGCTATTGCTTATGATTAGCACCGATTCTACCAAAGAAACTCCATTAGAGTATATCCCCAATATGCTGGCACCTGCGTAGATAGATAATATATAATAAGTAAAGCGAAAACTGATGAATTTCATGGTATGCCCTATTTGGTTGGTAACACCTAATTTTACTAATTCTTGGCCAAGGCTTTTAATATTTTTAAAAGAAATATCTTTTAGATATTTTAATATTGATGAACTGCTAATTAATAAGCAAGATAACATAGATATATAAAGTGATGAGATATAGGAATTAACATTTTTACTATTTCCCCATTTAAACATAATAAATAAACTTATTAGATTTAATGTGGCTTGAAATAATAAAATGATGTTATACTGGGTAATTCGTTCTTTACCCAATAAAATAGTTGAGTTAGTAGAGAATAAAGCGTTTATAAAAGATAAAATAACCACATGTAATAAAAATTGAGGCGGAATAATTGTGGTAAAAAAGAGAATTGCATAAGCAATACAACAAATAATAAACGACCAGCAATTACTTAAAAAAATTAATTGAAAAATATTATTTCGAGGTACAAAATAAACGAGCGCTGCACCACCAACAATATTGTTAAATAATAAAATCATTGCAATACTGGTGATAATAAGGCTTGCTTCCCCTTTCCCCGCCGCACCTGTATATCTTGATAGTAGAATAACTATTAAAAGATTAGTTACTGCAATAATACCTTTAATAAAAAATGTAAAAAATATTCTTCTAGACATAATTTAATTAAGCTTTTTAGTTCTTAATCGTATAGAATTACCGATTACAATAACATCAGAAAATGCCATTATTAAAGCACCCATCATGGGGTTTAATAAACCAATTGCAGCTGCAGGTATGGCTACGACATTATAAAAGAATGCCCAAAACAAATTTTGTTTTATGGTAATGAGCGTATGTTTACTTATTAAAAACGTTTCTGTAAGTACCGAAAGATCATTGTGTTTTAATAAAACAATTTGAGCCGATTGTATCGCTACTTCTGTTGCATTGCTTAATGATATACCAACGGTTGCTTTTGCCAATGCTGGCGCGTCATTTATACCATCACCAACCATGGCACTATCATTATCCTTTGTTAACCGGTCTATTATTTGTAATTTTTCTGAAGGCGACTGGTTACTATATACAGTATCAATATTTACTTTTTTAGCAAATTCTTCACACTTCTGTTTAGTATCACCACTTAATAAAATACTTTTAATGCCTTGTGATTTAAGTAGTTCTACCGTTTCTGCGGCATTTGTTTTAATGTCATCTTCAATATCTAGCGTGGCTATTAATTTTTCGTTTTTTAGTAGATAAATATTATGTGTGTTATCTTTACTGATGGATTCTGCTATTTTATAGGAGCCTAATTTGTAGGTATTATTTTCGTTATCAACTGCCGAAATGCCTAAGCCTTTTTCTTCATTAATTGTGTTAAACGTTTTAGTGTAACAACTGTTTTTTAATTCTGAAACAATTGATTTAGCAATAGGGTGGGAGGAGTGTTGCTCTAAACGAAAAAGTAATTCTTTTACTTCATTTTCACTAATTCCTCCTACATAATTTATATTTTTTATTTTGAAGTTGCCAGTGGTTAAAGTGCCTGTTTTATCGAACACTATATTTTTTATTTTTGCAAACAACTCTAATGTATTTCCTCCCTTTATAAGAATGCCTCTTTTAGCAGCTCGGCCAATACCCACCATAACTGCTGTTGGCGTGGCAAGACCCATTGCACATGGACAAGACACAACGAGTACCGCAATACTTCTCAGCATTGCCTCGGTAGCTGTAATATCTAATATAAAAAAAGAAATTAAAAAAGTAATGATGGAAATGGACAATACTACTGGAACAAAGATAGCACTGATGCGATCGCCCAATTTTTGAATTTCAGGTTTATTTTGTTGAGCCTTTTTTACCAACTCTATAATTTTTGAAAGTACCGTATCTTTTCCAATAGCTTCGGTTCGTATGCGTATGTTTCCATTAACTAGTATGGTGCCGCCAATTACTTTATGAGTATTAAATTTTTCTACAGGAATACTTTCACCTGTAATCATAGATTCATCAATTAATGCTTCGCCAGAAATAATTTCTCCATCAACTGGTACTTTATCTCCAGTATTTACTTGTAACAAACTTCCAATAGTTATGTCTTTAATTTCAACTTCTGTGATTACTTCTTTACCAAATTGTAAGCTAATGATTTTAGCTTTATTTACTTGTAAATTAGTTAAGTCTTGTATAGCATCTGTAGTTTTTTTTACCGAGCGGTGTTCAAATACATTCCCTAATAAAACGAGTGTTATTATGGTAGCGGTTGTTTCAAAAAATAAATAATGATGTACTAGATGTGAATCATTAAATAAAAAAATACCAATAATGCTATAAATAAAAGCTGCAGTAGAACCTATAAAAATTAAGACATCCATATTTGGGAATCTTGCTTTTAGCGAACCCCAGGCACTTTTACCAAAATGAATAACACCGACTATAAAAACAGGCAAGCAAAGAACAAGTTGCATATAAGGTTGATTTAATATAAAATCAGCACTTAACAGCATGTGTCCGAAAAATAAAATAATAGTAAAAGGTAATGTGAAGTAAAATCTTTTTTCTACTGTTGATAATCCTTTTTCTTTTTCATTTGTTTTATTATCAATTACTTTATACCCTAAATTATTAATAACTTCAATGATAGATTTTAATTTATATTCACTAGGTAAAAAAAAGCGTGCTTCACCAGTAGCAAAATCAACATACACATTTTCCATCCCTTTTTTTCGGAGACTTTTGGTGATCCCTAAAGCACAATTAGAACAATCCATGCCCTCTATATTAAGCGTTGTGTTGGTTTCGGTATTATTCATAAGGTACTAAGTTAAAGATAATCGTAGTTTTTGTGTGGATTTAAAAATATTTTTTACGTTTAATTTTCTTAAATTATAAAAAGATGTATCTTTGCACTCCTTAAGAAATATGGTGGCCATAGTTCAGTTGGTTAGAATATCGGTTTGTGGTACCGAGGGTCGTGGGTTCGAGCCCCATTGGCCACCCTTAAAAAGAAAACTCCTCAATTATATTGAGGAGTTTTTTTTTGAAGTAAGTCTATTTTAGTGATTGGTTATGCCTTTATAAGTAATGGTAGTTTTCTTTCAGCTAAATAAAAAGCACCAAATAAGATAGTATTAAAAAATAAATCGCCAATAAGTGTTGGTGCAAAGAATGGTATACCTAAAACATAGGTAGTTGCTAAGCCCGCTGCGCCCATTTGACAGCCCATTGTTGCCCAAACGCCAAAATTAGTAATCACAAAAAATAGTGTAGACGATAAAAGAGAACCAACTAAAAGTGCTTGAACAGTAAAGTTGCGCTTTATGTAAATTCCAATGATAGAAGTAAGTATAAAACCAATATAAACGTAAATAAGTGTATTATGGAATCCCCAGCCAGTAGTTAATTCTAAAAGACAATCGGTTATAAACATTAATATTAAAGGAACAATAATCGCTATACGTTTATCTGTAAAGTATACCCCTCCAAACAAGGCCATTGCAGCAATAGGAGTAAAGTTAGGAATGTGAGGAAAAAGTCGACTTATTGCTGCTATAAATAGAGCAGATGAGATAAACAAAAAGCGAGGTGAAGTAATAAGTGATTTCATAGATATTAATTTTATAGATGCAAAAATAATAATTTATATTAGGAAATAATAATTTAGTTTATACAAATAACTGGCCGTTAGTGCCTTAAACTTGAATTACACCTACGTTATAAGGTTTAATTATGGGTGAGTTATTGGCCATCTCTATACCCATAGATATCCATTTACGAGTATCCAAGGGGTTAATGATGGCATCTAGCCAAAGCCTTGCAGCTGCATAATAAGGAGTAGTTTGAGAATCATATTTATCTTTGGTTTTATTATACAACTCGGCTTCTTTTTCGGGTGTTATTTCTTCTCCTTTAGCCTTTAGCGAAGCCATTTCAATTTGCACAATTACTTTTGCAGCTTGTGCTCCACCCATTACTGCCATTTGTGCGGTAGGCCATCCTATAATAAGGCGAGGATCGTAAGCTTTACCACACATAGCATAATTACCTGCTCCATAGGAGTTACCCACCACAACGGTAAATTTAGGTACTACAGAATTAGCCATAGCGCTTACCAATTTTGCACCGTCTTTAATTATTCCACCTTGTTCTGAGCGTGAGCCTACCATAAAACCTGTAACATCTTGTATAAAAACTAAGGGTATTTTTTTTTGATTACAGTTCATAATAAATCGAGCGGCTTTGTCGGCACTATCGCTATATATTACTCCACCAAATTGCATTTCGCCTTTTTTGCTTTTTACTACTTTCCGTTGATTGGCAACAATACCTACACTCCATCCCTCAATACGAGCTAATCCGCAAAGAATACTTTGTCCGTATTTTTCTTTATATTCTTCAAAGTTTGAATCATCAATTAAGCGATCAATAATTTCGTGCATATCGTACTGCTGATCGCGCGCAGCAGGCATAATTCCAATAATTTCTTTTGGATTTTTTTTGGGTGCTATTGTTTCAATACGATTGAAGCCCGCAGTATCAAAATGACCTACTTTGCTCATAATATTGCGTATGCGGTTTAAACAATCTGTATCATCCTTGCATTTGTAATCAGTAACACCAGATATTTCGCATTGGGTAGTAGCTCCTCCTAACGTTTCGTTATCAACCGTTTCGCCAATTGCAGCTTTTACTAAATAAGAGCCGGCTAAAAAAATACTCCCTGTTTTATCTACAATCATTGCCTCATCACTCATAATGGGCAAATAGGCACCCCCTGCAACACAGCTGCCCATAACGGCAGATATTTGTAGTATTCCCATACTACTCATGATGGCATTATTTCGAAAAATCCGTCCAAAGTTTTCCTTATCTGGAAATATTTCATCTTGCATAGGTAAGTAAACACCTGCACTATCTACTAAATAAATAATGGGTAAGCGGTTTTCCATTGAAATTTCTTGTGCCCGTAAATTCTTTTTACCTGTAATCGGGAACCAAGCACCCGCCTTAACCGTAGCATCATTTGCTACAATGATGCATTGTCGCTTGCTAACATAACCGATTACAACAATAACACCTCCAGCAGGGCAGCCTCCATGTTCTTTATACATTTCTTCCCCTGCAAATGCACCTATTTCAATTGTTTTAGAATCTTTATCAATGAGATGATATATGCGTTCACGTGCCGTCATTTTACCCTGCGCATGTTGTTTCTCTATTTTACTTTTACCTCCTCCTAAATATACTTTTTCCAGTTTTTTTTCCATCGCTGAAATCAGTAGTTGCATCCGATCTTCGTTTTTGTTAAATTCTATATCCATGATTAAAAAATGTAAATGGTTGAATTAATTAGGGCTTTTGTGAAAAATTACGCAAATGTAGTAATTTTCGCTGTGTGCAACTAGTGGAAACGGTTTATTAGATATAATCGATAGCTCTTGAACCTTGGTTAAATAATAAATCAACAATACTGAGATTGGGAATAAAATTATATTTATTTTCAAACACTTGAATGTAAGGCTTGATTATAAATTCAGAATCATTAGAAGAGGGCAATTTTGAAGAGAGGCTAGATCTAAAATCAACCGCATTTGAACATTCTTTTTGATATTCGTTTGTGAAATTATACGTTTTATTTAGTTTTAAAAATTGTAATATCTTTTGTTGTAATGATTCGTTTAAATCGATTAAATAATCTTTTTTTTTATCATGATAATAGGGATATAAATCATCTTCATAATATTCAAAAAAAGGAGAACTTCTATAACTTGATTCTAATGTACGCCAATGTGTTTTACGCCAATCATAATCGTAAGAAATTTTAACATCTTTCATTACCTGACGATGATTACGTTTAATTAAAGGAATACTAAGTGTTAATAAACCGTTTGGAGAGTAGATATTGCATCGGCTTCTATAAGTTTGTTTAGGCAAATTTTCATAAAGTTCAATACTACAATTTTCGTATTTTTTTAATTTCGAATAATATTGAATGGAGCCTAAATAAGAAACAGGAAGAATTGCGTTATGCATGTATCGTTAATAGTGGTTTTTGAGAATTATTAGTGAAGAGAGATAAAAAGGTTTTTTAAAATAATTTATTTAGATTATTTTATTAGGTGCCCACACGGCTAATTAAAATTACAACACAACCTTTTTTTTCTTTACCGTCAATACTTTTTGGTATATTGTAGTCTATATAATAATTGCCCGATTTAGTAGGTTGAAACCACCAGAAGTTGTTGTCAATGCCTTCCGAATTATCATATAATTTTTTACGACCCTTTTTTACGCGATTTGTTTTATCATAAATATTTATTTCTACTTGTTCTTGAAAGCCAGAGCTACAAAATAGTAACTTATATTTTTGTCCTACAAAGGCAGTAAATACAACTTCTATGTTTTTTTCTATATTATTAAACGCAAATTCACTTATAGCGAAACTATCGTATTTATATGGTTTGGGAATATTAGGTTTGCACTCATTCATTATTTGTTTTGCATGGCATTGTGCAAAAATGGAGTCATTATAAAAAATAAAGGAAATAATAAATAATAATATATGTATATTTTTTATCATTTAAATAATCATAATCATAATCATATTATTTGTACCCTACCATCATTAGTATATATCCAGATATTTTATTCGCAGAGGCATCGGCTGGTACTTCATAATCAATAAATAGTTTACGTACCCGTGGCACGTCAAATACAAATTCGCCAGTGTTTGAATTATCGCCATTAGTGGTAAATATAGTTTCTCTTTTTGATGAACTTTTGGATTTAGTGTAAACGTTAATGTTAATTTTATTAGTCGTCAATGCATTTGTGTTAAACACAATTCTATATTTTTCTCCAATAAAAACGGGAACTTCGATTTCTAATAGTTGAGAATTTTCATTGAAATTTATTTTAGTAAATTTTTGGCTGTCATACTTATAAGGTTCCATTTTTGCCTTACAATCTGCTGTAAGTTTAGTTTTATCTATTAACCCTTCAGATTGTATAATGGAAAATGAAGAAAATAGGATAAAACCAACTAAGCTTATATAAAATACTTTTTTCATAACAATCGATTTTAAATTTAAATTTAAATTAAACAGATTAAAAAATTTTACCCTTTAATAAATTTTGTACGTAAGTCTTTTATTTTGTTTGTTAGTTGAGTAATCTCATTTTCTGTTAAATTTATTTCTGCTTCGTCTTCTTCATCTTTAGACGGAGTCTTCGCCGACACAGAAGGGGATTTATCATAGTCATTTTTAATATTTTGCAAATCATCTATTAAACTAGGAATTGCGGGATCTTTGTCTTTTACTACTTTTAGCGCATTGATAATACTTCCTAAAATAGTCATTTGTTCAGAAAGCTTAGTACCCATTGTTTTGTCTTTGCTAGTCTCATATAATTTAGAACCCAAATACATACTTTCTATCCAAGCTCCTGAGAATACAATGGCTGTAATTTGTGGTTGTTGGTTTTCTTCTAAGTACATATCTGTAACCATTTGTAATTCTGCGATAATGTATGCAAGCGAATCTTCGTTACCTAAATTCTTCTCAAATCGTTTCGATAAATTGTTTTGTTCAAAAACAGAACCCATACCTAAATTATCAGCAAGTTGGCGACATAACTTCATGTAATTCATTGCTGCTTGATTTTGTTTATTTAAAACGCAATAGGATAAATCGGCGCTATAAATTCCCAAGTTAATTGATTTCAATAAACTGGTTGTATATTTAGATGGTTCTTTTACATCGGAAGTAATTCCATCTTGATATTTTAATCCTGATTTTTTAAATATAGAAGCAATTTGCAAAGGAGAGGGTAAAGAATAAAATACATTATTTGTTGCCTCTGTTTCAGATACTACTGTTGAATCAGTGAGGTTCTCTGTATTTTCATCTTTAGGTGTATTATTATTATTACAAGATGCAAATAACATTCCTGCAATCATTAACATACTTCCTTTTAACACTAGTGATTTTTTAGTTGAAATCATTTTTATAACTGCTAAAGGTTTAATTATGATTATTTATTTTCAAGGGCTAATCTACTAAAAAATTATCAATAACAAATTTTTGTAGGTTAAAAAATACAATTTAATAGGATGTAAATAGTTGTTTGTTGTTTATTATGCCAATTACCTTGCCTCTAAAAGGAGTGCCAATAAAAGGGGTATTAAAGGATTTAGAGTGAATATCTTTTTTTTGAAAGATCCATTCTATGCTAGGATCAAATAACGTAATACAGGCTGGTTCATTCAATACTATTTTTGGATGTTTTAATTTAAAAATAGTTCTAGGTCCTTTTGTAACGGCATGAATAAGAGTTTCTATTTTAATTTTTCCCTTATGTGTATTAACTAGACTAAACATAGTTTCTAAACCAATCATACCATTTGAGGCATGATCAAATTCTATATTTTTAGATTCAATATTTTGAGGTCGGTGATCAGTAGTAATAGCATCGATAGTACCATCGGCGAGCCCTTTTCGCAAAGCTTCAATATCTGCCTTTGTTCGTAATGGTGGATCGAGTTTGTAATTGCTATCAAAACCAGCAAGCAATGTGTCGTCAAGTACTAAGTTATAAGCATTTACAGAAGCGGTTACTTTTATGCCTTCCGCTTTTGCTCGTTTAATTAAAGCCACAGATTTTTGAGTGGAAATATTAGTAAGGTGTATGGGAGCATTATTGTATTGAGCTAAAAAAATGTTACGACTTACCATTAATTCTTCCGCTAATTCAGGCATTCCCTTTAAACCTAGCATGGTTGATGTTACCCCTTCATTCATTTTTCCATCATTTGAAATACTCTTTTCGTTACAATGGGTTATAATTAAGCCGTTAAAATTTTGAGTATACAACAATGCTCGCATTAATAATCCAGCATCAACAATAGGTTTCTTATCATCTGAAAATGCAATTGCACCCGCTTGCTGCATATCATACATTTCTGATAAATCAATACCTTCTTGTTTATGAGATACGGTGCCAATAGGGTGTACATTAACAATGGAATTGATTGTGTTATTCCTAATGTATTGAATTTCTGATTTAGAATGAATAGGAGGGTTGGTAGAAGGGACAAGTGCCACATCGGTAAAACCTCCAGCCGCTGCCGCTTTTGTACCACTCATTAAATCTTCTTTGTATTCAAAACCAGGATCGCAAAAATTAGCCTGCATATCCATCCAACCTACTGAAACATGTAAATCTTTGCTTTCAATTATTTTTACATTTTTTTGAACATAAATTTTTGAAAGTATATTAATGATGATGCCATTTTCAACTAATATGTCAACTACTTTACCATGGTGTGGAGAATCACTGTCAATTACGTAAGCCGATTTAATAAGTATATTCATAACAATTATAGTTGTTAATTAGTTTTTAATAATCGTAATAATAAAACTTCAGCACCTAAAAAAAATAGGGTTAATAATATACAAATTTGCCAAAGTTTTTTCCCTTCTGCCTTTTCTTCAAGAATGTAGGTTATGCTCTTCTCACCTGCGCTTATAATGTGAATGTTATCATTCGTAATAACCTGCTTTAATTCATCGGTCGTATAGCATAGAAGATTTGACTCTTTACGATCATAATTAAAAGATAAACCGCCAATTATATCGTTATCTAAATATAAGTTATAGTTGCCAGCATTTTTTATTTGGTGGTGTAAAATTAGTTGCGTTTTGTTTTCCAATAGTTTGTATTCGGGTATAATGTCAAATGTATTTTTTAAATCTTTAAGATGATAAGTATTTTCTCCGCTAGTGCGATGAACTATTTCTATTGGTTCATCATTTCCGATGATATAGAATAAAGGTTCGTTTACCTGGCTGTACATGCCAATTTTATATAATATGGGTACAAATAATGCATGTTTTGAAAAGTTACTAAATGTCGGATCTAAGGAGCTAGCAAACACATATAATATACCCTTTCCAACATCGTATTTGCTTAAAAAATTATTCCCATTTTGCAATTTCAATAAATAATCTTCTGTTGTTTTTGATGCATTTGAAAAACGATAATGGTTGTATACTATTGGTAAATCAATATTTGTTAGGTTAATTGTTTTTGTATCGAACACGTCTTTAAAAATGGGTTGTTCTAAATTAATTTTATCAACTTTTGTATTAACAGTATCCAACTGTTCATAATAATTTGAATTTACGGAAACAAAAAAATCTTTATAGCTAGCCAATTCTGATTGGGCATTAGGAAATACTAAAACATTGCCGCCATTTATCATAAAGCGTTTTAATTCCTGCGCCAAGCCCGATGAAATAGATTTTAACTCATTAATAATTATTAATTTAAAATTTAATAAGTTACTATACTCTACTTTATTTTCTAATACATTAGTGAATACAAATAACGAATCGTTTCCAAAAAGTTTATTTAAATAAATACTTTGAGATTTAAGTGGATTTGGATTATTGCCGTTTATGCAAAGTATAGGGATATTCTTTGCAACTTCAAATGTAAAGTAAAAGGTGTCATCAAAAGTTACGGGATAATCGCTCAACGCAATGCTACATTGTTGTAAACCTGTATCTTTTGAAACAAAAGATAAGATGATTTCTGTTTCAGCATGAGGGTTTACATTAAATGCCGCTGGTACTTTTTGAACGTTATTTATAAATAATTTTATAGAATTATTTTCAATCTTTTTTTCACCTGAATTTTTTATACGCACATGTAATTTTTCTACCTGATTTAATTGCCGTACAGGTGTTTCAAACCAGCAGCTATCAATATATACGTTATTATTATTAACACTTGCAGTGATAGGAATAAAATTAATAGCTACTCCTGTGTCGTTTTTTAGTTCGTTAATGTTTGTTATGCTTTTTTGAAAATCAGAAATAATAAAGGTTGATTTTGATTTACTTTCTGATTGCTCTAATGCATCCATTTGTCGTAAATGAATAGTTGATAGCAGTTGAGTAGCGGCACTTATTTTTACTTCATCAACTAATTCAATAAATTCTTCTTTATTTACTAAACGTTGATGTTTACCTTCAAAATCATTTGTTAATAATTGAAATCGATCACTAGGTTTATAGGCTGCGACTATTTCAAGAGCCCTTTTTTTTGCTTCATCAAGTAGGCTTCCATTTTTGTTAATGGCATCCATGCTAAATGAGTTATCAATAAATACACTTACGGCTTTATTACCGGGTATAATCTTTTTATTGCTTATGGGTATAAAAGGCTGTGCAAAAGCAAATACTAAAAATGTAATAGCCAGTATTCTAGCAGCTAAAACTAATAAATGTTTAAGTGTAGACTTAGCTTGAGTTTGTTGTTTAACTTCTTTTAAAAAACGAACATTACTAAAATAAACCGTTTTAAACTTACGAAAGTTAAATAGATGTATAATTATAGGAATGGCTATTGCCAAAAGCGCAAAAAGAAATGCAGGGTAGGTAAAGCTCATCAAAAGACAAAAGTAATAAATTTATGTTAGTACACCATATTCGTTGTATTGTCAATATATTTTTATTTATTCGTTCACGTTATTCATGTAATTATGAATGGTAATAACCTCTTTCGCTTCTTTAACATCATGTACACGAAGTATATTTACGCCTTTATTAAGTGCCAAAGTGTTTAAAACAGTTGAAACATTCAGCGCATCGGCTGTTTTTATATTCAATAATTTAGTGGCCATTGATTTACGGGACAAGCCTACTAAAATAGGTAAATTAAAAATTTTAAAATTATTAATTTGATTTAATAATTGAAAATTGTGTTGAACTGTTTTTGCAAACCCAAAACCAGGGTCGATAATTATTTTAAAAAAATTTAATTTATTTAGTTCATCTACTTTTTCTTTAAAATAATCGGTTACTTCTTTTACTACATCTGTATAGATTGCTAAATTCTGCATGTTTTGAGGATTTCCTTTAGTATGCATTAAAATATAGGGTACTTGCAATTGAGCCACTGATCGAAACATATTTTCATCTAATGAACCTCCTGAAATATCATTTATAATATTAGCGCCAGCAGCTATTGCTTTTTCTGCAATAGTAGCTCTAAAAGTATCAGCGGAAATAATAATGTTATTAAACTCCTTTTTTATAGATATAATTGCGGGTATTAATCGTTCGGCCTCCTCTTCAATAGAAATAAAATTTGCACTAGGTCGGGTAGAGTAGGCACCGATATCAATTATATCTGCACCATCTTCCACTAGCTGTGCTGCTTTTGTAAGCCATTCTTTTTCTGTGTTAAATTTACCTCCATCAAAAAATGAATCTGGAGTAATGTTTAAAATCCCCATGATTAATGGAGGCGAAGTTAGATCAAAAATGCGGTCTATTTTTTGATAAAAAACTGTATCTTGCGGCTTCATTATTAATGACATTTTTATTTTACAGAATAGCTTAAATAACTATGAATAAAACTGATAATCAGTACGATACTGCAATAGGCACTTGTAAAAATATTTTTATAAAAAAAATGAAAGATTATGGTACCGCTTGGCGTATTTTACGAACAAGTTCGCTTACCGATCAAATTTTTATTAAAGCACAACGCATTCGCAATATCGAAGACAAAGGTACTCAAAAAGTAAGTGACGATGTTCGTTCAGAATATATCGGCATTATAAATTATTCAATTATTGCATTAATACAACTTACCTTAAAAGGGGATGAGCGAATGGAATTGCCAACAGCTGAAGTAACAGAATTGTTTGATAAAAATGCTAAAGAAACCAAAAAATTGATGGAGAATAAAAATCACGATTATGGGGAAGCGTGGCGTGATATGCGTATAAGCTCATTAACTGATTTAATTTTGATGAAAATATTACGTATCAAACAAATCGAAGAAAATGGGGGCGAAACCATTATATCTGAAGGGATTGATGCCAACTACAGCGATATGATTAATTATGCTATTTTTGCATTAATAAAATTAAATGAAAATCCTGCTTAACAGGCTTGCTTTTTCTGAATTTAAATTGTGTTTAACTAATTCAAATTATTTAAAATGAAAACACTAACCACTATTGCCCGTATTTTAGTAGGAGCACTTTTTATTTTTTCAGGTTTTATAAAAGCAAATGATTCGGTAGGCTTTTCTTATAAATTAATAGAGTATTTCGAAGTATTTCATACCCCCATTTTTATTCCTATAGCACTACCATTAGCTATATTGATGTGTATATTAGAAGTAATTTTAGGAGCGGCCTTATTACTAGGCGCAAGAGTAAAGACAACATTATGGTCAATACTACTATTGATGGTATTTTTTACCTTTCTTACTTTTTATTCTGCTTATTTTCAGAAAGTTACTGGCTGCGGGTGTTTCGGCGATGCAATTCCACTTACTCCGTGGCAATCATTTACAAAAGATATTATTTTAATGGTGTTAATTATCATCTTGTTCATTGGTAAAAAACACATTCATTCATTATTTGGAAAAAATCTTGAAAACGGTTTATTAATAATTGTTATCATCGCATCAATTGTTTTTCCTCTTTACACCTTTTATTATATGCCTGTGATTGACTTCAGACCCTATGCAATTGGCAAAAATATACCCGAGCAAAGAAAAGGAATACCAGATGAATTAAAATTTTATTACAAATTAAAAGATAAGAAAACAGGAGAGGTAAAAGAATTTGAAAAATTTCCTGAGAATTACGACCAGTTTTATGACTATATAGATAGTAGGCAGGTCGTTACTAAGAAAGGGGTTGAACCTAAAGTTAAAGATTTTAGTATTACAAGCCTTAATGGAGGGGATTATACGGAAGATATTATCGAAAACCCTGATTATAATTTTTTATTAATTTGTCATGATTTAGAAAAAACAGATAAAGGTGCGTTTGATAAAATAAATGATTTTGCAGCGCTTTGTCAGCAAAAAGGCATACCAATTATTGCACTTACAAGTTCATCACCTGAAATAATTAGAAATTTTAAGGCAGAAGTAAATAGCAATATTGAGTTCTATAATAGTGACGATGTGGTTTTAAAAACAATGATTCGTTCAAACCCTGGTTTAATGTTACTAAAAGGCGGCACAGTAATAAATATGTGGCATTATCACTCATTACCTACTTTTGCAGGTTTAAACGAAAAATACTTTAAGAATTAATCGGTGGGTAATTTTATAGCAAAGCGATTAATGTATGGCTTTATTGTATTAATGGGGGTAATTACTCTGGTGTTCTTATTATTTAATGTGCTTCCTGGTGATCCTGCCCGTATGATGCTTGGTCAACGAGCCGATCAGGCGTCTATAGATATAATTAATAAAGATTTAGGTCGTAATAAGCCATTAGCCACACAGTTTTTAATGTATTTGAATGATTTATCTCCTTTATCTATCCATGAGTTAAATAATCAAAATCATTTTTTATTTTTGAATAAACAAAAATATACGTTTACGCAACTGTTTTCTTTAGGGTCAAAAGCAATTGTATTAAAGTACCCTTATTTGCGAAGGTCATACATTAGCAAAAGAAAAGTGTCTGATATAATTATTGAAACACTTCCTGAAACAGCAATACTTGCACTTACAGCCATTCTTTTTGGTACTTTTTTCGGAATATTGATAGGCGTGTTTACGGCAATTAAAAAAAATACCTGGTTTGATAAAAGCTCATTGGTTTTTGCCATATTTGGAATGGCACTACCATCTTTTTTTGTAGGTTTACTGCTAGCTTGGCTATTTGGGTATGTATGGCGAGATTATACAGGTTTGTCTAATGTAGGAACCTTATTTGCAATTGACGATTTTGGTGAAAAACAACTAATATTAAAAAACCTTATTTTACCAGCTCTTACATTGGGTTTGCGTCCATTGGCAATTATTATTCAGCTTACTCGAAATTCATTATTAGAAGTACTTACACAAGATTATATTAGAACAGCAACAGCAAAAGGCTTAAGTTTTTACAATGTGGTTTTTAAACATGGATTAAAAAACGCTTTAAACCCTGTTGTAACAGCTGTTTCTGGATGGTTTGCTGGATTAATGGCGGGCGCTGTTTTTGTAGAAATTGTATTTAATTGGAAAGGAATTGGGTATGAAGTGGTAGATGCTTTAAATAAAAACGATTTACCTGTTGTAATGGGGGCAACATTGGTTTTTGCAATTATATTTGTAGTTATAAACATTTTTGTGGATATTATATACGGTATTTTAGATCCCCGTGTTAGGGTTGATTAAAATACAATGTTACGTCAATACGATTTAGAATAATTAAAATGTTTTTGAAAACAAATACTAGATTAAACAATATTTAATTTAATACCTGATTTAGAATCATAATGAGAAAAAAAATAGTTGCTGGCAATTGGAAAATGAATAAAACATTGCAGGAAGGATTACAATTAATAGATGAGTTATTAAGGGAAGAAAATGACATAAACCCTGATGTAATAAAAATTATAGCACCTCCATTTATTCATTTGTCTAAAGCGTCGGAAAAATTAAAAGAGAAAAAAAATTATTTTCTAGCGGCACAAAATTGCCATCAGTTGCCCAGCGGAGCATATACGGGAGAAGTTTCCGCCGAAATGATTTCTTCTGTGGGAGCAACTCACGTAATTATTGGCCATTCAGAACGGAGATTATATTTTAATGAAACAGATTGCATTCTCTCGCAGAAGGTTGATAGTGCGCTATCAGTAAACCTTATACCCATTTTTTGTATCGGCGAAAGTTTGGAGGAGCGTAACGCTAATAAACATTTGGAAACTGTAAAAAAACAATTAAAAGAATCATTGTTTCATCTTTCCCCAAAAGAATTTTCGAAACTCATAATTGCTTATGAACCAGTTTGGGCGATAGGAACAGGCATGACAGCAACGAGTCACCAAGCTCAGGGTATGCACCACTTTATTCGTACAGAAATTTCAAAAAAATATGGAAAAGAAATTTCTGAACAGACCTCTATTCTTTATGGAGGGAGTTGTAATGCAAATAATGCGAAAGAAATATTTGCTTGTTTAGATGTAGATGGTGGCTTAATAGGCGGTGCCTCCTTAAAGGCAACTGAATTTAATATAATTATCAATTCATTTTAATAATAAAAACACTATTTCGTAATATGATTTTATGGATTATATAGAATTATCAGTTATTGTAGAACCTAAAGAGCAGGGGAGTGACGTGTTAATAGCTCAATTAGCTGAACTTCAGTTTGAAAGTTTTTTAGAAACGGATTTAGGTTTTAATGCCTATATACAGGCGAAAGATTATAATGAGCGCCAATTAAATCTTACTTTTTCATTTTACACCGATTTCTTTAAAATAAAACATACCACTACTTTAATTCCTAAACAAAATTGGAATAAAGAATGGGAAAATAATTTTAAGCCCATTGATATAGATGGAATTTGTTACATAAGAGCCCCTTTTCATGACGAAAAAGAGGGTTTCAAATACAATATTATCATTGAACCTAAAATGTCTTTTGGTACAGGTCATCACCATACGACCCAATTAATGATTAAAAAATTAATGCAATTAGATATAGAAAATAAAACTATATTAGATATGGGTTGTGGTACAGGTGTATTAGCGATAATGGCATCAATGAAAGGTGCTGGTACTATTACAGCAATAGATATAGATCAGTGGAGTTATGAAAATACAAATGAAAATTTACAAAAAAACAACATTAAAAATGTTTGTGTTTATAAGGGAGATGCGCAACTAATAAGTGATAAATTATTTCATACCATTTTAGCAAACATCAATAAAAATATTTTATTAGCCGATTTTAAAAAGTATACGACTTCACTAGAAAAATCGGGTAATTTAATAATTAGTGGCTTTTTTGAAACAGATATAAATGAACTTAAAAATAAGGCTATAGAATTGGGCCTTACATTCGTAGATAAAACAGTACAAGAACAATGGACAGTATTACATTTCACTAATTAATTAAACATGAAAAAATTACAAATCATCCTCATTTTTACAGTGTTTTCAATTGCACACCCTTTAATTGCACAAATAAATCCTATTAAACAGTTTACTGAAGATCCTATAAAGTTTTTAGAAGAAGTAAAAACAATGTTTGAAGTAACAAACATGGATAAGAAAGATTTGAAAGTTTTTATGGAAGAATTTACCATAGCTTGGAATTCACCAAAATACACCACCAATCTAAAAAAAGCTACTTACAAAGCCTTTAATTTAATGGTGAAGAAGAAATTACGTATTCTGCCTGAATACTCTGATTATTTATCTTCAGTAAAGAATTTTATTAATAGCAGACATGATGAGGACAATTTTTTAACCTGGCAAGAATGTGTTGAAAAAATATTAAATGGAAAAGGAATAAGACATTATTCTGATTATTTAGAAATGAGTCAAAATTTATTTGCTACGAACACTTTTTATAAATCGGCAGTAGTAAGTTATAGTTCAAACAATGATAAATACATTTTTGAGTATGACAGTGTACCAAAAGTAATTTTTTCAAAATTAGATTTGCGTTGTTATAATAATCAAAATGATAGCGGTATTGTATATAATACAAGTGGAGTCTTTTATCCTGATAAAGGTATATTCATTGGTGAAGGAGGAAAAGTAGATTGGTCTAGAGCAGGTATTGAAAAAAATGCAGTATGGGCAGAATTAAAAAAATATCAAATAACACTTAAAACGAGCGGCTTTACGGCTGATTCGGTCACCTTTTATAACAAAAATTATTTTGAAAAGCCGCTTCTAGGTGTGTTGACTGAAAAAGTTATTTCTGAAAAAGGAAATTTTATATCTTATCCTCGTTTTGAGTCCTATAGCAAACGAATGAAAATACCCAACATTGCTAAAAATGTAGATTATGATGGAGGATTTACGCAACGCGGAGCAAAATTTATTGGCTCAGGAAGTGCACAGGAGGATGCTAGATTAATATTTAATAAAGATAGCAAGCCCTTTTTAATTATAGGTTCAAAAACAATAGGTATAACAAAAGAAAAATTAACAGCTGAAACAGCCAATATAAAATTTTATTTTGATAAGGATTCGATAACACACCCAAGTGTGAATATGAAATTTATGATAGGAGATAGATCGTTAACACTTATTCGCACTAATGATGGTATTTCAAAGTCACCCTATTTAAATACTTTTCATGATGTTGACATGTATTTTGAGGAACTTCTTTGGAAAATAGATGAGCCTAAAATTGATTTAAAAATGTTAGCAGGCAACTCACAAGAGGACGCTCTTTTTGAATCATCTAATTATTTTCGTACAGAAAGATATGATCGTGTACAAGGTATTGATCAAATGAATCCTTTAATTCGTATTCGTGATTTTGCAAAAAAAAATGGAGATAAGCGAATTTTTTCGGGCGCTGATTATGCAAAATATGCGAAGTTTGCTTTAAAAGATATGGCTCCAGATCTTATTAGATTATCTGCATTGGGTTTTATTTCTTATGATGTAGAAAATGATGAAGTGCAGGTTAAAGATAAATTAATTACATACATAGCAGCTCGTGCTGGCCATGTTGATTATGATGTTATACAGTTTCCCTCAGTAATAAGAGGTGGAAATAATGCGAGCATCAATTTACTTAATTACGATATGACCATTTTTGGAGTAAAACAAGTTGCCATGAGTGATTCTCAAAATGTGGTTGTTTACCCTAATGAACAAAAACTTATATTAAAAAGAAACCGAGATTTTACTTTTGAAGGAGTGGTACACGCTGGAAGATTTGATTTTTTTGGGAAGGAATTTGCATTTAATTACGATAAATTTAACATCGATTTAAAGAATGTTGATTCTTTACGAATGATGGCAAAGTCTCGTGAAGCAGATCCTTATGGGAACTATCCACTAGTGAAAGTTAAAACAGTTATAGAAAAAATAAATGGTAATTTAGAGATTGATAATCCTGCAAATAAATCGGGTCGTAAGCCCTTTCCTAGTTATCCAATTTTTAATAGTTTAAAAGATTCTTATGCTTATTACAATAAAAAATCAATACAAAATGGTAAGTACCCGAAGGATAACTTTTACTTTCACATCGAACCATTTACAATTGATAGTTTGGATAACACTTCTAATGAAGGTTTAAATTTTAAAGGTTCAATCGTATCTGCAGGAATATTTCCAACATTTAAAGAATCACTTACTATACAAGAAGATTATTCTCTCGGTTTTATTAGTAAAACACCTCCAGGAGGTATGGCCATGTATGGGGATAAAGGTAGTTTTACAAATGCAATTAAGTTAAGTAATAAAGGTTTTAGAGGAGATGGTACCTTAAAATATATTACCTCGGAAATAAAATCAAACGATTTTATATTTTTTCCTGATTCAACAAATGCCCTTGCACAGTCTTTTGATATAAAAGAACAAAAAACTCCTCCAGAATTTCCGCAAACACACGGAGATAGTGTTAAAATTCATTGGATGCCGTTAAAAGATAACTTAAGTGCATGGAATGCAAAAGATAAAAGATTTGCACAATATGATACTAAGGCACAATTTGATGGACGTTTATCTTTAACGCCTAAACAACTTTATGGTGAAGGGGCATCGCATTTTTCGAATGCAAGGTTAGATTCGAAATGGATTAAATTTAAATCGAGCACATTTGATGCAGATACTGCTAACTTTAATTTAAAAGCTACAGATATTGCAACGCTCGCCTTTGCTACGGATAATGTAAAAGCACATATCGATTTTAAAGAACGCGTTGGAGAATTTAAATCCAATGGTAAAGGCTCCATTGTTAAATTTCCTGTTAACCAATATATCTGTTATATGGATAAATTTAAATGGTTTATGGAAAAAGGCGAAATTGAATTAGGGTCGGATAAAAAAGGTGAAAAGGTTGCAAATAATGACTTAGATTTAGAAGGGCCTGAATTTATTTCTGTCCATCCCAAGCAAGATTCTTTAAGATTTAAATCACCGGTAGCAAAATATGATTTAAAAAACTATATAATTTCTGCCAAAGAAGTTAAATATATAAATGTTGCCGATGCTCGTATATTTCCAGATAAAGGTGATGTAACAATTGAAAAAGATGCTTTAATGCGGCCATTAACAAATGCTAAAATTGTAGCAAATGCCGTAACTAAATATCATAATTTATATAATTGTACAGTAAATATAACAGCCCGTAAACATTATACAGGTTCTGGGTTTTATGATTATGAAGACGAGCTTAAAACAAAACAAACATTTTATTTTAGTAACATAAGTGTAGATACTACTTATCAAACTTATGCTGTTACGACTATTTCTGATACTTCAAAATTTCGTTTAAGCCCTTATTTCGAATATAAAGGAGAGGTTAAGTTAAAAGCAAATAACCAATATTTGGTGTATGATGGGGCAATTCGAATTACTCATAAATGTAAAATACCTAATTCATGGCTAAAGTTTGATGCAGAGGTAAATCCAGCTGAAATATATATTCCTATTAGTAAAAATCCTGTAGATCAAGCAGGGAAGGCAATTGCAGCTTCATTAATGGTTACTACTGATTCTACCCATTTTTACACAGCATTTCTTTCCCCTAGACAATCTACAAACAATGATGCAGAAGTATTACCAGCTGATGGTTTTTTATTTTATGATAAAGCGAGCAAAGAGTATCGTATTTCAAACAAAGAAAAGTTAATTGAAAAATCATTACCAGGTAATTATTTAAGTTTAAGTACCACTGATTGTAAAGTATATGGCGAAGGGAAAATAAATTTAGGAGGAGATTTAGGGCAACTTAAAATTCAATCGGTTGGAAATGCCACTCATAACCTTGTTACTGATTCAGCTAAGTTTGAATTGTTAATGTCTGTTGATTTCTTTTTTGCGGATAAAGCAATTGAAAAAATGGCAGAACAAATATCAAGTACTGCAGAGCTTAAGCCAACCGATTTCTCAAAACCTACTTTTGAAAAAGGAATGCGTGAACTTCTCGGTAAGGAGCAAGCAGATAAATTAATTTCACAATTAAATTTATACGGCTCATATAAAAAGCTGCCAGATGAGTTAAGGAAAACATTCTTTTTTACGGATGTAAAAATGAAATGGAACAAAGACACACGTTCTTATTCATCCATAGGTAAAATTGGTATCGGAAATATTGACAAAACACAAATAAATAAATATGTAGATGGAAAGATAGAATTATCTAAGAAAAGGGGTGGGGATATATTAAATATTTATTTAGAAATTGATGCGAACAACTGGTATTATTTTAATTATACACGTGGTACTATGTTATCAGTTTCTTCAAACGAAGCATATAATACCATACTTAAAGAATTAAAATCAGATAAGCGCGAAAAAGCTGGAGATAAGGATAAGAACGAACCTAATTATTATTATAATATTTGTCCTCCAAGTAAAAAAACACAGTTCCTACGTAAATCACAAGCTGTTGAAGAGTAGTGATAAATATAACTAACATACTCTTTCTTTTAGGAGCCTATTTATTAGGCTCCATACCGTCATCTGTATGGATAGGCAAACGATTCTATAAAACCGATGTTAGGGAGTATGGAAGTGGCAATGCAGGCGCTACTAATACATTTAGAGTATTAGGAAAAAGCGCAGGCATTCCCGTTTTATTAATGGATATTTTAAAAGGGTTCTGTGCTGTTAATATCGCTCATCTAAGTAATTATATCCCCAATTCCAACCAGTTTATTAATTTGCAATTAGTATTAGGTATTGCAGCTTTATTAGGACATATATTCCCAATTTTTGCTTCTTTTAGAGGAGGTAAAGGAATAGCAACCTTGCTGGGTATTATATTAGCAGTGCATTTTTATGCAGCTCTTTTTTCAATAGGTATATTTTTGTTTGTATTGTTGGTCTCCAACTACGTTTCATTAAGTTCAATAGTTGCTGGTATTACTTTTCCTATTATTGTAATTTTAGTGTTTAAAACCACTGTACCTTCGTTAATCATTTTTTCTTTATTAATTGCTATTATGGTATTAATTACCCATCAAAAAAATATAGAACGATTATTGCGTAATGAGGAGTCAAAAGCAATGTTAATAAAGAGAAAAATCAAAAGCGATAAAAACGAAACCAAGGCTACTTAAAAATAAACCGAATTGAATTTTAAAAATAAAATAATAGTTACCGTTGCCTGCATTTTTATTGCAATTAATATTAGTGCTCAAAAGTTAATTGTTATATCTGGTCAAGCATATGATTTAGAAAGTAAATTACCTTTACCAAAGTTAATGGTTATAAATAAAAATACCAGTAGGGGTGTATTTGCTGATTCTGAAAGTAAGTTTACCATTTATGCTAAACCTACTGATACACTTGTATTTTCTGCTGTTGGCTTTATGATCAAACAAATTTATTTAAAGGATTCAATTATTAAAGAAAAATATTACATTAATATTCCTTTAGAACGTCTTTATTTTAAACTTAAAGAAGTCAGCGTGTTTGCTCCAAGAACACTAAAAGAAATTGATAAAGACATATCTTCGTTAGATTCATTAAGAAGCTATAGAACCTTTCAAGATATAAATAAATTCGAAAGCCCTATTACCTATCTTTATGAACGTTTTAGTAAATTTGGAAGATCAAAACAGAAGGTAGCGTTATGGGAAAATGAAGACTTGAAACGTAATATTTTAAAAGATTTATTTAGAATATACATTAAATATGATATAATGAATTTATCGGAGGAGGAGTTTGATGCATTTATTATTTATTGTAATTTAAGTGAAGAATTTATAAAAAATTCAACTCAGTTTGAATTAGTAATGGCCATTAAGGGGAAATACGAGAGTTTTAAATATCGTTGGAAGTAATTAATTCTAAAAAAATATTTTTAAAACAATATCGCATCACAGCTTTATGAATTCATGGAGTCAAGCACCTCTTATTCGGCTAATATTTCCATTTATAGCAGGTATTCTTTTTGCTATCAATACACCTTTAAAGCCGAATGAGTATTTTTTTATAATTATTTGTGTTTTAATTACTGTCATTTCGTGTATCGTTTTTATTCCTAAAATAAATAGATCGTATCAAAAATCGTGGAGGTTTGGAATACTTTTAAACATCACTTTTTTTTTAGCCGCATATCAATTAACAATTGATAGAACAGAACGACTTAAACCGAATCATTTCTTAAAATTCACAGATAATGCAGAATATGCTTTTGTAAGAATAAAAGAATTTGGTAAAGAGAAAGAAAAATCAATTTCAATAATTGTAGATGTACTAGCGATTAATCAATCTGGAAAATTTATTTCAACTTGTGGAAAAACAGTTGTCTACATCGAGAAAAATATCAATTCGCTAAAACTTAAATATGGAGATGAGTTATTATTAAAAGCGAAATTTGTAAATATCCCTTTACCTCAAACACCTACCGCATTTAACTACAGAGACTTTTTAGCTAATAAGCAAATTTTTAAGCAATCATTCCTGAAATCAGCTGATTGGCTGAATACTGGAATTAATAGTGGATACTCTTTAATACGAACCTCGATTAATATACAGCATCATTTACTATCTATATTGGTTAACAACGACTTCAACAAAGATGAATTATCGGTAAGTGCAGCCTTACTATTGGGTAATTCAGATAAGTTAGATAGTGATATTGTTTCAGCCTATTCAAGCAGTGGTGTACTTCATGTATTAGCAGTTTCAGGATTACATGTAAGTATTATATTTTTAATATTAAATGGCCTATTATTTTTTATGGGAAAAATAAAAAATGGAAATATCATAAAAGCGCTGTTATTATTATTTTTACTTTGGCTTTATGCTTTAATTACGGGCTTGTCACCCTCAGTATTAAGAGCAGTTACAATGTTTAGTTTTATTATCGTAGCTAAAGCGTTTAATAGAAATACCAATATCTATAACACACTTGCCGCTTCAGCGCTACTTTTATTGCTAATAAGCCCCTATATAATTATGCAGGTTGGGTTTCAATTATCATATATAGCCGTTATCGGTATCGTTGCTATTCAGCCAAAAATTTATCAATGGCTTACAATTTCTAATCGCTTCTTAGATTATGTATGGGCAATTACTTCAGTTTCAATAGCTGCACAATTAGTTACACTACCTTTGACATTTTATTATTTCCATCAATTTCCGGTGTATTTCTTACTCGCTAATTTGCTAGTTATTCCCTTATCAACGTTAGCGCTTTGTTTGGGTATAGTCTTATTTATTGTTTCGGGAAATCCTTTACTATTAAAATATGCATTAATACTTTTTAAACCTATAGTAACATTATTAAATACATATGTTAAACAGGTGGAAAAATTACCTCATGCATTGATTGATAACATATATATTAGCCAGCTAGAAAGTATTCTTTTGTATGGAATAATTATTTTTCTGTTTTTTTATCTTAATAAAAAACATACTTCTTACTTATTAGTTAGCTTGAGTTGCCTCGTTGTATTATTAGGTTCTTTTAGTGTTAACAATTACCAATCACAGAAACAGAAAAAAATTATAATATACAATATCCCTAAAGCTTACGCAATTGATTTTATAAATTCAAAAAAAACTGTTTTAATTACAGATACATTGGCATTATATAAAATAAATACTTTCGTTTCGAATTTAAAATTAAATTGGTCTAGCCTAGGTATTACCAATAATAGTATTGTTCATTCAACAGTGTTTAATGATTGTTTATGGATTAAAGATAATTGTATTCAATTTTACAATAAACGATTAGTTTTAATAAATAAAGAGTTTAAAATAAAAAGCAATTTTAAGAATAGTAGCCCTTTAAAAATTGACTATCTTATACTATCAAATAATAGCACCGTTTCAATTGATAGATTAAAATTGCTTTTCGACCCTAAATTAATTGTATTTGATTCTTCAAATTCAGATTATATTATTAATAACTGGAAGCAACATTGTAAAAAAATTAAACAACCGTATTATTCAGTAGTTGAATCTGGTACTATGGTAATCAATTTATAATAAAAAAATAATGTTTTAATAAAATAGCTTAATAATATGAAATTTAAGATTGGAGATATAGTAAAATTTCTTAATGAAAAAGGAAGAGGAAAGGTTTCGAAAATAATAAATAAAACTACTGTTGGAATTACCATCGAGGATGGTTTTGAGTTACCTTTTTTAATTTCAGAGTTAATTATGGAGTCGAGTGAGACAGAAGTAATAAAAAAGGTGGTACACGATCAAATACCCATTCTTTCAGTGTTAAATGAGGTCTATTCTGTAAAGATAAATAAGTCAAGTATTGATAACACACAAGCTATTTATCTCGCTTTTTCTCCTGAAAGTATTGATAATATTATACATTCTGATATAAATGTATGGTTAATTAACAATACTACATATAACTTATTAATTACCTATTCAATTTTAAATAATAATAAATTTACTACCCTTGAGACAGCTAATATCAATAGTCTTAGTTCTGAGTTAATTGAAACCATTGATAAAGCAGAATTGAATAATCATACTCATTTAAAAGTTGATGTCTTATTTTTTAATGATAAAGAACATTTGCACCACCCACCAATAAGTGAAATTGTAAAATTAAAACCAATTAAACTTTACAAGCAAAATGCATTTGAAGCCAATAAATTCATAAATCAAAAATCATTGTTGTTGCCAGTTTTTGAATTAAGTGAAATGGAGCAACAAAATAAAATGAATACTTCGGCTATTGATTTTTCAAAAATTTTATCTCAGAAATTAAATTTTAATGATTCGCCTAAAAAATCGAAGCCACACGCCAACAATAACCCTGCGAATGAAATGGAAATAGATTTGCATATAGAAGAGTTATTAGAAAATTATAGCGGAATGAATAACGCTGAAATAGTACAGGTTCAATTAAAAGAATTTCAAAATGCTTTAGATACTGCTATAAATAATCATTGTAGAAGATTAATAGTTATACATGGTGTTGGTAATGGAAGGTTAAAACAAGAAGTTCGCAACATATTATTAGCAAACAAGTCATTAAAATTTTATGATGCCTCTTATGCTCGGTATGGATTTGGAGCCACAGAAATTGCTATTGGTTAACACCTTGTTATTTAATATAAATAATTAACTTTGTTTTACAGGTCGTTCTATCGCTCTAAGTTTTAGAGAGGAAAGTCCGGGCAACACAGAGCATTCCACTTCCTAACTGGAAGGTTCTTGCAGTAATGTAGGAAACAGCAAGTGCCACAGAAAATTACAGCCTTGCAGAAATGCAGGTGATGGTGAAAATGTGAGGTAAGAGCTCACGAAAGTAGCTGGTGACAGTTATTTTGGGTAAACCTTGGGAGTTGAAAGGCCAAATAAACCGAAGTATAAGAGTTGCTCGCTCTATTCGGAGGGTAGGCTGCATGATTTTTTCAGTGATGAAAAAGCTAGATAAATGATAGAACTCGACAGAACCCGGCTTATAGACCTGTTTTTTAATTTAATATTCAAAAAAATACTGTAAGAGAAATCTATAAATCAATTAAAAAAGAATGCTAAAAATTTTAAATTGATTTAATTAAGTACTTTTTATTTTCAATAAAATTCTTATTTTATGTAACTATTATAACTACATATTTCGTAATAATGATAAATATTTTAAAAAATAATTGTTTTTTAAATAGTTTATCATAAATGACCTATATGTCAGAATTACTTAATGTGTTTGATGTTTATAAATACATGAATAAGGAAAATATAATTTTTGCTTATACAGGTACTTTTGAACATTTTGTTACCACTACATTATTAAAAAGTATAAAGCGAGAGTTGAAAAGATCAATCGGAGGTAACGGTTTAGATAAACGAGTTTATAATGTAGTAGTGGAAAGTATAGAAAATTTAAGTAAATACTCCCCGGTAGAAAATAATGTACAAAGTAGTGGAATAATACTACTTTGTAAAACTAATGGCAAATATCTAGTAATAACAGGTAATTATATCTTAAACCAAGACATCCCTAAATTAAAAGAAAAATTAGAAACGGTGTTAAGTCTTTCACCAGAAGAGCTTAAAAATGTTTATAGAGAGCAAATTATATCGAAACGGGTGCATGAAAATAAAGCAGGGCTGGGTATTATTGATATAGCAATTAAATCAGGAAATAAAATAATGTATAACTTTAAACAAAATTCAGATAATACATCTTTTTATATTTTTCAAACAGAAATCAATGCATATATTTAATAACTAACTATGCACGCTCTTAATATTAAGAAAACAGAATATTCACCATCGGTTATTTATAACCCAACAACTAAACAGTTAATTTTTGAAGGAGAATCCCGCCCTGAAAACTGTGGAAAATTTTATGAGCCTATAATTGACTGGATTACTAAACATATAGCTATAGAACCTAATAATGCCGCCTTGATTTTTATATTTAGGTTCGACTACTTTAATTCCACGTCAGCAAGATATATCGTAAAAATTTTACAAACTGTTAAAGAACTAGCTAAACATAAAAACAACACCATTAGAATAGAATGGAATTATGAGAAGTTGGATGAGGACATGTTAGAAGCAGGTAAAGAATTTTCAGAGGTTGTGGATATAGCTTTTCTTTACAACGAAGTTTAACAAATAGTTTAGCATTTCATCTATTTAACGTATCAATTAGCCTGTATTTTTTAAAAAGTTTATATTACGTATTGGTGATTTCAAAAAATAAAGTATCTTTGCAGCGGTTTTAGTCAAAAAGAAGGATTTTTGCTGAGACGAATTTACCAACTGGTTAAGTTATTATTGCTGCCGAAAATAGCCCCCAATTCAAAGTAATGATTGGTTACTTAAATTACAGTTGTCACATTCAACTCACTATATTTCCTCGTAAAGTTGACAACTGTAATAATTAATTTAATAACTATTTAATGAACAAATTTGAAGCGTTAGGGCTTAACAATGATATTGTTAAAGCTGTAACAGAATTGGGTTTTGAAAGCCCTACACCTATTCAGGAAAAAGTAATTCCTGCATTATTAACTGGTAAAACAGATCTTGTAGCTTTAGCACAGACTGGTACTGGAAAAACAGCTGCCTTTGGTTTACCTTTAACTTCTTTGGTAGATTTTACATCGCGCGATACGCAGGCAGTAATACTCTGCCCTACCCGTGAATTGTGTATGCAAATTACACGCGATTTACAATCTTATACAAAGTATATTTCAGGAGCAAATATAGTAGCTGTCTATGGCGGTGCTAGTATTGATAACCAATCAAGAGATATAAAAAAAGGAGCGCAAATAGTGGTTGCTACACCAGGTAGAATGAATGATATGATTGATCGCCGTCGTATTAATTTATCTAATGTACGTTTTGCGGTGCTTGATGAAGCAGATGAAATGCTAAACATGGGGTTTAAAGAAGATTTAGATACTATATTATTACAAACCCCTGAAGAAAAAAATACGTGGTTGTTTTCAGCAACAATGCCTGATGAAGTACTACGTATTTCTAAGAATTACATGAAAAGCCCTATAGAAATTACTAGTGGAACGAAAAATTCTGGTAATGATAATATAGAACACATTTATTATGTTGTACAAGGAAGAGATAAATATGCAGTGTTAAAGCGTATTGCCGATTCAAATCCTGATATTTTTGCGATTGTATT
This sequence comes from Bacteroidia bacterium, assembly GCA_039937835.1. Lineage (GTDB taxonomy): Bacteria > Bacteroidota > Bacteroidia > 2-12-FULL-35-15 > 2-12-FULL-35-15 > 2-12-FULL-35-15. The sequence continues at coordinate 15,621 of JBDTFR010000054.1, read as the reverse complement.
TTGTCGTACTAGAATTGAAACCCAGGAAATTGCAGATTCTTTAATTAAAGACGGATATGGTGCTGATGCTTTGCACGGCGATTTATCACAATCACAACGCGATCATGTAATGAAACGTTATCGTTCACGCTCTTTACAAATGCTTGTGGCAACAGATGTTGCAGCCCGTGGTATTGATGTGAATGATGTTACACATGTTATTAATTATAATTTACCAGATGAAATTGAAAATTATACACACCGCTCAGGACGTACTGCACGTGCAGGAAAACAAGGTGTTTCAATTGCCATAATTAATAGTAAAGAGGTTGGTAAAATTCGTATTATTGAACGTATTATTAAAAAGAAATTTACTCAAGGCCTAATACCTACTGGTGCTGAAACATGTGAAAAGCAACTTTTAAGCCTTGTTAAAAAAATTCATACAACTGAAGTAAATGAAAATGCAATAGAACCTTATTTACCAAAAATATATGAACAACTTTCTGAATTAACGAGAGAAGATATTATTAAACGTTTCGTTTCTACAGAGTTTAATAAGTTTATTACTTATTATAAAAATGCACCTGATCTCAATGCTTCTAGCGGAAGAGATAGGGAAAGAAATGTTTCTTCTCCAGGTATTACTAAATTATTTATAAACTTAGGAGAGTTAGATAGTTTAGACAATAATACTATGAAGGAGTACATATCTGAAATCTCTGGTGTAGATATGGCATCTATTGCAAGTATTGAAGTTAAAAGTAGTTTTTCTTTTATAGAAGTTAAATCCGAAGTAGCGGAGATTATTACAGGTACATTTAAAAATGTACGATACAATAATCGCAATGTACGCATCGAATCTAGAGGGCAATCTGCTAGTAGAGGAGGAGGAGAGAGTAGAGGAGGAGAACGTGGAAGTTATGACAGATCTAGAAGTAAAGGGGGATTTGGTGGCGAACGTAAGAGTTATGGCAATCGTTCTGAAAAAAGTAGTAGCGATAGAGGAGGAAACCGTAGTTATTCAGGAGCAGGTGAACGCAGAACTTATGGTATCGAAAGAAATGGAAACGATAGAAATTCGAGTGAAAACGGAGCAGAACGCAATAGCTACAGCGATCGTTCTGAAAGAGTTGCTGCAAAAGGAAATACAGATTTTTCTGATGGCGAAAGAAAAAATAATTTTACTAGGTCAAAACGTCCTAGAAAACAATTCTAATTCTGCATTAAATTATAAAAGGTGATTAATTTATTTAATTCACCTTTTATAATTTATCTAAAAAAACAATACACTAAATTATTAAATAAATATTTTAATACAAGTAGTTAATTTTATTTTCATCATTTCAGATGTTTCATTATATTTGCACCGCATTTATGCAAAGGGTTTTGTAGCTCAACTGGATAGAGCATCTCACTACGGATGAGAAGGTTTGGGGTTCGAATCCCTACAAGACCACTTCCTCGTAAAGCACATTATTAAAAATGTGCTTTCCTTTTTTTTACCCTTCAAAAGTTTCATATTGTTGCAAAATAAGCGATTAATCTAAAAATTTTTGGCCTGTATTAAATTACTCACAAATATTTGTTTTAGGAGTCTTAAGTTTATTTGAAATTAATGACTATTGGGCGACAAAGCTTTACAGGAAAAAATCTAAAAAGAAGTCAGTTATTTTTCTCTGTATCATTTTTTCGGTTGGAAAATTTTTTACTCAATTAAGCTAAAATCTTGAGCTTTTCATAAACAACTCATGCTATTGTTAATAAACTTCATTTAAATTATTACTGAATAAAAATTTTATAGTTAATAACTAAAAATAAATAATAGTCTTTTAATTAAATTATTGTTTAACTTTACTTCATAAAACTTAAACAAAATAAAAATTATGAAAAAAGTATTTTTAGTTCTATTAACTTTAGTATCATCGGTTTCATTCAGCCAAAGTAAAGATGTGGTTGATATCGCAATCGGATCAAAAGATCACACAACACTTGTAGCGGCTATTAAAGCTGCCGATTTAGTTACCACTTTAAAAGGAAAAGGTCCCTTCACTGTATTTGCTCCAACAAATGCTGCTTTTGATAAATTGCCAGAAGGTACAGTTGAGGATTTATTAAAACCTGAAAACAAAGCCAAGTTGGCTAAAATTTTAACCTACCATGTGGTAAGTGGAAATTTAAATGCTGCTGCAGTTGTTGCTGCAATCAAAAAAGGAAAGGGTAAAGCTGTTTTAACTACAGTTAGTGGCGGAAAATTAACTGCATCATTAGAAGGTGATAAAGTTAAATTAACTGATGAGTCTGGTAATTCTGCTTTAGTAGTTGCTGCAGATTTAAAAGGTAGTAACGGTGTAGTGCATGTAATTGATGGAGTTTTACTTCCAAAGTAACAGCACTTTAGGTCAATTAAAAAACTCCTTGAAGAAATTTAAGGAGTTTTTTTTCTGTTTTAAAATTTAGTAAAGCCTGAAAGTAAATCATTATAGTATTTTTACAAACTAAAAATTTTTAATTTAATGAAATACGTTGACTTATATTGTATTTCAATATTCTCTACCAAGGGATTCGAGATTTCTCCTGAAAGCTCAATTTTTTTAACTACTTCTACAATAAACCCTATCACAATAAACATTATGACAAATTAAAAAATATTATTTATGTATTTATTTTCATATTTGCTAAACTGTTTATATCTTTTATTCTTAAAAAAATAAATTCGTTTTAGAACAAGTAATTTTTCCAATTTAATGACCTGACCTTTTTTTTACGATATTTGTGATTATAAATTAATGCTTTCAATTAAATTCTCATAAATTAAAGCAATATGTATGGTAATTTTCAAAACGTTTATTTTTAATCATATCTTTAATCGTTACATAAAATTAATTTCGCTAATTCTAATTTTTCTGTTTTCTCATCAGGCGAATGCTCAGTGGCAATATGAAATTAGTGGAACTGTTAACAAAAGTGGAAAACGTCTTGAGGGAGCTATTATTACAATTTATAAAGGTGGTACTCAAATTCAACAAGTTGTTACATCGGCAAATGGTAAGTTTAATGTAAACTTAGACCAAGATGCAGAATACAGAATGGATGTTACTAAGCCTGGATTTATTACTAAAACCTTTTTATTTTCTACTTTAGGCGTTCCCCCAGAGATAGCCTCGATTTATCGAGGTGGAGCGAAGCCTGATATCTCTATTTTTGAATTGCCTAAAGATCCTCAAGTTGTTTCTCAGATAAATCAAATATTAAGTCAACCCATTGCTAAGTTTATGTACAACACCACATTACAAGATATTGTATTTGATGAGGGTTATTCGCAATCAATGCTAAAAGAATTAAACCGATTAAATCAATTAGAGAAAGAAGTAAATAAAAAGACTGAAGATGACACAAAACAACAACAATCACTTGTTACAGCGAGCGAAAGTAAATATAATGCTGCAATATTAAAGGGGGATGAAGCTTTTTCAAAAAGAGATTTTCTTCATTCAAAAGAAGCCTATCAAGATGCTCTTACAATTAAACAAAAAGAAAAGTACCCGTTGGAAAAAATAAGTGAAATAGAAAAATTAATTGCCGAATCATTAAAAAAATCACAATTAGATACTGATTATAATGCAGCTATAAAAAAAGGAGACGAAGCATTGTTATCGAAAAAATTAGATATTGCTAAAAGCGCATATAATGAAGCATTAACGCTAAAGCCTAGCGAGAAATACTCACCAAAAAAATTAGAAGAAATACAAAAAATGATTGCAGAAGGTTCTAAAACTGCGGATCTTAATACTAAATATGATGCAGCTATTAATAAGGGGGATAAAGATTTTACAGATAAAAAATACGAACTTTCTAAAACTTCTTACAAGGAGGCTTTATCATTAAAACCAACTGAGAAATATCCCAAAATTAAAATTGAAGAAATTGATAAACTATTAACAGAGTTAAATTCAAAAGAGCAATTAGCGAAAGAGCTAACAGAAAAATATGCTGCTTTAATTGCTAAAGCAGATAAATCGTTTAGTGCTAAAGAGTATGCGAATGCGAAAATGAGTTATGAAGAAGGGCTAAAAATAAAACAAGAAGAGACTTATCCTAAAACTCAATTAGCTGAAATAGAAAAACGCTTAGCCGAAGCAAGCAATAATGCCACCACAGAGAAAGATCGATTAGCAAAAGAGAAATTAGCGAAAGAACAAAATGAAAAATATGCAGCTGTTATCGCCAAGGCAGATAAAGCTTTTAGTGCTAAAGAGTATGCGAATGCAAAAATAAGTTACGAAGAAGGACTAAAAATAAAACAAGAAGAGAGCTATCCTAAAACTCAACTTGCTGAAATAGAGAAACGCTTAGCAGAATTAAGTAATAAGGCGACAGCAGAAAAGGATCGATTAGCAAAAGAACAGTTAGCCAAAGACGTAAATGAAAAATATGCTGCTGTAATAGCTATGGCAGATAAATTGTTTAGTGCTAAAGATTATTCGAATGCAAAAATAAGTTACGAAGAAGGACTAAAAATAAAACAAGAAGAGACCTATCCTAAAACTCAACTAGCTGAAATAGAAAAACGGTTAGCCGAATTAAGTAATAAGGCAACCGCAGAGAAAGATCGATTAACAAAAGAGCAATTAGCGAAAGAAATAAAGGAAAAATATGCAGCCGTTATCGCCAAGGCAGATAAAGCGTTTAGTGCTAAAGAGTATGCGAATGCAAAAATAAGTTACGAAGAAGGACTAAAAATAAAACAAGAAGAGAGCTATCCTAAAACTCAACTAGCTGAAATAGAAAAACGCTTAGCCGAATTAAGTAATAAAGCAACACCAGAAAAGGATCTGCTAGCAAAAGAACAGTTAGCCAAAGACGTAAATGAAAAATATGCTGCTGTAATAGCTAAGGCAGATAAATCGTTTAGTGCTAAAGATTATTCCAATGCAAAATCTAGTTATGAAGACGGGCTAAAAATAAAGCAAGAAGAAACTTATCCTAAAACTCAACTAGCTGAAATAGAAAAACGGTTAGCCGAAGCAAGCAATAATGCCACCGCAGAGAAAGATCGATTAGCAAAAGAGCAATTAGCGAAAGAATTAAATGAAAAATATGCAGCTGTTATCGCCAAGGCAGATAAAGCGTTTAGTGCTAAAGAGTATGCGAATGCGAAAATGAGTTATGAAGAAGGGCTAAAAATAAAACAAGAAGAGACTTATCCTAAAACTCAACTAGCAGAAATAGAAAAACGCTTAGCGGAAGCAAGTAATAAGGCCACCGCAGAGAAAGGTCGATTAGCTAAGGATCAATTAGCTAAAGAATTAAATGAAAAATATGCAGCTGTTATTGCAAAGGCAGATAAAGCGTTTGGAAACAGAGAATACAAAGAAGCTAAGAGTAGTTATTTAGACGCTGCCATAATAAAAGCGACAGAAAAGTATCCCAAAGATAAAGTAATACAAATTGATTTATTATTAAATAAACCATCAAAGCCAAGTATTAAAGCAGAAAACATTATTAATAAGGATGATTTTAAAAATGATTTGGTTAAAAAGTACCCAGAAGGAATAACAGAAGAATATACAACAGAAGGGAATGCGAAAGTTACACGACGAATTGTTATAAAAGGGAATGAAGGCGATTTATATCTTAAAAAAGTTACGTCGTTTGGAGCAATTTACTATTTTAAAAATAACGTACCTATTTTAGAAGCAGAATACCTAAAGTTTACAGAACCCAAATAACATCTTTTTTATATACTTTTATTGTATTATAAGGCTTATTGCTAAACTAATATGTCTTTTTATCTAATAGCCATTTATGAAACGGAATAATTTCGGGCGTATAGTAATTCCATGACAGAGGGGTGTTTTTTTTGGCAAGTAGTGTTAATATTTTTGTAGCATTATTGTTTGCTGGATTAAATTCATATCCATTCTTTTCTAATTCACGTAATAATTTTACTATTAAAATATAACGTTCTTCTATTATACCAGTCCTCTTGGTACGTTCTATGTATTTTCTTAATGCTTCAACTAACCTCCCCACCTCATTAATTTTATTCAATTCTAAAAAAGTCATAATAATTAATATTCTTAACGAAATATTCCATTTAGATTTATCTTTTTCTATTTCTAATGATTTATTTAATAATTCAAGAGCAAATTGATATTGTTTTGTTGCAAATAATATACAGGCTTTAAAATAAATATATTTTGATTTCCTGAATTCTCCTGTATCTGTCATTGAATGTTGTAGCATTTCTTCAATACATTTATACGCATCCTTATAATTATAAGAATACAGGTATGCATAAAGTTCTAATTCTTTAGATAGTAAGTAATTTAAACTATTTTTTATAAAAAAGCGTTGAGCTTTTTGGGCGTTAAATACACCATCTGCACTTTTTTTAGCATAGATACTAAATTGACTAAGTGTGTTCAATGCAATACCTATACGGTTTTTACTATACATGATTTTACTCTTGCGTAGCAAGTTTATAAGCATATTGCAATATTTTATACCTTTTAGGTACTCTCTATTATGTTCATAATACTCTAATTTTAATATATGCAGGTAATAGTTAACCTCATGCGCTTTTGTGTTCTTATAATCTCGTGCAAGTTTTTTAATTGAATTTTTTAAATGACTATCTAACTTCTCTTTTGAAAATGAATTGATGAAATCTTTATTTAAAATTAATCGGTAATAAGCATCATTAGCATTCTGAACACACTTGAAGCACAATTCATAATAAAATATTTCTCTATTAATGTTTTCAAAAGCTTTCGGGCCAAGTCGTATACCGTTTATTTGTTTTTTTTGTATAAGAGCTTCCACTAATACATCAAATACCTGATTGTCTTTCGCTATTTTAACTGTTTCAGCTAATAACAAATTTAGAGTATCCATTCTGCCTTGATTGGAAGATCTTCTTAATGATTTAATTAGTAATATTTTTTTTTTTAGAGAAAAGACTATTTGTTCTCGCTCATTAAAAATTTCTTTATTTTCCAAATGCTTACTCAATAATAAAGCATCGTAAATTTTAATTGACAAAGAATATTTCTGAGAATAAATATCCTTAATAGCAATATTTTTAATTAACTCATTATCGGTAATTAGCTTTTCTTTATTACTGGAGATATATCTAAAAAGCATTAGCTGCTTTGATTCCTTTTTTTTTGAGTTTGATAATAGATAAATGCTATGTAAATAATCTTCTATTATTTGAATTTCTATAGTATTTAGGCTTTGAATAAATTTAACAATATGAAGATTTCTTGCCATGTATAAACCTGCTTGGTGGGTTATAATTTAGAGTTACAAATAACGCAAATATAATAGTGTTACATAGTATAATTATATAATAATTTTTAATAATGATATCCCTAAAACACTTTTACTTAAATAGTGTCTGTTTGTTCTTTGAATATTAAAGTGAAAAAAAATAGTAGTCTAATATTGTTTTTTTTTTAAATATAAAAGGTATAAAATATGACTTAATTTTTAACTAAATCCTCTGTAAGTACTATTAAATAAGTGTTTTATAGTCACCCATATAGGGGTATCATTTGTCCATTGTTTTGAAGGCAGAGAGGCTTTACTTTGTTTTAAACAATTTAATGTTCCACTAACCCATCTAAAAACATGAAAAAAATTGGAATGATTTTTTTAAAGGGACTATTTATAATAGTTCTTTTTACAGGCACCTCTATTGCGTTAGCTACAAATGGGATTAGCACCGTAAACTCAGCTTCCGCTGCTGTTACAAGTGGAACAGTTGTTCTATATTTAGAAAGTATTGGATATCAAGTTTTTCAGGTTGTTCCTATGTATGGGACTAATAATTGGATAGCTATTACGTCTGACAATAATGGTAAATATTGGATCACTAAAGTATATTATTCATCTTCTAATAGTTTATTAGGGCATGAAAATGACACACTATAAACTTATAAATTAATAAAAAGAAAACTACTTGTTTTTAATATTATAATTATCAAAAGCATCGTAATTAACAGATAATTGTTGTTTAATTTCGGTGCTTTTGATTTAAAAAATATCGTAGGAGGTGGAGAATTACGAGTATTTTTAATTAATTTTTTATAGGTATTCATAATAGAAATTGTTTTCGAAAATTAACGATTGGATGTAACACTTTTAGTTAATTTACGTATAGTTAGGTGTGAATTTTCATTTTTGAATTAAAAATTATCTACTAATTCTTTAAAGATATTTCAGCTACATTTACTAAATAACATAAACTAAAATTTCTATTATGAAATGGTATAAAATAATTTATTTTAGTGGATTGTTTTTAATATTTTATCCTTCAGCTTTTGCACAATCGAATGACACGGTATGCCTAGAAATAACTGGTATTGTTGAACATGAAGGAATGTTAATAGATGGGGTAAAAATAAAGCTGTATAAAGAAAACGAAGAGATGGAAATGACTGAAATTACTTCTACTCCCTATCATGATCATACATTTAAATTTAAACTTTTAAAAAATGCTTATTATGCTATTGAGGTTTCAAAAGAAGGTTATATAGCACGAATGATTTCAATTTCCACTCAATTGCCAGCTAATGTTAACGTCAAACCTATTTTTAAATATGAATTTCATTTAGAAATGTTTAAAAATAAAGATGGTTTAGATGATTATTATCTCGATTTTCCTGTAGCTTTAATTGATTATGACGCTAATAAAGATTTATTTATGTCACATGAAAAATATACGAGATTTATAAAAGGTAAAATAAATGAATCGGTTAAGAAAAGTTCTAAAGATTAGCCATCATCTATAAAGTTCATGTATGCTAATTTGTAATTATATGATTAAATTTATTAGGGTTGAAGTGTAAGAAATTATGAAAAAAAGATTAAAAATCTTACTTCTTGAAAATAACCCTGTGGACGCAAGTTTGGTTGAAAAAGAACTGAACGAATCTAATATGCATTATGATATGCAGATTGTTAACTGCAAAGAAAGTTTTGAAAGAGAATTAATTAATTTTAAACCTGATATTATTCTTTCAGATCATACCCTACCGTCATTTAATTCAATGGAGGCATTAGCTATAGTTAAAGAAAAGAATGTTGACATTCCTTTTATTATTGTTTCTGATTCATTTCCTGAAGAATATGCTGCAAAATACATCGAAGCTGGTGTAAAAGACTATGTAGTAAAAAATAGCTTAAAAAGATTACCTTCTTCTATCGAAAATTTATTTTTATATAAAGAAATAAAGCGAGAAATTGAAGTGATGGGAGCATTACACCATAAACTTAAATGTACCTACAAAGAGATAGAAGAAAAAAATAAAAGTATTGTAGAAAGTATTCATTACGCTAAACGTATACAAGAAGCAATGCTTCCCGCAAAAGAAGTTATAAAAAAACAATATCCTGAATCGTTTATTTTGTATAAGCCAAAGGATATTGTAAGCGGAGACTTTTATTGGTTTGGTCAAATAGAGGAATTATCAATTATTGTAGCAGCTGATTGCACGGGGCACGGTGTGCCTGGCGCATTTATGTCAATGATTGGCCACAACTTATTAAATTCAATAGTGCACACAAAAAAAACAATTTGCCCTGCTGAAATTTTACACAAACTAAATAAAGGAATTCATAGAATTTTAAAACAAGATAAAGACGATAACCAAAGTTGGGATGGGATGGATCTTTCTATCTGTGTAATTGATAAAAAAAACAATAAAATGAAATATGCAGGCGCAAATAGCCCGATTTATTTTATAAGAAATGAAAAAATGGAGGTAATTCATGGTGATGTTTATGGAGTAGGAGGGGCACATTTAAATTCCGTACTAAAATATAATTTTATTGAAATGACATTAAAAAAGAAAGATTGTGTTTACTTAGCTACAGATGGCTATGCAGATCAGTTTGGAGGAGATAAAGGGAAAAAATTAATGCGTAAAAATCTTGTAAAATTACTCACTGCAATACAACCTTTTAACATGACAGATCAAGGTAAACATATGAGCCAATGGTTTGAAGAGTGGAAAGGTGAAATCGACCAAACTGATGATGCTTTAATAGTAGGCATCCGTTTTTAAATTCTAATAAATTAAATCATCTTTTTCCGCTTAGTTAAATAAGGCATTAATACTTCATCAAATTTTTGATTAATATCCGCTTCTATAAAATCAATTTTATATTGCCCACATTTTAACATTAATTTAATTTTAAATTCAGCTATTTGCTTCAGGTAGGTGTCTTTTATTTCTTGTGGGTGTAGTTTAATTTCTTCGTTCGTTTCCATATCTATAAAACGATAAGGACGATTCTCAAATTCAAACTCCAGTTCTTTCTGTTTATCAATTACATGAAATAACAGAACTTCATGTTTATTATGCTTCAAGTGTTGTAAAGCTGAAAATAATTCATCATCATTAACTGCTGAATCAAACATATCACTAAATATAATAATAAGTGAGCGTTTATGTATTGCTTCGGCTACTTCATGCAATGCTTTTACTACGTTTGTTTTTGTGTGGTTAATAGTATTGGAGTTTTGCAATCGCTTTTCTAATTCATGATACAAAAATTTGTGATGTAATGAATTTGATTTTGTAGGCGTATGCAATTCTATCTTTTCTGAAAAAATGCTTAAACCCACGGCATCTCGTTGACGTTTTAGTAATTCAATTAAAGCAGCTGCACAATAAACTGAAAATGCAATTTTATTTATTTTATGTTCTTTATTTATAGAAGGGAAAGTTACATTATCTATTAATGGGAAGTACATGGATGATGAATTGTCAATAATAATTTGACAACGTAAATTTGTTTCTTCCTCGTACCGTTTAATAAAAAGTTTATCTGTACGACCAAATAATTTCCAGTCAATATGCTTTGTTGATTCTCCTTTGTTATAAATACGATGTTCGGCAAATTCTACACTAAAACCATGAAAAGGGCTTTTATGAAGTCCTGTTATAAAGCCCTCCACTACTTGTTTTGCAATAAGCTCTAAATGTGTAAATTTTTGTATGTTTTCAAAATTGATAGTTTCCATACGATTTTTAATTTAACGGTGCTTATAAAACATTAAATAAAAAAACATCTTTCGTTGTATATAGAAAGATGTTTTTATGCTAATAAATTAAATAGAACTATAATAAAGCTTTTAATTTTGCATCCAAGACGGATTTCGAAACGGCTCCAACTTGTTTATCTACTACTTTTCCATCTTTAAAAAACAAAATAGTAGGTATATTTCTAATACCAAACATAGAGGAGATGTTAGCATTGCTATCAACATCAACCTTGCCTATAACTGCTTTACCATCATAATCTTTTGCTAATTCTTCAACTACGGGACCAACCATTCTACAAGGGCCACACCATTCTGCCCAAAAATCTAATAATACTGGTTTGTCTGATTTCGCTACTAATGCTTCAAAGTTAGCGTCTGTAATTTCTAATGCCATTTTTTTTGATTTTTAAATTATGAATAAATATCCGCTTTCAATAAAATAACTCCGATTAGGAGTTTATAAAGATAAACAATGTTTACTATCTTTCAAAAGCTTTGTCAAACTGTTTTAATGACAGGTTGGCATTTACATTAATTTACTAACCTAATTATTCAATTTTTTTTAGCTTTTTATCCTCTAAATTCTGAAATAATTTTAAAGAATTGATAGAAAATAAAATTCCTGCTATCAATAAAATGGCTCCAAGAATAAATGGTGCTCCAGGAAAATAAATAGGAGCATTTTTTTCTGTGAAATAAGCAAATAAATTATTCATTAATAAAGGACCGATAATAGATGTTAAACTTAATAAACCTGCTAAAGCTCCCTGTAATTCACCTTGTTCATTATTAGGAACTTGGGTAGATATAACACTTTGAAGAGTAGGACCACTAATAGCTCCAAAACAATAGGGCACTAAGGAAAATAACATAAGTGCGCCTGTTGAAGAAAATGCAAAAAATAATTGACCAATAACATTTAATGTTAATCCAATATATATTGAATTTCTTTGGCCAAAATTTGGTACTATTTTTCTGATTAAGAAGCCCTGTACTAAGGCCAGTAACAAGCCTACAATACCTAATGAATAACCAACCTGTGATTCAGTCCAATTAAATTTTAACATGGTGTAATATGTCCAATTAGATTGAACAGAATGCGATGCTATATAAAACAATATTAGTGTTATAACTAAGCCTGATACGATTGGGTATTTTTTTAATTGCATTAAAGATCCAATAGGATTTGCTCTTTTCCAATTAAAATTTCTTCTTAATGAAGAAGATAAAGATTCAGGTAAAATAAAATATCCATATAAAAAATTTAATAATGAAAAGGCTGCAGCTATTAAAAAAGGTATTTTAGTTCCAAATTGACTAAATACACCGCCAATTACCGGACCTATAATAAATCCTAAACCAAAGGCAGCACCAATTAAACCGAAATTCTGTGCTTTTTTTTCTGGTAAACTGATGTCTGCAATATATGCAGTTGCTGTGGTAAAACTCGCACCACAGATACCTGCTATTATACGACCAACAAAAAGCCAAGCGATAGTGGGCGCTAAAGCCATAAAAATGTAATCAATACCTAATCCTAATAAGGAAATTAATAATACTGGTCGTCTTCCATACATATCGCTAAGACCACCTAAAATAGGTGAAAATAAAAATTGCATGGTAGCAAAAGCAAATATTAACAACCCTCCATATCTAGCCGATTCACTTATGCCTTCACCAGTTAATTCTTGAATTAATTTTGGTAGTACAGGTATAATAATTCCTAAGCCTATAACATCAATTAATATTGTTACGAATATAAATGATAAAGCTTTGTTTGGTTTTATTGACATATAATAATTTAAATTTCTAAAAGAGTTTTTAATTTTGAATAATTGTTTCGACTAATTGGAATTTGTTTTTGATTTTTTAAAATGGCGATATAATTGTTTTTCTCAAATGATTCTATTTTTGTTAATTGGTTTAAATTTATGATGTATGAACGATGTACTCTAAAAAAAGAAGTATTGTCTAATACTTGTTCGTAATAATTCATTGTTTTCTTTTTTAAATAACTTTCATCTTTAGTAAAAATTTTCACATAATCATCATAGGCTTCGATATAATAAAGTTCTTCAACAGGAATAATACGAATATCATCACCTTTCTTTACTACGATTCTATTTTTTTCTTCAGGCTGCTTAATTGCATTGCTTACAAACTGGTTATAAGGTAGTTGTGAAACATTATCTATAAGTGTTTGTGATTTATATTTTTGTATTGCAATGGTAAAACGCTCTTTACTAAATGGTTTTAATAAATAATCAATGGCATGTGTTTCAAATGCTTTGATAGCATATTCATCAAAAGCAGTCGTAAAAATAACTGCAGGGCTTTTAGGTAATAATTCAAGCATTTCGAAACCATTTATTTTTGGCATTTGAATATCTAAAAAAATAAGCGATGGTTGATGTTGTGTAATACTCTTTATTCCTTCATATCCATTATTGCATTCGGCAACAACTTCTATGTCATTAAAAGTCTTAATGTATTCTATAATAATGCTTCTAGCCAATGGCTCGTCATCAATAATAATTACTTTAATCATACATAGGTATTTTTAATACGGTTGTAAAAATATTTTCGTTAATTTCTGTAGTTAATAAATCTGGTTGGGCATATAATAAAAATAAACGTCGCTTAATAGAAGATAATCCAAAACCTTCGCCTTTAGTAGTAGTTGATGATGATGATGATGCATCAAATGGATTGGTTACTTTTATAATTAAATGATTTATTTCTTTGTAAGATTGAATGCTAACTTTCATTACGTCAATCGTATCATAAAGACCAAATTTAATAGCATTTTCAATAATGGGTTGCAGTAATAATGCGGGTAAATTACAACTTAGACTTTCTTCATTTGTATTAAATTCTATTGATAATCTGTGCCCAAATCTTACTTTTTCAATATCTAAATAAAGTTTAAGATGCTGTAGTTCTTCATTTAAATTAATCAATTGATTATCTGATTTTAAAGTGCTTCGTAAAAAATCAGATAATTGTTGAATCATGATTCTTGCTTCCGTAGGTTTTAAAATAATAAGAGCGCTAATAGAATTTAAACTATTAAATAAAAAATGAGGTTGTAATTGTTGCCTTAATTTAACAAGCTCAGTTTCTTTCAATAGTCGCTCACTATCATTTTTCCTTTTTTCAATTGCTTTTTGATCTAACAAATTATTTAATAACCAACTTAAAATAATAATAAAATACATTATTAATAACGAAAATATAAATCTTACAGGAATAGATTTTTGTATAAAATGCAAATAGTTTTCATCACTTTTAAAAATGATAGAGAGCGTGCCAGTAATGGCATAGCAAATTAAAAATGCAATGGTAGTGCCATATATAAAATGGTAAATCTGATTATTTTTCCCTGGCTGGTAAAAGCGGTAAGTCATGATGATTATAAATCCAGCTAATGCTAATAATGTATTTGATATTACTGCATCAATTGAAGCTACTTGCCACGTTGTGTCTAACCGATGCAGCACAACTGTTTGTAAAATACTACAAAACAACCACCAGCTGATATAAATTGTTACAAAAAATCTAGAATTAGAAAAATGTTGAGTCAAAATTAATCCGTTTTTAAAAGCGGGTTTGAATAATCATTGATTTATGTTTGGCGTATTCAATAAATGTATCCACGTTTTCCATTTCATGTGTTTGCCCATATAATTGTTCTCCGTCTTGCATATTTTGAATAGAATACAATTCAATTACATCAATAAATTTCCAAGTAACTTGTTTATTACTTTGATCTATAAAAGTATTTTCCTCCTTCTTTCCAATTAAACGAGCCTTAGTAAAAGCATTATCTAAAGTAAGCGCTTTTATAATTCGAGTTTGCTCATCAAATTGATGAACTTCCTGTTGTAAGTTTGTACTTTCAATATTAATATTGAAAATGAGTTTTGCGATATATAAATTCATAACTATTAAATGTATTTAGTAACTCCTTATGTCTATTCCTCCAAATACTACCACTCCTTTTAAAATTAGTATTTTATTTGCATTGTTAGTACTGGGTTGTATTGGCCTTTTATCATCAATACCTCCAAAAACGGATACCAATTCTGATTTTATTTCCCAGTTGGCTGGGATAATTAACTTAGTTCCACCAAAAAGTTGATTTATTTCTAAAGTGGCATTATCTACAAAATCAGCTTGAGTAAAATTTACTTCAGCACCTCCAAAAATGACATTAATTTCGGCACTTTTTAAATTTTTTGACAACACATTCTTTTTTAAACCGCCCATAAATACAAACCAGTCAATGGTTTCGTCTGAATTAGGGCTTTCCGTAGAAGTATATAAACCAGCATCTGCATATTTTCTATGCTGCCATCTTTTAATGTATTTACTTTTATCTCGTTGTGGCTTGAAAATTACAAATAAACCTACAAGAATTATTAAAATAGGCCAAAGCATGGGTTTAATATATAATTCAGGATAGATATCAGAAACTAAAAAGGCGCTTCCTATCAAAACCAATACTAGCCAACTTATTTTACGAAATTGATGTTTTACACCAACCGAAATACCAATAACAATTAACAACATTTTCCAACTTA
>JBDTFR010000053.1:0-3253 GCA_039937835.1 Bacteroidia bacterium | reverse complement strand
GGTAATGGTGCAAAAAATAGTTGGTGGATTTGATAAAAAATTGTTGTATAATTCAGCCGTAAATCAGAAGAGAAGTTGGCTCTGCTGGAGAGCAACCCACTAGCAATATGATTTACCACGAAAAATGAAAGCCTTGTTGAAAAACGAGGCTTTTTTTATTTTCATTTTTTGTGAAATATGGCTAAAAAACTCACACATTGTTTTTAAAATACAGATACCATTTTATGAAATTTTTACGATGCTCCTTTGTTAACCCTCTATGCAACAATAAATGGCTTTTAAGATGACCAAAAAAGGATTCTAAGCCATTTGTTGACTTTGGTACTCTATCATTAAACAAATATTGAAACATATTTGGCAAAGCATTTTTTATGTGAACAAAAGCTTTTCTTACCAGTTTGTGTTTGAACCAATATCTTTTTGTTATAAGGCTATATGATTTTTCATTAATAAAATCCTTATGTCGTTCATGCCAATTATATAATTCCATAATCCACTCATGGCTTTGGTAATGTTGTTTTATTAAACTAATTTTCTTTACAATCTTAAGAAGCTCTAAACCAGCAATATTTTTAGGATTACTGGTTAACCAAATTCTACATTCTCTTTCGATATGAACTACACACCGTTGTAATATAACTTCTTTACAACTTAATTTTATAGCTTTAAGTATTGCACGATGACCATCACAGGTTATGCTTTCAATATTGATCTTCAAGCGTAATAAATTCTCTATATCTTCTTTTATCTCATGATAGTATTCACCACTTGTAAGTCTGTATAATTGAGTAAACTTAATGGTATTATCTCTATACACAATCAAGCAAATGTCGTTGCTAAAGTAAGTTCCATCAATTAAAAGATTTAACCCTTCACTTGGATAAAGAGGTAGGGTGGGTGCTTTAGAAAGGTAATTATGAAAATAGGTTTTGAGAGTTCGTTTACTATAACCACTTTCAGAACTTAAATAATCTAAGGTTTGAAGGTGTAATACCCATTTTTTAAACCAAATAAATTGATTCTTTTCTTTTACTGCCTTATTCGTTCGAGTAAATAACAATCCGCACGATTTACACTTAAATCTTTGTTTTTTATTTTGCTTACCCCATTTTATAGCATTAGAATTTTTACAACCCCAACATGCCTTTTTTTTGATTTTTTCATGTACAAAAAAAGGATATTGAAACCGATTTCAATACCCTTCCTCTAACCCCTATCCTGTATTGGCTTACAGGTCATTTTGCCAACTATTTTTTGCTATTATACTAAAATTTCATAGATTGTGGTTTGATGTGTATGATGACAATGATAGAGCTATAAAATTATATGAATCAGAAGGGTTTGTAAAAGAAGGTACATTAAGAGATAATGTTATAACGAAAAATGGATACAGGTCTCAAAGGATTTATTCCATGATTGAAAATGAATATAAACCTACGCACAGCAATTGATATATAAAGTAGGCGAGATAGTGTTAAGCTCATATCTGTTGTAACCCACTTAAATATGTAAAGGTTTGATAGGTTTAAGCTCCCATTTGCTTACTTTTCATATATTAATCGTTAGCAACAGACTAATCTATTAGCCAAACATTTTACCGGGGTTTAAAATATTTTTAGGGTCAAATACTTTTTTTATATCTCTTTGAATTGATAATGCTTTTTCTGAAAAAACAAGTTGCATATACTCTTGTTGAATTAAGCCAATGCCGTGCTCTCCGCTAATAGTACCACCCAACTTTTTACACAATGAAAAAATATCTGCAATAGCAAATTTTATATAATTACCATTCCATTGTTCATCTGTGAGTGTTCCTTTTATAATTCGTATGTGCAAATTACCATCTCCTGCATGGCCGTAACATATTGATTTAAAATTGTACTTCGCACCTATCTCTTTAACCCCAGCAACCAATTGAGGAAGCTCTGCACGAGGCACTACGGTATCTTGTTCTTTGCTAATCGCACTCATTTTTATTGCTTCATTTATTTTTCTACGCAATTTCCAAAGTTCATCTTTTTGTGCAGCAGAATCAGCAAACAATATTTCTCCAATATTGTAGGTCATCATTATTTCAGATATCGCTTCTATTTCTTTTAAGAGCATTTGTTCATCATTACCATCCACTTCAATAAGCAAATGTGCATATACATCATCCTCTAGTTTCACGATGGTGCTATTTACATATTTACTTACCAACGCAATGGCATCACGTTCCATCAACTCCATTGCGCTTGGTGTATACCCTTTACGAAAAACTTCACTTACAGCATTACAAGCTTCGGCTAAACTCCGAAAAGGAATTAGTATTAATAAATTAAATTTTGGATACGAAATTAGTTTTACTACTATTTTTGTAACAATGCATAGTGTTCCTTCACTACCAACCATTAATTGCGTGAGGTTGTAGCCAGTAGAATTTTTAAGTGTATTTGCTCCCGTATAAATAATTTCGCCAGTAGGTAATACCACTTCCAAATTTAAAATATAATCTTTGGTAGTGCCATATTTTACACACTTTGGGCCTCCACTGCTTTCAGCTACATTGCCTCCTAAAAAACAACTGCCTTTACTTGCTGGGTCAGGCGGATAAAACAAGTCCTTTTCTTTTACCGCATTTTGAAAAGCTTCATTAATAACACCCGGCTCTACTGTTGCTTGTAAATTACGTTCATCAATATTGATGATTTTATTAAAATATTCCATAGAGAGAATAATCCCAGAATGGATAGGCAAGGCGCCTCCACTTAAACCGGTGCCTGCCCCACGTGGTGTAATAGAAATAAAATGCTCATTGGCTAATTTAACAATTTCAGAAACTTGTAATACGGTACGAGGCTTCACCACTACTTCTGGTAAAAACAATAAATTCTCCGTTTCATCACGACCATATTTAGTTAAATTTTCAACATCAAAATAAACAGCGGATTCACCTACAATTTTTTTTAATTCTTCAATTATTTGTGGGGTAATTTTTTTATAATCCATCATTACTTTTATTCTTAATTAATTTTCTAATTATAATGATAAGCCTGTATTTATGATCGATTAAACGTTTTGTTTAAACAGCTTTTTATAAAGTAGTTTATTAATTACAAATTTAAGAAAACATTAATGGTTATTAAACTTAGAGCCTGTTTAAAATTTATTTAAAATGTTTGTTATGCCTCTTTTTGTGCCATACTTCGTTACTTTTTTTGTCCGTAGAGCGCTGCTATGGTCTTCAAAAAGTGTCTCGTCTGGCTAAAAAACA
>JBDTFR010000052.1:0-12033 GCA_039937835.1 Bacteroidia bacterium | reverse complement strand
TGGTAAACGTCTTGGGAGTTTTGGCAACTATGCTATTTTTTCCTTACCTAAAACTTTTCCAATAAATAGAGGTGGTCTGTTGGTTGGAGGAAAATTAAATAAAAAAAATATTTTATTTAATGAAAGTATTCATTTTGAAATTGAAAAAGAAGTAAAACAATTTTTGCCCTACTTAAAGGCAATTACTAAACAGCGGAATTATAACTATGACTTTTTTTTAAATAAATTTTTCGGATTTAAAAAGATATTTAACACAAAACATAAGACTAATCCATTTTTATTTGGTCTGATAACTAAATATGGTTTGATAAAATGTATAAATGAAATAGAATTTCACCCTTGTTATATTAAAAATGGTCTTTTTTTACCTACCAACCCTTTTTTAATACAAGATCAACTTGAATATATGGTGAATCAAGTATTAACAAATATAGAAGTAAATGGAAATTAATAATTGGTTTAAAAAAAATCATCTTACGTTTGATGAAAATATTACAGCCTACACATTAAATAATTCTACATTATTTAATAAAAGGTGGCAACGCTTCATTGCAATGTATTTTCCGAATGCAATTGTAAGAAAAAAATTTTGGCAACTCACTTGTGTTGAAATTGGTGAAGGATCATTTTTAAACCCTAATGTTACTGTGGTAGATGATTATAATTCTGGCGAGTGCCTACTAGCAATTGGAAATAATTGTTCCATCGCTCCCGGGGTTGTATTTGCTGCTCATTCTTCACATAATAATTCTAAGATATTAAGAACAGAAGGATTGTTAAAGGATTTGGAAAAAAGAGAAAAAATAATAATTGGTGATGATGTTTGGGTTGGTGCTAATGCAACTATTGGTGCGGGTGTAACGATAGGGCGTTGTTCCATAATCGGAGCAAACACTTATGTAAACAAAAATATTCCAGATTACAGTTTGGCCTATGGGGTTCCGGTAAAAATTATTAAAGATTTAAGATCATTGGTGTGAGAAAACCAAAATTAATTTTAATAAGATCGGATATATCGCATCATTCTCTAATGTTGCAAAACTTTGTTTTCTTAAACAAAGAAAAAGCCTTAAGCTTATTTTTTGATGTGGAAATAATTACAGAAGATATTAAATATGAAGATTTAATTGCTAAACACGAACCTCAGATTATAGCTTATTTCTACAACCCTCGTTTAACTAAGATGGTTCATGTTTTTAACATAGAAAGATATTCTGACATACCTAAAATTGGTATTTTAGGTGTTGATGAAATTTCTCCCGATCGCTTTTGTGTGATCGATTATTATGAAAAATTAGGAATGGAGGCGTATTTTACAACAGGGTCGTCCTACACACATTATTGTCCAGCATTCGCTCACAAAATATTTTATTGGCCATGGTTTATATTAGAAGATGAGACGCATGATTTTAAATTAAAAAAGGAATATGATTTTTTTTTATCAAGTCATATTTTTCAAACATATCCATGGAGACAATCAATTTTTCCGTTACTGAAAGAAAATTTTACCTATAATGCTGTTCACACTGGAGCAGATCCAGTATCTGGGAAGACATTTTATAAACTTATCAATAAAGGTTATTTTGCAGCTACTTGCGGCGGCTTTTGCGATGCATTAGTAATGAAACATTTTGAAATTCCTGGCTCTGCAAGCTGCTTAATTACAGAAGATACAGAAATCGCTAGACAGGCAGGTTTTATAGATATGGTTAACTGTGTTTTTGTAAATGAAAAAAACGCTGTTGAGAAAATAAGTTACCTTAAGCACAATCCTACCATTCTTCAGGATATAACAATGCAGGGTTATAACTTAGTTCACCAAAATCACACTGTGAAAAACAGAACCGAAGTTATTGACTGGTACAACTTGAACAAATCGAAAAAAAATAATGAAAAAATTGTTCAACCACAGCCATTTAAGCCTTTAATGCTTGTAAATGAAAAGTCTGCAGTGGTTAATTATACTGTTACAAATACAAAAGACTCTTTAATATTAGAAGAAGCGGACAAATTCCTTTTCAATAGAGATTACGATAAGGCACTTAAAGAATATATTTATTTGAATGATAATTTTTTAAATTATAGTCCAGATTTTAAAATTCGCTTAAGCCTAGCATATTGTGGCAAAGGAGACCAAACTAATGCACTTAATAGTATCTATTATCTTATCAATTACGAACTTAATGAAAATGAGTATTATAATCCAGAACCCATTGAATGGTGTGTATTATTATTTATATTATTAACGTCTGGTGAAAAAAAAATATTTTGTGAATTATTTAAATTATACAATTATCAGGAGTATGCGTTTTGGAACTTATTAAAAGATGCGTATAGTCAGATAAATAAAGTAATTATAAAAAATACAGACACATTTCAAAAAATCGAATTTAATAGTTCACACACATTTTTAAAATTACCTGAAAAAGAATTAAGAAAAATACTTTTAGATATGGATTTTAATAAAACAAAGCTTATTAAAAATATGTGTGATGAAACCTATGAGAATAAATCTCCAAGTGAAATTACATTAAAAAATCTGATTTCAAATATGCCTTTTCTTGCAAAGTCAGCGGTAGTAAAAAATAAAATAGAATCAATTCTGTACAGGATATCAAAGTATCAAATTTTAAAAGCGAGAATAATAAACTTTTCTAAATAGTTAATAATTTAGGGCGTGTTGCTAATAATTTTTAGGTATAAACTTAGGCTAAAAATTCAAAGTGATAACTGTTGATGCGGTCGTGAATTATAAAAGTATTTACTTTATACACTAGCGAATTAATTTCAAGAAATAAATAAGTGTTAATCAACTATTTTAAAACCTCTAAAATAAAAATATATGTGCGGTATAGCAGGAATATATAAGTTAGATGATTCTTCTGTTTCGGAACAGGAGTTAAAAAATATGACGGATATTATATCCCACCGTGGCCCAGATGGAGAAGGTCAATGGATAAATAATAAACAAAAAATAGGCTTTGGACATAGGCGTTTATCTATTATAGATTTAAGCGATAAAGCTAAACAGCCTATGCATTATGCCAATGGACAATATACCATCACCTTTAATGGTGAAATATATAATTACATAGAATTAAAGGAAGACTTAATTAAACGCGGATATGTTTTTAATTCTTCATCTGATACAGAAGTTCTACTTGCCTTATTTGATTTAAAAAAAGAAAAATGCTTGGATGACCTAGATGGGATGTTTGCTTTTGCGATCTGGGATGAAAAGGAACAAAAATTATTTTGTGCAAGAGATCGTTTTGGTGAAAAACCTTTTCACTATTTTTTCAATAATAAAACCTTTGTTTTTGCTTCTGAAATTAAACAATTTTGGCCGATAGGGATTGAAAAAAAATTAAATGAAGAAAAATTACTCTATTTTGTAGAATCGGGTATGCTAGAAAATGCTAATGATATCACAGAGACTTTTTATAAAGACATAAAAAAATTAGATGCTGCACATTATCTAACCCTAAAAGACAATAAATTAACTATAAAAAAATATTGGGATATAAATTTAAACGCTGAACGGTTTAATGGTACTATAGAACAAGCAGCGGAACGGTTTTTAGAATTGTTTAGGAATTCTATTCGTTGTCGTTTAAGATCCGATGTTCCTGTAGGATCTAGTTTATCAGGAGGACTAGACTCTTCAAGTATCGTTATGTTAATTGATGCCTTAAAAGGAAAGGATTTAAAACAGAATACATTTTCTGCACGATTCAAAAATTTTGATAAAGATGAAGGGGCACATATTGAAGAGGTGGTAAAAGCTTGTAAAAATGTAATGGTACATTATACCTGGCCAGATAAACATTACTTTGAGGATGTTTTTGATAAAGTTACTTATTATCAGGATGAGCCATTTGGTTCTGCAAGTATCATAGCCCAATATGCAGTAATGGAATTGGCAAAAAAAAATAATGTTACTGTTTTGCTAGATGGACAAGGAGCTGACGAACAATTAGCGGGTTACCTACCCTATTATCACACGTACCTCAATCAATTGTTTTATTCAAAAATGAGTTTATTTAAAAAAGAATATAACTCCTACTTTAAATTTCATTATAATGCACATCCCCATGCTTCTTTAGCAGATACTGAAACTACCCGAATGAAGTTGGGTCGTTATCGTAGAATGTTGTTAAATCAAGAAATTGTTTCTAAAAAAAATTTAAAGGCAGAACTGAAAAATGATACAACAGGAACTGGTTTAAAAGAACTATTAAGGTATGCAGATAGAAATTCAATGGCACATTCTCGTGAAGTAAGATTGCCATTTTTAAATCATAAGCTGGTAGAATTTGTTTTTTCATTACCAGATGAGTACAAAATTAATAGTGGCTGGACAAAATTTGTTTTGCGGAAAGCAATGGATAATATACTTCCACCATCAATATGCTGGAGAGTTGATAAAATTGGATATGAGCCCCCACAAAATAATTGGATGTCTTCTGAAAAATTTGAATTAGCGATTAAAGATGCATCTAAAAAATTGGATATAAAAAATAATAATCAGGGATTAGGTATTTTTACTAAAGACTGGAGATTATTAATGGCCTCGAAGTATATTTAAAACAAGCCTCCATAGAAAAATTGTTCAAGTTAAACAGGTTATTAAACAGGTTCGTAATAAATGCGTGTGAATAAACTTTTAACGGATTTTGTATTGTAAGCGGTATTTTCAAAAATGCAGCTTGGTACAAATTTTGAAATAAGTGAAATCTGTAATATGGGATATTAGATAATTAAGAAAAAGAAGAAAATTAGCAACTATTTAAATAATTTATAATAATCTTATTTATTTACAATATAATTGCTGAGAGTGAGTTACAATATAATTGGTGAAAACAAGTTTTATACAATAAAGTAGATTTAGTGGAGTGAAAAAGTCAATTTTAATTATTTGCCGAAACAATTTAAAAAATGCACCTCGTTTTTTAACAGAAGTAAATGCGCTTAAAAATGATTATAATATTATAGCTGCAGGATACAATTGCAGCGACAATGTTAATTATAAATTTATTTCCTTAGCATCCGCTAATAAAGCTAATAAAGGTAAAAATCTCACCTTCCATCGTAACTACCCATTTGTTTTAAGAAAATTCATTTCACTTTTCATCAAATTTTTTTTTTACAGGTATTTAAATGCGTTAAAAATTGAATCTAACCAAGAGTATAAGATGTTGTCAAAATTTAATTTTGATTTACTCATCGTACATCATATAACAGACTTGCCTTTGGCTATAAGACTCTCTAAACTAAAAAGAACAAAATTAATTTTTAATGCACATGAATATTATCCATTAGAGTTTGATGATAATCAGCGTTGGATGGAAACAACTCATTTAACGTATATGAATATTGCAAATACCTGTTTTAAAGAAGTTGATATTTGTTTTTGTGTGGGTAAAAAAATAGCAGAAAAATATCAAAATGAATTTAAATTAAAGTCGATTGTTATTAATAACTCAAAAGAACATTATAATTTAATTCCTAGTGATTTAAAATCGGGGGAAACCATAAAAATAATACATCATGGTGCAGCTTTAAGATCAAGAAAAATTGAATTGATGATAGAGATGATGACCTATTTAAAAAAAGGTTATAGTTTAGATTTAATTTTAGTACCAGGGGACGAAACATATATTACGGAGTTGACACAATTAATAAAAAAACATGCTAATATTCGATTAGTTGCTTCAGTAAATACAGCCGAAATACCTAATTACATTAATAAATATGATATTGGATTGTTTTTATTGCCCCCAACAAATTTTAATTATAAATATGCGTTACCAAATAAATTTTTTGAATTTATACAAGCTCGTTTAGCCATAGCCATTGCACCATCTCCGGAAATGGAAGAGATAGTAAATAAATATGATTTGGGGGTGGTGGCAGATGATTTTACGCCAGAAAATTTAGCTAAAAAAATTCAGATGTTAGATGCGAGTAAAATAATGTATTATAAAAATCAAGCTCATTTACACGCAAAAGATCTGAGTATGGAAAGCAGTGAAGAGCTGATAAAGAAAACCGTAATTAATTTATTATAATCAAGATTATGTGCGGTATAGCAGGGATATTAAAATTTAATTCAGTTATTAATTTTGCAGAAATAAAGCGTTTTACGGATAGCCTTACTCATAGGGGAATAGATGGTTATGGCTATCAGTTGCTTGAGGATGATACAGTAGCATTGGGGCATAGAAGATTGTCGGTGCTTGATCTTACAGAAGGGGGTAAACAGCCGATGAGCTATGCAAATGGCCGATACTGGATTACCTACAATGGAGAGATATATAATTTTTTGGAGATTAAATCAGAATTGATAACTTATGGCTATAAATTTTGCTCAACTTCAGATACAGAAGTGATACTAAGTGCTTTTCATAAATGGGGAGTAGACTGTTTTAATAAATTTAACGGGATGTGGGCAATGGCTATTTGGGACGTTAATGAGAAGGAATTATTGTTGTGCCGCGATCGTTTTGGGGTGAAGCCTTTACATTATTTTTTTATACCGAAAGAGATATTCGCATTTGCTTCAGAAACACATGCATTTAAATATTTAGATAACTATAAACGTCAATTTTCTTCTGAAAATTTATACTTGTCTATTGAGCAACAGAATATGCTTGAAGCAACTGGGGAAACAATATTTAAAAATACGTATCAGCTATTGCCAGGTCATTTTATGCTCATTAAGAACAACGTAATTAAGGAGCAAAAACAATGGTGGAAAATCGATAAAAACTTACCCAGAGTACCAAAAAATTTTCCAGAACAAGTGGAAGAGTTTCATAACTTATTTGCTGATGCTTGTAAGCTTCGATTAAGAAGTGATGTACCTATTGCAAGCGCACTAAGTGGTGGGCTCGATTCTACATCGGTATATTGTATGGTTAGAAATTTAGCTTCGAATGAAGTTGTAAAGCGTTTAAGTAAGGAATGGCAGAAAGCATTTAGCATTAGTTTCCCTAGCAGTGAAAATGATGAAAGACAGTACGTAGAACAAGTCTTGAATTACACAAAAGGCACTGGTATAATTGTTGAACCTGATAATAGAAATCTAATTCGTGACATTGAGAGTAGCACTAACTTATCCGATATGATTACAGGCACTCCATTGTCGTGTCTTACATATGTATATAAAGCCATGCGAGACAATAACATTGTTGTTTCTCTGGATGGGCATGGCGCAGATGAATATTTGTATGGCTATCAGTCTTCAGTAAATAGGGCTTTAGTAGATGCATATGTAAATAATGATCTCGAGTATGCTGAAAACATTGAAAATACATTGATGGAAATGTCTGGTAACAAAGATGTGCAGCAGGTATTTATATCTGCTAAAAAGAATGCAGCCCAGTTAAAAATGTTAAGACAAAAACCATCAAATCAAATTAAGAAGTTAGTAAAGAAGGTAATTCCAAATCAACCGAACAAATATACCTTGCCTCAGCATGCATTTAGTCCACTTTTTATTGATAATAAACAACATACTAAGCACTATCCTTCTATTTATACTTTAAAAAAGAAGTACAATAACCAAGGAGAGCAGAAATTATATGAAGAATTTCATTACACCGATTTACCCTATAATTTAAGAGACTTTGATCGAGGTGCTATGCAACATCACATAGAGATAAGAATGCCGTTTATGGATTACAGATTAGTTACGTATTGCATGGCATTACCTCAAAAAAGTAAATTAAATAATGGCTATACTAAATATATTTTGCGGGAGGCTATGAAGAACCTTATACCCGAAGCAATTTATAAACGAAAGAGAAAAATAGGATTAAGTGCCCCGTTGGCCGACTGGTTTAACGGCAGTATGAATACCTATGTATTAGATCTAATCCACTCAAATAAGCTCACAAACCTAGAATTTTTGAACATCCCTATGATTAAAGAAAACGTAACTAAAAACTGCAAAAACAAGAGTTGGGCGCAGCAAAATGCAAATGAACTTTGGCCCGTATTAAATTATTTACTTTTATCAGAGAATATATGAAGATGGTGAGGGAGCAAGTATGTATAAGGTGTGTTATGGACACAACTTCTACTCTTATCAAATTTGATAATGATGGTGTATGCAATTTTTGTAAAGAGTACGAGATTGTTGCCAATGACACTTTTCGACGTAGTAAAGAAATTAGAGCAACCATATTAAATGGAATGTTAAAAGAAATTAAAACGAAAGGAAAAAACAAAAAATATGACTGTATTATTGGAATGAGTGGTGGGATGGATAGTTCTTATTTGGCGATTTGGGCTTATAAAAATGGTTTAAGACCTTTGGTGGTGCATTTTGATAACGGTTGGGATTCAGAACTAGCCGTACAAAACATAAAAAATATTATAAATAAATGCGAATTTGAACTTTATACTTATGTAGTTAATTGGGAACAGTTTAAAAATCTTCAATTAGCTTATTTTAGAGCATCCGTAATTGACATAGAGGTACCTACGGACCAATTAATATTAGCTGCTTTATATAAAATAGCGAAGAAAAAAAATATCAAATCTATTATTAGTGGAAATAATTTAGTAACAGAAGAAATATTGCCAAAAGATTGGCTATGGTGGAATAAGTGGGATTTGGTTAATCTTAAAAGTATTTATAAACAATATGGGGAAAAAAGTATAAAAGGTTTACCCAGTTTAAGTAAAAAACAATATTACTATTATACGAATGTTAATAAAATAAAAACGTATACCGTTTTTGATAAATTAGGTTTTGAACTTAATGATATTAAAGAAGAACTGGTACGTAACTATAATTATAATTTATACGAATACAAGCATTATGAAAGTATTTTTACTCGTTTTTATCAAGGGTATATTCTACCTCAAAAATTTTTGGTTGATAAGCGAAAGGCTCATTTGTCTAATCTGATAATGGCAGGCTTTGTTAGAAGGCAAGATGCGCTTGAGGAATTAAAAAAGCCAACCTATCCGCTAGACGTTCAACAAAGTGATAAAGAGTATATTATAAAAAAATGGGAAATGACGGAAAATGAATTTGATCGGATTATGAAATTACCGCCAGTTCCTCACGAAAATTTTGGTGTTGAAAAAGAACCTCATCTTAAAAAAGCATTAAAGCAGATGGAGCTTATTTTTAAGTATAAAATATTAAAACCCGTTGGATTGTTTAAATGAAGTTAGCTATTCTGTTTTTTGATATACCTAATTTATCTGGTGGAGGTGGAGCAGAACGCTTTTTTTACGATTTTTTCACTGACTATAATAAAACGCAAGGAACTAATCATGAATTATTTCTGATCACTGATGACTTAAATAACATTGTAGATTCGGGGCGAGAATCAGAACAATCGAATATTATTTACACTAAAAATTATAAATATTTTAACTTTCGATTTCTCAACTTTATAAACAGAAAAAATAAATATTTATTAGGGAATGTAATAAACGCATTTATTGTGCGCGGTATTATTAAAAAATACAAAATAGCAAAGCTTGTTGTCCCTTTTTATAATCCCAGAGAATATTATTTTTACAAACTCTTCAATTATTTTAATGTTCAATTAGATTATTTTATAGTTGATTGCCGAATCCCTGAAAATTATCTTTTAAATTCAGCACCTTATTACTTTTACTCACAATATGGTCTTTTTTTTAAAAACATAAAATTTCAAAATATACACACTTGGTATTCTTCAGTTAAAGAATTTATTGAGAAAAATAAAATAATTGCACACTATAATTCAATTCGTACCTATAATACACGATACACTGGGGTAATTTTAGATTATAATCCAGGAAAAAAGACGGATACTATTGTTTTTGCTGCTAGAATGGACGAACAGAAAGACCCTTTGTTTTTTTTAGAGGCTATTAAAATATTATACCAAAATCCTGTTTTTAGTCAAGAAAAATGGAAGGTAAATATCTATGGAAAGGGGCCTTTGTTAGAAGCGGTGAAAAATAGTATCCATCTAAATCAATTAACAAATGTTTTTGTACTAAATTCTGCGAATCTAGAAGAAGTATTTGTGGAGTCCCGTATATTTGTTTCCACACAGAAGTATGAAAATTTTCCTTCATTAGTAATTTCAGAAGCCATGGCAAAGGGGAATATTATAATAGCGAAAAATGTTGGTCAAACTCATTTATTAGTGAGAGAGGGTGTGAATGGATTTTTATGTGAGGAAAATAATACTGGCTCCTTGGCAGATGCCATACTTGCTGCAACCCAATTATGCGATTCGGAATCAATTAATATGGCTAAAAGTAGTGTAAGTATTATGAAAACAGAACATACATTGAACAACTTTATTCGTCAATTTGATACAAAAATACTTAATTGATTGTTGTATAAGTTTAACGCATTAAATAAAATAATTAAATTTTGAAAGATAGTATCTTGTTTTTATTCACAAAACAATTTCCATATGGTCATCAGGAAACTTATTTATTTAATGAATTGCCTTATTTAATAAAAGAGTTTAAAAAGGTGATTATCATACCTTACGATGAATTTTCCTATTTACCAAATCAAAATCGTATTCAAGACATTACAGGGATTGAAATATTATGTATTAACAATAGCATAAATAAGCTAAGCCTATTTCAGAAAATAAAAAGAGAGTTTGTTACTTGGTATATTATGTTATTTGAGATAGTGAAGGGTAGAGAATCCTTTAATCATATAAAATACAATAAGAGGAATTTTTCACAACTTCGTTATTCATATGCTTGTGCTAATAATTTAAGTGATTATATAAAAAAAAATAAATTTACAAATATTTTGTTTTATAATTATTGGTTACACGGCGGGGTAGTTATCAGTAGTATTTTTAACAAATTTGTAAACAAAAATAAATACCCGATCGTTAGCAGAGCTCATGCGTATGATGTTTACCATAAAGATTGGTATACTATTTATCCAACATCAAAGTATCTTTTTTTAGGGTTTGAAACATGGAAAGTAGTGCAAACGGATTTAATATTTCCAATATCAACACATGCGTATAATCATTTTGTAAAGTTATTTCCAACGTTTAAAGCCAAATTTAAAATAGCACGTTTAGGGGTTATAGCTCCTATTAAAATTAACGAGCAAAAGCTGAAGAATAACTTAGAACCTTATCTGTTTGTAAGTTGTTCTAATATTGATGAAAATAAGAGAATTTATAAAATACCCGAACTCTTGTCAATGCTTACTATAGCTGTAAAGTGGGTGCATTTTGGACCAGGGGATAGTAATGATGTTGAAAAAGTAAAAAGAGAAATTTCTAAATTTAATTTAGAAAAATCCTGTACTTTGGTGGGATTAATGCCACATTCGGAAGTAATAAATTTTTATGAAAATAATAGCGTTGATCTGATTATTAACTTAAGCCAGATTGAAGGAATTCCCGTTTCTTTGATGGAAGCTGCCTCTTTTGGTATTCCTATGGTAGCTACCAACACAGTGGGTAATCCAGAAATAGTAAACAATGAAAACGGATTTTTAATTGACGTTAACTTTGATCTACCTGTTTTAGCAGATCAATTGAATAAATATTTTAATAATAAAGAAGAAATAGAATCTAAAAGACATGCGGCAAAAGCAACATTTTTTAAGCATTACGATGCTTCAAAAAATTATCCAGATTTTATAAAAGAAATTAAAGATTTCGCAAATGAATATTAATAAATGTGGTATAATAATACAAGCACGTGCAGGCTCCTCCAGATTGCCAAGTAAGATGCTTATGCCGTTTTATAATCATCTCACCATATTGGAGATCATGATAAAAAATCTATTGGATTTTTTTGATAAGTGTCAAATTATAATTGCAACTACCATTAATAAAATAGACGATGAGATTGCTGAAACGGGTAAGAAACTGA
This sequence comes from Bacteroidia bacterium, assembly GCA_039937835.1. Classification (GTDB taxonomy): domain Bacteria; phylum Bacteroidota; class Bacteroidia; order 2-12-FULL-35-15; family 2-12-FULL-35-15; genus 2-12-FULL-35-15. The sequence goes on along the minus strand of JBDTFR010000052.1, from coordinate 150 downwards.
ATGTTAATATATTTAGGGGTGATGAAAATGATGTATTAAAACGATTCATTGATGCTGCTGAATACTTCGGTATTTCTACCATTATTAGAATATGTGCAGATAATCCCTTTTTGCAGGCTACAGAAGTTAAACGATTATATAATGAATACG
>JBDTFR010000051.1:0-11165 GCA_039937835.1 Bacteroidia bacterium | reverse complement strand
CAGCATTGCTCGTTGTCGCTTCATCTGGTTAAACAAATGTAAAGTGTATTTAGGATTAAAAAAAATATGTAAACTTGTAACAGGATTATTAACCAAAAAGTGTAAACTTTTTTCAGGACGATACAATTTGTATATCATATATGTCTTTGTCAATACCGTCGAACAGTCTGATACCTGTTCTTAGAAAAACAGGTGCGATGTGAAGAAAAAATTCGTCCACAAGTCCGGCGTTGAGAAATTGTTGAATAGTATTCGCACCTCCTTGTATTCTTATGTCCTTCCCTTTTGCAGCTTGCCTGGCTTTTTCTAATGCACTTTGTATTCCGTCGTTGATAAAATAAAAAGTTGTTGTCCCTTTTTGAACCCACGGTTTACGTTTTTCGTGTGTCAACACGTAAAGCTCAGCTTTGTATAGGTCATTTGGCCAACTGGCTTCGCCTTCATCAAACATAAGTTTCCCCATAATGAATGCACCTGTTCGTTCAATTGTCTCTCTAATAAATTTTCCATCAGGTCCATCTTCTTTGCCTCCTTCAAAACCTAAGTATTCCCAGAAAGTTTTTTGATTAAACATCCACGAATGAATTTGCCCTGAAACACCGCCCATAGGATTTTTAGGGCTTCTGTTATCTCCTGCAAAAAAACCATCAAGTGATATTCCACTGTCAAATATTATTTTACTCATATTTTATTTATTTTTCTTGTCTGTTTGTCTTATTGTTCGCACTGTCGTTTCACAATTCGCGCAAACATGCCAATAAACGCACTGTTACATATATCCGCAAATATGTTTACCTCAAATTTAGTAATTCAATCGGAATTTAATTATTGTTATAATATTTAAGGCATCATATCTCTAATATATAAACCGCTATTACTTTTTATCAGCCTCATTTTTGCTGATTAATTTTTGGAGTATTTGTATAATAAAGCCTTGTTAAAGAATTTTCTTAACCCATTTCAAGTTCAAAAATGGTTATTTCGGGTCTAACATTAAATCTAATTTGCCATATAAGTCCTAATGCTCTATTGATATAGAGTGTTCGTTCGTTTGTTAAATCAAACTTACCTGCAGTATATCTTTTATTCTTAACCGGTATAAAGGGAGGGTCAAAAAAAGGAAGTTTTACTTGTCCCCCATGCGTATGCCCTGATAAAATCCAACCTTTATGATCATTCCAAACATCTAAATCACAAACGTCCGGATTATGACAAAGTACAATATTGGGTTTTAGGTTATCATATTCACTCATCACCTTTTCAGGTTTAAAATTTGGACCACGATAATCGTCAAAACCTATAAAATTTAAACCATCAATTTCAAGCTGTTCATTTCTTAAAAGTTGAATTCCACTTTCGCTAATAATCTCTGAAATTTTGTCTGCAACTTCTACTTGTGACCAATTTCTGCCATAGTCATGGTTTCCTAAAATTGCAATCGTCCCTTTTTTTCCCTTAACACCATTTTGGAGTACGAGTTTTAAATCTTCGTATTCGACTTGGCCTTTGTGAGCGGTTACGTAGTCTCCTGTATACACCACAAAATCGGGGTTATATTGTTTTGCCGTTTCAAATGATTTGATAATATAATTATAGTCAAATCGCTTTCCGATATGAATATCGCTAATTTGCATTATTGTTTTTCCCACTAAATGGCTTAATAAGTTTTTTATGGGCATTTTTATTTTCACAAACTCCAACCAAAAGGGCTCAATTTGCCAAGAATAAAAGCCCGTTAAAATGCCTAAACCTGTTATGCCTAAAAAACTATTTTTTATAAATGCGCGTCTCTTCATATAATAACTTGCAACCTTCGGCCTTTTTGTTCGTGAGGGTTTAAACGTACGAGTACTTCATTTAGTACAAAAGTAGAATAGAATTGTTAATGTTGAACCTTGCATTTAACTCCATTTTGTAAAAAAATGCATGTGATTGCTGGCCACATTGATTAAAACAATTAAAAATCCGAAAAAAAATTATAATTTAACATAAATTAAGGTGAGATGATAGTCTTATCATCGATTATTTTTTACTTTTGAACCCACATATCGTTTTATATAATTTTTATACTTACCCAAGAATTTCCTCCTTTTAATATCAGTAACTAGTGCAGAAGGCCGAGGAGAAATAAAAACAATATGAAGCTGAAGCCATCGAATATTTTATAGCATACCCTAAATTAATTTCTTAGTTGTCAATTTAAACTACTTATCACTATACCCCTTACCATTAATTAACAATTTATAACTTAAACACTATGAAAAAACGAGTACTATTTTTAATCGGCTATATGATTAGCCAATCCTTCCTGCACGCCCAAACAGAAATATGGGGTGTTACTAATGGAGATGGAGTTTCCAATTTTGGTTTTATTTTTAAAACAGATATCTCTGGAAATAATTTCTCAATACAAAAAAAATTCACTTCTGAACTAGAAGGTAAGAGTCCCCAACTGCTCATGCAAAGCACTGACGGGATGTTATATGGTGTGACATCCGCTGGTGGGGCAAACGGCACTGGCGTGCTTTATCAATATGATCCAATTAACAATGTGTTTTCAAAAAAATGGGATTTCATTGATTCATTAGGTGCTACACCAGCAGGAACACTTACCGAGGGGAATGACGGAATGCTTTATGGTGTAACCAGGTATGGAGGGGCGAAGGGAAAAGGGGTAATTTATATGTTCAATCCTTCTACTTCAGTGTATACAAAAAAAATGGATTTCGATACATCCAAAACAAGCATCGAAAATCCGAGTGTGTCATTAGTAAAAGCAGCAGACGGCACTTTTTATGGCGCAGGTAACTATTGGTTGCCTTCTGGCGACTTAACTGGTAAAATGTATAATTATGATCCTGCTACTTCTAAATTTACGAAGAAAGCTTGGCTGCCTGTTGCACCAAACTATGATATGTTAAGAACTTCCAATAATCAATTATACTTTGGTGTACAGCCTTATACGTATGTAAAATCTGTTATTAATTACAACCCAAGCACAGATATTAGTAATTTTTTCTATATTTTTGGCTCCTCTTTTGGCCCTCGTGTTTCATCTTCATTAGTTCAAACTTCTGACACCATATTATATGGAATGCTCTTTGACGGCAATCTTAGTGCAAAATACCCCCACATAATTTATAAACTCAATTTAAAAGACACCGTACTACAAAATAAAATAGCGTTAGACACGGTTGCTAATATCAAATCAAATAGTACTAATCTTGTATTTGCATCAGATAAAAAACTATTTGGTTTGTTGTTTGATTATTCAGTCAGTCTATTATCAGAAAATAAAGCGGTGCTGTTTCAATATGACTTGGTTACTGGAAAATATACAGAGAAGCAAAACTTCAACCTCACTGACGATTCTACCAACTATGGAAATACTGGTAGTTTAACTTTAGTTAATAAAAAAGTTACAGGGATAAGTAAAAAAGATAATGCCGTAACTAAAATAGCAGCTTACCCTAATCCAACAACTGGTTTAATAACTTTAACATTGGATCAGCAAAAACAAGATGTATCTGTTAAAGTAATAAATATACTGGGTAAAATAGCAGTGCCAGTTACAAAAATAGAAAACAATACATTTACGATTGACATAACCAATCAGCCAACAGGTATTTACTTTTTAGAAGTTACTGAAAATCAGAAATTGTACAGAGTTAAAGTAGTAAAACAATAATTCTTCTCTACCTTAAACGACCCGTATCAGTAGTTATTCACTGGTACGGGTTTTTTATAATTTCTCCTGATTTAAAATGTCCTGCAAATAACAACCAAGATAAATGCTTCCGTGTTAAACTAATTGGATTGCGACACCAGTAACAATGATCGGGATCAATACTAAAAAGGAGGATAACTTTCGTTACCCTCCTTATACTTTATAATTAATATTGGTTTAATTACTCAACAATCAATTTTTGGGTGGAAGCACTTTTTCCTACTGTTGTTCTGATAAAATAAATTCCTTTTGATAAGTCTGCTGTTTTAATAATGTAATTAGATGTTCCATTGGGAATAATTTCGCTTTTTACTTCCTGTCCTATCGTATTAGTAATAGTAACTTTTGAAGCTGAAGCGATTGTTTCAGAAAAATTAATTTGTACGAAATCTGTTGTAGGATTTGGATACACACTAAAGTTTGCCAAATTGATTTTGTCAACACCAGTTACATTACTAAATATAACTACCGTTCCGTTAGGCAATACACCTATTAGCGCAAAGCCTGCAGCATTTTGATTGGTTGCTGGATTTAAAACTCCAGAAGCAAGAACAACTGCTGCTCCTCCTCCTAAAGTACTAAGATCTGCAGCGAAACTTGCTACTTTAACTGCGTTATTATTTCCTGGAGTAATATCTAAGGTGTAAGCTGCTGCTGGTACACTCAAATATGGTGTGATGTTACTGTATTGTGCATTATCTACCAAAATAGTTTTGCCTGTTAATACATCAACTGTTGGAGCATCCGTTGCACCATGCACTACACGTAAATCTACTTCACCTGCTTTTACAGCTTTTTCACGCATTTGATCTTGTAAAAATAAAGTAAAGGCGGTTGATTTTCCGTCAGGATTTAAAGCAAATTTTGTTGGGTCTAATACGCCATTTGCAACTGCAATATAAGAATTACCATTTTGTAAGGTCACGGTAAAATTTTTCAATGTATCTTTTACAGAGGCGCTATTCGCTGGTGCTACACCAATGTTTAACGTTACACCTGCCGGTACAAACATATAAGGTGTTGCCTTGCGGAATGCGAAATTATCTAATAATAAAGTACCATTTACATATACATCAACACTTGCAGCAGCTGGGTCAGCGGCATTATGAATTACTTGTAAACGTGCTTGACTTGTTGCTGGAAAAGCCACTACTGTTCCGTTTGGTAATGCAGCAAATAAACCAAATGCTGGTCCATTTTGATTGGTTGCTGGGTTTAAAAATCCAGATGCAAATACTACCGCACTTCCACCTGAAAGGGTAGATAAATCTCCTTCAAACGATGCTACAATTGGCGTGCCTGCCGCAGGGGTAACATCTAATACATACTTTGCAGCAGGTACAGAAACATAACCTGTAATATTGCTATAGGCTGCATCATTTACTAAAGTAGCAACTGTTCTAGCAATTACATCTACCGTTGGTGCATCACTCGCACCATGTACTGCAAGAAAATCTACATCAGATGGTTTAACAGCTGCTTCACGCATTTGATCCTTTAAAAGCAAGGTAAAAGCGGTTGATTTTCCATCCGGATTAACAGCAAATTTTGAAGGATCTAACACCCCATTAGCAACTGCAATATAAGAGTTACCATTTTGTAAGGTTACCCTAAAATTTTTCAAGGTATCAGTTACTGATTTGCTGTTTGCTGGCGCAACACCAATGTTTAACACCACACCGGCAGGTACAAATATATAAGGTGTTGCCTTGCGGAACGCAAAATTATCTAATAACAAAGCACCATTTACATATACATCCACACTTGCAGCAGCTGGGTCAGCAGCATTATGAATTACTTGCAAACGTGCTTGACTTGTTGCTGGAAGAGCCACTACTGTTCCATTTGCTAATGCTGCGAATAAACCAAATGCTGGACCGTTTTGATTGGTTGCTGGATTTAAAAATCCAGATGCAAATACAACAGCACTTCCACCTGCAAGGGTAGATAAATCTGCCTCAAACGAAGCAACAATTGGTGTGCCTACTGCAGGGGTAACGTCTAATACATACTTAGCAGCAGGTACAGAAACATAACCCGTAATGTTGCTGTATGAAGCATCATTCACTAAAGTAGTAACTGTTCTTGCAATTACATCCACCTTTGGTGCATCGCTCGCACCATGTACCGCAACGAAATCTACATCAGTGGATTTTACTGCAACCTTACGAATTTGATTCTTTAAAAATAAGGTGAAAGCAGTTGATTTCCCATCAGGATTAATGGCAAATTTTGAAGGCTCTAAAACGCCATTCGCCACTGCTATGTAGCGCTCTCCGCTTGCAAGTGTAACAATGAAATTTTTTAGTGTATCGGTTACCGAAGTACTATTTCCTGGTGCAATACCGATATTTAATACAACACCAGCTGGTAAGGTTACAAAGGGTGTTGCTGTTCTAAATTTAAAATTGTCCAGTGTAAGTTTACCGTTTACATACACATCAACAGTTGCAGCGGCAGGATCGGCTGCATTATGAATTACCTGCAATTCGGCTGTTTGGCCAAATGCTTGTCCGGCAAATAGCATTGCTATAGCAGGGATTAGAATAGATTTGTAGATTGATTTTCTCATTTTTTTATCTTTAATTAATATTTTGTTTAACTATTTCGAAACAAATCTAAACAAAATAATAACTGTTTGTTTAAATTTATTTACAATTATTTAAACATATTTCTTAACGCCCTAGTATTGAGGCAATAAAATTAATAAACTTCTAATTAACCATGCTTCATTGAAATTTGATAATCAAAAACAAAGTGGTTACTGGATCAGTAACGATCGACTTATACACAGGCAGATAGCCAATTAATGCATCCATTAATATTATTATTTACTTGATTTTAGTTGTCTACTAAATTAAAAGCGACGCTAAACCCGTTACTAAAAAATTATTATAAAAAATATAGTTATATCAAAACGTTTATATATTTTCGCATAAACTTAAACAATATGGACTCCTATTCCATCTCGGATTTAGAAAAATTTTCAGGAATAAAGGCACACACCATTCGTATGTGGGAACAGCGGTACAAGGCATTGAACCCTAGTCGTAGCGAAGGGAATACCCGTTATTATGATGGATTACAACTTAGGCGCTTGCTAAACATTGTAAGCTTAATGAATGGTGATTTTAAAATCTCCGAACTGTGCGCAATGACAGATGAACAATTAAATGTGCTGCTTGAAAAAGAATTATCTAACAACACGTCTACAGACTATGCTATTGAATATCTCATCTCACAATGCATTATAGCGGCCAAAGAGTTTAACGAAGAACGATTCGATAAATTTTTTTCGAATGCTTTACTTCGATTCGGGATAAAAGAAACGTATCTAAAAATAATTTACCCTTCACTTGTACGCCTCGGTATTATGTGGGCAAAAGATTCTTTACCACCTGCTCAGGAGCATTTTATCACAAATTTAATACGTCAAAAACTGCACACAGCCATTGATGCACTACCACCCCCAACAAAGCCCGAAAAACTATGGCTCCTTTTTCTTTTGGAAGATGAATTGCATGAAACAGGTTTGTTATTATCGCAATACCTAATTCGAAATGCTGGACATAAAGTAATTTATCTAGGAAGCAATGTTCCGCTTGTTTCTGTTGAGGCAGCTGTTGAAGAACTAAACCCTACTGAACTTTTGTTCTTTATGGTAAGAAAAAGTGATTCGGCAAATGATTTAAAAACGATTGACCGAATGAAAAAAGTATTTTCATCCCTATTCGTTTACATGGCCTCTAGTCCTGCTCGCTTAATCACACTAAAGACTTCTAAAAAATTCATTCGACTCTTTTCTGTTGAGGATTTGGAAAAACAAATTAATAACCACTCCTAAAAAATAGGAGCAGAAAGCGCTTGCGTGGGACCTGCTTTAGTTCTAATTGCGATAATTTAAATTTTTTACGAATGATTATTTCAGAATTTTAAAAATTTTTTTTTAATACTAGTATGGTGGAAATAAAGAAGTGTAACCTATCAGGTAGTTTTATAAAAAAAGAAAACTAGTTTAAAATAAAAAACATCCATCTTACGATGAATGTTTTCTTATTAAAAAATAAAATATTTACTTATTAGTCAATAACAACCACTAAGTATTTAGAAGCACTCCAAAATTCTTCAGGGTTTAAAATGGTAATCTTATCAGCTCTATCATTTTCGCCTTCTATTTTGTATGACCCTACTGGATGAGTAGTAATAATTTTTGCTTTTTTAGCGCCTAAGGTTATCGAGTTAGTAGAAGAAATATCTACTTTAGTGAAGTATGTTTTATTAAAATCTTCTTTTACTTTAGATGTTTTTCCAAGACCAATAAACCCGCCTTCTTTTGTTAATACGCCATTTTTTGAAAGTTCTTTAGCTGTTCCAAAAGCATAATAAGCAGTATTTAACTTTTCAGTTTTTGTTTGCGATTCTTGGGTTGCTTCTTGGTAACTAGTGTTTAATGCTGTCATCGCAACATTTAACTGTTCTAGCTGTGTTTTCATTTCATTAATTTGAGCATCTTTTGATTCAATATCTGTTGTTAAACGGGTAATGAATTTTTCAAGTTCAGCGCTTTTTTTCCCTGAAGAATTTAATTGAGATTTCATGGATGCCAAACGTTGTTTATTTTTATTCATGATGTCATACATCGCTTGAATATCATCAACAATCTGCTCTGCTTTTGCTTTACGGGTTTCAGCAGTTTTACTATTAGTAGTTACTATTTTCTCTTTTTCTTTAATGGCATCTAAGTTAGCTTGTATCTCATTAAAACCAGTAATAAACGACTGGATGCTAGAATCTTGCTCTTGCATACGAACATTATACCCACCAGTAACGGCTCTTAAGCTATCTTCTACAGATAATACTGATGTTTGTTTATTACCCTCTTTACAACTAAAAATAAAAAGAAAAGGGAGGAACGCTGCTAAATAAAATATTTTTTTCATAAAGTGGAAAATTATTTTGTTTGTTTGTTTGTTGTATTGATTTAAAAATTAATTCAATTTTTACTCTAAGTAATAATTATACCAACTATTTTTTTTGAAATTTAAGATTCAACTATCGCCTAAATTTAGGCTTTTACGAATAGGAAAGTCACAAAAATACATTAAATTCAAACACCCTTCATGATTAAATGTAGATTTTTTTGCTCATTGTTCTACATTAATCTCTTTTGAATAGGGGTTTAAAATAGCAACAATGTCTTGGATTTGATAAATGCTTCGATTATCTTTATTAGAAAGTATAATAATAGTAGTACGATCTGATGGGCGCCGAAAAAATAAAGAATTATACCCATGCCACCATCCATTATGATAAACGATCTTGTCATTATGCCCATTATCTAATAAGCGCCAGCCATATCCGTAATTTCTTTTACCGCTATGTTCATTGCTATAGCCTGTAAATGCCTCTTTAATTGTCTGTTGTTTTAACAGCTTGTTTGAATATAATGCTTGATCCCATAAAAATAAATCTTCAACAGTTGAATAAACGCCCTTATCACCTACTACAGCATCTGCATATTCGTTTTCTTCTATCTTAAAAAAGGGGGTGTGTCCAACGGTTGCTGTTTTACTATTTGCATTGTAGTTGGACGACGTACGCACGAAAGTATTTTTCATACCCAAGGGATTAAATATATTTTTCTGCATAAAATCCGAAAAATTCATAGAAGAAATTTTTTCTACAATGGATGCGAGTAATGCATAATTAGTATTGCAGTATTGAAATTTTTTATTTGGTGGAAAACAACGTGCAGGTTTTTCATTCATCATCATCCCTAAAAGAGTATTATTATTTAGTATTTTACCATTATAACAATACTTGTCATCACAATATGGTTCACCAAAATATAAATAATTACCCAAACCTGATCTATGAGTTAATAGGTTTTGAATAGTAATGTTAGGATACGGAAAATTTGGAAAATATTTTTGAAGTGTATCCGTAAGTTTTAGTTTACCTTGGTCTTTAAGTAATAATATAGCTGCTGCCGTTAATGTTTTTGAGGTAGATGCTAATTGAAAAACAGAATTTTTGGTTAGCGAATCTTTTGTTTTAATATTTGAATAGCCCGATGCAAATTCGTAAATTATTTGACCCTCTTGTGCAATTAAAACAACACCATTAAACCGCCCTGCTTTAGCTTTGTTTTTAAATAAACTATCTAATTGTTTTGCTTTAGCTGATGCATGTATTGTTTTTAGTATTTTAAGGATACTGTCGTTATTTACTATTAACGTGTCAGAATCTTTGTGGGTTGGGGTCTTCTTATTATTGGAGCAAGAACTAAAAGTGATAAGGCAAATAATAAAATTAAAAATAAGCGTTCTGCACATACTATTCAAATTAACATTATATTATCTTTTTTTATCTATTGCCTCTTGAACTATTAATTCTAGTCCTTTTACTTCTTTTCCATTTAATGCTTCAATTGCTTTTAATGCATTTTCTTTTTTTAACATTTCTAAAAATGCAAAACCTTTTGATTCCCAAGTAATGGTATCATAAATTATTTTAGTAGAAACCACCTCACCAAATGGAGCGAACAAAGCTTCTAACTGAATTTCATTAATACTTTCTTCAATGTTTTTTACAAATAATTTCATACATTCTTTTTAACAGCTACTTAATAATAGAATTGATTTTTGTTGGATATTTACAAATATATTTTTTTTATCGCTTTTTGTTTAACTTCGCTTTAATTATTAGCTAACAGAAATAAGTTAATAACCCTTTATATTTTAGGTGTAACGTTTTAAATTTATAAATTAGTATTTAAGGTATATAATTAAACACAATATTTAACAATTTAAAGGTTAATTTAAAATGAATAAACAATATAATCACCACGACTGCCTATGAAATTAATATTAAGTACTATTTTATTTGTTCTTTTTAGCACCTCCAGTTGCTCCTCTCGTAAACAAGTAAACACTGTTACACAAGAAAATAAAACCGAAGAGTTAAAAATGAATAAAGAAATAAAAGAAGTTAAATTTGGTAATGGTGGTGGGTTTACTGGCGCTGTTACTGAATATCTGATTAAAACGAATGGTGATGTATATATGATGGATGCAGAATCGAACCAACCTACGACTAAAGTTAAAACACTTTCAGAAACAGATATAAAGGGCATTCAAAAAAAAGTAAAAGAATTGCCTAAAGAAATATGGAGTTTTAATCATCCGTATAATATGTATTCATTTGTTGAAGTAGAAGGCAAAAGAGCTGTTTTCGGTGACCCAGGATATCCCGTACCTAAGGAATTAGGAGAATTATATGATTATTTACAAGAGTTGATTAATAAAAAAGGGTAATGGTGCAAAAAATAGTTGGTGGATTTGATAAAAAATTGTTGTATAATTCAGCCGTAAATCAGAAGAGAAGTTGGCTCTGCTGGAGAGCAACCCACTAGCAATATGATTTACCACGAAAAATG
>JBDTFR010000050.1:0-28543 GCA_039937835.1 Bacteroidia bacterium | reverse complement strand
CATTTTTCGTGGTAAATCATATTGCTAGTGGGTTGCTCTCCAGCAGAGCCAACTTCTCTTCTGATTTACGGCTGAATTATACAACAATTTTTTATCAAATCCACCAACTATTTTTTGCACCATTACCTTATTTAAATATTGTATACCAACAGTTACTAAATAATTTCATTAACTTCTTTCATAAAATCAATTTGATGAATAGGAAAATTAAATTTATGTATGCTTTTTTAAAGGTCCAAATTCCATGAATTTTATAGCCTAAATTTTGTCCACTTTAAAATAATTACTTAAAAACAGTCTAAATTTTGTCAATTAACCCACATTTTTTGTTTCTTATAAAAGAAGGATATTGAAACACTTTCAATATCCTTCTTTTATTTTAATACAATGTTAGTTTGGGAGTTATTTTACAATGGTTACATGTCCAGAATATTTATGTATTCTACCAACATTGTCTTTTAACCTTACTTTCCAAACATACACATCTTGTTGCGCAGGTTCTTCTCCATGATTCGCTTTGCCATCCCATCCTTTTGTTGGGTCATCACTAAAGAAAATAAAATTACCCCAACGATCGTAAATAGACAAGGTGAATGAATTAGGCTCAAACCCTATGCCTTTCGGTAAAAATATTTCATTAAATCCATCTCCATTTGGTGTAAATGCATTTGGAGCATAAAATGTAAAGTCATCTTTCACTTCAAATATATGATTAACGGTATCGATACAACCATCTTTCGAAACTACAATAAGCATAACATTATAATCACCCATACAACTAAACTTATGTTCAGGATTTTTAAGAGTAGAAGTATTTTCTTTTTTCGTTAAAGGATCATCAAAATTCCATAACCACGTAGAAATGTTTGTTACCGATTGATCTATAAAATCAACCGTGGGGGATATAAACGTAGTAGAAGTAGGAGTAGTGGTAAAGTCAGCTGTTGGCGTAGGAAAAACTTGTACATAATTCGTATCAACAATGGAGGTAATACAACCTTGTAATGTAATAACATTAAGGGTAACTGTAAATAAGCCAGCATTTAAATAAGTATGTATTGGTGATGCGCCAACTCCAGTTGTTCCATCTCCAAAGTTCCAAGTATATTTTGCACCATTATTACTAACAGCATTAAAATTAACCGATAAAGGTTCGCAACCCAAAGTATCAGAGCCATACAATACACCAATTGATTTTGGATTAATAGTTACAGTAGCGGTATCATAAGCAGGCAGTGAGCAGCCATCGTTAACAGTTACAATGTATTTAGCAGGCGAAGTAATTAAAGTAGGTTTTACTAATTGTGATTGGGTTAACATTCCATTGCTCCACAAATAAGTGTAGCCTTTGGGCTTTCCACCAGTAACATTTGCAGTAATAGTGGTAGTAGAACCATCACAAATTGTTTTATCAGTAGCAATTACTTTAAGAGGATCACGAACAACTAATTGAATTGTGGCAGCTTCAGAACAACCATTAGCATCTCTAATATCTACTTGATATACCGTAGTTGAAAGTGGGCTCACCGCATGAGGGCCAGGACCAGATAAGCTGCTCGTTGGTTTCCAATCATAAAAATAGGGAGGATTTGCACCTACTCCTTGTGCATATATTTGTGTTTTGCCACCATAACAAATAGTATCGCGTGGGCTTGTAATTAAAGAAAGTTTAGTGGGCTCTTTTATAATGGTAGTTCCATTAGTAGTACAACCGTTTGCATCCTTTACAATTACATTATAAGTCCCTTTTTCAAAACCAACAGCTACAGTGTTCGTTTGAAAGGACGGCATCCATAAATAGCTTAGGGGATTTGTACCACTCGATGCAAACACTTTTGCTGTACCTGTTTTACCTCCAAAGCACAATACTGGTGTAGCTTTTATGCTATCTATTTTTGGCCCAGGTAAATCTTTTACTTCTACGGTATCCATAATAATACAATCATGGGCATCTTTAATTACACAGATGTATTCACCTTGTGATAAACTGGTGGCAGATAAAAGAGCTTGTAATTTTTTATCATTCCATTGATACGTGTAATTAGGAGAGCCTCCAGATACAGTCACTGTTGCACTTCCATTGGTTAAACTACAGGTAGATGATTGTGTGCTATTAACAACTTGGAGTTTACTAGGTTCTTTAAGCACCCAGTTTTTGGTGGTTTTACACCCTTTCATATCAACAATATTTAAGGTATAAGTGCCAGCGCTTAAATTATTAGCGGTAGAAGTATTACTAACATTTGGTACCCAATTATAGATATAAAAAGGAGTTCCTCCTGCTGCGTTAGCATTTATATTACCACTATTGTCTCCATTACATACAAGATCATTAGCCTTGCTGCTTAATATTTGTAGCTGATTGGGTTGACTAATAATGGTAGCTGAGTCAATAAGAGAACAACCTGCGGCGTCTGTTATCGTAACCCTATATTTACCAGCACATAAATTAGAAGCTTGAGGGGTAGTTTGTTGCGCAGGATCGCTCCATTTAATAGTTAAAGCTGGCGTACCTCCTGCGTATAATATAGTGGCAGATCCATCACAACTACTATTACAACTTACATTATTTACATTGGTAATAGCAGAAACAATTTTTAGAGCTTGTGAAATAGTAACAGATGCTGAAGCTTTACATCCATTCGCATCTTCTACGGTTATGGTATTAATTCCTTCTTTTAAATTAGTAGGGTTTTGGACTGTTTGTCCACCTGGTGTCCATTTATAAATGAGTGAACCTGTACCACCACTAGCTGTTGCTATAGCAGTACCCGTAGTGCCGCCAAAACACTTCACATCTGTTGAGCTCGCTATGCCTACTGTAGGAGCAGCATTATCATTAATATTTGCATTTTTTATTGCGATACAACCATTTGCATCCGTAACGGAAACATTATAGGTGTTAGCAGGCAGCCCATTTACACAGGTAGTTTTAGGCCCTAATGTATCAAACCATGAATAGGTATAAGGCGCTGCACCTCCAGTAACAACAGCGCAAGCCGCTCCATTAGAGTTACCACAAGTAGAATTAGTTACACTAGTGGTTAAATTTAAAGGAGAGGGTTGTGTTAATAAAATAGTTTGACTAACAGAACAGCCATTAGCATCTGTAACAAGCGCTGTATTGCTCCCTACACATAAATCAGCAGGATTGTATAGGGTTTGTAAACCAGGAGTCCATAAGAATGTGTATGGCGCAACACCTCCTGAAAAATTAATAGTACCTGCTCCATCGCATTTACCACTGCACATTACATTCATTGAACTTACTGTACCAATTAATTTAGAAGGTTGCGTAATTATTGCTGTTGATTGTGATGTGCAACCATTTGCATCGGTAACGGTGCAAGTGTAGCTACCAGCACATAAATTAGTGGCGTTTGCATTTGTATTACCAGTGGGTGCCCATGAGTAGGCGTAGGGCGGTGTGCCGCCAGAAGCACTGACTTGTGCATAACCATCACAACTTCCAAAACAAGTTGCTTTACCTTCTAGTGTTATTGAAGAGGTAAGTGCTGTTGGCGAACCTATAACTGTAGTTGCTTGAGAGGGACAACCATTTGCATCTTTAATAGCAACAGAGTATGTACCTGCACATAAACCTGTAGCAATTGGTGATGTTTGTTTGGTAGCATTATTCCATAAGTACGTATAAGGTAAAACACCATTACTTGCTGTTACTGTCGCAGTTCCTGTGCAACTTCCTAAACACAATACTTTTGTATTTGCAATAGAAGAGGTAATTGCTTTAGGATTAATTAAAGTGGTAGTTGCCGTTTTAACACACCCTTTTAAATCGGTAACTGTAACAGTATATATGCCGCTTTTTAAACCGTTTACAGTTGCACTTTTAGGATTGTTTGCAATACTCCAAGTGTAAGTGTAAGGAGGAGTGCCACCTAATGCACTTACCGTAGCACTGCCTGTGGAGTCTCCAAAACAAGTTGGATTAATACCATTCACATTTGCAATTAAAGTGGTTGGTTCTTTAATAGTAATACTTGCGGTAGCAGAACAGTTTTTTGTATCTTTTGCAATTACTGAGTAAATACCAGCTGGAAGATTTGTTGCAGTTGGGGTAATTTGTCCATTATTCCATACATAAGTAAATGGAGGACTGCCTCCCGAAACTAATATGGTAGCATTACCATCATTACCTCCATTACAGGATACATCTGCAGATGAGGTAATAGCAGCAGTAGGCCCAGCTAAATTTGCTAACGTAACTGGTACACTCGCTGTGCATAAATTAAGATCTTTTATGGTAACGGTATAGGTACCCGCAGCTATGCCTGATACGTTTGCACCTGTTTGCCCTCCAGACCAAGTCCAAGTATAAGGAGCAAATCCTCCAGAACCAGTTACACTGGCGCTACCATCTGATTGATTACAATTAGCATTTACAACGGTTGACTTTATGGTTAAAGCAGGAGGTTGTGTAATAGTAGCAGTGGCTTGTTTAGTACAACCTTTAGCATCTTTTACAGTAACGGTATACGTGCCAATACTTAGACCTGATACGGAAGAGGTGGCAAATCCACCAGGTGACCAAGAATAAGTATACGGAGCGGTACCCGTACCCGTAGTAACAGTTGCTGTTGCTGTTCCATTTGCTCCACCATTACAGCCAACATTTGTAAATGTAGCACTTACAGCTAAAGCTAGGGGTTCCGTAATTGTTTTAGTAACAGTTGCAATACAACCATATTTATCAGTCACGGTAGCAGTATAGGTACCAACGGGTAAATTACCTACCGCAGAAGTTGTTCCTACATTTGGATTCCAAGCATACGTTAATGGCGGGGTTGCAGCACCACTCACAGAAACGTTAATCGAACCATTTGACGAACCATTACAAGTTATGTTTGTAAACGAACCTATGGTGGCCGTACCACCTGCCGTTGTTCCAATAACAGCAGGTATGTTTCTTGAACAACCTTTAGCATCTTTTACCAAACAGTTGTATGTACCCGATGGTAAGGTAGTAGAGGTAGCACCTGTTCCACCGGCAGGAGTCCATAAATAGGTATATGGAGGAGTTCCTGTATTAACTGTAGCTACCGCTTGCCCATCAGCAGTGGTGCAATGAGCATTGGTAACAGTAGTAGCGGCTAGTAAATTACTAACCGTTATACAAAATGAATACGATTGACTTCCTAAAATTGGACAATTATCATCAGTAACTTTCACTGTGAAGCAATGAGGAATATTACTTGCATCCGCTAAAGTAGGAGTCCAGCTGAATGTACCTGTAGGATGTGCACCAGTACCTTTAGTAAAGGTAGCGCCTGTTATCCCTGAATTCCAATCAAGAGTTATGATTTGACCATTATTTATATCATTTGAAGGAATATTAAAACTAATCGGTGCACCTACACAAGCAGTAGCAGTAAAACTGCCAGTACCGTTTATTCCTGTTAATACCGGGTTATCATTTGAACATGCAACGGTACGCAATTGTATATCTCTTACAATATTACCAATCAATACGCCATTTCTATACTCTTGTACAATCATAGAAAATACCGTTACTTGTATCGCCGTTGGGGTCATACACATATCGCCAGTAGCATTATTAAAAGTAACCGCTGGACTAGAAGCTAAAGGTTGAGAGGAGCTATAAGGTGGCAAGTAAGTAACCGTACTTCCTGGGCCATTCATCGGTGTAACTAAGCTGTATGATAGCGAATCTCCATCTATATCAACAGCTCCATTGTTAAAACAATAAAGTCCTCCTACGCAGATAAATGGTACAGGTCTATTTGTAAAAGAAGGTGAGTTATTACATTGAACCGTTAAGTTATTTAAAGTAGATTGAATATATAAATTTTGGCTTCCAGGTTGATTAATAGTTGAAATAGCTGCATTTCTTGCTGGTATGTTGGCCGAAATCACCCAATCTGTGCATTTAGAGGGTAAGGTAGTAATTCCTGTAAAGATATATTCCTGTACACCCGGAATATTACCGCCAGTACATATACTTGCTTCAGTAGGACAAATAGGAGAAACTTCAATACCTGTATTAGGCGCTCTATTAAGAACAAGGTCATAATTTTTTCCACAGGAAGCAGAGCTAATATTTACACTAAGTTGAGCGGGAGCGGCTACCCCAGCACAATCGCGATAAAAAGATAGCTTAATTTGATATTGATTACCACCTATACAGGTGTAAGTAATATCACCACCTTGTACATGGGTAGCAAAAAGTGAAAATGGCAATGCAATGAATAAGACTAACAACAACACAAAATACCCAAAATGTTTTTTGTAATTTTTTTTCATGATACAATACTTTTAGTACTAATAGCATTAAATATCTTCCATTACGTTTCATTCCTTTATAATCTACTCAAACACCATGCATACACTCGGAAATTAAAAACGTAAAATGTAAAGTGCTTATTTAATCTTTAAGTTGTAGTTAGTTTTTTTATATAACAAGTAACCTCCTTTACGAAAATACTAAATTATAGTTTCTTCAAAGTAAAGTATTTTTGAGATATATTATACTCCCTCTGTCTATTAATACAATTTTTAGTAGTTTTGTAGCTCTAATTTTATTATATGGCAAAGTTATCTAACAGAATCAGCAACTTATCGGAGTCTCAAACGTTGGCAATGTCAAAAAAAACGAGAGAATTGCAGGCTTTAGGTAGAGACATTATCAACCTAAGCATTGGAGAGCCCGATTTTGATACACCCTTATTTATTAAAGATGCTGCAAAACTAGCCATTGATAATAATTTTACTCATTACACACCTGTTGCTGGTTTTTTAGATTTACGAAAAGCCATTGCCGAAAAATTTAAACGCGATAACGGATTAAATTATACGTATCAACAAATAATTGTGTCCACTGGTGCAAAACAATCTATTGCCAATGCTGTTTTAAGTATAATAAATACAGGCGATGAAGTTATTGTACCTATTCCTTATTGGGTAAGTTATATTGAAATTATAAAATTAGCAGAAGGAATACCCGTTACTATTCCAACGACCATAGAATCAAACTTTAAAATAAGCCCAGACCAATTAAAAAAAGCAATTACTAAAAAAACAAAGCTCCTTATTTTTAGTTCACCATGTAACCCTAGTGGTACTATCTATTCTAAAAGTGAATTAAAAGCATTAGCAGAGGTAATTGTTCAATATCCTGACGTATATGTTATTTCAGATGAAATATATGAATACATTAATTTTGTAGGCAAGCATGAAAGCATAGCTCAATTTGATTTTATATATGATCGAGTGATTACGGTTAATGGTCTATCTAAAGGGTTTGCCATGACAGGCTGGCGCCTTGGTTATATTGGTGCTCCACTTCAAATTGCTGAAGCTTGCGAAAAAATTCAGGGGCAATTTACATCTGGTACATGCTCAATTTCTCAAATGGCTGCCATAACAGCATTAAAAGCCAACCCTTCTGTATCTTTTGAAATGAGAGATGCTTTTAAAAAAAGAAGAGATTTAGTACTGGGATTATTAAATGAAATTCCAGGAATAAAAGTAAATATACCAGATGGTGCCTTTTATCTATTCCCCAATGTATCTTCTTATTATGGAAAATCATACAATTCAATTACTATAAAAAATTCAAGCGATTTAAGTATGTATTTACTTAATGAAGGCAACATCGCCTTAGTATCTGGAGATGCTTTTGGTGATGATGATTGTATTCGTTTTTCTTATGCTGCATCAGAAAAAATTTTGATTGAAGGATTAAAAAGAATAAAAGAAGCACTCGCTAAATTAAAATAAAAATGTCGGTAGAACTAAAAGCGTTATTCAGTTCTTTTAATAATCTTACTGTATTAATTATTGGTGATGTAATGATTGACTCCTACCTGTGGGGCAGCGTAACCCGTATTTCTCCTGAGGCACCAGTACCTATTGTAGATATAAATAAAAAAAATGATCGTTTGGGCGGGGCTGCTAATGTAGCACTAAACATTCAAGCAATGGGTGCTAAGCCCATACTTTGTTCAATAATAGGTAATGATAAAAATGGAAAATTATTTTTTGATTTATTAAAAAAACAAAAGATTTCAAGCGATCAGTTGGTTAAAAGTAAACAACGTAGTACTACTGTTAAAACGCGCATCATCGGTAATAATCATCAGCTTATTCGAGTAGATGAAGAAACCAATATTCCAGCAAATAAAACGGAAGCAGATAAAATTATAAAAAATATAAAGAAAATAATTACCGAAAAAAAAATTGATGTTATTATTTTCGAAGATTATGATAAAGGTTGTTTAACACCTACCATTATTAATAGTGTTATAAGTTTAGCCGCTAAAGAAAAGATACCCATCGTAGTGGATCCTAAAAAAAATAATTTTTGGGAGTATAAAAACGTTACCCTTTTTAAACCTAATTTAAAAGAATTAAAAGAAGGCATTCAATCAGATTTTGATCATAACAATATTAAAGAATTGACGGAGGTAGTGAGTGCCTTTATTAAAAAACAAAAAATCGAATCCGCTTTAATTACCCTTTCAGATAAAGGATTGTATATCCATACCAATGAAACTAAAATTATTGTTCCAGCCCATATGCGTAATATATCAGATGTATCTGGTGCAGGAGATACCGTTGTTAGCATCACAGCGTTGTGTATCGCTTTAAAACTTTCTGCTGTTAAAACAGCTACGTTGGCTAATTTATCGGGTGGTTTGGTATGCGAGCAAACAGGAGTAGTACCCATCAATAAAAAACAATTATTTGAAGAAGCGGTTCGGTTAAAATTATAGCGATCAACGACCACATACTATTAATATCATTAAACTTTTTCCATTGTCAACTGTAACCCCATATAAAGATAAAAATATAAGTAAAAAAGAACAGGTGGCCACCATGTTTAATAACATTGCTTATCGTTATGATTTTTTAAATCAATTACTTTCATTGGGTATTCATAAAGGCTGGAGAAAAAAAAGTATTCAACTGTTGCAACCATCTCAACCAAAGTTAATTTTAGACATTGCTACCGGCACGGCAGATTTCGCAATTGAAGGAATGAAGCTTCATCCTGATAAAATAATAGGTGTTGATATTTCAGAAGGAATGTTAAAATTAGGAGTTGAGAAAATAAATAAGTTAGGCTTACAACAAAAAATAGATTTAAGATTAGGCGATTCTGAAAACCTATTATTTGAGGATAATACATTTGATGCGATTACTGTTGGGTTTGGAGTTCGAAATTTTGAAAATTTAGAAAAAGGGATCGCAGATATTTATCGCGTTTTAAAACCCAGTGGTACTGCCATTATTCTGGAGTTCTCCAAACCACGCCAGTTTCCAATAAAACAACTTTATAAATTTTATTTTAAATACGTTACTCCCTTCATAGGTAAATTGTTTTCAAAAGATAGTGCTGCTTATAATTATTTACCAGAATCGGTAAATGCTTTTCCTGATGGTGAAGCCTTTTTAAATATATTAAATAATGCAGGATTTAAAGAAACAAAAATCGTTATACTTGCATTTGGTATCGCTAGCATATATATTGCTAAGAAATAAAATAAATCTATAGATCTTCCGTTAGTTAACAAACAATTTTAAACGATTGAAAGCGAAAATAAAATATATTTTTACATTTTTAATAATTAGTTTGGCTCTTATATTAAAGGCGCAAGACCCTAATGAAAGAGGTAATCTAAGAAATTATTACAATCAGCCACTACATTTTGGTTTTGCTTTAAGTTTTAGCAAAACAAATTTTGTTATTCGTACGGAGAAAAATTTTGAACAATTCGATTCACTTAAAAGTATTATTTCCTATGCTAAGCCAGGTTTTAATATAGGTTTTTTAGCTGAACTGCGTTTACAAAAATACTTAACGTTAAGGTTTTTGCCTAACATCGCATTTGCTGGACGAAGCGTGGAATATTATTTTCAAGGTGTAAATGATACCATCACCCGCGTTAAAAATATAGAATCTGCTTTTTTAAATTTTCCTGTAGATATAAAACTTCGCTCAAAAAGAGTAAATAATGTAGGCGCTTATTTGCTTGCTGGCGGTGGATATGCCCTAGACTTGCAATCTAAACGAAAAGTAGATAATACTGGTGTTATTCTTTCAGAGCAACTATTAAAAATTAGACGCGATGATTTTTTCTATGAAGCAGGGGCAGGTGCAGAATTTTATTTAGAATATTTTAAGTTTGCCATAGAAGGTAAAGTATCAATGGGTATTAATAATCTAATTATAAAAGACAACACTATTTTTTCAAACCCTATTGATAAACTTAGGTCAAAGGTGTTTCTAATTTCCATTACCTTTGAAGGATAGTTATTAAACTACTTTACTGATAATTTTTTTAACTAAAAATTGCACAATAAAAATGTGCCTTTGCTATAAATGATACATGAATTTAATCTTGTTCTTACTCCAGAACAAGCTGCCAACGATAGCTTTTTAAAATCGATAGCCGCTAAACAACTAGTAGTTCCAGAAACAACCATTACATTTTTAAAAATAATGAAACGGTCGGTTGATGCTCGTTCTAGAAATATAAAAATTAACTTAAGAATTAATGTGTATGTAAATGAGCCCATACCAAATGCTCTTAACTACTCATTAAATTACGCCAATGTAAAAAATAAAAAAGAGGTAATTGTAATTGGTGCAGGACCCGCGGGTTTATTTGCTGCCATACAATTGATAGAAAAAGGCTTTAAACCTATTTTGATTGAAAGAGGAAAAGAGGTAAAAAATAGAAGAAGGGATTTAGCAGCTATTAATAAAGAACACCTTGTAAATCCAAATTCTAATTATTGTTTTGGCGAAGGAGGGGCAGGTACCTACAGCGATGGTAAATTATACACCCGCTCAACTAAGCGAGGTGATGTTACAAGAGTGTTAGAAATATTTGTAGGTCATGGAGCAAATGAAAATATTTTAATTGAAGCTCATCCTCATATTGGTACAAATAAACTTCCTCAAATTATTGAGTGCATGCGTGAAACCATTCTCAATCATGGTGGGGAAGTGCATTTTAATACACGAGTAACCGACTTTTTAATACAAGAAAATAAAATAAGAGGCGTTGTAGGTGTTAATGTAGAAACAAATAGTAGCATTGAATTTAATGCTGATGCTGTTATATTGGCGACGGGGCATAGCGCTCGAGATATTTTTGAATTATTACATAAAAAAAATATATTAATAGAAGGTAAAACATTTGCGATGGGTGTACGTGTTGAACACCCTCAGGCATTAATAGATAGTTTGCAATATCACTGTACTATAAATGAGGTTGGAAAAAAACGTGAATTTTTACCAGCTGCTTCTTATGGATTGGTTCATCAAGTAATGGGCAGAGGTGTTTATTCTTTTTGTATGTGTCCTGGAGGGATCATCGCTCCTTGCGCTACGGCTGCTGGCGAAATAGTTACTAATGGTTGGTCGCCTTCTAAACGTAATAATCCTTTTGCAAACTCGGGTATTGTAGTTACCATTGAAGCGCAAGATTATGAAAAGTATAAAATCCATGGGCCTTTAGCAGGCATGTATTACCAAAAAGAATTAGAACAGATGGCTTGGGAAGCGGGCGGAAAAACTCAAACAGCTCCAGCACAGCGTTTGTTAGATTTTGTAAATAACAAATTATCAAATCAATTACCAGAGGTGTCCTATCAGCCAGGAATACAATCAGCGCCCTTACACGCTTTACTCCCACCTGAAATTGGTAAACGATTACAATTAGGGTTTATTGATTTTGGTAAAAAAATGCGCGGTTATTTAACGAATGATGCTGTTATTGTTGGCGTTGAATCGCGAACATCTTCTCCTATAAGAATACCCCGCAATGATCAAACGTTACAACATCCTCAAATTAAAGGATTGTATCCATGTGGAGAAGGAGCTGGTTATGCGGGAGGAATAGTTTCCGCTGCCATTGACGGGCAAAAATGCGCTACCGCAATCGCTAACTTGTACACTTAAAATTACTTACCTTTGCCAAAATTTTACGATGACTTTTATTAGTAAATTAATCATTTCTACGCTAGCGGTACTTATTACCTCTTATTTATTACCTGGTGTTAAGATTGAAGGTAATAGCTTTTTTACAGCATTAGTAGTTGCGGCAGTACTTGCATTTCTAAATGCCATTCTTAAACCCATTATGATTATACTAACCATACCCATCACCATTGTAACGTTTGGCTTTTTCTTATTAGTTATAAATGCATTTATGATTTTGTTAGCGTCAAAATTGGTTAATGGATTTTATGTGAATGGCTTTTGGTGGGCATTATTATTTAGTTTAATACTTTCACTTACTACTTCTATATTAGAAAATTTTAATAAAAACCGGGATAATAATTAATTATACTTTTTGATAAACATAATAAATAAAAATGATTAAAACTGGAGAATATAACGAACTAGAAGTCTTAAAAAGATTAGAATTTGGAATTTATTTAGGGGCGCAAGATAATGTAGAAATTTTGATGCCTACAAAATGGATTCCACCTAGTACAAAAATAGGTGATAAGCTGAATGTATTTGTATTTCGTGATTCAGATGATCGTTTGATTGCCACTACTGTTAAGCCATTTGTAACTGCAAATACGTTTGCATTTTTAGAAGTAAAACAAGTAAATAATATCGGCGCTTTTATGGATTGGGGCATGGATAAAGATTTATTAGTACCGTTTAGAGAACAACCTAACCGAATGGATCCTGGGAAAAGCTATGTTGTTTTTGTTTATGTGGATGAACAAAGCGATCGAATTGTTGCTTCTGCAAAACTTTCTAAATTTATTGAACAAGATAAAATAGATTTACAAGATGGCGATGTGGTAGACTTGCTTATTTATTCTGAAACAGATTTAGGATATAACGCCATCATCAATAATTTATACAGTGGTTTAATTTATAAGAATGAAGTTTATGAAGCCATTCGAATGGGCGATGAAATAAAAGGTTTTGTAAAGCACATACGGGAAGATAATAAAATCGATCTCAGTCTTCAAAAAAGCGGTTTTGAATTAGTGGATGATGTAAAATGGCGAATACTTAAATTAATGAAAGAAGAAAATGGATTTCTGTCATTAAATGATAATAGCACACCAGAAGACATAAAAGCTAAATTACAAATAAGTAAAAAGGCGTTTAAAAAGGCTGTTGGCGCACTTTATAAAGAAAGATTGATAAAATTAACTAGCAAAGGAATAGAACTAGTTTAACGATCAATTATTTTTTTGTACTACCAAATACTTTCTTTAAGAGATCAGAAACTCTAGCCATCGGATCTTTTCTTATTTTTAATTCTTCGTCTGCAATTAATTTAAAAAGCCCTTTAATAGCCTTATCGGTAACATAAGACGTAAGATCAGGGTTTTGTTTTTGAACTAGCGGGATTTTATTGTAACTAGTAATAATAGGATTCCAGTATTTGGTTAATTGCACTTTATCAATTGCGCTTTGCACAATTGGTGTAAATTTCTGTACTAATTCAGGAGTTGTTTTATCCCCCAAATAGTGAGTAGCAGCAGTATCATTACCTTTCAAAATTGCAAAACCATCACCAATACTCATTCCTTTAATAGCATTGATAAAAACGGGTGCCGCGTCCTTCGCCGCCTCTTCTGCCGCTCTGTTCAACGTCAATTCAAATTCATTTACTTTGGCTCCCATGCCAACTTTAATTGCATACTCTTTTACCATATTTGCTTCTGGAGGAAAAGGAATAAACAACGCAGGGTTTTTGTAATATCCATCTAATTTAGATGCAAGAGCTGTTGACTTGTTAGTACCTACTGTTAATGCTTCCTTTAATCCATTAATTACTTCGGCATTGGTTAAAGGAGCAGTACCCGTATTATTCTTTAATACTTGATTAGCCGCATCATTGGCTGCTTTACCAAGTTTTTTATATTCTTGAGCAGTACAAGCAGTAAGCATTGTAACTGTAATAAACAAAGAGAAAATAATTGTTTTCATTGTTTAGCGTTATTTAATTTTAAAATCTAATAATTTTTGATCTTCAATGAATGCTTCTAAATGATTGCCAATGGCAACAGGGCCAACTCCTTCAGGAGTGCCTGTATAAATAAGATCTCCTGTCTTAAGCGTAATAAATTGAGATACGTATGATATGATCACATCAAAAGAAAATAATAAATTTTTTGTACTACCTTGCTGAACCATTTTATCGTCAATCAATAATTTAAACTGAATAGGATCGGCTAATTTTTTTTTATCTATAAATTTACCAATGGGGGCAGCGCCATCAAAAGCTTTAGCTTTTTCCCAAGGCAAACCTTTGTCTTTACAAGCTGCTTGTATATCTCGCGCAGTGAAATCAATTCCTATGCCAATTTCATCGTAGTATTTGTGCGCAAATTCAATAGCAATATTCTTTCCTGTTTTATTAATCTTTAGAACCAATTCTGTTTCGTAATGTATTTCTTTTGAAAAGCTAGGGTAATAAAACGGTTCATTATCTTTGATAAGTGCCGTATCGGGTTTAATAAAAAAAACAGGTTCTGTGGGAATTGCAGCACTCATTTCTTTAGCATGTGCACTATAATTGCGACCAATACAAATTATTTTCATATAACGTAAATTAAAATAAAAACTCCTTTACCGATTAAAAGCCGTACGTAGTTTAATATCTGTAAGTACTTTTTTAGTGTATAATGGAAAATCGCCATTCATCATCCAATTATAATAAGAAGGCTCATCTTTTAATATTTGTTGTACTGATTTGCCAGTATGTTTCCCAAAGTTAAATACTTCAATGCCTTCTTCATTAAAAACAATACGCCCTGCTAAATCAGCACACTTATTAATGTTGGTAAAATCATGTAAAGCGGCAATATCATTTTTTATAGGAATACTTTCGTTGCCTTGCTTATCTTCAAAAACAGTGTCCTTGTATTTTTCTAATTGTGCTAAAAATATTTCATAAGTAGCTTCTGTATCAGCTTCAGCGCTATGTGCATTTATTAGCGGTTTGTCGCAATAAAATTTATAAGCAGCTTTTAAAGTACGCTGTTCCATTTGATGGAAAATATTTTGAACATCTACAAACTTTCTTCCTTTTAAATCAAAATCAACTTCTGCGCGTAAAAACTCTTCCATCAAAACAGGTATATCAAACCTATTACTATTATAGCCTGCTAAATCACAGTCTTGCAAAAAAACAGCTAAGCTCTTAGCAATACCTTTAAAAGTTGGTTCGTTTACAACATCTGCATCATAAATACCGTGTATGAGCGACGATTGTATAGGAATAGGAATAGTGGGATTAATACGTTTTGTTTTTATCTCTTTATTGCCATTTGGCAATAGTTTTAAAATAGAAATTTCTACAATACGGTCAGATGCTACGTTTACACCTGTTGTTTCAAGATCGAAAAATGCAATAGGATTAGTGATTTTTAAAGTAGTCATAAAACAAAGATAAGGATTAACAAACGTGCACCTTATTGTTTTTGAAGTATAAATGTTTTTTTTGTATCATTTTGCAAGTACCCGATATCAAAAATAGTAATCGAGTCAGAGTATGGTTTATATCCTTTTGCGTCTACCGTAATGTCGTATTTACCGGGTTTTAATGCCATTATAAATTTACCGCTATTTGTGTTGGGTATATAGGTGTAAGGTTGAATGTTTTTATCTTTTATATTGGTAACGGTAACAATTGCAGATAAATTTTTTATGCTATCTTTAGCAGTAATATAAGTTTCTACCACGGTATATTGATCTTCTACATCATTAAATTTTAAGCGATATAAATCTAAATCGCCATAGCCGCCATCTCGCACTGCTGAAATATAGGCTACACTATTGTCTTTAGTAAAAGAAATACACCGATCATCGCCCACAGAGTTTATAGGGTATCCTAAGTTTTTTGGAACAGACCATGTATTGTCTTCCTCATTCCATGTAGATTTAAAAAGATCAAAGTCTCCCATTCCTGCATGTCCTTGCGATGAAAAATAAAGTGTTTTACCATCAGGGGCAATTGTTGGGAAATCTTCTCTATATTCCGTATTAATAGTAGCTCCTAAATTGAGTGCTACGCCCCATAGTCCATTTGGTAATTTGCGCGACATGTAAATATCTGTTTCACCAAATCCGCCAGGTCGCTTACTAGCAAAAAATATAATGTTGTCCTCTTTGTTTATAGAACCAGATGTTTCAAAATAAGCATTTACATTGTCATTTAATTTTTTGATTCGTTGAAAAACATTCGATTTGTAAGTGGATGAATAAAGATTGCCTAGGCTATCAATATGATCCAAATAAAGCAACATGGTTTCACCATTGGGCGTTAATCCAACAGCTTGTTCATCATACCGAGTATTTATACCTCCTCCCAAATTTTTTGGTTTTCCCCACGAACCATTAATAGGAGTAGAAATATAAATATCAGATGAATAATAACCATCTACTTCTAATTGGCCTCCTATATTATCACTTCTTCTAGAAGTAAAAATAATAAATGATTCATCTTCGGTCGTAAAAGGGTAATAGTCAGGGTAGGGAGAGTTAACATCTATACCTAAATTTTCAAAAGTTACATTGATAGGATATTTTGCGTATTCTTTACCATTATTACAAGTTTCAATACGATGATTGAGGAGTACTATTTCTTTTGAAGAAATACCAGAATTTTTGTATTGGTTATAAGCTTTTATTGCATCGTCAAATCGGCTAGCATATTGGTAAGCAAGACCCAAATCATTCCATACTTCTTTATCAAATTTAGACTGATGCGATGCTTTTTCTAAAAATGGAATTGCAAGTGTTTTGTTGATATTTGTTTTTAAATAACAAATACCAAGTTTATGATTATATTCAGCATTATCTGGTTGATTGCTTAATAATTGTTTGTATACGGGTATAGCGGCTAAATAATTATGATGTGAAAAATGTTCTTTTGCCTCTCTGGGATCAATATATTTAGAATTTGATTGTGCAACTAATTTTGAAAAACAAAAAAGGCTGAAGCAAAAAAAAAGTAAATTGATTTGTAATTTTTTTAAAAACATCGTTTATCTTTTAGATATTAATCTCAGTTACATTAATACGCTAATTTACAAAAAAAGTTAAAAAAAAATGTAGAAATGTATAATTTACTTATTGTTATTAAAAATAATATAAATGGTTAATTACCTTTTTAAATAAGTAAAGTTATTTTTTAGCTCCTACCTTAATGTATTGATATTTTTCGTAAATGTCTTTATTAATAATATAGTCATTTTTATATACTGGTCCATCAACGATGGTTTGTATATTTTTTATTTTAACTTTATTTTCCGGAATACCTTTATCTTTCAATGCATTAATAAGTTGTTTTTGCATTTTTTTGTTACGTTCTATGGATAATACTTTATTTGTTTTAAATGTTCTGGTAGGCACATGCGATGCGGAAGAAACAATACTTATGTGAATAACACCTTTTGCTTTATAAGTGGCTACTAAATTAGCAATAAACTGTTTAAATGGAGCGCCATTTATGTCTGTTTCCGTTACATTGTATTTAAAATACATTTCAAAATACAATTTGTTTGTTTTTGCTAATTCTTCGTGAGGTGTTTTACTATATACCAAACTATTTTTATCACTAAAATTATTATCAGCAGAAGAAGTTAAAGTATCTTTTAAAGAAGATGGTACATGATTATTGGTGGTTGTATTAATATTTTTATTTTCAAGAAGTAAAGAATCCACATTAATTTCTTTTAACACTATTGCTTTATCTATTTCTTGGTAGGATGCGCTTTCCGGTACATTCATTATTTCTGAATGAAATTCTTTACCATCATTAGTATACGATAATTTATAATCATTTCCTGGCGGTATAATTATAATAAAGCTACCATCACGAGCTAATGGAGTATAGGTACCAATTATGCTATCATTTTTATTATTTATAACGACGATTTCTAAATTTTTAGGTAATTTTTTTTCGTCACCTGTTATGATTTGCCCTTTTATTAAAACTAAAGGTTGTTCTTTATACTCTGGAATACTCACTTGATAGATATCTTTTTCACCAAATCCATCAGGTCGTGAGTCAGATGAATAATAGCCACGTTTACCATCAGGAGAAGTAACATAAAAGATATCATCATCAGTAGTATTGATAGGATACCCAATATTAAGTGGCTCTTCCCATACATTTTTTTCTATCATGTTAGCAAAAAAGATATCAAATCCGCCAATCGTGTTATGCCCATTTGAACTAAAAAATAGTAAGTTGCCGTTGGGGTGTATAAATGGCGCTTCTTCATCAAATTCGGTATTAATTGGTTTACCTAGATTTACAGCAAGACTCCATTTCCCATTCGGTAATTTAACACATCTCCAAATATCTCTTCCGCCAATTCCACCTTTTCTATTACTAACAAAATAGAGAGTATTCCCATCTGGTGTTAAACAAGCGCTTGTTTCCCAACTAGGAGTGTTAATGTTTGATCCCATTGGTTTGGGTATAGACCATGTATCACCTTCTAGTTTACTTTCATAAATATCTCCTCCATTACTATCTTTATATATTAATAGCGTTTGCGCATCTGCTGTTAAACCAACACTGGCATCATTGGTTACGGTATTTATATTAGGGCTGATTGATTTAGGCTCCGACCATAAGCCATCTTTTCCGCGATAAGAAATATATATATCTTCATAAAATTGTCCGTCAGCAGTTTTGTCTCCTCCTGTGCTACCAGGTCTACGAGAGGTAAATATAAGTGTGTTTTCATCTGCAGAAATCACAGGGCTGTATTCAGGATAGGGAGTATTGATAGTGGATCCTAAATTTTTAATCACTACATTCATAGGTGCAGCAACTAATGTTTTAGCATATTCACTAATTTTTATTTGACGGTCAACATCTTTAGAAACATCAATTTGTTTTTTCCCTAATAGTGATTTAAATTTTTCGTAATTTGCAATGGCTTCATCAAATTTATAATTCAGATGTAATGCTTGTCCATAATAGTAAAATGCAGTAATTGGAGCTGCTTTTTCGTTTACATTAAACGGATCGTAATTTTGAGTTGTTTTTGCAATTGATTTTTGCAAATAAGAAAGTGCTTTTAGTTTTCCAGAAATTGTTTTAATATAAGTTACCCCAATTTTATAATTGATATTTGAATTAGTAGAGTCTACTTTATATGCTGCTAGGTAATAATTTAAAGCTTGTGTATAATTTTCTTCAAGAGTAAGCAAATTACCTTGGATCATGTTTTTTCGATAAGCCCCATCTTCCTGAGCTTTTAATATAAATGAAAAACAGATGTAGATAAATACGATTATATATTTTTTCATAATGGAATTTAATTATATAAAATAATCTATATTTTTTATATAATATAGAAGTGGTACTGCGTAAAAATATTAAAATTAGATGCAAGTAAAGTTTTATAAAATTAATTATAAAAATGGCTTTTACATTAAAAAATGAACGACATTTTAAAATTATTAGTTTAAAATAATTTTTATTTTTATATACTGATTTTCTTCGTATTCAGTTTTCTTTGAAATTGCATCTTTACTATATTCTGGGCCTTGCACTAATGATTTAAAAGGGGTATTAAAAATTAGTTGTGACTCAATTATACCTTTTTTGCGAAGGGTTTTAATTAATTGTTTTTGAGCATCATCTGCTCTCATTTGAGCAAGTTGTTCATTGCTTTTAAATTTTCTTGTAGGAACGGTAGAAGCACTTGATTCAATAGTGATAATCAATTTTGAATTTGTTTTTATACAAGCAATAAAACTATTAATAAAGGCTTGGTATTCTTTTAAATGGGTATCAATTTCTTTTCGATTATATTTAAAATGAATTTCAAAATTTAAATTTTGAATTTCGCATCCTTTAGTTTTTAAAGTGTCTAACACTTTAGCTAAAGAAGCATCTTTTTGGGCAAAAACAGGATCGCCATTAAACTCTACTAATGGGTTAATTACAACGTACCCTTTTCCTCTTTTTGTTTCTATTGTATCACTATAAAATTTATGGTCGTTAACCGTATAATCAACCGTGTATTTCTCACCAATAGGTAATGTGGTTCCAAATTTACCTGTATTGCTATTGGCAACAAGTTGTCGAACTGTATCTTTACTAGAATTATTGATAATGAATATTTTATTGTTTACGATACTTTGAGAAGTTTTATTAACAATGCTTCCAATTAAAACAGCAATATCTCTAGGTTCGTATTCAGGAAAAGTAAGCATGTAAATGTCCTTTTCTCCATATCCTCCTTCTTTATCAGAGGAGTAATAGGCACGCTTACCATCCATAGTAGTTACTAAATAAATATCATCGTCGGGTGTATTGATAGGATACCCATAGTTTACAGGCTTTGACCAGTTTCCATTTTCATCGTTTATTACAGAAGTAAAAATGTCAAACCCTCCCATAGAAGTGTGCCCTTTTGATGAAAAAAATATTTGTTTCCCATCAGGGTGAATAAACACACCATCTTCATCGTATTGAGTATTAATGCTATCACCTAGATTTTGAGGGATGCCCCATTGACCATTAGGTAAATGCAAACATTTATAAATATCTCTACCACCGTATCCACCAGGGCGATCACTTACAAAATATAAAACTTGATTATCGGCACTTAAACAAGCATGAGATTCCCAGTAGGGAGAATTAACAGGTGCATTTAGGGATTGAGGCACCCCCCATTCGTTTCCTTTTAATTCACTAATGTATATATTGCCACCTTCCGTATCTTTGTAAATTAATAATTTTTGTCCGTCAGCAGATAAGTTAACCGTGGCTTCGTGTGCAGGAGTATTAATTTTAGTTCCGATGGAGGCAGCCTTACCCCATTTTTTTCCATCAAAATTCGAAATATAAATATCTTCAAAATATTCACCATTTGGTAATTTTAAATCGGTTGTTCCTCCTTTTCTACGACTGGTAAAAATTAAGGTTTGTTCATCTAATGAAACAGTAGGTGCATAATCTGGATAAATACTATTTACCCCATCTCCTAAATTAGTAACAATTACTTTTTTAGGGCTTTTAATTAATTCTTTACCATATATGCAGGTTTCAATATCATGATTAGTTGATTTTACTTCTTTCATATATTTTAAACCTTTTCCTAATGCATCATTGTATTTTTTATAAAATTCAATGGCTTTATCGAACTCATAATTTAAATGATAGGCTTTACCTAAATAATAATAGGTAGATAAAGGTGCTTTTTTCTCTTGTATATCGCCTTGCTTATAATTTTTCGTTATATTTTTTACCGCAAATTCTAAGTAGGGTATCGCTTTCGTTTTATAGGTAGCAGAATTTAAATAACTAAAGCCTATTTTAAAATTAATATCCGCATTGTCTTTGTTTATGGAATCTAACTTTTTATACAGCGGCAATGCAGCAATATAATTTTCATTAATGAAAAAAATCTCTGCCTCATCGTAAATTTTTTTATAATCATTGTTACTTGACGATTGTGCATTTGCAGTAACCGTAATTAAAAAAAATAGAAATAAGGAGGTAATACTTTTTTTCATTCTCTGTTGGTATAAAAAATTAAAATTCGTAATTAATATCCCATTGTTCAAGATAGTCGGCCATTCTTTTTACAAATTGCCCACCTAAAGACCCGTCTACAACACGGTGATCATAAGAGTGTGATAAATACATAAAATGACGAATACCAATTAAATCACCTTGAGGGGTTTCTATAACGGCTGGTTTTTTCTTAATTGCTCCTACAGCCATAATGGCTACTTGCGGTTGATTAATAATAGGAGTGCCCATTAAGTTTCCAAATGAACCTACATTAGAAATAGTATACGTTCCCCCTTGAATATCATCTGGTGATAATTTACCTTCGCGTGCAAGGTTTGCTAAACGGTTTACCTGTTTAGTAAGACCTAATAAATTTAATGAATCTGCATTTTTAATCACTGGAACAATTAAATTACCTGAAGGAAGAGCGGCAGCCATGCCAATGTTTATATTTTTTCGTTTAATTATTTTTGTACCATCCAATGAAATATTTATCATCGGAAAATCTTTAATTGCTTTAATTAAAGCATCAATTAAGATAGGTGTATAAGTCAGTTTTTCGTTTTCTCTTTTCTCGAATTGTTTCTTAACCTTTTCTCTCCAAAGAACAATATTTGTTACATCTGCTTCAACAAATGAGGTTACATGTGGTGCTGTTTGTGTACTCATTACCATGTGATCGGCAATAAGTTTACGCATACGATCCATTTCTATAATTTCATCTCCAGCATTAACACTAATAGCAGGTCTTGTTGGTGTATTTGTGTTTACTACTTTGGCTAAAGTTGGTTGTGCTGCTGATTGATTATTTGTAACAGGATTATTTTTATTTGGAATATAAGCAAGAATATCATTTTTAGTAATTCTGCCATTTGCTCCTGTACCGCTAATCGTATCTAATTCATTCATAGATAACCCTTCTTTTTTTGCAATAGTGCGTACTAGAGGAGAAAAGAATTTTCCAGAATTTGAATTTTTCTCAATGGTTTCTGTTGAAGTGGAAATAGCAGTAGCATTACTTTCTTTCGTACTATTTTCTTTTTTTGAAGGTGAGTTTCCTGCTACTGAATTACTAGTTGATGCCCCACCATTGGCAGCACTTTTGTCTGTAGATATAATAGCGATAGGCTTTCCTACTTGAACGATATCGCCTTCGTTATATAATTTTTTTATAAGTATACCTTCAGCGGTTGATGGAATTTCAGAATCTACCTTGTCGGTAGCGATTTCTAAAACAGTTTCATCCGCCTCAATTTTGTCTCCTTCATTTTTTAGCCATTTAATTATTGTTGCCTCTGCAACACTCTCACCCATTTTAGGCATTATCAACTCAACTTGTGTCATATTTTCACTAAATAAATTATGTTAACAATCATCTACAAAAATAACGTAATATTTTATACCCGCAATCTACTCATTTATTTAGTGATTTCTCTATATTTTATAATCACCTTGCAGTCTTTATGAAAACATTATTTTTAATATATTATAAAAACTAAGCAAAAAGCGGAAACTCTTTCATTAATTTATTTACTTCTTTTCGCGTTGCTTCAATTACTTTTTCATTCTCATGATTCATTAATACCTTGTCAATAAAATTAACAATTTTTGGAATGTGTTTTTCTTTTAATCCACGAGTAGTAATAGCAGCGGTTCCTAGACGAATACCAGAAGTTACAAATGGTGATTTATCATCAAACGGAACCATATTTTTATTCACTGTAATATCTGCTTTTACAAGAATATTTTCCGCTAATTTCCCTGTTAAGTTTTTTGAACGTAAATCAATTAACATACAATGGTTATCAGTACCTCCCGATATTACTTTATAGCCTTTGTCAACAAAACATTGTGCCATTACTTTTGCATTTTTCATAAGCTGTATACAATATTTCATGTAGTCTTCTTCTAATGCTTCGCCAAAGGCTATTGCTTTACTTGCTATAACATGTTCTAAGGGGCCGCCTTGGGTGCCAGGAAATACAGCAGCATCTAATAATTGCGACATCATTTTAATGTCGCCTTTCGGTGTTTTTTCACCAAATGGATTTACAAAATCTTTTCCCATCATAATCATTCCACCACGTGGGCCACGCAATGTTTTATGGGTGGTAGTGGTTACAATGTGGCAATAAGGCATTGGGTCATTCATTAATCCGCGAGCAATTAGCCCCGCAGGATGAGATATATCGGCCATTAATAAAGCTCCTACTCTGTCTGCTATTTGTCTTAGTTTTTTATAATCCCAATCACGTGAATAAGAAGATGCTCCACAAATAATTAATTTGGGTTTTTCTTTTTCAGCAATTGCACCTATTTTATTAAAATCAATTCGTCCTGTTTTTTCTTCCACCCCATAAAAACTAGGGCGATATAATTTTCCTGAAAAATTTACAGGAGAGCCGTGGGTTAAATGCCCACCATGAGATAGATCAAACCCTAAAATTTTATCTCCTGGTTTTAAAACCGCTAACATTACCGCTGCATTTGCTTGTGCTCCAGAGTGAGGTTGTACATTTACCCATGCTGCATTAAATAATTGTTTTGCACGATCAATGGCTAATTGTTCTATTTTATCTACCACTTCACAGCCACCATAATAGCGCTTTCCTGGAAGTCCTTCTGCATATTTATTGGTAAGTATAGTTCCCATCGCTTTCATTACTTGGTCACTTACATAGTTTTCTGAAGCAATAAGCTCTATGCCGATAGTCTGACGTTTTTTTTCTTCTTTTATTAAATCAAAAATAACAGTGTCCTTTTTCATAATTTTAGTTCAATTAATACAATACAAAAGTAAAATTTAGTTTCAATTTATTTCGTTTCCTGCTTAGATAATTTAAAAGCAGGAATCAATATCATTAATATAAGGGGAGATTGCGCCAACCCCATTATGTATCTTGAAAATTCGTACATCGTAGGGGCGGTGCTTTTAATTAAAAAGCCCATGACCATAAATACACCCGCTACCAAGGTAATACTCATATACAAACCAATAGCAATATAATAATAATTACGATTGTTGAAAATTAATTTAAGTGCCAGTAAGGAAATTCCTAAGTAAATAAGCATAAACAGAAACGTTAATACCCATTTTATTTTAATAATCGTATTGTATTCACAATCCTTCATAAAACTTAAAATTGCGGGGAGGGGTGGAGAATCTACATCATACGTTAATGCTTTTAAATGGGCATTAATGGATACAAAAATATAATCACGGTAATAACCAAAAAACGTGATCAATAAAATTAATAATACGATATAACTATATTTTTTTATAGACCTGTTCAAGTAGATGTGTTAATCGTTATTTTTGAAAACTTGTTTACCCAAAGCATCCACAACAAAAATATAAATGCATAAATAATGAACGTAAACGTATAGGTATGATTAAATTCCGTCCATGTTCGAGAGTAGGTGTCTAAAATTGCTAGTATAACTACTCTTAATACATTCAGTAATTCAATACCAATAATACCTAAAATGATGTAGATAACTTTATGATTAAATTTTCCATTGTAAGCAGCAATAAAACCAGCAAACAAAGCGAATAACGCTATTCCATTACAATTATCGCCAATCCACAAACCGCCAGTACCATCTATCCCGATTAAACGATCTCCTCCAGAAAAAACAACATAACCTAATTTTATTAACAGCCATTTGCTGATGGTAATGGTAAAGTCAATTACCCATAAATCTATTTTTTGTTGAGGGTGTAGCCATAAGTTATACACGCAATACCAGCCAATGTAAAATATAAATACATTTATTAGAAAACGAATTATTGGATTTTTATAAAAAGAAAGATTCATAAAAGGGTATAAAAAAATCCCGTTAAGCGGGATTTTTTTGTAATGATTGGTAAATTTTAAAACCTCCATAAGCTGCTCCAACAAAAAGTAAAGCAATTACGCCATTGTCTAGTGGTATTGGACAAGGTGGGCTTAAAGGATCATTTAAACCACAAGGTATACCATGTCCACCACTGCCTCCCATACTTTGCGAAAAAACAGAAGAAATAAATGCAGGAGCAAAAATAAATGCGAGTATAAATATTCTTTTTATTGATTTAATCATTGAATTTAAGTTTTTAAAAATTTAACTATCAAAATAAACACCGTTGTTATTTTGATGTTATTTAGAATACAAAGTTAAACTTATTTTTTTATTTTTTTAACAACATTATTTCTTTACAAATTTTTTAATAATATGACCATTCGCTGATTCTATTTTAAGTAAGTAGAACCCCGTATATCCGCTCGGTAACGTAATATCAATAGACTGTTTATAGGCAGATACTACAATCGGGTTAGTGATTGTTTGACCTAATACATTAACAAAAGAAACAGTTGTAGGTGTTAATTCACTTAAGTTAAAATGAATCGTATTGCCATTGTTTGTATTGATGATATCTATGTCGTTCGCAAAATTAGAAACTAATTCAGTGTTATTTGTTGTAGACTTACAATTACTGGTTTTACTAAAATGAATAACAAAACGATCGTCGTTTTCAGTTGGGGTCATTTTAAAAGTATACATTCTTTCAGAACGTAAATCAATCATTTTTTGCAAAGCTTTATCTTCTAATGTAATGCAAGTATATTCATTCATATAATCAAACCCGTCGGCAGTAATTGTATAAGTACTGGCAATACCCACTCTCGTTTTTAAGCTAATGGTATGATTATCATTTAATGAATTAAAAACATGGGTATTTATTTTTTTACCTTCTACCATACTGTATAATGCAGGCGTTGTTTCATTTGGGCTAAATCTAAATGGTAAATCTTGATCATCTAATCCATTATTACCATTTTCAATCGCCATCATTTTAAATGTGTGTTCAAAAGGAGAATTTTCATCGGCTATTTTTAAAGTGAATACGCTAGGCGCCATCATTTTTTGGACCGAATCTTTTGAAGTAGTTGTTTTTGCCGACTCAGGAATAGTTAAGGTATATGGGCCAGTTGCTTTGGTATATACCCAAAATCCTTGTGAAGAACCTAATTCAACGTTAGAAGCAGAGGTATATGATTGCCAATCCTTAATGTGTTGATTATATACATCGATAAGATCATATAAATTACTAGAAGCACCTCCAGAGGCAGCATAAACGGATGCCCAAGATATGTTTGCGGCGAATGGATTACCAACTAAGTTAGAGCCGGCGCTATTGTGACTAATACGACTAGAAAAATTTTGAGTGCCTTGGTTAGGGACGCCGATTGTGTTAAGCGTAAGGTTACCTATAGGGTCTGGATTGTTATTTACAGTTAAAAATATTTCAAATCCTTCACCAGGACTAATTGTCTTTGCGCTAGAACTTACTGGGACAAACACATTTGTTTTTTCATCAAAAGTGGCAGCAAATGCTTCTTCTTTAATGTTGCTGTATTTTGTGAAAGGTAATTCATTTGCCCAATCTAAAAATGTAGAACTTTGCACAGGTGAAGAAAAATCGGCCCAAGTAGCGCTACGTGCTGAAATAAAACGTTCTACAGTAAAATTACCTAAGATTGCTCCTGAGCCAGTTATCGGCGCAATACGCGCAGTTTGCGTAGCGTTGGAAGTCATTGTAAACGTATTGGCATTTGTGTTTAATGTACCATTAGATAATGTTAAAACATTATCTAATCGATAAGTTCCACTGGTAATACTAACACCTGCATTATTACTAATTGCTAAGCCATTGAAAGTGGTAGAAGAAGTTCCTCCAATGGTTTGTGCAGTTGTACCATTAAAAGTAACGGTTCCCACTTGTGGTGTAAAAGTACCATTATTAGTAAAATTACCCTTAACGTTCACAGCGTAATTACTTGCACTTACATCTAAAGTTGCGGATGGATTAATGGTAAGGTTAGCAGCCATACTAATAGCGTTTGCTAATGTGGTAGTACCCGTTCCTGCTATAACCAAATTATAAAAAGTTTCAACACTTGGTTTAGTTATGGTTTGATTGGTACCATTAAAGGTAACTGTTTTGGTAGTAGGCGTAAAAGTACCATTGTTTAACCAGTTGCCACCAAGTGTAAGATCATACCCATTAGCACTAAATGTAGCACCAGAATTTATAGTTAAATTATTTGTAACGATAGTATTGGTTGCAAATGATGTTGTACCAGTGCCTCCAATAATTAAGTTGTAAAATCCAGTAGTAGTAGTAGGAACGTAGTTAGCATTCGCTGTTACCGTGTTATTGGTAGTGCTTGCGTCTATCGCAAAATTAGTAGCACCTCCGCTAGTAAGCACAAAATTAGAATTACTGCCGTTTATAAATGCAACGCCTGTTGCACTTGCATTTTTAATTAGTTGTTGTGTAGTTAAAGTACCTAAATTGGTAAGGGTGAGGTTAGATAGCTGAAGCTGCACCAATCCATTCGATTTGTCTATAACAGAACCCGCTGTAATCGTATAATCTTTGTAAAAATAGTATGGTAATGTAGGTGAAGTTACACCATTAACAGTAAGTGTGTTGTTCGTGGATCCTCTGAATAGAACGTAACCATTAGTTGCTGATTCAATACCACCAGCAGAAATATTATAATTACCGTATACATTCAAATATACATTCGAAGTCCAATTAATAGTACCATTTACTTTTAAGTTATTGCAATACCTGTCAGTAGAAATATCAATGGTAGTACCCGTAGAAATAGTTACATTGTCGCCTAAACTTGGAATTCCGTTTGGCGACCAATTAGTTGGTGTTCCCCAATCACCAGATGCGATAGAAATATATCCAGCAACATCATTAGCAAAGGTAAAGTGACCGAAAGTTGTTTGTGGTGAAGCGGTAGTAATGGAACCAGTTGATATAGTACCGGTAGAATTAATACCCCCTACATTTTGCCACAATGAACTATTCCATTTGGCAATACGCATTTTAAAAGGAGTGGTTTTATTGCAAGAACTAGCGTTCCAACCTAAAGTGATGCTTACAGAAGCACTTCCGCTCGTTCTGTTAAAATCCCAGTATTCACAGGTACTTAAGTTATTAATGGAAGCATCGAGTGTGGCGCCAT
>JBDTFR010000049.1:0-15179 GCA_039937835.1 Bacteroidia bacterium | reverse complement strand
AAAGAACATTGTCTTGGTTTGATAACGATAGAAGATTATGTAGAAATTATGAGCTGCTTCTTGAAACTTCTGAAGAAATGGTTAAGTTATCTGCTATAAAATTATTATTGAATAAAATTTAAACAGGCTCTTAGTTTAAATAACGATTTTAAAAATAAAATTAAAAAAACTAGCACGACGTTTCTCAATTGAATTAAACGTTAGTATTGGTGCGGTTGTAGTCCACGAAAAGAGCGAACCGTAAGTTTCGTGGCAATGAGGCGTAAGGCTTTTGCGTGAAAAACGAAAGCTGGAGGTTGGTTTTCGTGGTCATCTTTTCTTTGTTAATTTATTTTGGAGAATCAAAAGAAAGTAAAAGAAAAAATAGATTAAAACATTACCATTGTTTAAACTAAATTGAATTGTTTAAAATGATGTTTAAAATGTTTATTATGAAACACAATCCATTCGGTATGGGTTAATTTTCCCATCGTTGGGTTAATGGGGCTGTTGTGCGGGTTTAATTTAAAATAGCTATCAAACGCATCTAGCTCTAATTTCAACATTTCAATAGCACTTGATAAATCTTGATAGGAGAGAGGGAGTAGCTCATCTTTTGGTAATACCGGAGCCTTGAATCCAATTGGTAGTTCCGCATCAGAATAAATTACAAAAGATTTTATTTGTTCTGCTTTTTCTAAAGGAAAATAAAGTTTTTGGGGTTCTTTCTCATTTGAAAATCGAATGGAAAATACTAAATGTTCTACCATGTGCTGTGGTGTCATTATTCCAAATGCTGGCGAAGCGTTTGATTGTAATCTTTCTAGTGTTTTAAAAATATCAACTCTTTCAAGAATCATCATATTAGGTGTTAAATTTATATTCAGATACTAACAGTTTAATAAGTTATTTAAACACTAAAAATTTATTTATTCATTTGTTTTAATGCTTCGGCTACACTCCCAGTGGGTAGCTTGCACGCTTTATTTTGACATACATATATAGTGGTGTAGTTTGGTATAAGCTTATCTTTTAATAAACTAAGTGAGCCCTCATTTTTACCTCCTAAAAAAATAGAATTTGGTAGGTAATGATTTTCAAAATCAATTCGTATTTTTTCGTAATCATTACCTATGATAGCAATTTCATAGGGTGGCTGAATAAATAAAAGTTCTAAGCTTCCCCAATTGGAATAATAATGAATGTCTTGATGAATATTATTTTGCATATTTAAAACCATTTGTTTTGACTTTTTTATGTAATCATCATTATCAAAATACAAACCTAATAAAAATAAGTTTTTTGCCATCTCTGAATTTGAAGATGGAATAACATTATCTGATAGTTCCATTTTTCGTGCAATTAAGTCAGAATGGTCATTATGTGTATAAAAAAACATTCCTGATTTATCATCAAAAAAATGACTAACTGCATAATCATTTAAATCTTTTGCCTTATACAGCCATTGCTCATCAAATGTAACTTGGTATATAGAAATAAAAGTAGAGATGGTAAACGCATAGTCATCTAATAGGCCATGAATAGAGGATGTATTATTTTTAAAATTCCTTTTTAACTCACTGTCTTTACTTAAAAGATTTTTCACTAAAAACGTAGCCCCTTTTAATGCCGTTATTTTATACTCTTCTTTACCAAAAGCACGGTAAGCATCTATATACCCTTTTATCATTAATGCATTCCAAGAAGTTAAAATCTTATCATCTAATCTTGGCTTTACTCTTTTTGAACGTATTTTTAAAAGAATTTTTTTATCGTCTTCTATTTTATTTTCTAGTTGTTCATCGGTTAATTTATATTGTTTAGTTAAACCTTCTTCCTTTTTATTTCTTAATAAGATGTTATTTCCATGTTCCCAGTTTCCTGAAGTTTTAATACTATAATAGTCGATAAAAAGTGGCGCGTCTTGTTTTAAGATAGTATTGATTTCATCGTACGTCCATACATAATATTTACCCTCCTCTCCATCACTATCCGCATCTAAAGAAGAATAAAACCCACCAATAGGAGAACTTAATTCGGTTTCAATAAACTCAAGGGTTTCTTTAACTACCTTTTTATACAACGGGTCTTTTGTTACTTGATAAGCATGGCTATATAAACTTACGAGTTGTGCATTATCATACAGCATTTTTTCAAAATGAGGCACTTTCCAATTTTCATCGGTTGAGTATCTGGCAAAGCCCCCACCTAGCTGATCATAAATACCACCCAAGGCCATATTGTTAAGTGTTACTGTTACCGATTTTAGCGCTTCTTTGTTGTTAGTTAAATAATAGTATTGCAATAGATACTCCCAATTACTGGGCATAGGAAATTTTGGTGCGCCCATTTCGCCTCCTTTTGAAAAATCAATTTTTGTTTTCCACTGATTAAAGAGTTCATTTATATCTTTAATCGTTGCAATAGCATCTTCATTCGAAAATGAAATTCGCTCCGTATTATGAATACCATCTGTAATCTCTTGTGCTTGATCTTCTAATGATTTTGGATTCTTTAATTGAATGTTTACAAAATAATTCAACATTTCTAACCACTTTTTTTTAGGAAAGTAAGTACCTGCATAAAATGGTTTACCATCAGGTAAGGCCAACGCATTTAATGGCCAACCGCCACTGCCTGTTAATAATTGCGAAGCAGTCATGTATATTTGATCTACATCTGGTCGTTCTTCTCTATCTACTTTAATACAAATAAAATGTTCGTTCATGTATTTAGCAACTTCTATGTCTTCAAAACATTCATGCTCCATTACATGACACCAATGACATGCCGCATAGCCAATACTTATTAAGACTAATTTGTTTTCATTTTTTGCTTTTGTAAATGCTTCATCGCCCCAAGGGTACCAATTTACTGGGTTATGTGCATGTTGTAATAAATACGGGCTACTTTCATTAATTAGCTTATTCGTATATTCATTTGTATCTGCTTTCGTTTTCTTGTGTTGCCCATTACAGGAAGAAATGAATAATGAAAAGAATATTAGAAAGAATAAATTGAAACTATTCATTTTTTTAAATTAGTACGGTTTGTTGTAGTATTTTATGTAACACGATACAAGATGTTTCTCGAGAAAAAATAAAACTATTTAATTTTTGCTAAGTTACAGGGCAAATTTTTTGATAATAAAATTTTTCTTTTTGTATTTTCCCAAATTTCCATTGTTGTACAGAAATTTCTCTTAATTGGAGAACTTCGTTTTTTTTATTTGTAATTACTATTTCCCATTCGCTAAACACTATTTTCTTTTTGTTATCAATTGCTTGATTCAGCAGTTTACAGGTATGTGCTTTTGCCTTCTTAAGATTATCTTTTTCTCGAATTAAATAATTTTCTTTTCCAATAAGAGCTTCTTCTTCATTTTCTTGAATAACAACCGTATTTGCATAAAATAAATCTATTGCTATTAAATTATTTCCATTTAAAATCAATTTGTTTAAGTCGGCTGTTTTTATTTCAAGACTTGTCATAGTTAAATTCAATTCAATTACTTTTTTAAAATTTCTAATAATTCTGCCGAACTATTGTAATCTACTCTTTAAATTTTCTCTTTATTAAATTAGCTTCTACGAGTTAAAAAAGTTTCAATAAGCACGGAGACTAATTTTTAAAAACGCTTCTTAGCGGCAAGTTTTTTATTTTCAAATTCTCTTTTATCAATTTTATACCAATTGTGCTTTATTCCTTCAAGATCAAATGTTTCAATATACTTCAAACCAACTTTTTTCAATATCTTGTTTGAACTACTATTTTCGCAGTCTGCTATTGCATACACTTTGTTAGTTTTTAGTTTTTCAAAAGCATATTCTAAAGAAGCGAGTGCGGTTTCTGTGGCAATACCTCTTCCCCAATATCTTTTAATCAACCGATATCCAAGATCATAATAGTTTTTGTGATTATTGGTTTCCTCCGTAATAAACTTTAGTCCTGCCCAACCGATAAATTCGTTTGTATTTTTGTCAATTATAGCCCATCGTCCGATTCTATTGTCAATATATTGTTGTCTGATAGTGTTTATAACATTGGCGACTTGCTCTTTACTACTAACAGGCTTGTTTCGTAAATATTTATGTACTTCAGGGTCAGCATCAAGTTCATACATTCCTTCAATATCTGAGGGAAGTATTTCTCTTAAAATTAATCGTTCTGTTTCTACTACTATTTTCATTAAAATTAAATTTGCTTACTTTTTTTTAAAGTACTGTCGAGTTTAAATTAAGTCCTTTTTTTTAATTTTTCATACATCATTTCATAAGTAGGCGTAGGTATAGAATACTTACTCGCTTCATTAATTACAAAACCAGTTAATGATTGTAATTCTGTATGAGGCTTGTGATGTTGAAAGTCGGTATGCATAGAAGTAGTAGTGTTGGCAGGTATACTTTTCATTCTAGTTAGTATTTCTTGGGTAATGTTAGTGGATATCGCTATTTGTTTGGCTTGGGCAAGTTGTTTTACTTCTTCAATCATTTTAATTAAGGTGTTACAATAATCAGTATTCGAAACTATTTCATCAATGTTTTTATCAAGAAAAGAAGTGGTTGTTGCTGTCGCTGAAAGGAAAATAAATTTTTCCCAAATTACTTTTGAAATACATGTGGAGTAAAATGCTTCAATTCCAGCTTCTTTTAGTAGACGTTCAAGTAATCGTAATTTTTCATTCTCATCATTATCGATTCCGAAATGAAGTTGTTGAATATTTCCAATATTTTCAATAACACCAGGTGCTGTTAAACGAGCAATAATATAAGCGCAACCATCTACAACTAAACCATTCGGAACACTTCTTTTTATTACCTCTTTATTATTTACACCATTTAATAATGGTATAATACAGGTGTCATTACTGATGCAGGGTTTCAACTGTTGTATTATGGTTTCAAGATCATATGTTTTTGTACAAATAATAATATAATCAACTAGCCCAATTTCAGC
Organism: Bacteroidia bacterium; assembly: GCA_039937835.1. GTDB lineage: Bacteria > Bacteroidota > Bacteroidia > 2-12-FULL-35-15 > 2-12-FULL-35-15 > 2-12-FULL-35-15. Next base: position 10,244 of record JBDTFR010000049.1, on the reverse strand, counting down.
GGGATTGTCTGTTGCATGCGTTGGCCTGGCTATTATTTTATCAGTGCCCTTTAATGCGAGCAATCCATTCTTTTTTATCTCCTCTAAGTGTTTGCCACGAGCAATAAAATTAATTTCAACCTGATTGTTGTTTTCGAAATGGCGAGCTAAAAGTGCACCAAAATAGCCGCCTACTCCGCCAATTCCTGCAATGATGATTTTTGTTTTTTGCATTTAAGTTTAATTATTTTCTGAATACTTTTTAAAATTATTAAGGATAGCTTGCCAGCCATTTTTTTGCATCGCTATCGGGTTCTCTGTTTCAGCATCAAAACTTACAATTACTTTTGTAGTTTTATCGAGCGGTTCGAAATTAACGGTCACTTTTCTTCCGTCTCCTAAGGTGTATATAAATTTTTCGCCAACTATTACTTCTTCATAAATTGCTTCAAAGTCAAACCCGAAGCTACCATCTTTTGCTTCCATTCGCGAATAATATTTTCCGCCCTTTTTTAGGTCGTTTTCTGCTTTTGGGCAATGCCAATCGTCGGACGCAAAATTCCATTTTATGATGTGTTTAGAGTTAGTATAAAAATCCCAAACTTTTTTTCTGTCTGCTAAAATGGTTGATTCTACTATAATTTTTTCCTTATTCATTTTACAATAATTTAAATTTTTTAATCGTTGATTTTATTAAAGAATCTATTAATCGTTTAATCCTTTTCCTTGAAGAATTTGAGGTATGCATTTCTCAATTCTTGCTTCCCGAGTTTTACTTTGTTTGGCTGCAGAAAAAAATAGATGATAGGCTCGCTGCCGCCCAGGTGTTAATTCATTAAATGCGGTCTTTAACGCAGTATTTTTATCGAACTTCTTTTTAAATTCTTCAGAAATAGGAGAGGGGCTTTTTTCAAATTCTATTTTTAGACCTGTCTTTTCTATTTCAACCGCTTCGTGAATATAAGCCTTTATGGTCGCAGTATTCTTAACAATTTCCTGAACATTCGTGAATCGGAGTTGGCGTGCAGCTTGTACATTTTTTGTTTGTTGAATGAGCATATTCTCGGTATCTTTTAGCAAGGCACCTTTAAAAAACAAAATGGCGCAGTACTCTTTAAAAACATGGATTAAAACAATATTACTTTTATTTAGTGTGTAACAAGGTACACCCCATTTTAGCTCTTCTATTAGCCCACAGGCAAGAACAATTTTTCTTAATTTCTCTAGTTCCTCTTGCCTTTTTTTTGCTTTATTAAAATACCAGTCTACATTTGGGTTCGTATTAGTTGTTGTCATTAGGTGTTATTTAAAATTGCTAAAAAGTAGTATTTGTTTTGTTCTTATATTAAAATTAGGGAATAACATTTGAAACTAAGAAAAGAATAAATAAATTTATTCTTTTCTGTTTTTGGTCATAATCAACTTAAATAAAAAATGTAATCGTTTAGTGAGTTAGATCTTTTGTAGCAGTGGTATTAATTTTTTGAGATTCTCTTTTTTCTCTTCCTTTTTTGTATATTTTAATAGCCAACATTAAGGTACCTGCAAAAATAATTAAGCCTAACATTCCCCATACCCAACCCGTGTTGGACTTTAATACAATAAGGAACACAATGGCTACTAATAATACAGTAGACACTTCGTTCCACATCCGTAATTTTAAAGAAGAGTATTTAACAATGTCATTTTGTAATTGTTTAAAAATTACATGACATTGAATATGGTACAAAATTAAAGCGCCTACAAAACATAATTTTAATATAAAATACCCTTGAGATAAGTAACTTGGAAATATCCATAACAACCAGCCACCAAATAGTAAGGTTAGAAATAAAGAGGGCCAGGTAATCATGTACCACAAGCGTTTGGTGATGATCTTATATTCTTTTTGTAAGATACTTTTAGCAGGTTCGGGCTTTTTTTCTGCTTCGGTATGGTAAATGAATAAGCGGACAATATAAAACAAGCCAGAAAACCAAGTAACAATAAATATAATGTGTAATGCTTTAAGGTATAAATAATTGTTCATTGCTTTTATTTTATTGGAAATGTAAAGTTATATAATTATAGTTCTAGGATTTAAATAAATTTTAAACAGGCTCTAGGATGAAGTAAATCTCTTTATCTTTACAAAAACATAATTGCATGAAAGCTAAAACATCTCAAGATTCTTCTGCTATACAAACTCAAATAGTAATGCCTAATGATACCAATACATTGGGTAATTTATTTGGCGGTAGACTATTACAATGGATGGATGTAACCGCTTCTATTGCAGCTCACAGACATTGTAGGCGGGTAGTGGTAACGGCTTCGGTAAACAATGTAGCATTTAAATATCCAATTAATCACGCCAGCATATTAACGTTAGAAGCAAAAGTTTCGAGGGCATTTACCTCTTCTATGGAGGTTTTTATTGATGTTTGGCAAGAAGATCCTGTAACAGGAAATAAAGTAAAATGCAATGAAGCTATTTACACGTTTGTGGCTGTAGATCAAAATGGCTCTCCTTTGCCGGTACCTCAACTGATACCCGAAACAGAAGAAGAAAAAATACGTTATGATGGCGCTTTACGCAGAAAACAATTGAGTTTAATTTTGGCAGGAAAAATGAAACCAGATGAAGCTACAGAGTTAAAGGCACTGTTCTTTCCAGAACAACGGTAATAAAAGCCACTTAGCTAATAATATCGTCTTCGTTAATATCCTTCATACATTTAAAATGTACTTTCGGGCATTTATTATAGCCAATTTTTGAGCAAGGGCGACAAGATAAATTTAATACCTCTATTATTTTGGATTCGTTGCCAGCCATATAAGGAGCGAAGCCAAAGGCAGGAACCGTATTGCCCCAAACAGAAATAATATCTTTTTTAAAAGCTGCTGCAATGTGCATTAAACCGGTATCGTGTGAAATAATTCTAATGGCTTGCTTAATAAGAGAAGCTGATTGGTTTAAATTATATTGTCCACAAGCATTGTAAATAGTAGCACCTACGGCTTTCTCTATTTGCTCCGCACGATCATTATCTTCCTTTCCTCCTAATAAAATAATAGGACTATTTATTTTTTTACAGATGGAGATTATTTTTTCTATAGGTAATTGTTTGGTAAAATGTTTTGCTCCAACTACAAAACCAATGAAACCCTTTTGGTGTGTTAATGGTAATGAGGTAATATTGACTTCCTCTTTTAAAGGAATAAAAAAATCCAATCCTTTTAAGTCATTTTTTATGCCGAGTGGTTCAAGGGTTTGAATATAGCGATCAACCACATGTATAGGTGGTAAAATATTTATCTTAAAATTAACCAACAACCACTTTTTAAAATTTAATTTTTTAAAAGTAGAAGACTGTATTCCAAGGGCTTTTTTTATTTGTAGTGAGCGAATGTTGTGATGTAAATCAATTATAAAATCGAAATTTTCTTTTTTTAATACGGATACAATTTCTTTAATGTCTTTTTCTATCGTGTGTACTTTTGATAGGTAAGGATTATTTTCTAAAATGCTTTTAAACGAATTTTTAGTTAAATAATGAATCTCTATTTCAGGCTTCTGGTCTTTTAGGCACCTGATAACAGGCGTGGTTAAAACAATGTCGCCAATAGAACTAAAGCGTATGATTAATATTTTTTTCAAAGGGAAATTACCTAATTAGTAGAACAATTATTTTTCGTTATAAATAACTTCCAATAATGTTTGCCCAACAGCTTTTAATGTATTTTTATCAATTCCATCCATATTGTCTTTCTGGGTATGGTGATAACTACCAAATCCTCCAGTAGCCTGATTGTATTCAATAATATCGACACAAGGTATGCCTGCCTGGTTAACGTAAATATGATCATCCACCCCTACAAAATCACGTCGTTGAGGCGAAAAATAATTACCATAACCAATCGTATTGGCGGTACTCCAAACCTTATCTACAGCAGCACGTGCAAGGTTTACAGAATTACCTTCTTTCGGAAAAATAGCATTTGGCCCCCCTACCATATCTAACAGTACTCCAAAATTGGCGTAATAATTAGGTACATGTAAATTTTTTGCCCAGTATTGAGAACCTAAACACCAACTGCTTTCATCTTCACCATTTGTTTCTCCATAATCTTCTAAATCAAAAAATATAAAATCTACGCCAATACTAGGATTGTATGCATTTATTTGTCTCGCCATTTCTAGCCCTACACCTACACCACTGGCCCCGTCATTAGCTCCATCAAACGGTTTTGTTTTATTTTCCTCATCAGAATCTGCCCAAGGGCGAGTATCCCAATGCGAACATATTAAAACCCTACTTTGTAATTCTGGCTTAAAAGAACCAATAATATTTTTTAAAATAAATTGTTTTTTATCAAACGTTTTCAACGTGGCTTTCTGTACAATTACTTCAAAATTGTAGGACTTTAATTTGGAAGTTAAATAATCAGCACATTTAGCATGAGCAGAGGAACCTGGTATTCGTGGTCCAAAATCCACCTGTGCTTGTATAAACGCATAAGCCGAATCTTGATTAAAAGTAGGCGTAGCTATTTTTTTTTCTACTGTTTTAGTAACTGGTTGTACTTTAACTTCTGTTGGTTCATTATTACAAGCAGTAAAAAGTATTGTTGCAAAAAATGCGGTGTAGTAATAAAAAGTATTCAATTTTATCATTTGTTCTATTTTTCTATGGTCCAAGTGGCACCTTCTTTTGTATCTTTTATAGTGATGCTGATTTTATTTAAATCATCACGTAATTTATCAGAGGCAGCAAAATCTTTCCTTCCTTTAATTTCTTTTCTGATGTCTAAAATAATGTCCATCACATTTTCTAATGTTTCATTATTAGACGCAAGGGATTCTTCTGATTGCAATCCGAGTACATCAAATGTAAACTGATGCATCATTTTTTTTAGCAATGCTAAATCCGCTTCTGTAATTTTTTCCTTACCATCATTTACAGAATTAATAATTCGAGCACCTTCAAATAAATTAGCAATGAGTATGGGCGAATTAAAATCATCATTCATTGCTTCATAACATTTATCATTTAATTCGGCAATGTTAGAAGTAGAAGTATCTGAAGGTTTTAAGTTTTCTAATGTGGTAATTGCACTTATTAAACGAGCAAACCCTTTTTCAGATGCTTGTAGGGCTTCATTCGAAAAGTCTAATGTGCTTCGATAATGTGTTTGTAGCATAAAGAATCTTACTCCCATGGGGCTATATCCTTTATCCAATAAGGGATGATTTCCGGTAAATAATTCACCTGGTAAAAAACCATTACCAGCAGATTTTGACATGCGTACTCCATTTACAGTAAGCATGTTGGTGTGGATCCAATAATTTACTGGAGATTTATGATTACACGCTTGCGATTGCGCAATTTCATTAGTGTGATGGGTTGCTTGCAAATCCATTCCTCCACCGTGTATATCAAACGTATCGCCTAAATATTTACTGCTCATAGCAGAACATTCAATGTGCCAACCAGGAAAACCCCAACCCCATGGAGAAGGCCATTTCATTAATGTTTCAGCGTTTGCTTTTATCCATAAAGCAAAATCAAGTCTGCCCTTTTTTTCATCCTGCCCACTTAATTCACGCGTACCTTCTAGTAATTGCTCTAATTTACGATTGGTTAGCTGCCCGTATGGAAACTTCTTATTGTACTTTTCTACATCAAAATATACGGTACCATTTACTTCATAAGCATAGCCATTTGCAATTATTTGTTTTATCATTTCTAGCTGTTCACAAATATGTCCAGTAGCAGTAGGCTCTATAGAAGGAGGAAGGGTATTGAATTTTTGCATCACCTCGTGAAAACCCAAAGTGTATTTTTGTACAATTTCCATGGGTTCTAGTTGCATCAGCTTCGCTTTCTTAGCAAACTTATCATCGCCTTCATCACGGTCGCCTTCTAAATGACCTGCATCCGTAATGTTTCTAACATACCGTACTTTATTACCTAAGTAAAGTAAATAGCGATATATTAAATCAAAAGAAATAAACGTGCGGCAATTGCCTAAATGAACATCACTGTATACCGTAGGACCGCATACATAGAGACCTACCCAGCCTTCATGAATGGGTACAAATTTTTCTTTCGTACGAGAGAGTGTGTTGTATATGAAAAGCGGATGTTGCATTTACTTTTGGTTTATTGATAAATTAAATGATTTAATTCTATAATTAAAAATGGACTTATGTATTCCATAAGTCCAAAGATATTAAGTTTTTTAGGATTATAAATTCCTTAAGCGTTATTCTTCTATAATATGATCGCCAATATACTTGCCATCTCTATAGGCAGCAATTCGAAGTAAGATACCATCAGGGGAATAATGATAAACTTTACCACTCATTAAACGACTTTTAGAAAATATACCATCTTTTGAAATTTGTTTATTGCTATTGTATAATTTCCAATACCCTTCTCCATTAAAGACTTTACCGAGATTATCTTTTTCATTTTTTTCAATGGTAATGGGAGCTTCGTATATCTTTTTTTCTTTAATTTCAGCTATTGGCTTTTTAGGTTCATAATTTTTTGTTGCCGTACTATCAATATTTCCACCATTAAAGTTTTTCTCCGATTTTAAATCGCCATTTTCATAATACTCTTTTAATATACCCGATTCTTTTCCATCATCCCATTTGCCTTCTATCATTACCTGTCCATTTTCATAATAATACGTTTGTTGCCCTACACGTTTTCCGCTGGTATTAAAATTAAATGATTGTTGTACTTGTCCGTTATCATAATACAATTTATAATCTCCAACCCAACGATTGTTTGTCCACAAGCCCTCTTCTTTTATTTTACCATTATCATTATACATTTTTGCATATCCATAAGGTCGATTATTTTCATAAGTAATAATACTTTTTACGCTTGAATTAGGATAGTACTCTTTCCATAAGCCTGTTTTTTTACTATCCAAGTATTTTCCTTCCTCTACCTTTTGATCGTCCTCATAATTTGGTTTTTTGAGAAATTTATTTAATAATATCCACTTACCTTGTTTTTTTCCAACGGCATCTGTATAGTTGATGGTATCTTTACCTGTTATTTGAACAGGTTGAGCAATTGCAAAGAGGGATGTGAATATAAATAATAGGAGTATTCCTTTTTTCATCTGGATTATAGTATCATTTTAATGACAATACTTTATCAAACAAAATAGAATTGCTTAACGGTTGTTTTATACGATAGCAAAAAACAAAGGTTTCTTTTATATGGACTACTTAAGGTTGGTAAGCATATCGTTTACCATGCTTTTTAAGTCATATTTAGGAGCCCAGCCCCAATCGGTGGTAGTTTGGGAAGCATCAATTGATTTTGGCCAACTATCGGCAATCGCTTGTCTTTCGTCTGGTTGATAATCAATTTTAAAGTTAGGAATGTGTTTTTTTATTTCTAAGGCTATTTCTTTGGGAGAGAAGCTAAAGCCCGCTAAATTGTAGCTCGATCTTATTTTAATTTTATCAGCATCAGCTTGCATAATGCCAATGGTAGCATTAATAGCGTCTGGCATGTACATCATTGGTAAAACGGTATTTTCAGACAAAAAGCACGTATATTTTTCAGATTTTAATGCTTCATGAAAAATATGTACTGCATAATCAGTAGTACCACCACCGGGTGCCGATTTCCAACCAATTAAGCCCGGATATCTTAAACTACGAACATCTACACCATGTTTCTTAAAATAATATTCGCACCAACGTTCTCCTGCTTGTTTACTAATGCCATAAACAGTACTAGGTTCCATAACAGTATATTGTGGGGTGTTTTCTCTCGGAGTAGTAGGGCCAAAAACAGCAATGGAACTAGGCCAATATATTTTTTGAATTATTTTTTCTTTTGCTAGTTCCAACACATTAAATAAACCTTGCATGTTTAAATCCCAAGCAAATTTTGGCATTTTTTCGGCTGTGGCTGATAATAAAGCAGCCAACAAATAGATTTCAGAAACGTTATGTTTTTTAACGATGGTGTGTAATAATTCTGCATTCATTACATCTATCACTTCAAAAGGGCCTTCCTGCGCTTGTTCTGTTTTTTTTACATCAGAGGCAATCACATTATCTACTCCGTATTGGCTTCTAAGCCCTTGTACCAATTCAGTTCCTATTTGTCCTGATGACCCAATTACTAATATTTTACCACTCGTGCGCATAACAATTATCTATTTATTTAATATTCCGTGATGGCTAATTAATTTAGAACCTAAATTAACATCTAGCCGTCAAAGATAATGCTTATTGCAATATATTTAACCGCTTACCATAGAATGGCGTAAAAGCATTATCTTTGCAAATATATTTTTAAAACCCCTGACACTATGTTACTGCAAAACAGAGTTAACAAAAAGGAGCTTAAAAAACGAATACAAGAAGAAGCTACTAAGCGCATTACTGTTTCGTTTTATCGCTATGTGATTATTGATAACCCTCCAGAACTTAGAGACTCCCTTTTTCTAGAATGGAATAAACTCCATATTTTAGGAAGAATTTATGTAGCCCAAGAAGGAATAAATGCACAAATGTGTGTGCCCGAAAAAAATTGGGATTCTTTTAAAACCTATTTAGATGAACATGTTTATTTAAAAAACATGCCGCTTAAAATTGCGGTGGAAGACGATGGTAAATCGTTTTACAAACTCACCATTAAAGTACGACCAAAAATTGTTGCCGATGGACTCGATGAAAATACTTTTGATGTAACCAATGTGGGTAACCATTTAACGGCAAAACAATTTAACGAAGCCATGGAAAGCACAGATACGGTAATAGTAGATATGCGTAATCATTATGAAAGTGAAGTAGGAAAATTTGTAGGCGCATTTTGTCCCAACGCCGATACTTTTCGGGAAGAGTTGCCCATGGTACTTGAAGAGTTAAAAGATAAAAAAGATAAAAAAATAATCATGTATTGCACGGGTGGTGTTCGTTGCGAAAAAGCGAGCGCCTACCTAAAACATCATGGTTTTAAAGATGTAAATCAGCTACACGGTGGCGTAATTGATTATGTGCGACAAATAAAATCGGAAGGCTTGCCCTCTAAATTTATAGGTAAAAATTTTGTATTTGATGAGCGGGTAGGAGAGCGCATTACCGATGATGTGATTGCCGAATGCCATCAATGTGGTGCTGCTTGCGATACGCATGTTAATTGTGCAAATGACGATTGCCATTTATTATTTATTCAATGCGAACAATGTGTTTCAAAAATGCAAGGTTGTTGTACTCCTGAATGTATGCACATTGCAGCCTTACCTATTGAGGAACAAAAAACATTACGTAAAGGAAGAAAAAAAGAAGACTGCCTCTCGGTTTATAAAAGCCGTTTACGACCTAATTTAAAAGAAGTGTTGGCGAGTAGGAGGGAGTGAGGGGGGGAGTTGATTTTATTTACCCTTTTCCATTGGCAGTGAAAAGAATAAAGTAAGTTTAAATATTGTTTTTGTTAGTTGTTGCAGGGTTGTCTTTTATAGTGCCTTATAATGAGTCACCAAAATCCTTTTACGTGGTCAGCTTTCTTTTATTCGTATATTTTACTCTTCTCCAAAATAGTCGCTGTCAATTTTTTTTAGCTCATAAACCTGCTGTGTCGTGCAACCAAGATTGTTGTCAATCATAAGTTGAGTTAACTGTTCACCACCAATTAAAACAATTTTGGTTTCATTTCTTGGAGTGTAATCCAAAGCTTCCTTCGTGAAACTTGATGTTGTTATGAAGATCCCTTTTTTAGCACCTTGTCCAGCTAAAGCACCAACAAATTTTTGAATTTCTGGTCTACCAACTGCATTTCGAGGTTTCCATCGCTTCGCTTGGATGTAAATAATATCAAGCCCTAGTTTGTCTTCTTTGATTGTTCCATCTATTCCTTCGTCACCGCTTTTTCCCATTGCTTTTCCAGCGTCCTTGATTGAACCACCATAACCCATTTTTACTAAAAGTTCAACTACAAGTCTTTCAAAAAAAGAGGGAGAAAGTTCAACTACCTGATTTAATAGTTCTGAAGCTAATGATTTTCTAATTCTTTGATAAGCCTTATCAAGGCTTTCTTCAGGTGTCTGTTCGCTAACTGCCATTATTGTAGTCTCTTCTTCACTTTCGTTGTCGTTTCGACTAGAATTTTGGAATTCTGTATCGTCCTGAAAAAAGTTTACACTTTTTGGTTAATAATCCTGTTACAAGTTTACATATTTTTTTTAATCCTAAATACACTTTACATTTGTTTAACCAGATGAAGCGACAACGAGCAATGCTG
>JBDTFR010000048.1:0-3556 GCA_039937835.1 Bacteroidia bacterium | reverse complement strand
TGTAGCGGAAGTGTAAATTTAGATGATTTTGAAGAAGTATGGCAATATGGTTGTAATGAATTAAAAGATGATATTTGGGAGCAAGATGGGGTAGCACCACAATGTGGAGTTAAGATTAGTAATTTCGCACCATTAAAAGCAGGAAGGATATACATTCCAATAGGAGAAGAAAAAGGCTTTGTAACAAGCCATACGATTGTTAATTATGGATGGATATTTAATAAAATTATAGATGGAAAAATTGGATTTGTTAAAAAAAGAAATTAAAATAGCATTAATGTTTTTTTTATTTTTTATTTGCTCTTGTAATAGCAGTTTTAAGGAGGGAGGAGAAATGAATGCTGATACATATGTAATTAAGAATTATAATAGTTACGCTGACATACATTCAACTTTAAATGATTCTATAAATATATATGTTGATTCATTATTAAAATGTTTTTTGGGTCAATATCTGTGGCCTTGGGAAGTAGACTCATTAGTTTGTATAAATTCTAATAAAACAAAATTAGTAACGACAATCAACAGCTCATCTGGTAGCTGTAAAGAATGCGTTTCCGATGAAATTATAAAATTATTAGGAAAGAAAATAGACGGGGTATGGTATTTTTTTGAAAGCGGTGAATCGTTAATTGTTCCGCGTGATATGTATGGCAAAGACGAGATGCATACTTTATGCTTTCACGAGTTAAGTCAAATAGCTCGAAAAGAATTTTTAGGAAGTGCAATAATAAAAAATGCAGCTGGTGAATATGTTGTAAATGATAAATGGATAGACGCAAATTTTTATAAAAATTTATTTGGTGGTTATGAAAGCAAAGTAGAATATGATAGTGTACACTGGAACTTAATATTAGAAAAATGGAAAGTGAAAATTGATACAAACGAATATAAGCCCTTCCGTAGAAAAGTAACACCCAAACCTGCCGCATAATTAAAACCTACTTTCAAAATAGCCCCCGAGAATGCTTGTAGTGGTAGTGTTAATTTAGATGACTTTGAAGAAGTATGGCAATATGGTTGTAATGAATTAAAAGATGTTATTTGGGAACAAGATGGGGTTGCGCCACAATGTGGAGTTCAAATTAAGAATTTTGAACCATCAAAAAGCGGAAGAGTATTTATACCCAAAGAAGAAAAAAAAGGCTTTGTAGCAAGTCATACGATTATCAATTATGGGTGGATATTTAAACAAGAGGATCAAGGAAATGTTAAAAAAAGAAATTAAGGTTGTTTTAATAACCCTGCTTTTGTGCAGTAGTTGCAACGATAATAATGAAAATAATGGTGTAATTAAAATCGGTGATTACCAATTAAATAGTAATAAGTATGTAGATGATAATTTTAATAAGTATTCAAAAATATACACTCTTTTAAATGACTCAATCGGTATTTACGTAGACTCTTTACTTAAAGAATTCAGTACAGAATATACAACTGAGTGGGAAGTAGATTCAATGCTTGTAATTAATTCAGCAAATGATAAGTTAGTGGCTACTATTAATATTTCAATAGATACTTGTAATCATTGTATAATGGATCAAGTATCAAAATTATTAGGAAAGAAAATAAATGGTATATGGTATTTCTTTATGGGAGGAGGGCATTTGGCTATTCGTCGTAATTACTTTGGTAAGGATGAGTACCACCCTTTAACATTTCATGAGTTAAGCCAAATAGGGCGGAAAAACTTTTTAGAAAGCGCATTAATAAAGAATGCAGCTGGAGAATATATTGTAAATGATAAATGGATAGATGCACATTTTTATAACAATGGTTTTGCCTCAATTGGTTGGGATATAATTAAAGACAAAGTTAAGTACGATAATGTACATCGGTATGATATATTGCATAAGTGGAAAGTTAAAATTGATACAAACGAATACAAGCCCTTCCACAGAAAAATTGAAACCAAGCCAGCTGCATAATTTAATACCTTAGTTCATCATAGCCCCAGAAAATGCCTGTAGCGGAAGTGTTAACTTAGATGATTTTGAAGAAGTATGGCAATATGGTTTAACGATATTATAACTTATAAAGGTGAAAGTGCTATTTGCGAGCAGATAGGGAAGAGCACCAAAATGTGCAACTCTTGGTTTACTTAATATCTAGAATAAACCGTTCAATTGAGATTAAATGGAGTTATATTAAATAAGATGTCATTATTATATAAGTAAAGTTGGTAGATACTTTAAGAATTGGATACCTAATAAGGGGTATAATAACTTGAACAGAGGCACTACAAAACAATAAGGATTTAAAAACTAAAATTATTCGCTTGTAAATCAGCATAATTATCCATTTTCATTAAAAATATTTTATAAAAGAGTTGCAGAGAATAAAAAAACAAGTACATTTGCAGCCGCTAAAACAAACAGATAACGTTCATTGAATAGCAAAATTTTTAATCTCAGTTGGTGTTTACACTAATTAATAAGAGTTAAAAATTATTTTCAAATAAAGTTTGCAAGATTAAATTATTTGTTTACTTTTGCATCCCGCTTTAAAAAACAAAAAGCATTTGAAAATAAAAAAACAAAAATAAGTTGCAGTATTAAAAAATAGTTATTAGTTTTGCAGCCCGAATAAAAAAGTAGTTAAAATACAAAAGCTACAAAATTTTTAAAGTATAGTTCATTTAAATAGTATAGTTGGTTTTTAATAAAAAAACATAAAATTATTTTTAAAAATAATTTGAAATATTAAAAAATAATTTGTACCTTTGCAGTCCTTAAAACAACAAGATAAGGCAGCGTTTTTTGAAATTAAATTTATAGTTCTACACTAAATAAAGTAGAAAAGTTATAAATAAAGTTCTTTGAAAATATTGATGAAGTTTAAAAATAGTAAGTATCCCTCTTATTGTTATGTTCTAACAGTAAGTTGAGAAACAAATCCAAATTAATTTAATTTTTCTTTTTTTTGAAGAAGAGCATTATCAAACTTACAATGAAGAGTTTGATCCTGGCTCAGGATGAACGCTAGCGGCAGGCCTAATACATGCAAGTCGAACGGTAACATGAATAGCAATATTTGATGACGAGTGGCGCACGGGTGCGTAACACGTATGCAATCTACCTTTAACCGGTGAATAGCCCGAAGAAATTCGGATTAATACACCATAGTATATTAAAGTGGCATCACTTAAATATTAAAACTACGGTGGTTAAAGATGAGCATGCGCGACATTAGCTAGTTGGTGAGGTAATGGCTCACCAAGGCAACGATGTCTAGGGGATCTGAGAGGATTAACCCCCACACTGGTACTGAGACACGGACCAGACTCCTACGGGAGGCAGCAGTAAGGAATATTGGACAATGGTCGAAAGACTGATCCAGCCATGCCGCGTGAAGGATGAAGGCCCTATGGGTTGTAAACTTCTTTTGTACGGGAAAAAACCTCTTTACGTGTAAAGAGCTGATTGTACTGTAAGAATAAGGATCGGCTAACTCCGTGCCAGCAGCCGCGGTAATACGGAGGATCCAAGCGTTATCCGGATTCATTGGGTTTAAAGGGTGCGTAGGCGGAATGATAAGTCAGTGGTGAAATCTCTCG
>JBDTFR010000047.1:0-79511 GCA_039937835.1 Bacteroidia bacterium | reverse complement strand
ATAATTGAAAACTTTTTGCTAATACACTTTCTGTGCGAATGTTATCCCAATCTTCTATCTTCAGTTCTTTCTCTTCTGCCTTCCCTGTTTTGTAATCAATGATGCGTATTATTTTTCCTAACGAATCAATGCGATCTACTTTTCCTTTAATAGTTACTGGTATATTATTTATTATTAATGATGTTTGCAGCTCTTGCTCTAAGGCTTTAATAATAAGAGGTTGACTATTTTTATCGGCATCTGTTATTAATTTAATTTCAGCGCTTAAAAAATTGACAATAAATTTTAGTGCTACTTTTAATGTCAATAAATTTTTTCCATAACTAATTTCACTTTTACTGTACTCTTTTTCGAAAGCTTCATTAACGGCAGTTTCAGCATTTTTTTTAAGCTCTTGAATATGTGTCGTTGTTATTTTTTTATCAATAAATGGTTGATATAACTGCTCTAAAACTTGATGAACCATGTTGCCTAACATATCTGCACCAATGGTTTCTTCCACTTCTTCTTCTTCTTTTAAGCCAGCAATGGCATGAAAATAAAACTGAAGTGAACAGTTGCGATATTTATTTAATAAGGATGGAGAAAAACCATATACTGCCTTTTGCTTAAGTAACTCTATTATTTCAGGAGTTTTAATAATGTTTATCGGCTCATTACTATTCTTAGTAATGGGTATGTTTAATAATTTTTCTGTTATTGTAATGTGTGGATTTACTTTCGGCAACTCATAAATTAATTGCGTTAAGAATCTGCTTTTTTCACCACTACCCAACGCATCTAATTCCGTATTATACAACAAGTAAATATTAGTAGCACGTTGCAATAAGCGATAAAAATGATACGCGAAAATAGCATCTTTATCACTGTGTGTGGATAAACCAAAATAGCGCTTTAATTCAAAAGGTATAAAGGAGTTGCTTGTTTTTGCGGATGGTAAAATATCTTCATTACAAGAAAGTAATATTATATTCTTAAAATCCAAGGTACGTGTTTCTAACATTCCCATTACTTGCAAACCCATTAAGGGTTCGCCATAAAAGGGTAATGTGGTAGTTCGTACAATTTGGTTAAAGATGCCTTTTAATGTTTTTAAATCGGTTATAGAGGTATGATAGTTTTGCATTAATACATCTAACCGCTTAATAATTTTTGTAAATGCGAATAAATATTCCAGTTCTAAATTTGTTTTATTATCTCCACTCTCTAAATTGTTTATTATTTCTGTCTTTAAGCCATTAATTAAATAATAAATACATGTTAACCCTTCATTAGGGTTCTGCCAATATTTAAATATTGGTTGAAGTTTTTCAAAGTCGCTATCAGCAAATTTTTCGGTAAAAATAGAAGCGATGGTAGTTACGGAAGCAAATACAATATTTCGTTTCTGAATAATTTGAATGACTGATTTAAGTGCTTTACTATTCGCTAATAAAACAGCTGTATAAGGATGGCTTAATAACTTTATTACATCCGTATAATAATAACTGTAAGGGGTTTTGCCTTTACTTAATTTTAGTGCATTTTCATGCATACTTAAAATCAAATCGAAATAGCCAGCAACGGGAGTATTTTTTAATGGATACCCCATGGTTACATTTATATCTGCTAAGTTGCTAGGTAATGAATGCAAAACGGGAAATAATAAATTTTCATCAGCGAGTACCAATGCTGTGTTTTGTAAATTATTATTTTCTTGTTGTAAATCTGCAACTATATTTCCTGCTACTTTAGCTTGCGCTACGTTTTTAGCAATCCCAATAATGGTAATTGATTTTTTTTTTTTTGAAAGTAAGTCCTCTAAAAATATTGTATTTCGTTCTGCTGTATTTTTAAAAACAGTTTGTTCATTGTATTTTCTTATAAAGCGACCCGCTTCTTGATTCTTATTATCTAAATAATAGGAATCCGCATCCCAAATAATCTCTGCTTTATTCGTATTTAATAATGTTTTTATAATATTTTCTTCTGCTTTATTTAATGCGTTAAAGCCACAGAAAATTATTTTCTTCCAAGAATGTTTATTGATGCGTTCTTCAATTTCATTCGCCACGATGCGATAAGCCAACCCTTGGTAGGCTTGATTTTTCTGAAGCAAACGATTTTTAAATTCCGTGTAATACGTCCCTAATAATTTCCAAAAAGTTAAATATTGTTTTTGGAAATCGGTTAATTTCTCTTCTGAATTTAAACTCCACGCTTCTAACTCTTTTATATCTTTTAAGTTTCCAAAAAGTTGAGAGGCATCTACTAAATAGCGGTCAATCTCATTAAAATCATTCAACAATATTTGTCCCCACTTACTAAACTCATCAAATGTTTCGTCCTCTTTCTCTCCAATTAATTTTACGGTTTCATACAATTCAAATAAAAGAGTAGTGGAATCAACAATTTCTAACTCGGCGAGCAAGGCAATAAAATCTTCCGTAGCTACTATTTCAGGAGCCCAGCTTGTTTTTTTTAATACACTGGCTAAATGATTTTTAAAAAATAAACCTGCACGGCGATTGGGTACTACAATGCATAACTCGCTAATATCATCTCCATACTTATCATACAAATGAATTACCGTTTTTTCGAGGAAAGATTGCATCTTACGAAGATACAAATTAGGAAGTATTGTTTTTCCGTAATTATCTTTACAATATGAATAAAACAATAAAATATCCTCAATACAGGAAGTATTTAAATAATAAATCGTTTTATAAAATTATTTCTGAAATAAAATGGGAAGAGCTTGTTGTTTTAGGAAATACAGTAACCAAACATCAGTTTATTGTTAAAATTTTACCAGATCGAAATTATATTTATGATTTAACATTTGATTATCAAAATCATTGGGTAAAAATAGAAGAGGAAGAATACACGACGATACACAAAAAGTTAATTTTATAAAAAAACTTTCTCACAAAATATATGAAACCAGAAGTAGTTTAATTAGAAATAAAACACCCTCCATATAGAAAGTAATTAGCTACTAAATTATTTTATAAATTAACTTGTTAAATAAATTAATGAGTGCTAGCTATCTTAGAAGTTGTGGTAATCCCTTACATCATTTCTTTTTTTCCTTTGCTATTTATTTTTGATATTAATGGCGAAGCAGTTGGTAGCTCCAGCGCCATCTTCGCATCCAACACAATTGAACCTTTACCCACTTCCAACACTTTTATCGGATTCATGTCCATTTCTTTTATGTTTGGAAAATCGGTGACCAATTGTGATATTCTCAAAAGATAATCTACAACCGCCTCAATATCGTATTCTGATTGTCCTCTAAACCCTTTTAATATTTGATATCCTTTTGTTTCTTCTATCATATTAAGGGCATCCTGTTTTGTTAATGGAGCCAATCTAAATGCAACATCTTTAAACAATTCAACAAATGTACCACCCGAGCCAAACATGATTAGATGACCAAAGCCTTTTATTGCTTGCACACCGGCAATGGTTTCAATGCCTTTTTCGGTAAAATATTTCTGAACTAAAAATCCTTTTATGTCAGCATTTGGCTTTTTAATTTTTACACTTTCAGAAATATCATTGAATGCTTTTTTTAAATCACCTTCATTTTTTAAATTAATTTTTACACAGCCTACATCAATTTTATGCATAATGTCTGGTGAAACAATTTTCATAACCACTGGGTAACCAATTTTACTTGCTGCAACAAGTGCGTCATCTAATTTTTTTACGATAGATGAATCTAGACACGTTAACCCATATGCTGCTAAAATTCCGTATGACTCAGGCTCAGACAGATGATCTCTATTTTCTTCTTTTAGCGTATTAAGTATTTTTTGGACTTGCTCTTTATTTACTTCAAATTTTGCAACGTGTTCATGAGGTTGTTTTATCCAAGAATAATATTTTATCATCGCTCCAAGAACACGAACATCAATTTCAGGAAAATCGAAATTTGGAATATTTGCCTTTTGAAGTGCTTGTTCAAAAGATGGGTCTGGCTCAAGAGACATGAGATTAGCTAAAATGGGTAAATGCGGATTTGATTTTGCAAACTCACAGAGGTAGTCTGCTATTTCATCCATATTTGTTTGCGATGTGGGTAGAATACATACTATAACAGCATCTACATTTTTATCTTTTACTACTTCTGTAAGTGTATCCTTTAAGCGTTTTGCATCTGCATCGCCTATTATGTCAACCGGATTGTGAATACCTGCAGTTGAAGGTAAAACCTTTTTTAAAGCCGATAATGTTGCCGGTTCAAATGTGGTCATTTCCAAGCCATTTCTTTCTGCTGCATCCGTAGCAATAATTCCCATACCTCCTCCATTCGTAACAACCACAATTCGATTCCCCTTTGGTTGAACATAACAGGTAAATCCTTTTGCGCACTCAAATAACTGCTCAAGTGATTCCACTCGTATTACACCGCACTGAGCAAAAAGCGCATCGTAAGCGGTATCAGAGCTGGACAAGGCCCCCGTGTGCGAATGCGTTGCAATTGCGCCGCGAACAGAGGTGCCCGTTTTAATAATAATAATTGGTTTATGTTTTGCCGAAGCTTTATTTGCCATTTCAAAAAAGCGGGATGGATTTCTGATGTCTTCGGCATACATCGTAATTATTTTTGTTTGCTCATCATCAATCAGATATTCCAATACATCACTTTCATCTATTACCGCTTTATTGCCGATAGAAACAAATTTCGAAATGCCCAAATCATGTTGATGTGCATAGTCGAGTGCAACAACTCCTATTGCACCGCTTTGCGATATTAAAGCAACGCTGCCGGCCTTAGGCATCTTAAGTGCAAAATTTGCATTCAAGCTGGTTTCTTTTTGTGTATTAATTATTCCTAAAATATTAGGGCCGAGTAAGGCAATGTCATTTTTATTCGCAATGTCAATTATCTCGGTTTCTAATTCCTTTCCACCTTTTCCAATTTCCTTAAATCCCGCTGTGATCACCGCTATTGCTTTTACTCCTTTTTCAGCACATTGCCTAATCACATTTACGACGGCTTCAGAAGGCACACAAACAATGGCCATATCAACTGCATCAGGAATTGATAGCACATCTTTATATGCTTTAACACTCATGATATTGGCATGCTTTGGATTAACAGGAAAAACCGTTCCGCAAAAATCGGATCGAAGTATATTGGAAAAAATTGCATTGCCAACTTTGCCAACAGATGCTGAAACGCCTATAACAGCAACGGATTTTGGTTCGAAAATATATTTTAAATTTTTCATTTTATTTGTACTTGTATCTATATAATAGCTCGAAGCACCACTTAGATATTATTTTAATAATAGAAATTTATTTTAAGATTTACTTGCCAAATATCTGCTTTAATAAATTAAATAACTCCGGGTGTTTATGCTCCATTAAATCGGGTTGCTTAAAAAAATACTCCGAGGCCACCGCTAAAAACTCAGCCTCATTAGTTGCTCCATATGGGTTAATGTCCGACTTTCCTTTTTGAATAAGCGCTATCTCTTTATGAATTTGTTGTAACCAGGGCACTGAATATTTATGTATCAATAAATTCTCTGGATTACCATCTGTATAACCGTCTTCCTTATCCACAAGATGAACAAATTCATGTATTGCTACGTTCGTTTGCGTTTGTGTATTTAAAAAACCATCATGCAAATCTTGTTTAGAAATAATCATTAGATTTTGCATCGCTCCTTCACCTACCATTCCTAAAATATCTCTTCCAGCACCATCTGTTCCGTAATTTTTAGTAAATGAATTAGGATAAATTAATACTTCATGAATATTTCTGTATTCCCAATCTTTAAATTTAAAAATGGGAATAATAGCAGCAGCTGCAACAAAAACCCTATCAATATCATCTATTGTCGTCTCAACACCCGTTATGCTTACTTTTTGTAAAAAATTGAGAATACGTTCCTCAAAATTTATTTTTTCGGCGTCGGTTAACTTCTTATAAAATAAAACATATTCCTGTAAAATTTTTCTTTCTACATCCGTTGAAATTTGTAGTAGATTTTTTTTCTTCTTTTTTATGTTATAAGCAATGAGCGTTGCTAAGAGTAAAGGCAAAATAAAAAAGAGCAGTTGCATTTTATGTATTTAAGTTGTTTTAAACGCTATTCGTACAATTTGTTTGTTAAGTTTTTTACTGTTACCGGATAAACTAATTTATCTTCAATTGCCAAGAGTTTTTTATCTTTATTTTTGTAATCAACCTGATTGAGTAAGTGAGTTATTAATGCAATATGTGCATCATCCTTATCTTCGGCATTTACGATGAACCAAGGCGCGTATTTAAAATTTGTTTTAAGCAGCATTTCATTTCTGGCTATTGAATAGGGTTTCCACATTTTATGTGCCTGATCGTCAATTGGACTTATTTTCCATTGTTTTAAAGGGTTGTCCCTTCTTTCTTCAATGCGCTTATTTTGTTCTTGTTTACTTATGTCGAGGTAATATTTTACGATCTTAATATCTGCATCAACGAGCAGTGTTTCAAATAAAGCTACATCGGGAAAAAATATTTTATATTGTTTATCCGTACAAAAGCCCATTACTTTTTCAACTCCTGCACGATTATACCAACTTCTGTTAAAAATAACAAACTCCCCGCTAGTTGGTAAATGAATTGCGTATCGCTGAAAATATAACTCGTTAATTTCCCTTTCAGTTGGTTTATTTAGAGCAACCACTCTAGTTTCTCGCGGACTTAAATGCGCCGTTATTCTTTTTATAGTGCCGTCTTTTCCTGCGGCATCTCTACCTTCAAGGATAACTAATAGCTTTAAGCCAGAAGAAATAATTTCTTTCTGAAGTTTTACCAACTCTATATAAAGCTTATGCAGATGATTTTTTTTCTCTTTTTTCATACGTTTATTTTTTTAAAATCCATACTAAGGCTTTATCAATTTTTGATAAAGTAAATATTTTAATTTCTGCGGGCACCAAAAAGCTAAAGGCTTTAATTAAATGATTTATTTTATTATGATCAGAAACAATCGCTATTTTTTTCCAACTCTTAATATATTTTAAACCAACAATACTATCATCCACCATCGCCTTGAGACTGATTTTATCAAAGCTTTTTTCAAAAGTAATAAGAATATTAATTTTCTTCTTCCCTTTTGTAGCTTTTTCAACCGCTGGAAATACAACGCTTTCATAATCTTTACCGGTTACTTTACCTATATAGGAAAAACCAACAACATTTTTCGGTAGGTTTTCAATTTCTTTTATCATGATATTTATTTTAATGGTTAATTCAATTTTTTTTATTTTTTTCTTAACGCTTCAAAGCCTGAAACAACATCAAACAATTCCTCGTCAATAGAGCTTTGTCTTAGTCGATGGTATTTGTTATTCATCTCCTCTAATAATTCATCAATATTTTTTTCAGCACGCTGCATGGCTTCCAGCCTGCTTGCATTTTCACTTGCCAGTGATTCTGCAGAAGCTTTATAAATTGAAACAAACAGATATTCTCTTACCAAAGCAGCTAACGTAGCATCTAAGCCGCCAACTACCTGTGGTAATTTTTTAGTAGGCCATTTGCGCTTATCTAAATCATGTTTCCAATTACTATCTAATGGCAATAACCGCTGACTAACAGGTTCGTAACCAGCTCCAGTTTTAGGTGCGTTATAAAAAATATAAAACTCATTAATTTTATCTTTCTCTTTAGCTGATTCTATACTAATTAATAACTGATCCACTAGGGACGTTATAGCGCTTACTGAACTTGGAACAGAAAATAATTTTGTAACCTTATATCCCGAGTCAGATAATCTTTCATGTATACGCTCTCCAACCGACCAAATTTCTTTTTTTCCATCTAGCTTTTGTAATGATTGGTTGGTGAAATCGCCAAGCAAATTATTAAACTGCCCTACAAGCCCTTGGTCGGAACCAAAAACAATAACGCAAATTGATTTTTCAATTTTGGTTATAACTTCGTTTTTTGCAACGGGGGTTTTTTTCTGCATTAAATATGCAATCATACCTAACTCTACGTTTTGATAATAATCATTTAATGAAGTCGTTGCCATTTCATATTGCGAAATATTACCAGCCGCCATTGCTTTCATTGTTTTGACAACAGATTCCAGTTCACCTGCACTCCCTATTTTTCTGCGTAAACTTTCCAGCGTATCCATTATTCTTTTTCAGTTTTTTTATCCGGCTCGGTTGAATCCTCTTCTTTTTTAGGAGTTATGATGAATGGTTCAACTATTTTTTTCGCCATATTTAAAATGGCATCTCTATCTTCATCAGTGAGCGGTTTAGTAGAAAGCAATCTTTTAATTAAATCAGTTGATAATTTTTCTTTTGATTGACAAAGAGCTGCTTCACACTCCTTTATTTTATCAAGCGGAACAGCATCCAATAAATTATGTGTTAATGCCAGTAACACTATAATTTGCTCTGACACTAATAAGGGTTTAGATTCTGATTGTTTAAAGCATTCCCGTATTCTTTTTCCGTGATCAATTGTTTTTTTTGTTTGTTCATCCAATCTTGTTCCGAAACGCGCAAACGTTTCCAACTCTTCAAATTGCGCATACGCAAGCTTTAAACTACCTGCCACCAAACGATAAGCTGGTAATTGAGCTTTACCTCCAACCCTTGAAACTGATTTACCCACATTGATGGCAGGAAGAACACCCGTTTCAAACAACTTTGGCGAAAGATAAATTTGTCCGTCGGTTATAGAAATAAGATTAGTTGGTATGTATGCAGAAATATTTTGGGCCTCCGTTTCGATGACGGGGAATGCGGTAAGTGATCCCCATCCTTTTTCTTTGCTTAAATGGGTTGACCTTTCCAATAATCTAGAGTGGATATAAAAAATATCTCCAGGAAATGCCTCACGACCAGGAGGTCTTCTTAACAGCAGCGAGAGTTCGCGATAAGCACGTGCGTGATGCGTTAAATCGTCATATACAATTAATACGTCGCGCCCCTGTTCCATAAAAAACTCGGCCATACTTGTTGCTGCATAAGGCGCTATATATAATAAGCCGGGAGGATCATTTCCTTCTGTTACAACAACCGTAGTGTATTCCATGGCTCCTTTTTCAGTAAGACGTGCAATTACTTTTGCCATAGAGGAAGCGCGCTGACCGATAGCACAATAAATACATAATACATTTTTATCTTTTTGATTCAGAATAGTATCAATGGCAATGGAAGATTTTCCTGTTTGGCGATCTCCTAAAATTAATTCACGTTGACCACGACCAACTGGAATTAAGGCATCAATTACTTTTAACCCAGTTTGTAAGGGTGTAGTTACCGCAGCACGATCCATAATGGCAGGAGCTTCGCGCTCTATCGGTAAACGATGTGTAAATGCAATAGTATCTTTTCCATCAAGTGGCTCTCCTAATGGATTTACAACACGACCAATTAATAAATCTCCAACAGGAACATCCATCACACGACCAGTGCGCTCTACCTTATCCCCTACATTT
Source organism: Bacteroidia bacterium (assembly GCA_039937835.1). GTDB lineage: Bacteria > Bacteroidota > Bacteroidia > 2-12-FULL-35-15 > 2-12-FULL-35-15 > 2-12-FULL-35-15. Next base: position 70,068 of record JBDTFR010000047.1, on the reverse strand, counting down.
AATTTTGTATCATCACCTAAAAGTATAACCCCAATTTCTTCTTCATCAATATTAAATGCAATGCCCGACATGTCGTTTGGAAATTTTAATAACTCCTCAAAACCCACACCCGGCAAGCCCGATACTTTTACAATACCTGAAGCGATACTTAATACAATACCCACCTCTTGCGGTTCCAATCTTGGCTCATATTGCTTTAATCCACGAGTTATCTGCCCGAAAGTAGTTTCAATAATTTTATCAAGATTATGCTTTTGCATGTTTATGTTCTTTTTTATGAACTGAACTTACTTTTGATTTAGAATCAATTAGTTCTTCAATTGTTTTATTAACAGATAGTAGATATTCTGAAATGCTCCAGGCTACTTTGTATCCATTTGCATTCAGTTCAATACCACTAACCAATTCGGGAGCTGTTTGAAATTTAAAATCAGATGTTGTGTGTAAAATTTTTTTCACCACTTTTTCAATTTCAGTTTGCTGTGGCTTATCTAACTCAAATACACTTTTAACAATAATATCTTCTTTTGCACCTTTGAATGTGTCTATCAATTTTTTCTTTTCATCATCATCAAGATTTTTCAAACGGCCTATGAACACAGTAACTATTTTTTCTTCTAAATTAGAATCGGCAAGTTCTTTCAGCATTTTTTTCGCTATTGAAAACACTTCCGTTTTTGTCCTGCGGGTAATCTCATCAGCCAGATGCCCCTGTTCTTCTTTTACTATATCTTCTAATTTTTTTCTTAAATCACCAGCATCTTTTTTGGCTTTTTCAAGAAGGTCTTCTCGCTTTGTATTCACTTCTTCAACCGCTTTATTCATTAACTCCTTTTTCTGTTTATCAAAATCAGTATTCTTCTTTTCAAACTCCTCGCGTTCTTTTTTTGCATCGGCTTCCTTTTTATTTGCATCTTCAATTTTCGAAGTTATTTTCTTCTCGCGATCATCTATTGCCTTTAATATAGGTTTATAGAGATAGCGTTTCAACAACCAAACCAATATAAGAAAGTTGACTATTTGAGCAATTACTGTAAACCAATTAATAGACATAATTTTTTATTTAGTGAAAGGGTTGGCAAAAATTAATATCATTGAAATAACAAAACAATAAATAGCCAGCGATTCGAGCATGGCTAACCCTACAAATAAAGTACGTGTAATGGTTTGTTCTGCATCTGGCTGTTGTGCTATTGAAGTAAGTGCGTTTGCAATGGCTTTCCCTTGACCTAATGCAGGACCAATAACGCCAATAGTTATTGTTAATCCTGCGGTGATGATTGAAACGATCGAAATAATTGTTTTGTTATCCATGGTGCTATTTTTTATTTATTATTTTTTTTTAGGTATTACTTTTTTCGTTTTTCTAGAGTCTGTTGTAGCAGCTGCAATATATACTGTTGCAAGTATGCTGAAAATATAGGCCTGTACCACCCCTGTAAGCAGGCCCAAAACATTCATTACAATAGGAAAAATAAAAGGTGTGATGCTTAATAGCACACTTACTATTACCCCGCCGCTCATAATATTACCAAATAACCTAACCGCTAAAGCGAGCGTGCGAGAAAGCTCGCCTATAATATTAAATGGAAGCATAATAAATGATGGCTTTAAATACGATTTCAGATAACCACCCAAGCCTCCTTCTAAAATTCCGTAAAACGGAACGGCAATAAATACACTAATAGCTAGAGCAGTGGTTGTAGAAAGCGAACTGGTAGGCGGCTCGTAAAACGGAAAAATTATGCAGAGGTTAGACGTTACTATAAAAAGAAATAGGGTGCCTAAAAAGCCAATATATTTTTCAGGATTTTTTAAGCCAACCTCTTTTATTTGATTAATAATGCCCGTTACTATCATTTCTAAAACACATTGCCAGCGAGATATATGAATACCTGTTTTTAGCTTAAGTGTTATCATTTTTGCAGCAGTTGCCAAAGCAATAATAATTATCCAAGTCCATACAAGGGTAGCATTGATGACAAAAAAACCATATTGCCAAATAACTGTTTCGTCTGGACTAAGCTTCATTGCTTATCTCCTTCCCTACATCATATTTTTCTTGTTTTGTATATTGTTTAATAATAACACGAGCAAGTATAAAACCGACAAGACATGCTATCATATTTTTCCAGTTGTTTACACCGAGGTAATAAAACCCCAACAAAGTGATTCCTGTGCGAATAAAAAAGCTTAACATAAATAATAATCCGGGCATTTTTGAACTAACACTTTTTTTAATGGTAAGCCATAACCCGCCAAAAAAGATGATGCCCAAGAAAATACCGCATATAAACACGATTAGTATAAAAAGTATTTCATTCATTTTTCTTCCTCATTATTTTGATTCATGTCTTTATGCTCTTTGTCTATAAATTTCCAAGCAATTAAACAGCCAATAACAAGACCTATAATTAAAAGAGATAAGGTCCATGAAATAGTTTGAGGATACTTCCTGTCTAGCCAAGTCCCAGCCGCAACGCCTGCCAATGTTGGTGCGGCAACCGACCAACCCACAATACCAAACAAACCAAAACCTGACCAAGCACTGCGTTTGTTTTCGCGTTGGGCTTTTAGCATACGGTTTGCTTTTGTGCCCACCTCACGACTAAATTTATCATCGTTATCTTTTATTTTTTTCATTTTAATCTCTTCTGAATTTTTCAAGTGTACGCACAAAACCGCTTTCTAATTTTGCCAATACATTACGAACATCTTTTTCTTTTTCGTCCAGATTTTTAAATTCAGTTTCAACCGATTTACGTAACTCTTCAAGGCTTGTTCCTTTTATAGCATTACGAACCGATACCACCACTTCGTCTTCAGTCTTTATTAAAATCCCTTCGTCAACAGCAATGTAACTTGTACCTCCTGCCTCACCTTTATAAGATAAAATGCCAGGCACTAAAGCGGCCACACAATCAAGTCGGTTTGGTAATATACCAAATGAACCTTCTTTTGTTTCGGCAATAATGTCTGAAACATGCTGCAGTACTGCGAACACTTTATAGGGCAATAATATTTTTAATTTTAAATCGTCAGCCATGTTTATTTTTTATCCATGTTTACAATTTTACTAGCATCAGCTTTATCATTGTTCTCTTTGCTATTTTTTTTCTCGTTATTTGCTCCTTTAATAATTTTTTATTTATCAGTATTTTCTTTAGTATTATTGCCGTTGGCTTTTATATTATTCTTTTCATTATTACTGCCTTCTTCGTTGTTTTCTTTGTCAGCATCCTCTTCATTAATTTTCTGTTTGTTGCTATCAACTTTATTATCTTTTTCTTTAACAGCTCTTTCTTTAGTGTTTTTTGTCTTGTCTTCTTTATCACCCTTTTCTTTCGTGCTATCTTCTGGTGTACTTTTTTCTGCGCTTTTACTTTCTTTATTATCCTTTACTTTTTCTTTTACTTCATCTATCGTACCGATCATGTAAAAAGCGCTTTCAGGATAATCTTTAAATTCATCTTTCAATATTCGTTCGCAACCATCAAGAGCATCGTTCAAACTAACTAGTTTTCCCTTCATGCCACTAAACTGTTCTGTAGTAAAAAAGGGTTGAGTAAGAAACCGTTCAAGCTGCCTTGCTCTAGTTACCAGTTTGCGATCTTCTGGCGATAATTGTTCCATGCCCAACATGGCAATAATATCTTTTATGTCTTCGTATTTAGAAAGTGTTTCTCTTATTTGTTGTGCCAGGGCATAATGCCTTTCCCCCACAATGCCTGGTGTTGCCATTTTAGATCCTGATTGAAGTACATCAATAGCTGGGTACAAACCTTCACTGGCACGTTTACGAGAAAGAACAATAGATGCTGAAAGATGTGAAAAAGTATGTACTGCAGCAGGATCGGTTAAATCATCAGCGGGAACATACACCGCTTGAATTGAAGTAATAGCTGCGGTGTCGGTATTGGCTATTCGCTCTTCCAATTTTGATAATTCAGTTCCCAACGTTGGCTGATACCCTAAGCGTGATGGCATTTGCCCCATCATGCCCGATACTTCCATACCAGCTTGTATAAAGCGAAAAATATTATCAATCAATAATAATACATCTTTATGTTCATCATCCCTGAAATATTCTGCCATTGTAAGCGCAGCTTGCCCAACTCTGAAACGTGCCCCGGGTGGCTCATTCATTTGCCCGAACATCATCGCCATATTTTTTAATACACCAGCTTCCTTCATATCATGATAGAGCTCCTGCCCTTCGCGACAGCGTTCGCCTATACCGCAAAACAAACTAATACCTTTATGATGCCCCACCATGTTGTGAATCATTTCAGTTAGTAAAACTGTTTTACCAACGCCTGCGCCGCCAAACAATCCGGATTTTCCTCCTCGTTCTAAAGGAATTAACACATCTATAATTTTAATTCCCGTTTCAAAAATTTCTGATTTGGATGATCGTTTTGAAAGTGGTGGGGGATTTTGATGCACACTTCTATACTCTACATTTTTGCTTAACGGTTCTTTGTGATCTATTACTTGTCCAAATACATTAAACATTCTTCCAAGCGTCTCCTTACCAACCCCCACCATTAAAGGTTGGTTTGTGCTTTCTACTTCCATCCCCCGAGCAAGACCTTGCGTGGGGGTTAAAGCAATGCAGCGAACACGGTTTTCATCAAGTTGAGTAAGGACTTCGATAGCTATCTCCTTATTTTTACCGGTATGTAGCAGGATGTTAATAGATGGTAAATTATTTTCAAAAAAAACATCTACCACACCACCTCGAATAGAAACTACCTTTCCATAAGTTGAAGTGATACTATTATTTTGAAGTCCCCTTTTCATACAAATGAAAAGTAAAAATATCTCTTTTGTATTATTAATTCAGTTTTCAAAATTCAATTGAATTATTTATTTTTTTATAAGTTGGAAAGCTCGCTTAAAGACAGTAATATCACCTAAATCGGGCTTTAAAATAAGGCTATCTTGTTTAAATGCTATAATTGTGCTTGAATTAATTTTGTTGGCCACCTGCTCGTTTCTTTCGCTTGTAACCTCCATCGTAATTTTTTTTCCATTTATTAGCCACCTTCCACGAATTGTTCCTGGTAATGTTTGAGAAAGAGTATTCGCAATAAATCCCTTACCACTTGTATGACAAACAAAAGTTGAATCACGATGAAGTGTCATTGTTTCATTCAATTCACCAACTGTACCTTCCCAATTCCCAATAATGCGTGTTGAATAATCTGACTCGGGCACCGATAAATTACTTGAATTGTTAGTACAAGCAGTTAAATAAAAAACAAAAGAAAACACTAAAATTTTTTTTGATAAATATCTATAGCTCATTTTAATCTATGTTTTTAAAATTACATAAGGTTTTATTAATTTTAAAATTAATGATGATCCTTTATTCTGTAAATAATTATATTAAATAACGAGTCCATTTTTTAATAGCATCCTTTAATAATTTCTACAATTTAAAATTACAATTTGCCACTGCAATCTGTTATCTACTTTAATTTATTAAGAAATATTAATTTCTATTATCCATTGTCCTCATCCAAATCATTATGATCATCTCCTCCAATACTATAATAATTGTTCTCTTCATCTTCACTTCCAATGTCTTCCTGTTGGTCATCCAATTCAGAACCTGGCACATCAAGATCACTTCCTGTTACAACATCTCCAAAATCTTTCTCGTTTGCTTTTCCTGGTTTTGCATTGGGCGATTTAATTTTATTAATATTTTCGGGATCCAGGTCTTTTTCTTCTTTTCCTTTATTATAAATATCATCCTTGGCAGGATAATCGGGATAGCCTGGAAATTTTTTGGGTCTCTTTTCTTTTTGAATATTTTTTTGATCAGGAACTCTTGAAGAGCCACCACTTTCATTTTTAGATTTTTTCATTTTTTTATTGTTTTAATTAAATAATATTATTTCGATTCATAAAAATAAATTGAATGCTAAAAAATAACTATCATATAGTAAAAATCATCCTGTAAGCCCTTTTATATATAAAGGAATGACAAATGATTCGAGCACATTATTCCGTGCTTTTGAAACGTGATTGATATAGGATTGCATACTTTTATGCATAATTAAAGCAAACTCTTTCCCGAGCTTATCGAGTATTGGTTCTAATTTTTTAAGTTCTTTTGAAATAACAAATTTCCTTTCCTCTCGCCCTTTTGGAAGGCTCTTATCTAATTCAACAATGTTAGAGATAAAAACTTTTTCAGCTTCTTTATAGAAATCAGTTAATAAAGGATCGCACGAAAATGTTTTAATATGCGTAAAATGAAGGGCTTCTTTCATTTCGGTCTTATCTATTTCTGTATCTGAATTGGTTGCAAGCAAAGAGATCCACGCTGGAAATTTCAAAAGCATGCTTTTTTCTTGTTGGCTTAGATTATTAAACTGCTCCATTTGCTTCGATTGTATTTATTATTATATTTTTAAACTTCTTAGTCTTAATGAATTCCCAATAACTGAAACAGAACTAATACTCATAGCCGCAGCTCCTATCATAGGAGATAATAAAATTCCATAAAATGGATACAATACTCCTGCTGCAATTATAATACCGAAGAAGTTATAGATAAACGCAAAAAACAAATTCTCGTGAATATTCCTCATCACTAGTCTACTTAATTCTTTGGCTTTTACAATACCATTCAAATCACCTTTTACCAAGGTAATTTCTGCACTTTCAATAGCCACATCCGTTCCTGTTCCCATAGCAATTCCCACATCAGCTTGCGCTAATGCTGGTGAATCATTGATACCATCGCCAGCCATTGCGACTTTTTTACCTTCTCCCTGCAATCGTTTTATTTCTTTTAATTTATCCTCTGGCAAACATCCAGCTTTATAATCCGAGAGATTTAATTCAACGGAGATTGCTTTTGCCGTAATCTCATTATCACCCGTAAGCATTATTACTTTGATATTGTCTTTAAGTAGTTTTTCAATTGCATCTTTACTTGTGTTTTTAATTTTATCCGTGATGGTTAAATAACCTGCAATTTTTCCCTCAATTGAAATATAGGATACTGTCTTTCCTTTTTCCTGTTCATTTTTTACAAGTGTTGAAAGTTTATCTGAAATTTTTGCATTGTTATTAGCCATCAATGTATTATTTCCTAATGCAATTTTTTTATTCTCAACTATACCTGTTACTCCTTTTCCTGTTACCGCTTCAAAATTTTTAACATCTAATAATTTTATTCCTTTTTCTTTACCGTATTTTACTATTGCCTCACCTAGGGGATGTTCGCTGTGTTTATTTAAAGAAGCTATTTTTTGTAATAATTCGTCCGTATTAAAACCTTCTTCAGCAACTACCTTTTCTACAGATGGTTTTCCTTCCGTAATCGTTCCTGTTTTGTCAATGATAAGCGTGTCTATCTTATTCATCTTCTCCAACGCCTCTGCATTTTTTATTAAAACACCAAATTGCGCACCCCTGCCAACACCCACCATAATAGACATGGGCGTTGCCAGCCCCAATGCGCAGGGACAGGCAATAATTAATACAGCGATCGAATTCACAAAGGCGTAAACATATTTTGGTTCGGGCCCAAATACCACCCATATAATGAATGTAAGAATGGAAACTCCAATAACAATTGGCACAAAATACCTAGATATCTTATCTGCTAATTTTTGAATGGGAGCTTTAGATCTGCTAGCATCATTTACCATTTTAATTATGTGCGCCAGCAAAGTTTCAGAACCAACTTTCTCCGTTTGCATTACAAATGATTTTGTGGTATTGATGGTTCCTGAAGTTACTTTATCACCTACCTTCTTATCAACCGGCATGGGCTCTCCTGTAATCATGGACTCATCTATGCTACCATCACCTTCAGTTATTTTTCCATCAACGGGTATTTTTTCACCAGGTTTTACTCTTAATAAATCACCTTTTTTTATTTCATCGATCGGAATAATTTTTTCGCTTCCATTAACAACCAAAGTAGCTTCCGAGGGAACTAATTTTAGTAACTCTTTTATTGCTCCGTTCGTTTTGCTGTGCGCTTTTGCTTCAAGAAGTTGTCCCAATAAAACTAAAGTGAGTATTACCGTGGTAGCTTCAAAATAAACAAACACTGTTCCATTAGATGTTTGGAATTGTGGTGGAAATAAATTGGGAAATAACATGGCAACGACACTAAATAGAAAAGCAACTCCAGATCCAATACCAATTAACGTAAACATATTCAACTTCCACGTAATGATTGATTTCCATGCTCGCTGAAAAAACATCCATGCAGCATAAAAAACCACAGGAATTGACAATGCAAATTGTATCCAGTTCCAGATATATTGATTTACTACTTTTAGTAATGGATTACTAGGTAACATATCAGACATAGCAACAATTAGAATAGGAACAGTAAATGACACAGCAACTATAAATTTCCTGAGAAGCTCTTTATATGTCTTATCTTCCTCGTCTTTAACTGGCTCTATGGGCACTAAATTCATTCCGCAAATGGGGCACGCCCCAGGAGCATCCCTGATAATTTCAGGATGCATAGGACATGTATATTGAATTTTCTGTGATACTTTAGTTGGTGTTGTTTTATGCTTTTCTTTGGTTATTCCGTCCCGCACATGATCTGCTTCGCTCTTTTCATTTAATTTTGTTGTTTTATTACTGCTCGTTTTTGGATCATCTTGTTCATTTATACCTTTTATTTCTGAATCATCAATATTTGTAGATTCCTTTTTTGCAGATTCCTTTTCAATAGAACTTTCTTCTTTCTTTGGTTTCGGTTCTTGTACTTTTTGCTTCAAAGATTGTGGATCATCAATTTTGGGATTGAATGTAATAGCAGTCATCTTCGTTACGCTGTCTTCTGGATCGATATTTATGTTAATTTTTGTCATGATGATTGTTTTTAAAATAGTTAATTAGGCACATAAAAACAATAATCCATTATTTTCATCTTCAGAATTTACCGCTTGAAGAACTCTGAAGATGAAATATAGGAAATGCGTTACATTCACTCCTTTCGATTGCCTCTTAATAAAAAGACAATAAATAAAATAACAACAAGCGGAATAATCAAAATGCCCCAACCCATTCCCAATGAATGACCATGCATCATTTTATTTATTTTTAGTGATTAAATTAATAGTTCGCATGAAAATATTTAAAAATGTGTTTATGATTTAAGTTCAGCTATGAAATAGCTCGTGTTACTTAACGCTTTCTTTAACGCATCTATTTTATTACTTCGGAGCAGAGACCACTTGCAACTCCTTCTTTTCCAGGTCGACTTCAACGGCCTTTATTCCTTGAACTGAAGATAATTTACATTTAACACTTGCTGCACATCCACCGCAACTCACACCACTTACATGCTAAGTATGTTTAATTAAATTTTTCATTTTCTGTCTTTATTTAGTTTTATACTCAGGTTCTCTTCTAGATTATATGGGAATGTTGTTAACTAGTTCGAAGCTTTTCTAATTAATTCAATGAAGACTTCTAATCACTTTAGAATTTTGTTTTATTAAAGTACGATTCATTAACCCAGAAAGACTATTATTTCATTTTTCCGATTTTAGTTTTTGGGTTTTTATTTTCCTTTCCCATCATTCCGCATGTTCCCATCATACCATTCATATCCATACATTCTCCTTCTTTCATCTTCATTTTTTTTCCATCGCTCATTTCATAGTCGCCGTTAGTCATGCATCTTGTACCATTTTTAAAGGTCATTTCTTTTGCCATTGGCATTGTTTTACCATCTTTGGTGTGCATCATTTTCCCAGATTTCATCATGATGTAATCTTTATTCTTTGTTGAATCAGATTTAGTTTGTGCAAAGGTTTTACTTGAAGTAAAACTTATTACAATTAGAAGTAATGCAGCAAACACGGTAGGAATCATTTTTTTTGTTTTCATTATATTATATTTTAATTAAAATTTTCTTCAGTACCGCTGTTGCTCGGATCTTCAGTATCGCTGTTGCCCGATTTATTAAAATAACAATTTCTCTAAAGATGGTTACATACTTTCAATTTATCATCTAAGTTTCCTGAAAGTAGTGATCTATATCCAGAAAATTTAAACACTCTTCATTAGCCAATTCATTTTAAAATTTAGTTTTACTCACGTTGAATGTTGTAACAATTTATATAAAATAGGTTAAGAGATAATTAAAAATTTCCTTCAGACTTCAAAAAACTATTTCTCATTTTTCTATTTTATTCCTTGGCCTAATAATTTTATTTTTAAGAATCCCTATTTACTTTAAATTGTATTAATTAATAGTGCACCAATAGTTGATCCACGATTTTTGAGATTCTATTGCATAGTAATTTAATTGAATCGAATTTATCTCAGAATGGGATAGGTGGGATCTCACTCAATTGTGAAAAATACGTGTAAAAGCCCAACCAGATAAGACAAACAGAAATGATACTCAATAAATTATTGTGATTGTCATTGGGAAATTATGGGGAAGTCACTTAATTCAAAGCGTAAATTATACAAATTATTTAATTTTATATATAACTACAAAAAACTAAACGGCAACTAATTTTGTAATGTAATAATAAAGTTACAACCCAAAAAATAAAAAAATGTCAACTACAACCACTCCACAAAAAGACGAGAAAAAAGTTATTTCTCCGATGGACAAACAAAAAAATGTTGAAAATCACAAAAAAATTGCCACTCATTTAGAGGCTGCGGCAAAACATCATGAAGATGCTGCCAAACATCATGAAGCTGATAATCACGATAAGGCTGCAATGAGCACTATTAAAGCCCAGGGCCACCTAGCGCTCGCTAATGAAGCCCAAAAAGAAGATGTTAAAAACCATGCAACAAAAAATTAGTTTTTTGACCTTTGTTACATCAACGATAAAGGCATCAATTAATAAGTTGATGCCTTTATTAATTTACTTATGAAAATAACTGAATAATAAATAGCGATATTTCTTGCTGATTTTGAATAATTATTAAGTAATGAACGCTTGCCTTTTTAGAATGGAACGAATCTTACACTAAATTATATTTTTTTATTCGTTCATAACAAGTTAAGCTATTAACCATTTTAATCTTATAAAATATAAATGAAAGGATATAAAATTTCAATCGATAGTGCAGCAATGCAAAATAATAATTTCCGCAAAGTGCTTTATACGTCGGAACATAGTCAATTAGTATTAATGTGTCTGAAACCAATGGAAGAAATTGGATTAGAAATTCACGCCGACAATGATCAATTCTTCCGTTTTGAAAGAGGTAACGGCAAAGTGATAATTGACAATCACGAATATATTGTTAAAGACGGCGATGCGGTTGTTGTTCCTGCAGGAGCTAAGCACAATATCATCAATACAAGCAATTCAAATACGTTAAATATGTACACAATTTATTCTCCTGCCCACCATAAAGATGGAATTGTACGCATTACTAAAAAGGAGGCAGAAGAGAATGAAGAGGAGTTTGATGGAAAAACATCTGAACAACAGATGAGCACGAAACTATAAAATTATTTCCATTATATTCTATTTTGTATACGTAAAGGAAACTTTTGCAAATTCATAATTTATGTAAAAATAAGTTTAGCTCGATCAACAAATGATAGAATGATAGAAAGAAAAGAGACTTTAAAAACCGTTATTATTACCGGCGGAAACACGGGTTTGGGATATGCTTGTGCAAAAAATATTGCCGAGCAGAAAAGCAATTGGTTTATTGTGCTTGCTTGCCGAAATCAGCAAAAAGCGAAAGAGGCTTCGGAAAAAATGAAAAAAGAAACGAGTAATAACAATATTGATTTTTTGTTACTCGATCTCGCTTCAATTAAATTAGTTCGAGACTTTGCTGATGAATTTATTAAAAAACAATTTCCGCCTCTTCAAGGTATTATTTGTGATGCTGGAGTTTCATTATCAGATGCAATATCCATAACTGTAGATGGAATTGAAACGACATTTCAAGTTAATTGCTTGAGTCATTTTTTACTAATAAATCTCTTATTATCTCATTTAAGAATTCCTGCTCGTATATTATTTGTGAGTAGTGAACTCCATAGAAATGATGGACCACTGAAATCTTTCTGGCCTGATTTTAAAAATGCCCAGAGGATTGCTTATCCCGAGCAGTCTTTAAGACCAATTAAAAAATCTGGAAGCCAAAGATATTCAACCAGTAAACTATGTCTTTTAATGTACACCTACGAATTGGCGCTTCGTTTGCCGCTAAATGGGTTCGAACACATAACAGTTAATGCATATAATCCGGGGTTAATGCCTGATACAGGGCTTGGTGGGTTGAACAAAAAATTGTTACGGAAATTATTTTTAAAATACATTATCCCTTTATTTGCAAAAGGTGCAGTTAGTAATCCGAAAAATTCGGGCAAAATTTTAGCAGATTTACTTATTTCGCCGAATTACGAAAATGTAACTGGAAAATATTTTGATAGAGCGAAAAGGATTAACTCATCTGGTGAATCGCACGACTTGAAAAAATCTCTTGATTTATGGAATACAAGTATCCATTTGCTTGGTATAAAAAAGGATTTTTTAGGTAAAAGATCTTAAATTAACGTTAGTTTCCGTTTATTAATTTACGGTTTACAAATACGAGTGTGAATTATGCAAAATGTTAAATTAGATTTTATTAGATTACAGTCCGTCTGCTCCTACTTTTTGGTTATAATAAACTACCCATTATTAAATTAAAAATTATAAACTATGAAAATAAAGAGCGAAGTAAGTTATTTTAAAGGGATTATTTTAAAAATAAATTTTATCTTTAAAGGATAATCTTAGTACTTAAAAAGCGAAAAGAAATACAAATTGAAAATAATTTAAAACTAAAAATGATATACGGGATTGATATTATTAAATCAATACTGAGTTTTTTTTCTTTAATAGAAATAAATATTACTTCAAAATAAATAAAGGAAAATATCAGAAATATAAAGGAATTTTTGAAATATATTTAATCAATTAGAATGTGCTTTTCTGCAACAGCAAGTTTTAGTGCAGGTGCAATTCTCGCCATTGTTGGTGTTGCATCCTTAAAAAAAGTACAAACATCTTCACAGTTTATGTTTGCGCTTTTTCCTGTGTTTTTTTCCATTCAACAATTTACTGAAGGTGCTGTTTGGATTAGCTTAACTAATACAAATTATCAATATTGGAAATCAATTCCTATTTATATTTTTGTGTTTTTCGCTCAGATTTTTTGGACGATATGGGTTCCTCTTTCGTTTTATCTGATGGAAAAAAACAGGATTAGAAAAAAAATATTGTTTTTATTTGTCGCTATAGGTTCAGCTATATCTCTTTTTCATTTTTATAACTTCATTTTCTTTGATGTTACTGCATCAATAAAACCTTATCACATATATTATGATTTAGATTTTCCATTAAGACACAATTTAATTATGGAAGTTCTCTATTTATTAGTAATTATTGTGCCTGCATTGATTTCCAGTATTCACAGGACTTACCTATTGGGTATTTTACTTTTTACATCATTCCTTATCACAAATTTATATTTTAAGGATTATATTATTTCTGTTTGGTGCTTTTTTTCGGCACTCATAAGCATCCTAGTATATGCTATTATGAAGGATTTGAAGGAGGAGGATCAGTTGAGGAAAATAGCATTCTGATTTTGTGAAGTTAAACTGATTACTTGTAAATTTTTTAAAACGCATAATAATGGCTGAAAATACTTTAACCATTAAAAAATAAATTTATTAAAACCCTAGTTGAAAAATTTAAATTAAAATTACAAAGTTCATGGTCGAAAACTAATATGCGTCTTACCATACCTATTTAGATTGTCCTCTAGAGAATATCGCAAGTGATGGGGAGGTAACGAACCATTCAGAATCTTGTGCAGCATCACCATACGCTAAAATTTTGCGATGGATTTTAAACCTAATTCTTAGGCCTTTTCCTTATTCATTAAAACAAGTGCCGCTTCTCCGTCATTTATCTTTGGTGCATTCGCTGCAGCAGTTGTGCCATCCATTGTAAAAACGGTTTTCAATTCAGGTATCATTTTAAAAGTTCGTTCCAAAACGTAACTCATTAAACTTCTTGTACTTCTTCTGGATTCAAATTTACTTTTGCAGAACAGGTTTAATTGCTTCTGCTCCTAATTTTGATGCACCAATTGATAAAAGCGTGCTTCCAAACGACCCACTTAAAGTGCCTAGGGCTGATACAATGTAAATTTCTTTTTTTTATTCGTTTAGAACTTTTCTTTATTATTTCATATCACCTTTAAACGTCAATTGAAAATTATTTGAGGGAATTTAATTTTAGCATCACCAAAAGGAACTAATTCCTTTTTTTCATTGAAACATTTTGTAGAAAATATTCCAACACTTTTTATTTTATCTACAGAAGTCAACTCAACGATTGCCTTTACCGTTTCATCTAAATAGACAGGTTTTATAAATTTGCAAGATTGGAATATATAAATACCAGTATTGCCAGGAAGCGTTCCGAAGATTTTTGAAAACATACTCATCAGTAAAACACCTGGAACAATTCTGTGTTTGAAGATGGAAAGTTTTGCAAACTCTTCTGATTGATGAATAGGATTATTATCTCCAGTGAGTTGAGCAAATACCTCCATATCTTTTGAGGAAAAACTTCTTGAAAACACAAATTGTTTTCCGATTGTAGTTAATATATTTTCTTTATTCTCAATAGAGATTAATTTAATTATTGAATCTTTTTCCATTTTATTGTTATTTATTAATCAATCAATCAATAAAAATCTATTCATTATCGAATATATCTTAATTTGATTAAACGATTTTAATGCTCCCACATCATTTGTCAGATTGAATTATAGCTTATTATACCAATTTAAGAATACAATAAGTTTTCAACTGTTTTATTTAGGGTCTACTTTACTCTGTTTTTTTTCATCGTTGTAAATATCATCACCCGAAGGATATACATAATACGATGGAAAAGTTTTTTTATCGTCTTTAGTTACAGATGGAACATGAATGTCTTTTCCTTCCATCATATCTAGCAATATTTTATGTTTATTAGCGTAATTTTTCATATCTAAAAAGTAAAAATTAATATTTTATCATAATAAAAAATAAATCCTGACGTATCATCAGGATTTACCCATCAACTAATTTTTTTCAAGAATTAATTTTTGATTTTGGTATTGTTCTTATGTTATGCTACGAAAAGCAAAATGCTTTTTTGAAAGATCAAGTGCTGAAACTCTCTTGTATCGTTGACCTGACATGTTATAAGCCATTGTAAAGATCCAGAACATTAGAACAAGCAAAGCCAACCACCACATTAATTTCGTTTCAAAAAAATGACCTTTATAATAAAACATAATTTTTATTTTAAAATTAAACGTGTCATTACAATAGGCACAGAAATAACTCAGTTACAATTTTTAAAAGTGTAACACGTAAACTCATCTTATTACCTATATACTTTGGAAAAGTACATTACTTCTTTTTTTCCATTTTTTTCTTCGAAATAATTTTACCGTCATTATCAAATGTAATAACATGTGTTGTTAATCCTTTTCTATAAGCAACACGGTAGTGAGCACCAGTGAAACTAGGACTTTCTACTTTTTCTAAATGTTTAGCAATTTTCCATTTGTCCCATTGACCATATTCGGTTTTCTTTGCAGCATCCAAAATAGCTGTAGGTAACTCTTTAATTTCAGTTCTAGTTTCTATCCACTTACCAGACGGGCCATAAAGAGCTCTGCTCGACATTCCGCCTTTAGTAAAATCAATTTCATAATTTTCAGGTTCAATGTACTCATACTCTACTGCATCGTTATAAGGGTAATAACCCCAATATCCATCATCATACCAATCGTTGTACCAAGGCTTGTAGTAATCATAACTCCAATCATAAAATGGAGTATTATATAGGTCACCTAGAATAACATCAGGGTACATTTCATTGTAAGTAATTAGGACTTCTTTGGGAACATCTTTTTTATCTATTTTTTTTGGCTCTTTTGTACTCTGAGAATATACTCCAGAATTCAGCCCAAATAGTAGCGCAATAAATGCAAATTTTATTTTCATGATTTTTAGGTTTAGGTTTATAATTAATAAATTTTAACAGTTATCATTTTAATAACGCTACAAAGGTGAGGGCATTTACTTTCCAAAATGTTATACACTTTTTAAAATAATTTACATGATTCCGCCTATTGGGATTAAGTTTAAACGCAAGCTTGATTTACCTTGATTAATGAGAACTTAGAAATACTGATTCAGCAATAACATATAAATCTCTGCTCTTCTCAAAGATTAACCTTCAACTTCCTATCTAATAGTCAGTAAGAATTATTTAATAAATTTTAATTGAGTAAATGTGCTACTTAACAAAAAGTATTTTTATAATGAAATTCAATTATCAATATGAATTCTTAAAATCGTTTTTTAAGTAAAGAAATTATTCTTTCTATAGGAGGTTTTTGATTAAAAATAATTTGATTTAAATTATATTTCAAAACTAATTCTTTAAGTAACAAAGGCTGTATAGTAGTAACGATATTTGTTACTTAATTTTTGATAACATTTACATCATTCATCTATTTATATAAAGACAACACCTTGACTTTTGTATCATTTTGATTCAACATTTTTATCAATAGGTTTATTCTTATCCAACGCCATTGTTAATGCAGTTAGTCCCGCTGCATTGCCAAGTTGCATAGTCTCTATCGCTGAACTAGGCACAATTACGATTGTAGAATTCTGTTTTATTCCTTCGTAAAGCATGTTCATAGCCCTGAGATGAAATGCAACAGGATTGCTACCATAAGTATTGGCTGCTTCTACAAATTTTTCGGCTATTTGCCGTTCAGAATCTCCCAAAATAACCCTTGCCTGACGCTCTCTTTCTGCTTGGGCCTGCATTGACATTGCATTTTCCAAACCTATAGGAATAAGAACATCTTTTACTTCCACCGAAATAACCTCGATACCCCATGGTTCAGTTCTTACATCAATAATTTTCTGTAACTCATTACTAATTTTATCTCTGCCTTCCAGCATCTCCGAAAGCATTGTTTTACCAATTACATCACGCAACGCTGTTTGGGCAGCCCAACTGATCGCACTTTTATAATCGGCAACATCCATCGACGCTTTTTTAGGGTCAATTACTTTCCAGAATAATACTGCATCCACATCTACGGGTACTGTATCTTTTGTGAGTGTTTTTTCGGCATTAAAAGAAGTAGTAATTACCCGAATATCTATCCAATAAGGCATACTATCAATTATAGGAATAATAAAAAATAATCCGGGTCCTTTTAATGTGCCAAACTTACCTAACCGCAATACTACTACCCTATCCCATTGATTGGCAATATTAATTGAGAGCGCAATAAACAGTGCAATTAAAAATGCAACAGCATTTAACGCAATATTAAATGGCAAGCTGTAATTCATACTATTTGTAAATACTAAACCAATACCAAGTATTACAATGAATACTAGTATTGAAACCGAGTTATTTTTTTTCATTTTTTTTTATTTAGATTTTCGACTGCCTTTCATTTAAATTTTCATGGAAGATAAATTATAGTTTATCAAATATTGTATTTCTCATAACAGATTTTAATATTTTATCACATGCTAAGTTGATTATTTAAATACAAAAATATTTTTTATTGTATGTCTTAAGTAAAGTAATTTACAGAACAAAATTGCACCGTTTATGTGGAGAAATGTTACACAATTTCAGAAATAAATTATATGATTTAGAGGGAGTTTAAAGAAGGTCTAAAGAAATGCGTGCAGGTTGTTTTGTGTTTTTATATTGAGTAGGTGTTGTTCCGACAATTTGCTTAAACTGATGCGATAAATGCGCAACACTGCTATAATGCAAATTAGATGCAATTTCTGATAAAGACAATTCATCATATGAAATCAGTTCCTTTGCGCGTTCAATTTTTTGAAGAATAATATAATGTTCAATAGTTGTATGACGAATTTCAGAAAAAAGATGAGAGAGATTATTGTAGCTACAATTCAATTTGCCGCTGATGTAATGTGAAAAATTTATTTTTGGTATTTCATTTGAATAATGAATTATTTCTATAATTAGACTTCTAATGTTTTCAACAAGTATTATTTTTTTGTCTTCCAATAATTCCAGTTCATAGATTTTAAAAGCGGAATTGAGTTGATGTAATTCTTCCTCTGAAATAGGTTCATCAATTTCAATTTCTCCTAATTTTATAACTAGGCAATGTAACCCAAGCTTTTCAATTTCTGCCTGTACAAGAATTTTACATCGAAGGCATACCATATTTTTGATATAAAGTTTCATTTTTTATTTTTTTAAATTTCCAATTTCTACCTTTCTATTTCACTTTGCGTTTATTTATTCTATATTAATTAGTCGCTAGAAAATAATTTTTTTTACATTAAAAAATTTGCTGCTTTTATCCTAAAATTATCTTCAACTGAACTAATAAATTAGTACTTCCATGTTAATTTTATTTTAAAAGAAGTGGAATTAAAATTCCTTAACAGTATCCAGCTATAATTTTTTTTACAACAAAGCTATATTTTCATAGTAATTGCTTTCAAAATCCGCTTATAATTAAACCTATAAAACTCCTCACTCATATCTATTTTTATTTATGTTTTTATTCCAAAATTTAAGCAAATGAATTTGTCATTTTTCTATTGTTAGGCAATTTACACTATAAATTAATTCAGTTATCGTATTTAACGATTTTTACCATTTATCAAGTTTTATTTAAATAAACAAAATACCGTTGATAGTTTAAAAAGGTTATTAATAGATACTATTTTTTCGAATTTTTTCAAACAAATCAATCATTTATATTCAAACTTATTACATCAAACTATCATAACTATCAACATCTGAATTATGTAAATAATACTAGTTTATATATAACTACTAAATTTCAATCGTCGCTAATTTTGTTGTTTAGAAATAAATTGCACTCTAAAAATTAAAAATATGTCAACTAAAATAACGCCACAGAAAGAAGAGAAAAAATCATCCACTAAAAAGCTTGTCCTTTAATTTTATAACCACCAATAATAAAGGAACCAGCTAATTACTTAATGCCGTTATCGTTTATGATTATGGATTGTCTGAACAGATGTAATCTATTTTGATATTTGTATAATTTGTTCAGTAAAAATGGAGTGACTTTTGTATTTCACTTTTGGCGATCAGAAGGCGGCAAGTAGATAATCTAAATAAAAACAAAAATGGAAAACACCTATGTTCCGAATAAAGTTTCTAAAACCTGTGATAGGTTTGTGGAAACATTTCTTGCAGACGAAACAGATGCGCTTATCCATCTACTTGCGGACGATTGCGTGTGGACTATAATGGCAACAGGTGAATGCCTTATTGGAACTAATAAAATAAAGAAACTGCTAGACCAGTCAGTCGTCGCTCGGAAACAAACCAAAGAAGCACGTTTGCAATTCTTAAATAAGTTTGTTGGTGAAAAACAATTCTGTCTAGAATTTATTCATTATGCCGTTGTATTGGATCAATGGCCGAAAGTAGTCAGCAGGCCAGACTCTGGAACGATAGACGAAATAAACAGCTGTATTGTTTGCCGCATAAATAAGGAAGGAATGATAGACCGCATACATGAGTATTTTGATCTTAGTGAGGCAAAAGTTGCCCGTCAATTATATTCCTAATTGTATAATTATCTTTTAATGCTTTATTATGACAGTAGCTCCTGAAACAACAACTTTACTATGGCCTTTTCTATTATATGGCGCAACCGTAGTAATATTGGTGAGCGGTATAGTGTTGATCTCTTATTTTTTGGGTGAACGGCATAAAGAATCTGCAACAAACAATGTATATGAAGGAGGTATAATTGCTACAGGAACCGCAAGGTTAAAGTTTCCTGTTGATTTTTATGTTGTTGCACTTTTCTTTGTCATTTTTGACATGGCAGCTGTGTTCATTATTGCCTGGGCTATAACCGTTAAAAGCGTTGGTTGGGCAGGCTATACAGCCATTTTACTATTTATTGCTGCTTTGGCTTCTATACTAATATATATACGCAGCGTAGGTGCATTTGATTTTGGGCCTAACAGTAAAAGAATTCTGAAAGCCTATCGAACAAAAATAAAAAACACTTCTTATGAAATGGTGGACAAATAAAGTAAATGATCCAACGGCGCTTACAGGAAACAGTTCGTTTGAAGAAACGGTTCAAAAATCGATCGTCTTAACCAACATGGAGAGTATGCTTGCTTGGGGTAGAAAAAATTCTATCTGGCCGTTCAATTTTGGGTTATCCTGTTGTTACGTTGAAATGGCAACCAGTATAACTAGTAAATATGATATTGCACGATTTGGCGCGGAAGTGATACGAGGCACGCCGCGCGAGGCTGATATGATGATCGTTGCAGGCACTGTATTTATAAAAATGGCTCCAGTAATTAAACAATTGTATGAGCAGATGATGGCTCCTCGGTGGGTTATTTCAATGGGAGCATGCGCAAATTCGGGTGGCATGTATGACATCTACAGCGTAGTGCAAGGTGTTGATAAATTTATGCCAGTTGATATTTACGTGCCTGGATGCCCACCGCGCCCAGATGCTTTTATGGAAGGATTATTATTATTGAGAGAGCAGATTGGTAAAGAAAGAAGACCTTTAAATTGGGTGGTTGGTAATCAGGGAATTGTTAAACCCGAAGCTATTTCCATGAAAGAAATAAAGACCGTGGAAAGAATGAAAATGACTGAAATAAGACGTCCCGATGAAGTATAGTAGCACCTTAAGTTTTAAAACAGATTAATTATACGTACTTGACAATTATTTACCATTGAGATGCCTGATATTATTACCATATTAAAAACAAAGTTTCCTGACGGAATTATCAGTGAGCAAATTACAAAAAATGATTTCCCTACTTTATGGGTGCATGCGCACAACTGTATGGCAATTCTTTACTTTCTAAAAAAAGAGATCGCTCAGCCATACACCATGCTTTATGATCTTACAGCAATAGATGAACAGGCACGAATCTATCGAGATGAACAGCCAGACAGCCGTTTTACAATTGTTTACCAATTGCTTTCTTTCCAAAGAAATACATTTTTACGTCTGAAAATTCCTTTAACATCACAGACACCTTCTGTTCCATCTATTACTTCTGTATGGCCTTCAGCCAATTGGTATGAGCGTGAAGTATATGACCTCTTTGGCGTGAAATTTACAGGTCATCCTGACTTAAGAAGAATATTAATGCCCAATACTTGGGTTGGCCATCCTTTACAAAAGTGTCATCCGGCGAGAGCCACCGAAATGGGGCCATTTCATTTACCTGAAAGCAAGCAAGACAAGGAGCAGGAAGCTATGAAGTTTAAACCAGAAGAATGGGGACTAAATAAAAATCTTGGAGATGATGAGCTGATGTTCTTGAACCTTGGCCCGCAACACCCAGGTACGCACGGTATTTTAAGACTCGTTGTACAACTGGATGGAGAAGACATTGTAAATATTGTACCCGATATCGGTTTCCATCATCGGGGAGCAGAGAAAATGGGCGAACGTCAATCCTGGCATTCTTATATACCTTATACAGATCGTGTAGAATATTTGGGTGGTGTAATGAATAATTTTCCATATGTGATGGCAGTGGAAAAGCTGGCAGGTATTGAAGTTCCTGAACGTGTGAAAATGATCAGGATCATGATGAGTGAATTATTCAGAATCTCTAGCCACTTGGTTTGGTATGGAACATTTGCACAGGATCTTGGTATGATGACGCCGGTTTTTTTAACGTTCAATGACAGAGAAAAAGTTTTGGGTATTGTAGAAGCGATTTGCGGCGCAAGAATGCACCCTAATTGGTTTCGAATTGGAGGCGTGACGCAAGATCTGCCGAAAGGCTGGGAAAAACTAGTACAAGCCTTCATCGACTACTTTCCGAAAAGATTAAAAGAGTATGATAACCTGGTAATGAAGAATAGTATTTTCAAAGCACGCACCGTGGGGATTGGTGTTTATACAACAGAAGAAGCCATTGAATGGGGTATAACAGGTCCCGGATTGAGAGCAACGGGATTTGAATGGGATTTTAGAAAGAAACAACCTTATTCAGGATATCAAAATTTTGACTTTGATGTACCTATTGGAAAAAACGGAGATTGTTATGACAGAGCTGCTGTGCGAGTGGAGGAAATGAGACAAAGCCTGCGTATTATACAACAGTGTGTGAATAACATGCCAGAAGGGCCTTACAAATCCAACCATCCACTTACCACGCCACCGTTGAAAGAAAAAACATTACAAGATATTGAAACACTGATTCATCATTTTATAAATATAAGTTTAGGCCCTGTAATACCAGCGGGAGAAGCATTTTGCAGCGTCGAAGCCACTAAAGGAAATAATGGTTATTACTTGATCTCTGACGGCAATATTAATTCTTACAGAACAAGAATAAGAACACCCTCTTTCCCTCACATGCAGCTAGTGCCAGAGATTAGCAGAGGTTATACGATACCCGATTTAATGGCCATACTAGGAAGTGTGGATTATGTATTATCAGACATTGACCGATAAATGAACTAGAAGATGGCAGATAAAATTTTGACAACAGAGGAAATCACTGAAATCCAGGAAGTGTTTAAACACTTCCCAGTTAAAAGTGCAGCTTGTATTGAAGGCTTAAAAATTATCCAAAAACACCATCGCTGGGTTTCTGATGATGCTATAAAAGAGCTGGCAGAAATTCTGGAAATGTCGCCAAGTGCAATAGATAGCGTTGCTACTTATTACAATTTAATATTTCGCAGACCAGTGGGTAGGCATGTTATTTTTTTATGTGATAGTGTGAGTTGTTGGATTATGGGGCAAGAAAAAATAGCAAGTGCTTTAAAAGAAAAACTGGCGATAGGGTATGGAGAAACAACTCCTGATGACCGCTTCACACTCTTAGCAATTCCTTGTTTGGGTACCTGTGATCATGCGCCAGCAATGATAATTGATGAAGATCTTCACCACGATTTAATAACCAGCGGATTGGATACGATTTTAGAAACCTATA
The DNA here is from genome assembly GCA_039937835.1 of Bacteroidia bacterium. Classification (GTDB taxonomy): domain Bacteria; phylum Bacteroidota; class Bacteroidia; order 2-12-FULL-35-15; family 2-12-FULL-35-15; genus 2-12-FULL-35-15. Next base: position 47,015 of record JBDTFR010000047.1, on the reverse strand, counting down.
AATAATTTTAATGATAAACAATGGAACAGCCCTTAACACAAGATATTAAAAAGGATGGTACTTGGCTTACACTAAAAGAGTATGAAAAGGCCGGTGGATACCAAGCTTTAAAAAAGGTATTAAAAACGGAGCCGAAAGACATTATCAAAACAATTAAAGATTCAGCACTTAAAGGTCGTGGCGGTGCTGGCTTTTCAACAGGAACGAAGTGGAGCCTTACACCAGATGTTGAAACGGGAACTGCCAAATATTTTATAGCCAATGCAGATGAGATGGAGCCTGGTGCATTTAAAGACAGGTTTCTGATGGAAGGAAATCCGCATCAGCTAATCGAAGGCCTGATTATCGGCGCTTACGCTATCCAAGCGAACATTAGTTATATTTTCTTGAGATGGGCTTATCATCTCGCTGGCAAAGCACTTAAACAATCTATCGCGGAAGCTTACGATGCAGGTTATTTAGGGAAAAATATTGTAGGCAGCTCTTACAGCCTTAGCATGTCTTTACACATTAGCGTGGGTCGTTATATGTGTGGAGAGGAAACCGCTTTATTAAATGCATTGGAGGGCAAACGATCTAATCCACGGGCAAAGCCGCCCTTTCCAACAAACAGCGGCTTGTTTGGAAAACCAACGATTGTCAACAATGTAGAAACATTATGCAACGTACCACACATTATCAATAATGGTTCGGATTGGTTTATAAAATTAAGTAAAACCGGCGAAGGAGGAACCAAATTATATGGGGCAAGTGGACGAGTTAAAAAACCTGGTTTGTGGGAATTACCGTTGGGCATTTCTTTGCGTGAACTTCTTGAAATTCATGCTGGCGGTATGCAAGATGGTTATTTGTTTAAAGGTGTATTACCAGGAGGTGGTTCTACAGATTTTCTGACAGAAGAACATTTAGATGTGGCAATGGATTATGCAAGTGTTAGTAAAATAGGAAGCAGGTTAGGCACAGGTACCATCATCGTACTAGATGACAAAACTTGCCCGATTGGAATGGTGCTTAATTTGGAACGGTTTTTCGCGCACGAATCTTGTGGCTGGTGTACCCCTTGCAGGGAAGGATTACCCTGGACAGCGAAGCTACTCAACGCTATTGAAGAAGGAAAAGGAAAAATAGAATACCTAGATATACTTACTTTTCACACAAAGTACATGGCACCTGGAAACACATTTTGTGCATTGGCACCAGGTGCTATGGAACCGTTACAAAGTGCTTTAAAACATTTCAGAAAAGATTTTGAAAAGCATATTCATGAACATAAATGCTCTTGGAAATAATGATTGTTAAAGTAAACATAGATAACAAAATTTACGAAGTAGATGGCAGCAAAAACATGCTGGAAACCTGCCTTTCGTTGGGACTTAATCTTCCGTATTTCTGCTGGCATCCTGCTATGCATTCTGTTGGCGCTTGTCGCCAATGTGCCATTATTAAATACAAAGATGATGCAGATACGCACGGCAGAATTACCATGGCCTGCATGGAGCCAGTAACAGATAATATTCGGATCTCCATTGAAGCAAAGGAAGCGCATGAATTTCGCGCAGGCAATATAGAGGCACTGATGGTCAATCATCCGCACGATTGCCCAGTATGTGATGAAGGGGGAGAATGCCATTTGCAGGATATGACCGTAATGACTGGTCACAATTATCGCAGATATGATTTTAAGAAAAGAACCCATGCGAATCAATATCTTGGCCCCTTTGTAAACCATGAAATGAACCGCTGCATTCAATGTTATCGTTGTGTACGTTTTTATAAAGACTATGCTGGCGGCAAAGATCTGGATGTTTTTGCTGCTCATGACGATGTTTATTTTGGACGACAAGAAGATGGTATTCTTGAAAATGAATTCAGCGGAAATCTAGCAGAAGTTTGTCCTACTGGTGTTTTTACCGACAAAACATTAAAAAAGCATTTTACCCGAAAATGGGATATGACCAACGCGCCCTCTATCTGTCAGCATTGTAGCCTCGGCTGCAATACAATTGTAAGCGAACGTTATGGCTCCATACGCCGGATACTGAACCGATTCAATGGTGACGTGAATGGCTATTTTTTATGCGACCGCGGAAGGTTTGGTTATGAGTATGTAAATAGTAAAAAAAGAATTTTGGCTTGTTCTAAAAAACAAAATGGAACTTTTGTAACAGTTGCAAAAGCAGAGGCAATCCACGAAATAAAAAATATTGTTAGTGATCAAGAAAAACTCATTGGCATTGGGTCACCGATAGCATCACTTGAATCTAATTTTGCATTAAGGCAATTAGTAGGTCCAGCAAATTTCTTTGGAGGAATTCCTAACGCCGAAGGAAAATTAATTAGGCTGATAATTGAAATACTAAAAAACGGTAAGGTAAAAACTCCTTCATTGAATGAAGTTAAAGAATATGATGCGATCTTCATTTTAGGTGAAGATGTTACCAACACAGCGCCTATGCTGGCGCTTTCATTAAGACAATCGGCTAAAAATAAACCAGGCGAGCGAGCTAAATCCCTGAAGATACCAATCTGGAACGATGCTGCTATCAGAGAAGTTACGCAAGAAGAAACAGGGCCATTTTATATTGCCACTTCATGCGACACCAAACTAGATGAAATTGCAACAGAGACCTATCATGCGCATCCTGATAACATTGCTCGTTTAGGTCATGCAGTGGCTGCGAAAATAAATAAGCAACTAGCTGCAGTTACACTTGATGCAAAAACAGAACTACTTGCTGAAGCTATCGCAACCGCATTACTGGCTGCAAAAAAACCATTGATTGTAGCAGGGATGAGTTTATTCAACGAAGCCCTTATTCAATCCGCAGCTAACATAGCTTATGCTTTGAAAGATCAAAACAAAGATGCAGGCTTGGTATACATTGTTCCTGACGCAAATTCCATCGGCCTTGCCACACTTACCGATCAGTTTATAGAGGCAGGTCTTGATAAAATAAAACAGGGAGAAAATTACACCGCTATTATTCTGGAGAATGATCTTTATCAACGAATAGATAAAAAAGATGTTGAAGTTTTTTTTAAGCAACTAAAAAATATTATCGTTCTTGATTGCCTTGAGAATGCTACAACAGAAAGTGCTACATACAAACTTCCCGCAGGGACTTTTGCCGAAGCAGATGGCACGATCATTAATAATGAAGGCAGAGCACAACGATTTTACCAAGTACACGTTCCAGAAAACGAGGCGATGAGCAGTTGGAAATGGTTACAGGAAATTCAGTTAAGTAAACCCGATTCTCAAAAAAATAAATGGGATGAAATTATAGATAATCTTGTTAAAGAGTTTCCCGACTTGCAACCAATTAAATCCATTGCCCCTGATGCCGATTACCGAATAGGAACCCAGAAGATTCCGCGTCAACCCCAAGGATACAGCGGAAGAACTGCCATGCATGCGGATAAAAATGTAAGTGAACAGAAACCACCAGAGGATATGGATTCTCCACTCTCTTATACGATGGAGGGGTATACAGGCGTTCCGCCGGCAGCGGTCACTCCGTTCTACTTCTCGCCTGGTTGGAGCTCTGGACAGGCAGTAAATAAATATCAAACAGAAGTAGGTGGCCCTTTAATAGGCGGCAATCCAGGGAAGCGTTTATTTGAACCGTCGGAAAACAGCAACTCTGATTATTTTAACATAATTCCTGAAGAGTGTACTGTAAAGGAAGGAGAATGGTTGGTGATTCCACTCTATCATATTTTTGGCTCAGATACATTAAGTGCATTAAGTCCGCCAGTCGCTGAACGGGTACCCACAACCTACATCGGTTTAAATAAGGAGGATGCTTTAAAAGCAGGTATTAGCGAAGGTAATATAGTGGAGATTTTTTTTAATGGGAATATTCACAACTTACCAGTGAAAATTAAGCTTGGCTTGCCAGCAAGAACTGCAGGTTTACCAAAGGGACTTGTAGAAACAGCTGGAGTAAAATATCCATTTTTTACGACTATAAACAAATCAAAAAATGAGTGAAACGTGGATAAACATATTGATGGTTGCAGGCATACTAGTATCGCTACTTACGCTAGCTGCTGAATTAATTTGGGTGGAACGGCGAATGCTCGCATTATGGCAGGATCGTTTGGGACCTAATCGTACAGGACCTTTCGGAGCCTTCCAAGTAGTAGCCGATATGATTAAAATATTTTTTAAAGAAGATTGGATACCAGCGTTTGCCGATAAAAAAGTATTTATCATTGCTCCTGCCATTGTCATGATTACCATCTTGATGAGCTATGCGATCATACCTTTCACTTCAGAAATCGGCATCGTTAATCTAAATATTGGGTTGCTTTTCTTTTTAGCGACGTCTTCCATAGGCGCATATAGTGTTGTGCTTGCTGGCTGGTCATCCAATAATAAGTATTCATTGCTTGGTGCTATCCGTGGTGCCGCGCAGATGATCTCTTACGAAGTATTCATGGGCTTATCCTTAATGGGTGTAGTTATGCTAGCAGGGTCTTTTAATATGCATGATATCGTGATGGCGCAAAAACACAGTTGGTTTATTATTCCGCAGTTTATAGGTTTTGTTATTTTCTTTATTGCAGGTATTGCCGAAACACACCGCTTACCGTTTGATATTCCCGAAGCAGAAAGCGAGTTGGTAGCAGGCTATCATTCAGAATATTCGGGGATGAAATTCGGGATGTTTTTTGTCGGCGAATATTTAGGCATCATGCTCATCTCTGCATTGATTACTACTTTGTTCTTCGGAGGTTGGCTGGGTCCTTCTTTCTTACCCCCAATCGTTTGGTTTCTTCTTAAAATGTTTGTTTTCATTTTGTGCTTTATTTTATTAAGAGCATCCCTGCCCAGGTTAAGATATGATCAGCTCATGGCCTTAGGTTGGAAAATTCTTTTGCCTTTATCTCTTTTAAATTTATTAATAACTGGAGCAATCATTTTATATTATCAATAAAAACACAACCCATGTTCAGTAATTTAAGATCTATCTTCATCGTTTTTTTACACATGTTTCACAAAAGGGTAACGATTGAATACCCTGAAAAAAAAGCATATCTGGCGCCACGTTGGAGGGGAAGAATTGTATTGACTAGAGACCCCGACCATCAGGAGCGTTGTGTGGGTTGTTATTTGTGTGCAGCTGCCTGCCCTGTGGATTGCATTGCACTTCAGGCAACGGAAGACAAAGACGGCAGGCGATATCCTGAATTTTTTAGAATCAATTTCTCGCGATGCATATTTTGTGGCTTTTGTGAAGAAGCCTGCCCTACAGATGCCATACAGCTTATTCCTGATTTTGAAATGAGCGAATACAAACGACAAAATTTAGTTTATGAAAAGGAAGACCTGCTCATTGACGGGCAAGGCAAATACCATGGTTATAATTATTATAGAGTAGCGGGTGTGGCGGTGGGTGTGAAGGAAAAAGGGAAAGGAGAAAATGAAGATAAACCGGTGGATATAAAAAAATTGATGCCTTAACTCAATACAATTAATTGAACATTTTTTAGTAACTAAAATATAATAATAAAATAATGAATATCGCTTTTTATATCGCATCGGTGCTGGCTATTATTTCCACACTATTGGCCATAACAGGCAAGAATGCTGTACATGCTTTGTTGTACTTTATTACTTCTTTGTTATCCGTTTCCGTTGTGTTTTTTGTTTTGGGCGCAGCTTTTATTGCTGCGTTAGAAGTAATGATTTATGCGGGAGCTATTATGGTTTTATTTGTTTTCGTAATGATGATGATGAATATGGGAGCAGACGGCGTAAAAAAAGAACGAGCTTTAACTACACCTAGTATGTGGATCGGCCCTTCGATTATTTCACTGTTGTTGTTTTTGGAGATGTTTTATATACTTACCAATCAAACATCACAAAGTATTACAATGTTGGAGGTGCAGCCCGATGCAGTTGGTAAGTTGCTTTTTTCAAAATATATTATAGTGGTTGAGCTGGCCGCATTTCTCCTCACTGCAGGAATTATTGGTGCATATCATCTTGCTCAAAAAGAAAAAACAATCCATCACCGATTTTTACAAAACGAAAACGATAACTTATGAATATACCTATGGAACATGGAATATTGCTGGCAGCAATTTTATTTAGCATCGGGTTAACAGGATTGTTAGTTCGGAGGAATGTCATTTTTATGCTTCTGTCAGTGGAGGTAATGTTGAATGCAGCGGGTCTCGCCTTTATTGTTGCTGGTGCTGCAAGAGGACAAGCAGATGGACAAGTGATGTTCATATTTATTTTGGCGATGGCTGCTGCAGAAGTATCTGTAGGCCTTGCCTTAATTATTAAGATGTTTAAAATATTTAATTCGGTTGACATTGATAAAGCCGATACCATGAATGGATAAAAAAAGATTATAGCGCATGAAAGAATTACTTTGGTTAGTGGTGGCTTTTCCTTTTGCTGGATCATTAATATTAATGCTCATTGGAAAAAGACTGTCTCGTATGGCTTGCGCTTTTGTGGGGGTTGGGTCTATTTTACTCGCTGCTGTTTTTACGTTTATAGTGGGTGTTGGTTTTCTCCATAATAATCCGAGTAGTGTTCCTTTTAATCAATCGTTGTGGCAATGGATAAACGTTTATGGATTAACACCCAACATTGCGTTTCATTTGGATACGGTATCGCTCACGTTTGTCTTTGTTATCACGTTTGTAGGTGCGCTTATCCATTTTTACTCTGCGCAGTTTATGTGGAAAGATGAAGGCTTTACACGCTTTTTCGTTTTCATGAATCTCTTTGTTGGTCTTATGCTTCTGCTGGTATTGACTGACAATTTACTCGTGCTTTATTTCGGTTGGGAAGGGGTAACGTTGTGTAGCTTTTTACTCATCGGTTTTTGGTATAAAGACTCAGCTAACGGTTATGCTGCACAAAAAGCCTTCATCGTTACACGGGTGGGCGATACCTCAATGCTTATTGGTCTCTTTATTCTCTTCATGACCTTCCACACGTTAAATATACAGGATATTTTAACCGCTGCGCCTTCTACCTGGCTGGTTAGTTCTGGGCCAGCGGTTTTAACAGCATTTCTTTTACTCGGCGGAGCTATTGGAAAATCGGCGCAACTACCGCTTCAAACATGGTTACCAGATGCCATGCTTGCGCCTTCACCCGTTTCCGCACTTCTTCATGCGGCTACCATGGTTACTGCAGGTGTGTACCTGATTGCAAGAACGCATGTGTTGTTTGAGTTAGCTCCACTTGTGCAAAGTGTGATGGCCATGATCGGAGCCGCCACCTTGTTGGTTGCAGGACTCTCGGCCTTAAACCAACACGACATAAAAAAGGTGCTTGCTTATTCCACTATTTCACAGATAGGATATATGTTCCTAGCATTAGGGGTAGGGGCATGGTCAGCAGCAATTTTTCATTTTATGACTCATGCCTTTTTCAAAGCTTTATTATTTCTAGGAGCAGGTGCAATTATCACCGTATTGGGTGAAGAACACAACATGTTTAAAATGGGAGGTCTGCGGAAAAAGCTTCCCATAGTCTTCTGGACGTATCTGATAGCATCAAGCTCATTAGCAGCTTTACCATTTGTTACCGCTGGATTTTACAGTAAAGATAAAATCATTTGGATGTCTTATGCCAGTGATAAAGGGTCACTATGGTTATGGTTGGCAGCATTGCTCGGTGCGCTTCTTACCGCATTATATACATTCCGCATGGTGTTTCTCACTTTTTTCGGTAATTCAAAAACAGAACCGACACATCGTCCGGGTGCATTTATAACGATGCCGCTAGTTGTATTAGCTGTTTTGTCTTTTGCTGCTGGCTTTATTGAATTACCCGCTACGATGGGACACTTCACCTTGCTTTCTGATTTTATTGAAAAAACACTGCCCGCCGCAAATACACTGCACTTCAGTTATGCGACAGAGTTACTTTTTCAACTCATCTCGATCGCAACAGTGATCATCGGTATTTTCGTGGCGTACAAATACTACTATAATAAGCCTTTCCCTGCTGCTGAACCGGAGCGAAATAAACTACAAGCTTTCTTATACAATGGTTGGGACTTTGATTTGTTGTATGATTTTCTTTTTGTAAAGCCTCTTGTTTTCCTTTCGCGCATTGATAAAAATGATTTTATTGATCTATTTTATAAAGGGATAGAATCCTTGATGGGAGCGCTACATAAAGTATTAAGTGCTACGCAAAACGGCAAAGTACGGCGCTATGCAATGTCCATAGCGATTGGCACTATTATTACATTAACTATCTTATTATTTTTATGATACTCGTATGGCTTTTGATATTATTAATGGGAACGGGACTGCTTGCTTGGTTGGTTGCCAAATGGAGTGCGACCCTGTCCAGGCTAATCAGCCTTGCTGGCACAGTGATGTATATCGTCATCGTTATTTTTCTATTGGTTGAGTATAAGCAAAATCCGGTAGGACAAAAATGGACGGTGAGTTTCACACATGAATGGATTCCTACTTTTGGCATTCAGCTTAAACTGGCTGCAGATGGATTAAGTTTATTGATGCTGCTCCTCACGTCGTTTCTCGGACTGCTTTCAGTTCTTATTTCATGGAAGGAAATACAGAAAAGAGTCGGCTTCTTTCATTTTAATTTGATGTTTGAGTTGGCAGGTATCACAGGTGTATTCTTGTGTATGGATATGTTCTTATTTTATTTTTTCTGGGAAGTAATGTTGATCCCGATGTTTTTCCTAATTAGCATCTGGGGAAATGAAAACAGGATTTATGCGGCCAACAAATTTTTTCTTTTTACGCAAGGTAGCGGCTTGTTGATGCTCCTTTCCATATTGGGCATCTATTTTATTCATGGCCACAATACCGGCATCTATACTTTTGATTATGAACTGTTGTTGGGTACAGTAATGTTACCACAAACAGGTTTTATTTTGATGCTTGGTTTTGCGATTGCCTTTTTTATAAAGTTATCCATTGTTCCATTCCATAGCTGGCTGCCTGATGCGCATACACAAGCGCCCACAGCAGGTAGTGTGATTCTCGCAGGCCTGTTATTAAAAACGGGAGCTTATGGATTTATACGGTTTGTGTTACCGCTATTCCCCGAAGCCTCACATCAGTTTGCACCAGTAGCTATGACGTTGGGTGTGATTAGTATTTTATACGGCGCCAAGTTGGTCTTTGCTCAAACAGATCTTAAACGATTGGTTGCCTATATCAGTGTAAGCCACATGGGTTATATTTTACTAGGTATTTATGCCTTTAATGAAATGGCCATGCTAGGTGTAGTGATGCAAATGATTGTACATGGTATCAGTACAGGTGCCCTCTTCATCATTGCAGGTATGCTGCATGAGCGAATTCAAACGCGCGATATTGAACAAATGGGAGGGTTTTGGTCAACAGTACCGCGTATGGGTACGATGGCGGTGTTGTTTGTAATGGCTACACTGGGCTTACCAGGATTTGGAAATTTTATTGCGGAGGCTTTAATTTTAATGGGTACGTTTCTTACAAATAAAACACTGGCAAGTATTGCCGCATTAGGTATTGTAGCTTCCACCATATATGCCCTGCATATTCTTCAGAAAGTATTTTATGGCAAAGAGTTTAAGCCGCGATCAATAGCTGATTTAAACATTCGTGAAATGGTAGTGATGGGTTCACTCGCGCTGCTCATTTTAGGGCTTGGCTTGTTTCCAAATGTACTTTTGGATGTATCCACATCATCGGTGGTAGCACTTATTGAAAAAGTAAATAGTTTGAATTTTTAAAGTGCCAAAAAGATGAGCGAAATTTCGATGCATGATATATTAAGTTTACTTCCAATGGTCATATTGGCCGGTGGTATCCTGGTTACGATGATCTTAATTGCGATTAAACGCAATCACCTAATCATTTTTATATCCACCTTAGTGATATTATTGGCCTCTTTTAGTTGCCTTGTTTACAACGTTCCCGAAACTCCACATAATATTGGAGACTTATTTATTATTGATCGTTTTGGATTATATTTTCAAGCGTTGATCCTATTTTCAACATTTGTAGTTGTTGTTTTGAGTTATATCAGTTTAAAAAATTTATTTCCGCAAAAGAGAAAAGAAGAGCAGTACTTGTTAATATTACTTGCCGCGTTGGGATCGGGCATGATGGTCATCAGCACGCATTTTATTTCCTTTTTTGTGAGTCTTGAAATAATAAGCATCTCTTTATATTCATTGGTAAGTTATTATAGAGAGCTGGAAAAGGCCATTGAAGCTGGGCTAAAATACATGTTGCTAGCGGCAATGTCTTCGGCATTCTTGTTATTTGGCATGGCATTGATTTATGCCGTTTCAGGTAAGATGTCTTTTACTGGTATTGCAACCATCCTCCCTGATATGAATACAAGCCATACCATAATGGTTGTTGCAGGAATAGGAATGATGATAACAGGCATGGGATTCAAATTAGGTGTTGTACCTTTTCACATGTGGGCACCTGATGTTTATGAAGGTGCATCTTCTCCTATAAGTGCGCTTATCGCAACAGTATCTAAAGGAGGAGTAGTTGCCGCATTGATCCGCTTTTTTTTAATGGCCAATCTTTATCACTTTGAGAAGGTGATGCTGGCATTTACTATTATTACTATTTTGTCAATGCTGGTCGGCAACTTGCTGGGACTTTTGCAGAATAATGTAAAGCGTATGCTAGCCTATTCTTCCATTGCAAATCTGGGTTATATTTTGGTTGCATTTATAGCTGGCAATAACACTGGTTTACATGCCGCCACATTTTATATGACCGTTTATTGCATCGCTATTCTTGGTGCTTTTGGCATAGTTACCATTATCTCTCAGTCCGATGCTGAAGCAACAAGCATAGAAAATTACAGAAGTTTATTTTGGAAAAAACCCATTCTTGCAACAGCGCTTACCATCTTTCTGTTTTCACTTGCTGGCATTCCACTTACTGCTGGTTTTATGGGTAAATATCTTGTGCTGATGGCGGCGACTGAAAATGCACATTGGTTGCTTGCCATTGTGCTTGTGATCAGTAGTGTAATTGCCTTATATTATTATTCGAGATTGATATTGGTGATGGCAAAACCACCAGATGACAGCGTAAATTTAGCCTTTCCGACAATTCGGTTAGGCGGAGTAATTATCGTTGTATTATTATCCATTTTAGTTGTATGGCTCGGCGTTTGGCCAGAATATTTAATGCGTCTTATTTATAATTTGTAATTTATAATCCGTTCAACTACCATTATGAAACAACATCAAAACATAAAAAATGCACACGTTGTATTGATTAAACCATCAATTGAAAAAGCCGCTGTCACCTACATCTGCACCAATCATCGAGAGATAATTCTCAGCAGCCCAGGCAACTGTACCGAATGTGGGAAAAGCCTTGTGAAGAAATATAACTTCCAATAAGGTTAAACCTGAAACATCTGATGTGCATCGGTCTGAATTAAATTAGATGGTTGGTTTAACAAAATAAAAAATAATTACAAACAAAAGAAGTAGATAAAATGACGGTGTTTACAGCGATATGCATTTTTTCTTTATTTGTTGTATTGATGATACTTTCCAGTTTTATTCTTAGCAATAGTATAGATAAACTTAAAAAGCGCTTTAATATATCAGGAGGAATAGTTGGAATGCTTGCTGCTGTATGTTCTGACGCGCCTGAAATTTCATCCGCTATTGCTGCTTTATACATAAATCAGGGAGACATAGGGATAGGAATTGTTGTGGGATCAAATATATTTAACCTAGCCGCATTACTTGGAGTATCGGCTTTGTTTGCTGGACAGTTACATATAAATAGACCAGCCACGGTTTTTAACGGCACTGTTGCTATTCTTGTAATCTTGATGATGATCTTATTGATTTTTAAGTTTATTTCTCCGGTGATAAGTGTTATTTTGCTAATGGTTGTATTTATTCCATATGTATTTATTTCTGATTTGAAAGTAGATAAAATGAAAGGATGGAACGTCCCTTTAAAGATTCGCACTTTTGTTACCGAAGCCATTAACGTAATTGACAATAGCAAAACGCCGATGCCAAAATCATGGGCTTGGGCTTGGATCGGAGTCCTTACACTTGTTGTAATTGTGTTTTCTTCCATAGAGATCGTTCGCTCTGCTATTTTTCTGAGTGACGCATGGAATATCAATAAAACAATTCTTGGTGTAATTATTCTTGCGTCTTTAACGGGGATCCCCAATGTGATAACAGCAATCAAAATGGCACTAGAAAAAAATGACATTGCCGTTATGAGCGAAGCGCTTAATAGTAATAATCTAAATATCTTTTTTGGCGTTTGTATTCCTTCACTAATATTTGGTATTAGTGCTTTATCAAAACAAACTGTTTTTTCAGTAGGGTGGCTTTTGAGTATTACGATAATAAACCTTTTACTTTTATATTTTATGAAAGGATTTAACAGGACAAGTGGTTTATTCAGTATTGCGTTATACTTGGTGTTTCTTTTTATAATGATTCGATGGAGTTGAAACCAATCCTATCCTTATATGCGGTAATAAAAATAAGAATTACCAACCTGCACAATTTATAAAATGGGAAACAGTTTTACAACTATCTCCCATTAGATTGATCATTTAAAAAATAAATCTTTATTGCCTTCACATTTACACAAACATGAAATAGTGATAAATAAAGCCATCTGTGAAGAGTTCCTTTTTTCTATGTGTACGTATTGTTTAAAATCCAACAGACGCCTCAATCATAAAGCCATTAAATTTTCCACCAGAACGTATATCGGTGATGGCAAAATTTTTATATTCCTGATTAACGTACTCTGCTTTCATCATAATATTTTTGGTAACAAACCATCCTATCGAACCAACCATGCGATTAATGTTGATGTCGGTTGTCGCTCCTGGCAAGATTGCTACAACCGCGTTGTAGCGTGCACCTATCCAAAAATTTTCCTTGTTGTGTGGAAATCTATAAATTAGGTCAGCCGCATATTGCGTGGCAGTGCGCATGTTATTTTCGGTAATAACCCTTCCTTGCGCCATTTCGTAAGTACCAAAAAATTCAAGACCCATAAATTTTACAAAAGGATTGATCATAAATGTTGTGACTTGTTGGCTGAATCCTGGATTATATCGGCCTGAAAAAGGGTTGTCACCGGAAGTGGCCGAAGTATTTTCCATTACATAAAAATAATGAGACCCCGTTCTATCACCATTAAATAGTGAGTTGCTTACAGCACTTTTTACTGCATATATTGAACCCATAATCCGGAACCTTAAATTTTCTGTCACTTGCTTAACATATCCAATTTTACCATGAAAGGCTGGGGGATATTTATTTAGCTTTCCGGTTGCAGCATCAATTTTTGTTGGTTTTAAAACTGTTGGGTTCAGCTGACCATTGGTTATGCCTACCATGGCAATAAATCCGTTCTTTGGATGAAAATATACCTCCCCTCCAATTTCAGTTGCAAATTCATCCATGATATAATTTTCCACAAAAGGATTGTATATTGCGTTGCCGCCATCACTTCTTCTGTAATGCTGATCGCCATAGTCCACCTCATAATCTCCCGCTTTAATGGTTACATTTTCCATAATCTTATTGATCACATTGCTATGAAGAAAAAGCAATTTATCAAACTGAATATATCCTCCTTTTACCCATGTCTCTGAATGATGTCTAGAAGATAGGTACATCGTTAGATTCATGTGTATGCCATCTTCCAGCTGCGCATCAACATTTAGGTTAGCCATAGCAAGATTAAACCCGTCTTTAATAGAAGCGAGTTGGTTTATATTTACACCAGCGGCATTATACAGCGGCGTTGCATTATTTTGATGGCGCAGCCCCTGAAAGTCTTGTGTAAAGTTTCCTCCAATCCTTACTTTTGTTTTTGTAAAAGGGATAGTATCATTTTTTGTAGTCTCAAATATATTAAGCCCATACTTGTCGTAAGGTCGAAAATATTGCATGCTGCTCTGTTGTGCAAACGCCGAAAAGCCAACACACAAAAATATTGCTATACCCGTTTTATGAATTGTTTTATATAATTTTTTCATTTTTATGTTTTTTATTTTAGTTGAATTATTGATTTACGAAACTTGTTTTAAAATGAAGCGTGATCACATCCCCAGTTGTCAGCATTCCAAAAAGAGCAGTGGGAGGGCTAATCCCGAAGTCGGTCATTTTTATGGATTGTACTCCTTCAAATACCAGCGTTCCTGGTTTGGGCATAAATACTTTCACCTGCACGGAGATTAACTTTTTAACGCCTGCTATGGATAATGAGCCTTTAGCGGAGACTAAACTTCCAGCAGAAGCAGCCTTAACAGATTTGAGCGGCGAAGTTAGCTCGAAGATAATGTTAGCATATGTATCGGCTTTGAGAGCACTGTATGTTTTATTATTCATGATTGAGCTTTTGCTTGTAATGGAATACACATCCATTTTTATATTTAATTCATTTAAATCAAAACTCTCATCCTTATTTGTGCTTACAATTCCATTGCCGGTAACTTTTCCCACGGTTTCATCCCAATCATCGTGGTTAGATGTGCCATGAATGGTGACCTTATAATTTTTATCAAGAACATAATTATCGCCGACCGAGAAGCCCATCGCTAGGCTTATTAACAGAGTGATGGCAAGAAATTTAAATACTATCATTTTTATTAAATTTATGGATTCATTTTTTCAAATATAAGACCTGCTACAATTCCCTTCGCCACCCCAAGCAATAGCCAAGTAGCGACTAACTCTAATGACACATTCATGGCGCTATAAATCATCCACATCATAGGGAAAATCGCAACCGCCGTGTAGATGAGACCAAATTCAATACCCCGCCCCAAATTCGATCCTGTAAGAACTCCTTTAAAGCGTTGCCAAAACCAAGCAAGCGCAAAACTCATTATAAAAGGCTGGATAAAGTAAAATAGGTATTTACCTGACTGCTCATCGAAAGCGGGACCAAAATACTGATTGGCTAATTGCGGGAAAAACCACACGGTAAAATACATACCAATAACACTAAGCAACAGCAATATAACTCCCGATACAAGACCGGATAAAATTATTTTTTTCATAATCAACGCGTTTTTAGCAGGTAAGTATTATTTTTAAAGCTTTCTCTTTTTTAGGATTACCGAAAACCTCATATGCTTTCATTATTTCATCCAATTTAAAATGATGAGTGATTAATTTTTTTGGCTGTAGTTCTCCCGACTCCACTGTTTTTAATAACAAAGGAGTTGTATTGGTATTTACTAGTCCCATCGTTAATGTTATATTTTGCATCCACAATCTTTCTATTTGTAAATCAACCTTAACACCGTGAACACCTATATTGGCAATGTGACCGCCTGGACGTATGATGTCCTGACAAATATTAAACGTTTCGGAAAGACCTACTGCTTCAATAGCTACATCAACGCCATCTTTTGTTTCTGTAAAAATCCGTTTTTTAACATCTTCTTTAGCAGAATTAATAGTGTGCGTAGCACCGAATGTTTTTGCCAGTTCCAAACGGCTTTCATCGATATCAATCACATATATTTTTGCTGGCGAATAAAATTGCGCCGTCAGCAAAGCAGACATCCCTACTGGTCCGGCGCCAACAATAGCTACTGTATCGCCTAATTTTACGTTGCCATTAATCACACCAATTTCATGCCCTGTTGGAAGAATATCGCTTAACATTACCAATGCTTCTTCGTCTGAGCCTTCTGCAATAGCGTACAGGCTATTATCAGCGTGAGGGATACGAACATATTCTGCCTGAGTTCCGTTGATGGTATTTCCTAAAATCCAGCCACCGTCTTCACAATGGCTATACATTTGCTTTTTGCAATATTCGCAGGTACCGTCAGAGGTAATGCAGGAAATAATAACATGATCTCCATTTTTAAAATTCCTGACTGACTTCCCTACTTCTTCAATCACCCCAACGCCCTCGTGCCCAAGTGTAGTACCTGGTTTGCAAGAAGGAGTTTTGCCATGCAAAATACCTAAGTCAGTGCCGCAAATGGTTGTTTTAATTATTTTAATTAGTGCATCAGTTTGTTTTTCTATCTCCGGTTTTGGTACATCTTTGTATTCGATTTTCCCTTTACCACCAAATACAAGTGCTTTCATTGTTGTTGTGCTGGCACCTACTTTTTTACTTTTTATGATTGTTTCCATTTTGTTATGATTAATTATAATTTTTTTATTACAGACTAATGACGGTAGATTTAATAAAAGAGCGGAAGATAAAATCTCCCGCTTTTCTGATCAATTTAATCCATTAATTCAAATTCATATTCTATTTCTAATTCATTATCAACATTCCAAACTCCAGGTGCATTCCAAGCGATACGACCAGCTTCATCTTTTTGATACCATGAATTAACACTACCAATTAGTGTTACTTTATTACCCGAAACACTTACTCGAATATCCTTACTATTTATAGACCAATTACGAGCTATTGCTTCTTCTATTTGTCTTTTTTCAATCACATCTTTTGATTCAGGTTTAATCTTCAGATTATCCGTTACACCAGTAACACCTAACAGATTTTTTACTGCCTCATTTGCAGCCACTCGTTGATAATTCCACGACAACTCTCCTTCTAACGTAACCCAACCTTTTTCCACTTTTACTTTTATTTTATCATCTGGAATACTACTTTTCCATTTAAAAGCATTTAATACTTCTTTAGCAATTTCACCATCCTCTTTTATACCATAGTTATTACTAAATTTAATTTCAAGTTTTTCTACAACCGCTTTAACACCCGCTACATTTTTAGCTGCATCTTCCGCTTCTGATTTTTTGGAATAGCTATCCACAACGCCAGTTAGTGTAATAATTCCATCTTTAGCCGTAACACCAATTTCAGCTGCATTTAATAACGGCTCCCATTTAATGGCATACTGAACGTCTTTTTGCAATGTTTCATTATTTTTCATTTTATTATAACTTAGATCTTGAATTAATTTCCACGACCTTACAAAATTGATTAGAATGGATGTAAGATGTGTTATATAATCTTTTTAATATTTTGCAAAATTCACGGCATTTTTTCATAAAAATGGTATTCATGTACATCTATAAAATTCTAAATTTTCAGAAAATAAATAATTTGTATATAGATCAAAAAGAATAAATTTTCTTGTTGCGACTTCCCTTTAAAATATTTCTTAAATGGTTAGGAATAATGCAGTGCTTTTATATTTCCCAAACAACCTAATTTATGGGATAAACAGAGTATTTTAAGTACCTATATGGGATTAATAAAAGTTTATGATTTCTCAATTATTTTTAAAAAGCGTCTAGAGGTGGCTTAATTAATGGTTATTATACTTTAAAAAATATTGGGACTTTGGTTTGAGTTAGTAAACACGTAATGATAAAAATATAGCGTGTAAGGAAAGTGATTTATATTCCCTAAACAATAGATAGTTGCAGCAATCAAATGAATATCGACCAATTATGTTAAAATTCAAACCAAAAAAAAGTATAAATTAAGAAGCTTAGGAGGACAATTATATGAAATTATTCATCAAAAATATGGTAAGTAGTAGGTGTAAACTTGCAGTAAAAGAAGCATTAAAAAAATTCGGGTTACACTTTATTATTGTTGAACTCGGAGAAGTAGAAATAATCGAAAATATTTCTATTGAAGAACGAGAAAAATTAAAAATAGTTTTACTTCAATCAGGACTTGAACTTATGGATGATAAGAAAATCGTTCTTATTGAAAAAATAAAAAAGGTAATTGTTGAAATGGTGCATTATTCAGATATACTTCCAAAAATGAATTATTCTGATTATATCAGTGGAAAATTAAATTATGATTACACTTATTTATCAAACATCTTTTCAGAAGCAAAGGGAATGACTATTCAACAGTTTATCATCATCAATAAAATTGAAAGAGTAAAGGAACTTATGTGTTATGAAGAACTTAACTTGACGGAAATTTCATTTAAACTCCATTATAGCAGTGTTGCTCATTTATCCAATCAATTTAAAAAAGTAACTGGTCTCTCCCCTTCGCAATTTCATATGTCTAATAATCACTTGCGCACGCCACTAGAGGAAATAGGAAATTTTGTAGGATGAAATGGAATGTAAGGAATGGTGTTATTCAAGTTGTCTAATAGAGGTGAATTTACACCCTTTGTTCGCAATAATCCCTTTAGGAAAAATAAAAAATACAAAGTAGGCAATCTTCAAAGCAACTAATAAAAAGAGGCAACAGTTAATAGCAAAACATATTTTTATTTATTTCACAGAATCTAATCAGATGCAAAATATATATCAACTTATTTTCAAAGAGATTTATTACTAACTATCGTTGACCATAAACATAGGGAAGGGAACACCTATACTTACAATAGTTCTGTTTACAAAGAATATATTGGGATTTGTTAGCAGATACAATAAAGAGCTCGAATAATTTATCAGATTATAAAAAATAATAACTGATATATTTGTCATGAAAGGAATTCGAAGTGTGATAAGCCCGCGCAATGAACGAATTTTATCTATTGATTCGCCGATGGCATTTTATATAAAAACTTAAGAAATTTATTTTTTGCAAATGTACTATTCAAATTATGTAATGATATTTGTAATAATGTATTGCGGAATGAGAGCTATAAAAAGCGAAGTGTTACTATGGGTGCGCTAAAGAGTTTATAAAGTTGCATATTATTGTACTTCATTGGAGTACCTGAGATTTTAAATATGACACTTTAATCACTTTAAAAATGAATACAAATGGCAACACCTCAGCAGCCTCAACAATTCTTCATTCGGAACTAAACAAGAAACTGAATTTTTGGTACAATTTAAAGTTGTAAATAAAACCTAACACATGCAAAATAATATTGATACCGTATTTAAAGCCCAGCAATTAAATAAATTTAACTTACGACAAACTTCTGCTAAAGCAAGAATCGAAAAACTTAAAAGTTTAAAAAAAGCAATAGAAAACTTTGAAGAAGAAATATTTCGGGCACTTCAAACAGATTTAAGGAAAAGCAAATTTGAAACTGCCTTAACAGAATTATTTTTTACGTATGGTGAAATTGAGTTTGCAATAAAACATCTTCATGAATGGTTGGAACCAAAACCTGTTGATAGTGTAATAAACAACATTTTTTCTACCAATAAGATTTATCATGAACCAAAAGGAGTGTGCTTAATTATAGCTCCTTGGAATTACCCTTTTCAATTATTAATGAGCCCACTAATTTCAGCTATTGCAGCGGGAAATTGTGTAATACTTAAACCTTCAGAAATTAGTATTACTACTGGAAAACTAATCGAGAAAATAATTTTTAATACTTTTAATGTAAATGAAATTGCATGTTTTAATGGAGATACTGAAATTTCACAAAAGTTACTCGCTCTGCCTTTTGATCATATATTTTTCACTGGAAGCACCGCTGTTGGCAAATTAGTTATGGAGGCGGCCTCAAAAAATCTTTGCTCAGTTACTTTAGAACTTGGTGGAAAATCTCCAGTTATAATTGATGAAACATCCAATCTAAAAGTATCGGCTGAAAAAATTGCTTGGGGTAAACTTGTAAATGCAGGACAAACTTGTATTGCACCCGATTATGTTTTAATTGATGAAAAAAAAGAAGCTCTGTTTATTGATTATTACATAGAAGCCGTTTTAAAAATGTTTTTTAATTCTGACAAAAAGATAAATAAAGAGTCTTACGGTAAGATAATTAATCACAAGCAATTTACGCGCTTAACTGATTTGATTAAAGATGCTGTTTTAGGAGGAGCTGAAATAGCTTGGGGAGGAGAAAGTGAGGAAGAAGATTTGACAGTGTGGCCAACTGTTTTAAAAAACGTGATCGCCGAAAACCCCGTTATGCAACAAGAAATATTTGGACCCATACTCCCCATTATTACTTTTAAAAAACTGGATGAAGCAATAAATTTTATTAATACAAAAGATAAACCGTTGGCACTTTATATTTTTAGTAGTGATAACAAAAACACAGAGCACATAATTAAATCAACTAGTTCGGGTGGCACTTGCGTGAATGATGTACTTATTCATATTAGTAATCCTAACTTACCTTTTGGTGGTGTTAACAGCAGCGGTATGGGAAATTCACATGGTATATTTGGCTTTAAAAATTTCTCACACGAAAGAGCCATTGTATTTCAATCTAAATTAGGATTAACGAAAATGATATATCCTCCTTACGAAAAAAAGAATAGTTTATTAAAATGGTTGAAAAAAATATTCTAATTTAATAGAAGTAAATTTTTTTTATGAGTCTTGCCTTTATAGAATACCAAAAGTTTAATATCTTAAATAATTTCTAATAAAAATATACTTTATATGAAAGTGCCTCAGCAACTATTTTTTCTATCGACTTTATTAATCTTTTCTACCGCTTGGTTGAAAAATAAGAGCTGAAATTAAATGATGACCACACCTAATTTTTGGCAGTTATTCGCAGGGCTTGGGCTATTTCTATATGGTATGTTCCATCTAGAAGATGCCATGAAGCAACTAGAAGGAAGGTCTTTTAAATTATTCCTACAAAAATACACCAAGAATAAATTAAGTGCAATCTTAAGTGGAGCTGGTGTTACAGCAATTTTACAAAGCAGTTCGATAGTAAATTTAATACTTTTATCTTTTGTGGGGGCAGGGATGCTTACGATGCGAAATGCAATAGGTGTTGTTTTAGGTGCGAATGTGGGTGGCACTTTTAATAGTTGGCTGGTAGCGCTTTTAGGGTTCAATACGAACATCACCAAATTTACATTACCTGTTATCGGTTTCGCAGGTATCGCGCTTATTGTATTCCACAACAATAGAAAAATATATCAAACCGCTAAATTCTTCATGGGCTTTGGCCTTTTGTTTTTAGGCCTTCAGTTCATGAAAGAAAGCATGGACTCCCTACTCAAAGCCTTTGACTTTGCTCCTTACCTTCATTATCATAGACTAGTTTTTGTACTCATTGGGTTTGTAATTACGGCACTAATACAGACTAGTGCAGCTACGGTAGTTATCGTTCTAAGTGCTGTGTATGCTACTATCATTCCTATCGAAACTGCTGTGGCAATTGTGCTCGGGGCAGAATTAGGTACTACTATAAAACTATTAATTGGATCCATTGGCGGTATCTCTGCAAAAAAACGGGTAGCCGCATCCAACATTATTTTTAACATCGTTACTTCTATATTTGGTTTTGTACTACTAGTACCCATTATAAAATTATTGAGAGATGTAATCGGTATTCAAAATCCATTGATAATTATAGTTGCCTTTCAAACTTTTATCAATATTGCAGGTGTCATTTTCTTTTACTTTTTTCTCAACTCCCTTGCTGACTTTCTTGAAAAATATTTTCGCAAGGATGAAAAATCAGCCACTTCGTTTCTTCAAAATACCAGCCCAGAAATTTTTGTTACGGCTTTAGAAATGATTGAAAAGGAAACAGGTCTTTTTATTTACCGCACTATCCATTTGAACATGGGAGTATTTAAAATTGACGAGGAGGGATCTAGTGAAAATCAATTCCACAAACGGGAGGATAGTAAAACATTATTTTCCTCTTCTTTGCCGTACGTTAAAAAATATCACTTATTGAAACAAGCCGAAGGTGAAATTCTTTCTTTCTACGCCAAGATGATGGAACAGGAAATTAATCAGGAGAACTTTATTCACCTTAATCAATTAATGGCAGCTGTTAGAAATGCGATGTATTCCGCAAAGAGCATGAAAGATATTGACCATGACAGAATAGAATTCAGTAATTCGGTGAACGAGTTGAAGTATGATTCATATCAATTGTTCCGAAAGCAGCTGAGTATTTTTTATGCAGAAATAAATCAGATATTATTTATAAAAGACAAAATAATATGCGGTAAAAAACTAGCCTCTCTTTTCGAAAAAATAAAATTGGATTACCGTGAACGACTGAAAAATTCTTATAAAGAAATAGGAAAAGATGTTTTGAAAGAAGTGGATATTTCAACACTATTCATTTTGAATCGCGAATTGTATTCTTCTTGCAAAGCAATTATTTTATCTTTAAAAGATTATTTACTCGACACGGAAATAGCAGAAAAATTTGAAGACAATCTTTCATCCCTTGCTAATAAATAAATCACTAATAGCGTATATTAAAAAGTAAATCGGATACAGAAGAATTAAATTCATTGCAAATTTTGAGTGTGAGCATTAAGCATGGTAGTAATAAACTCAACACTTATTCATTTAAAGTATTTGCTATGAAGCTTATTTTGGTATAAATTTATTTACTAAAACAATTATTATTTTTCTAAAATTTCTTTAATATTTGGTTTAAAATATAAATTACTTTTCAATATTTTCCCATCTTCTCTATAAATAGGTTGTCCATTTTCATCCAGTTTACTCATATTGCTTCGTTGAATTTCATCGAACACTTCTTCTATTTTATGCTGTAAGCCGTGCCTTAAGATAGTTCCAAATAAAATATATAATTGATCGCCTAAGGCATCTGCAATTTCAACAAGATCAGCATTTTTACAAGCTTCTAAATACTCTTCATTTTCTTCTTTAATTAAATTGTATCGAAGCATATACTCATTTTCACCTACTTCCGCAGTGGGTGTATATCTATTCCCAATCTTAAATGTATCGTGAAAAAGTTCAACTTGTTTTATCTTTTGTATTAATATCTCTTTTTTTTTAGTAGTCTCCATCGCTTATTTTTTTATAATTTAATAATCTGCTTTTAATTTTTTAACCATGTATGGATTCAGACTTACCATAATTCACAATCACTTTGGCTTCATGTGCTAACCATTCTTGCCAACGCTTGTCAATATCTGGATTTTCGCCATATTGACGAGCAAAGCCAATAAAAGTACTATAATGACCCGCTTCACTTATCATCAAATCGCGATAAAATTGAGACAATTCTTTATCTTTTATATTTTCAGATAATACTCTAAAACGTTCGCAACTGCGAGCTTCTATCATTGCTGAAAATAATAAACGATCTACCAAGGACTGTTTTCTACTTCCATCCTTTTTCATGAATTTATATAATTCATTAACATAATTATCCTTCCGTTCGCGTCCTAAAATTAATCCACGGCTCTTAATTAAGTTATGCACCAATTCAAAATGCGCTAATTCTTCTTTTGCCAGTTCAATTAAAGCGGTAACCATTTCTGTGCATTCGGGATTATTCACAATTAGCGAAAGTGCATTGGAAGCCGCTTTTTGCTCGCACCAAGCATGGTCAGTTAATATTTCACTAATATTGCTTTCCACAATATTTACCCAATAGGGATCGGTAGGTAATTTTAATCCTAACATTTTTCTATAAATTTTTTCATTAAAGGTCCACTCGTTAAACTTGTAATTAAAGCCATAAATACCAATGCAACAAAAATGGGTGGAGAAATTAAGCCAGCATTTAAAGCTAATGTTCCTAAAATAATTTCCATTGCGCCTCTCGCATTCATTCCAAAACCAACGGCTAAAGAATTATTTTTACTCATACCTCCTAGGCGAGCGCCAAGACTCGCTCCTAATACTTTACCTATAAATGCTAAAAGCAATATAATGCTTACAATGGTGATGTCAAAATTAGTAATGAAATTTACTTTCAACCCTATGGATACAAAAAATAAAGGAGCAAAAAAATTAGTTACAAATTGATGAATTATTTCACGTGCCTGCTCACGCAAGTGCACACTATCTCCAAATGCAATACCGGCAATAAATGCTCCTAAGATAGCATGTATGTTTATACTTTGAGTAAAAGCGGCCGAAAGCAAACATATTCCTAATGAGATGGAAAGTACACCACCTGGCCATGATAGTTTAGTTTGCATCCATGGCAATGTTTTATCAATAATTTTTTTACCAATAGTTAACATAAAAATACCAAAACCAATAATAGATAATACTGTATACCCTAAACTCATGTGCTCACCAGAGTTATTGGTTAAACTGAGTACCAGCGAAAATATTAGCCAACCAATTAAGTCGTTAAACATGGCCGATGCAATAATTAACATTCCTACATTGGTTTGAAAAATACCCATATCCATTAATATTCTAGCTATTACAGGTAAGGCGGAGATGGATAATGCCGTACCTAAAAATAATGCGAAAAGTAATTTTGTGTTTTTTTCTGATGACACAGAAAAAATTTCAGGAAAATACCAAGCTACTGCAAAGCCGGTAGCAAAGGGTATAATCATACTAAAGATACTGGTGTAAATAGCCACTTTGCCTTGTTTAAATACTAATGGCAATTGCACTTCCATACCTGCTACAAACAAAAGCATAATTACAGACAAACTAAAAATACCATCTAAAGCAATTGGAACATTACCAGTACTGGGAAATAAATAATTAAACAATTGAGGGCAAGCCATCCCTAATATGGTAGGGCCTAAAATAATTCCAACAATTAATTCACCCATTACTACTGTTAATTTTATGCGCTTACCCAATTCAGCAAAAATTCTAGAAACAATAAGCATGGTGCTAATGGCAAGTAGCAAAACAATTAATTCATCATGGGCTAGTTTTACCATTTGGGAATTAACGAGAACTAATACGTGAGTGAATTATTAACAAATTACAAGGAAGGTTGGCTAATATATATTCTATATCATGTGTAAAAATTCGGTCGAATAAGGTTAGGTTTGTATCTGGTGAATTTATAACTAACAAATCAGCCTGTTTATCTTTCGCATATTTACTTATTGCATAACCTACTTTTCCTTTTATAAATTTATCTTTAATTATTATATTACCCTTATTGCATTTATTAATTAAAGCATTCAAGTTTTCCGTTTTTACTTCCGTAATATTTTTTTTAATCTCTTTCGCTTGAGGTGCAGTGCTATCATCTGCAATAGCCATTGTTAAACCAGGCACATCAACTTCATTTACAATGGTAACTTCCTCTACTTTTAAATGATTAGCCAAATAGAGAGCTGTATTTAAAGTATGTATTGTTTTAGGGTTTTCTACACCATTAATAATTATTTTTTTTAATTCTATCAGTGCAACAAATGGCTTACTTACTAATAATATAGAGCATTTTGCTTTACGACTAATGTTTCGTGCAATAGATCCGATATAAAATTTCAATAAATTTTCTTTTTGTAAAGCGCCTAATATCAATAAATCTACTATATTTAACTTACATAGTTTAAGAATTGTATCTACAGGTTCCCCTTCCATCCATATTACACGAATAAGATTACCGTTCACGCCTGCGTTCGTCATTAGCACCTCCAGTTCGTTTTCTTTTTCCCTACTTTTTGTGCCGATATGCAATAATAGCAGTGTTGATCCGAGTAAATCGGCTATTCGTTTAGCTTCTAGCAATATAAATTTACATTGTGGGGAAAAAGAAAGTGCTACAGCAATTGTTTCAAAAGGATAAGAAGGTCTATTTTTTAATTTACTTAAATCCATCAGGTTATAAAATAACTTTATTTTAAAAGGTAAATATACAAAATATGAATCCAAACATTTGTAACTTTACGCCATAATTATAACTCTATTATGTAGTTACTGCTTTCTACTTACTAACTAAATTTTTAAACAGTTTAATTCTGATCATGTATATATTAATATTTTTCCTTGCACACTGGTTTCTCTCGTTATTTTGCCAAACTTTTTTTCTTCACCGCTATGCTTCGCATAAAATGTTTACCATGAATAAATTTTGGGAACGTTTTTTCTATTTATTTACTGCCATTGCCCAAGGAGCATCATTTTTAAATCCTAGAGCATATGCTATCATGCATCGTATGCATCATGCATATAGCGATACAGAA
Source organism: Bacteroidia bacterium (assembly GCA_039937835.1). Classification (GTDB taxonomy): domain Bacteria; phylum Bacteroidota; class Bacteroidia; order 2-12-FULL-35-15; family 2-12-FULL-35-15; genus 2-12-FULL-35-15. Next base: position 21,225 of record JBDTFR010000047.1, on the reverse strand, counting down.
AAAGACCCTCATTCTCCACATTTTTTTAAAGATATTTGGCATATGACCATGAAAACAAAAGATATTTATTTGAATTATGCTAAACACAATGTGCAACCCGAGAAAGCTTTTCAAGGTAATTATCCAGAATGGAAATTGGTAGATAAAGTAAGTGATATGTGGGTAGTTCGCATTCTTTTTGCTGTTTTATACACCTTATTTTACATAAAATTTGCCACTGCCCCTTGGATGTTTTTATTATTGCCACTTCATTTTTTTATGGGGCCATTACATGGTGCAATTGTTAATTGGTGCGGACATAAATATGGCTACGCTAATCATGATAACGATGATCATAGCAAAAACACATTACCATTGGACTTTTTAATGATGGGAGAGTTTTTTCAAAATAACCATCACAAAAGCCCTAACAATATAAATTTCGCTCAAAAATGGTATGAATTTGATCCAACTTATCCAGTAATAGTTGCACTTAATTGGGTCGGTATTATAAAAATACGAAAACAGAATTCTTAAAACAGTCGGGATGGCGAGATTTGAACCCACGGCCGCTAGCACCCCATGCTGGCGCGATATCAAGCTACGCTACATCCCGAATGAATAATTGAAGATTACAAATCTATCAAAAATTTAAAAAAACCTTATGGAAACTTTTTAATCAATAAAAGTTTCTATAATTTTGCGCTTCATAAAAATTTGGAGTAACGTATGCGCCTTATTTCAGTATATGCTTAATAAAAAAAATGAGATATTATATCCTACTTATATTCTCCCTTCTAGGATGTTTAATTAACACTTCTATCACTGCCCAAGAAAAACAAAAGAAGTATACTATTAGTGGTTATGTAAAAAATGCAGATGATGGCGAATATAGTATCGGTGCCAGTGTATATATAAAAGAGTTATTAAAAGGCGGCAGTACAAACCAATATGGCTTTTATTCAATCACTGTTGAGGAAGGGAATTATACGCTCGTATCCACCTACGTAGGTTATAAGGATTTCACAAAACAAATTACACTCAATAAAAATTTACAAATTAATATAGAGCTCCAATCTACCGCTATCAATGTAAAAGAAGTAGAAGTAACTGCTGAACGCAGCGATAAAAATGTAAGCAGTACAATAGTGGGATCTGTAAAATTAGATATGGAAGAAATAAAAAAACTTCCCGCCTTTTTAGGTGAAGTAGATGTTATGAAAACAGTACAACTACTTCCTGGTGTAAAATCTGCAGGCGAAGGAAATACAGGCTTTTATGTGCGTGGTGGAGGTCCTGATCAAAATCTTATATTATTAGATGAAGCTGTTGTATATAATGCATCTCACTTATTAGGCTTCTTTTCCGTTTTTAATGGCGATGCAATAAAAAGCATCAATTTAATAAAGGGAGGTATGCCAGCTCAATATGGAGGTAGGCTGGCTTCTGTTCTTGATATCTCGATGAAGGACGGAAATGTTAAAAAATATGAAGCTGAAGGAGGCATTGGCGTTGTATCCTCTAGATTAACCATACAAGGACCCATTAAAAAAGATACCAGTTCGTTTATTGTATCTGGCAGAAGAACGTATATTGACGTATTAGCAAGACCTTTTGCAAAACCAGGATCTTCTCTAAAAAAATCAGGAGCTTATTTTTACGATTTTAATGCAAAAGCAAGTTATCGATTATCTAACAAAGATCGATTATTTTTGAGCGGATACTTTGGTAGAGATGTACTTAACTTTACCGACAATGCTTCGCAATTTAAGTTGGGCATTAATTGGGGTAATGGAACTGGTGTAATGCGGTGGAATCATTTATTTAATGATAAATTATTTATGAATGTCTCCGCCATTTTAAGTGAATATAATTTTTCATTTGGTGCACAACAAACTGGATTTGAAATTAAGTTGTTTTCTGGAATTAAAGATTGGAATGGAAAAATTGATTTTAGCTATTACCCTGCTATTAGACATGAAATTAAATTTGGTATCAATTATATTTTTCATACCCTTACCCCTACTAGTATTTCTGCTAAACAGAATGAAACAGAATTTGATTTTGGAAAAATAAAAAAGAATAATGCACATGAAGTAGCAATATATGCTTCAGATGTTTTTGATTTAACAGATAGAATTAAATTAAATGCAGGGTTACGCTATTCTTATTTCCTTCAGGTAGGTCCATTTGATAGATATAAAAAAGACCCTACTAATGATCAAACTATTGATATTATTCATTATGGTACGAATAAAAAAGTGGTAGACTATGGTGGTTTAGAACCTCGATTTAGCATGCGTTTTGAGCTTAATCCAAAATCGTCCGTTAAAGCATCTTATACTTATAATTTACAATACATTCACCTTGCTTCTCTTTCTGCTGTCACCCTTCCTACAGACACGTGGGTATCCTCTAGTGAATTGGTTCGCCCACAAAAAGGAACCCAGTATTCATTGGGCTATTTTAGAAATTTTAAAGACAACACCTATGAAACATCAGTGGAAGTGTACTATAAAAATTTAAAAAATCAAATTGAATATAAAGATGGTTCATTGCCAGGTGCCGATGTAAATGATAATGCTGACAATCAGTTTGTGTTTGGTTGGGGAGAAGCATATGGCGCCGAATTTTTTATAAAAAAAAGAGTAGGGAAATTTAGTGGTTGGATAGGGTATACATTATCCTATACAAAACGAACATTTCCAGATCTAAATCAAGGAAAAACATTTTATGCAAAATATGATAGAAGGCATGATATATCCGTCGTATTATCTTATGAATTAACTCCTAAATGGTCATTTGCTGCTATTTGGGTATATGGTACTGGTAATGCCATTACGATTCCCGTATCTTATTATTACATTGACGGGAATTTTGTAACAGAATATGGAGATAGAAATTCATTTCGCATGCCTGCTTATCATCGTTTAGATTTATCAGCTACATATACTCCAAATCATGCTAAAAAAAGAGAACAGAGGAAACAACGAATAATTGATCAGTACCAACGTACAGGTAAAGATACAACAACAATAAGTCTATCGAATAAATGGATTAAAAATTACGGATCTAGCTGGAACTTTAGTATTTTTAATGCTTACAACAGACATAACCCTTATATCATCTATTTTTCAACAGATGGAAATCCTTATGATGGCACTTTAAAAATTAAAGTAAGAAAAGTATTCCTATTCCCAATTTTGCCTTCAATTACTTGGAATTTCAAATTTTAAATACATCAAGGTAAATGAAAAAATATTATAAATACATTGTTTCAATACTCCTCTTATTCTCCAGTTGCGAAGAAGAAATAAAATTAGAATTAGCTGGTGGCGCAAAAAAAATTGTAATCGAAGGTAATATAGAAAATGGAAAAGTAGCAGAAGTAATTATTACTCGTAACAGCCCTTTATCTCAGGTCATTGATTTTTCATCTATTTTAATAAAGAACGCTAAAGTATATGTTTCTGATGGAATCATTACTGATACATTACATTTAGATACTCTTCTTACTACCTCAATACCTTTTGTTTATACAGGCTCTAAAATAAAAGGTAAAGTAGGAGTTATGTACCAGTTAACTGTTATTGTTGATGCCGATACTTATACTGCATCAACCGTTATTCCTTCACCAATTGCATTAGACTCGGTATGGTGGAAACCACAACCTCCTGAAGACACACTTGGGTATGCTTGGGGGCATCTTACCGATCCTAAAGGTCTAGGAAATGCATACAGATGGTTTGCAAAACGCCCTTTAAAAACAAGAATTATGAATGGACAAATAGTGATATTAAACAGAAGATATTTAGCTCCTATCGGTTCTACATTTGATGATAAATTTATTGATGGTAAAAGTTTTGATATTTTTTATAATAGATCTTATGATCCTACAGAAACCTTAATTTCCGAAAACGAGTCACAAAATGAAAGAAATCTTTATAAAAAAAGCGATACGATTTATATAAAATTTTGTACCATTAATAATGAAACTGCTAAATTTTATACTACTTATGAAGCAGCGATATCAAGTAATGGCAATCCATTTGCTTCGCCTAGCACCATTATTGGTAATTTACAAGGTGGAGCGCTTGGTATTTGGGCTGGCTATGGGGCAACTTATGATACAATAATGCCTCGACCATAATATTTTCAAAAATTTTGTTAAGTAAAACATAATTAAAATATATAATTTCAAACAACATCAATAAATATGACACAACAATCAGAACATGTAAAATGCCTTATTATAGGTAGTGGTCCAGCAGGTTATACAGCTGCTATTTACGCAGCAAGGGCAGACATGAAACCTTTAATGTATCAGGGTTTACAACCTGGTGGTCAACTTACAATTACTACTGAAGTAGAAAACTTCCCAGGATATCCTAAAGGAACACAAGGGCCTGAAATGATGGAAGATTTTAAAGCGCAAGCAGAGCGTTTTGGAACAGTTGTTCGATTTGGATTAGCTACAGCTGTTGATTTTACAGGTCCTATTCATAAAGTTATAATTGATGAAACCACAACAATTACTGCTGATAGTGTAATTATTGCAACTGGTGCTTCTGCAAAATGGTTGGGGTTAGAATCAGAACAACGTTTAAACGGTTTTGGAGTCTCTGCGTGTGCTGTATGCGACGGTTTTTTCTTTAAAGGCCAAGAGGTTGCAATTGTAGGTGCTGGAGATACAGCTGCTGAAGAAGCAACTTACCTTTCTAAACTTTGTAAAAAGGTTTACATGATTGTACGTAAAAATGAAATGCGTGCTTCTAAAGCCATGCAACACCGTGTGCTTAACACGCCTAATATCGAAGTTATTTTTAATACCCAAACAAAAGAAATTTTAGGTGATAAAACAGTTGAAGGTGCCCTGCTTATTAATAATAAAGGCGAAGAACGTAATATTATCGTTACTGGGTTTTTTGTTGCTATTGGGCATACGCCAAATACGGAAATATTTAAAGAATGGTTACAACTAGATGAAACGGGTTATATAAAAACAATACCTGGTACAAGTAGAACAAATATTCCTGGCGTATTTGCCACTGGAGATGCACAAGATAAAGTTTACAGGCAAGCTGTAACTGCAGCAGGCAGTGGATGTATGGGTGCGTTAGATGCAGAAAGATACTTAACTGACAAAAATATCCATTAAACTTATTTGCTTAGATTCAAAAAAAAGAAGCACTTTATCAGAAATTAAAGTGCTTCTTTTTTTAAACTTTACGCTTCAGAAGGGAGTATAAGTTGATTGGAAAAATTAATTAATTAAATTTAAAATGAAAGCTACTTTTCTCTGTATTTCTTTTTTAATTGTAAAATTAACTTTTGCTCAACTTTTTAAATCTTTACCACAAGAAACAAAATACGATGCCGCTAAAGTAATTGACGCCTATTATGGTATTACTATGTATGAAAAACTAAATTTTGTAATAGGAGGTGATTCTGTTAGAAATAATAAAAAAGGATATTCATGTCAGGGTTGGCTGGAAGACACCTATACAAGTGGCGCAATTATTCATAAAGGATATTATCAAGACGGGCAATTAAAGGCTTATAAAAATTTTTATGAAAACGGAACCGTTGAACGCAACTTTAAAATAATTGACTTTAAAAGATGTAATATGCAATCATTTTATCCAGATGGTAAATTAAAATCTGATATTACTTATTACGAAGGAAATCCTCAATTATGGATTGATTATTACGCAAATGGACAAATTGAATACCAAGAAGAAAATACAAAAAACATGGAAAATCTTATTTTAAGAAAGTCCTTTTCTGAAGATGGGAAACCTCAAGAAGTTTTTGAATTAATTGATCGAAAAAAAAGGATATATTATAAAAAAGAGTATAATGAAAACTCGAAAATAGAAGTGGAAGGTTTTATGAGATATAATTCCACCATGAATGACTACCAAAAAAATGGAGAATGGAAAGTATATGATGAAAGTGGAAATGTTAAAAAAGAAAATTGGGTTAACGGAGAAATTGTTACCAATTAGTGCTGCCACAAATTGCTTTCGTAATTAAAAATATCTTCTTTAATTTCTTCCGACTCTAACAAAATATCCGTGCCCTTTTTATATTCTGCAATGGACCTATTATATACATTTGATTCTTTATAAACGTAACTCGAAAATTTACGTTTAGCAAACAATTCATCATAACTCATACGTTGTGCGTCATTATGCGAATTAATTGATGCAGCTTTTGCTAAATAAGGTCGTGCTTCTGGAAAATAAATCCAAAATAAAGGTCTTACACCTATCACTTCGCCATTTTCAGCGAGTTTTCCAATTAAAGGGCATATTCCAATAATTCGTGATTCCATAACAGAACGCTGTTTATCAAAAAACCAATCTTCTTTTATCCAATATTGTCGAACAGCTGCTGATGTAATTTCTGTTTTAAGCGGCTTATTAATATATTGACCTGGATTATTTATATCTTCCGTTTGAGCGGTAGAGTCCCAAGAAACAAATAATTTTTGTACTTCATCAAAGCTCATTACTTTTGTAAATTCATCATCAAATATTGGGTTTGCATATGCTTTTAACTTTCCAGTTAACAATGCTTTTTTAAAAACATCAAACAAACTCATTAAACAAGGCGTTGGTTCATTAGGAAAATATAATGGTAAATTCATTTTTTCGCGCAAATCAATTACACGCCATACTCGCTTACTCCACATTACATCTGCTTCTCTAACATATGGAACTTTATAGGGGAAAGGGGCATTAATACGATCATTATCGCATGGATTAGGAGAGCCAGGGCTAAGAACGGATGCATTTCCATTATTCTGAGCAATAATCGCTTTTGTAAAAAAAATAAAAGAAAATAAAATAAATAAAATAGCTCTTTTAGGTGTATGAACAAATCCCTTTTTTATTTCGGTTTTATACTTCATGTTATTTTATTTATTTTATTTAAAACGAGTCTTTAACAATTTTTATTGCATAAAAAAATCCCGAAACAAATTGCTTCGGGATTTTTTTATTTTTTTTAACATATTAAAAATGCCACAAATCGTGCTCATATTTAAAAATATCATCTTTTACACGCTCTGACTCTAATAGCATATCTATCCCCGTTTTATATTCGTAAATACCTCTGTTGTATTCATTTGATTCTTTTCTAATAGAACTTGAAAATAAACGTTTCCAGAATATATCATCTAATGTTTTACGTTCAGCATCATTATGTCTCATAAAAACTTCTGAGCTCGCAAAAATAGGTCTTGCCTCAGGAAAATAGATCCAAAATAACGGTTTATCTGCGCCTAAATGCTCTCCTGTTTCCGAAATTTTTTCAATTAAAGGACATAGCCCCAAAATGCGGACATCCAATACCGACCGTTGTCTATCAAAAAACCAATCTTCTTTTACCCAAAATTTCCACACTTTAGCGGTTGTAATTTCTGATTTTAAAGGAGCTGAAAGATATGAACCTGGGTTAGTTGGGTCTTCCGACTGATTGGTAGAATCCCAAGTGACCAACATACTTTGTATTTCACTTTTAGTCATTTCAAACCGAAATTCATCATCTGTTAAGGGTTGATCAAAAAGAGTAATAGATCCATCTTTCATGGCTGCATCTTTTATCACATCAAATAAACTTTTTCTATCCAAAATAGGTTGATCGGGATAATAAAAAGGAAAATTCATCTTTTCACGAAGGTCAATTACACGCCACACTCTTTTGCTCCACATCACATCTGCTTCCCTTAAATGAGGATATGGTATAGCTCTACGGGTACGAGTGTTTTCTTTTGTGTAAACACCATCAGGGTATTTAGGCGGCTTAATTACTTCTTGTGCAATGCTTTGCATTGATGCTACAGCAACAATCAAAACAATTAAAAGAAATTTTACATTTTTCATGATATACCTCCTGAATTATTATTTAACTTTTAAAACACAACCAGTAATTTTTCTAACACCATCTGGGGCTTGAACTCTTACGTTTTCAATAAGTACCTTCTGCCCTGGTTTTACTTTTTCAAGTAATGATTTCATTTGACTTGATGCACTAGGTCCTTGAGCACTATAATCAGCATAAGCACCATTAATAAATATAGACATGTTCCAAGAAATAACTGGAAATTTTAAATCGAACACAAAATCCTCCAATTTAGGAATAACGCCTCCAGCATTTGCTAACTCACCCTTACTTACACTACCATCGCCGATAATTCCTGCATAAGAAGCTTGAGGGCTTGGTACTTTTTTAACACGAAAAGGGGAAGCACCCATAGATTTAGTACCACCGTCTTTCGTCTTAATACCCACATTCACTTTACATTCGTTCCCAGAGCTAACCTTAACAATATAATGACCTTGTCCTTTATTTACTATACTTCCGCCGCCGCCTGCAATCGTAGCCACAACATCTGTAGGCGCTGCACCAGCAACAGTAATATCAACAGGGTTTTCTACACCAATGTAAAATACATTCATTTTGGTAGCAGAAACAGCCATTGAAGGTTTTGCCACCATATAACTACTTGAAAAAGGATAGGATTTAATAGTTCCGTCTCCGCCCTTTACCTTAATAGTACCACTGTATTCCTGTAATCCCTCCGCACTTGTTTTTACAACGTATTTACCGACACCGTCTGTAACTGGAACATTTACACCAGTCCCTACAATCACTTGAGGGTCTTGAGTAGAACTGTGTGCAGAAACAAATATATCAGCAGTATAATCTTCACCTTGCGTAATGTAACTGGTAGGAGCAACAACTCTTGCATCAATTGCATCAAATTTAAAATCGCCCGCATCAATGGCTCTTAATAACAAATTAACCACATCACTTTCTGCATTTTTAATATCATTTTTTATACCTGCAAAGATACACATGGTTGCTGCCATGGTAGTATGGTCAAAATTATTAAATTCCCAACTCACTTTTTTTCCCTCGTAATCCACTACATTCTGAGTATTTAAACCTAATTTCAAATTTTGTCTTTCATTTTCAGGTACTGTACTTATCAAATCTTTTCTGTACTTTTCAAGACCTGCTTTTAACGGCAATATGTGCGCATCAGCACCCGGTTTTTCCGGGTCTGCACCTAATAAAAAATGTGTAGGGATATCATAATTATCTTTACTATCTAAGTTTTTTAATTGAAAAGTATCTGATACTGCTTTTGAAGGAAGCTTTTGAACCTCTAAATATAATTCAGATTTTAAATCATCAATCATTTTACAAAGCTCTGCAGAATTTTTCTTTACAATTTTGGCTTTGTCATAAAAAGGTTTTGTTTTCGTTGGATTATCACCCATCGCTTTTTCAAATTTTGCATATAGTACGGAATTTTTACCATCAAAATTTGCGTTTGTAGTATTTAAACCATCCTCAACAATAACAAAGGCATTTAAGATTTCTTTGGATACATTCAATGCAAGTAGTGCGGTTAACACTAAATACATCATACCAATCATCTTCTGCCTTGGGGTTTCTTTGCCACCTGACATATTTTATATATTTTTTCTAAGATTAATATTTATGTAATTGTACAATGAAGAATAAAACTTCATTTAATGTAGAACACTTACTTTCTCATTGCGGTGAGCATATTGCCATAAACCGTATTCAATGATTCTAAGTTAGCAGAAAGTTGAGAAATTTGCTCTTTATACTTTCTTGTATCTTCCACTGAATCATTCAAGTTTTTCATTAAATTACCCACACCTTCATAAAATTTTGAAGTTGCTTTTACATGTTCAGCAGAACCTTGTAATTGTAATTCATAGGAAGCATTTAGTGCTGATAAGTTTTTAGATACTTTCACAATTTGTTCTCCAAAAGAAGAACTTTCACTGTTGTTAACAGTAAGCCCCATTAACGATTCTGCAGCTTTAGAATAAGATTCTGAAAGTGTGCCTACGTTTTTAGCTGCAGATTTTACGCTTGTAACATATTCATTTGTAGCCACAGATGCATCGGTTATGTTACTTAGTTTATTTGCTTGATCGCCCAAATTTCGCATACCCGCACCTAAACTGGCAATTAATTCAGGCCCAATCTTTGCTTCTTCAAACATCGAATCTAACTGCTCTGTAACAGAACCCTTGTTTTCCACCACAAGTTTTGTTTCCTCTTCTCCGTCATGCATTCCTGCTAATTCAGGATAAACTAAACTCCAATCAACATCTTCATGAGGGGGTTCAAATGCCGAGAAAAAGAAAATTACTGCTTCTGTAGATAAACCAATAACCAACATTGGGCCTGCACCTGGCCAGTGCATAATTTTAAACATTGCGCCAACAATTACAATTGCAGCTCCAAATCCATACAACTTAGCCATGAAATTTTTCCACTTTTTACCACCCATAATTTTAATTTTTTTAAAAGTTAATAATTTATTTTTAGTTTAGAGATTACAACATTATTGTTATTTAAATCCTACACCACGAGTATCTTCTTTAGCACGACCTAAATAAGTTTGAACACAACGGAACCCTACATAACATTTTGCCGTATCTTGATATTCGTAGGTTCTTGTGCTGGTTTGTAAATAATACCCTACATCCTTCCATGATCCTCCGCGTATTACTTTACGTTTTAAAACATTTGCTTCATTATCCTGTGCCTCATATACATAATCAGGATTTAAATCATGGCTAAAATCATACGCTGATTCATCAAATGCATTGCTTGTCCACTCAGCAGCATTACCAGCCATACAATATAAGCCATATCCATTTGGATTATAAGTTCCTACTTTCACTGTATGGAAACCTCCATCATCAATATAGCTCCCGCGCATTGGTTTAAAGTTCCCAAGAAAACATCCTTGTGCATTTCTAATGTATGGTCCACCCCAAGGGTACGGACTCAATGCATTTCCACCACGGGCGGCATACTCCCACTCCGATTCAGTTGGTAAACGAAAATCATGTACATATGTTTGCCCATTAGCCGCTAACCAGTTGTTAAACAATTGAGTTCTCCAAATACAAAAAGCGCGAGCTTGTTTCCATGTAACGCCAACAACAGGGTAATCATCATAAGCAACATGCCAAAAATACATATTCGTCATGGGCTCGTTAAATGAATAAGTAAAATCATGTATCCAAGCCAAAGTATCAGGATAAACATTTATAACATCCTTGATGATGAATACGCTCCTATCTTTATCTTTACGTTCACGAGTACTGTAATTACCACTACCATCAGCAACTGCATCCTTTACATCATAGTGCCCTAACGTTTTATTATCTCCAACAGATGTTGATTGATAGCCGTTTATAAAATCTTGACCATTTGCATCTGGCGATTTATTCGGTTTAAAACGATTTGATTTTTGAGCTGCTAAACGTAAATTAAGCCAATAATATTCGAAATTTAATTTACGAGAATCAATTTCTCTTCTTCTATAAAAACGCTCTTCAACAGGTAGATACATAAATTCCAATACTTCTCTAACGTCTTGTTCATCACCACGAATTTTCTCATCATAATTAATTAGAGGAGGATCAATAGGTTGATCATATGCATCGGTTTCAACAGCATGTTCTGCACGACCGTCTTCAAACAACGCTCTGTGTGCAATCGAATCTCTTACGGAATAAACAAACTGACGATATTCATTATTAGAAATTTCTGTTTGATCAATATAAAATGCTTGTACAGATACCGTTTTTGATTTGGAATTTTGTGAATAAGGAATATCCTCATCACTTGGACCCATATTATAGCTCCCCATAGGGACGTATTGCATTCCGTAAGGGTCAACGTCGTACCATTCCGGGCGAGGCTGTACACCAACTAGTTCTCCAGTGTTTTTAGTACAACTAGTACCTAAAACAGAAACTACAGAACCTAAAAAGAGCAACTTTTTCATATTTGTTGTTTTTATTATATAACTTTAATTACTGATACATTATTATGTTAAATAATAATTAACAGTAATTAAAGTACTTTAAACGAAATTAGTACACCAATGTTACAAAATTATAAAAATCTAACGTTTTGATGCGATTGTTTTTTATCAGGCTTTGGAAATTTATGACAATAGCCTAACATGATTTCATGTCCACCATTGCTATGATTTTTGATCGTAGACAAGGTATAATCATAAGCATATCCAAATTTAAATTTCTTATACTCCAACCCTACAATTCCAACAGCAGCATCTGTTAAACGATATGAAACGCCAAAAAATATTAATTTATTGTATTTTGCTAATAAATTAATATCCAACTGAGTAGATGTTGCATCTGATTTAGTAAGAATGGATGGTGTTATATCAAACTCAGGGCTTAAATCAAAAGTATAACCAGCCATTAAATAATAATGTCTCGCCACTTTGTAATCAAAATTAAATGACGTTACACCTCCACCGCTTAAATTCATTTTTTGTTCAGGTAAGTGTAAAGAAGAAATTCCTACATATAATTTTTTGGTGGTATAATATAAACCAAATCCTACATCATAAGTCATAGAAGAACTACCAGTCCATGGAATAGAGTTGTCGATACCATTATTAGTATTAGAAGAGGTTCCATCAGGCGCAATAAAATTACCCTTAAATGATTTCTGAATCATTCCTGCATCTATACCTATTCCTAAAACACCCGTGGATCCTACTACCAAATGGTATGAATATGCTAATTTTGCTTTTAACGTTTTGTCAAAACCTAATTGATCTTGATCAACAGTAAGACCAATTCCTCCTCCTAAAATTCTTCCGTAATCAACACTCAGCAATCCTATCTTTGGAGCCCCAGGAAATCCTGTCCACTGCTGGCGATAAAGTAATGTACCACATAGTGCTTCATTAGTTCCTGCATAACCGGGGTTTATAGCAAGTCGATTAAACATATTCATGCTGAATTGCGCATCCTGTTGAGCAAAGGAAACAAATCCAATGATTAAAAAAGCTAAAGTTGTAAGAGTTTTTTTCATAGTTCCCTTGTTAAAAACTTGTTAAAAAATTAACAATTAATTGTTGATTTTCAATCGAGCTAGAATGCTAAATTAAATATTTAGTTTAAAAAAACAAACTTTTTAAACATTTTATTGTTCATTACATTTGTATTAATACAACTTATCAACCTAATTTTTGATAAGTTTGCCACCATTTATCAGGCATTTCATCATTACAAGCGGTCTCATAATCGCTATAAGAACAAGGTGTCATTTGATGGCGTTCATGCTTTACTTTAGGGTTTGCAGGGTATGGAACATCCATCCACCAACGATCACTTTTATTGCTTTTATAAAAAACGATTTCATGTTCATGATCTTTTAATGAAACTCGATATTTTGTATGCTCAGATTTATTTATCATTGGGTAATCTTTTTTACGATTATAAAAGCCATCGATAAAATACCAAATCATTTGCGCTACTAAATGAACTGTTTGTTTATTGGTATCGAATACGGGGTTTACTTCATAAAAACCGATCGAAGTTAGTTTATCACTTAAGCCTGCATACCTTACTATCTGACAAGCCTCTTCTCCGTAAAAACCGTTTGGTGATGCATTGGAATTGCCTGAAGCATCACTTTGCCGAATTGCAGAAATATCAAAACTTACGATATCTGCATTTCTAACAATAGGTTCAACTTCTTCTATTTTTTTTCTTACTTGTCCTAAACGATGTGCATCAAAATAAAGTTTATTCATTAAATCAATTGCTGATTGTTCTACAAAGTACGTTTGATAACCTACATTACTATAGTTAAAAAGTATATTCGGATTATGTAAAATTATTTTACTTAAATAGCTCTGAGAATTTAATTCTTTATCGCCATCACCAATATCAAATGCTGCATCAATAGCCACAATATTTACCGTTTGTTCTAATTTTTGATAAGCCATGTAGTTACAATACGTAATGTCTTGCCCGCCACCAATAATAATTGGAATAATATTTTTTTTTAGTAATTGTGTCAATACATCTGTTACAGCAAAATAAGTGTCTTCGATGGAATTGCCTTTTTTTATATTACCGAGATCAGCAATATGAGTCGTATAATTACCTTGAAATAATTTATACAAATATTCTCGAATGTAATCAGGTGCAAGTCCACACCCTTCATTATTCACTGCTTTTCTGTCTTCCTCTACTCCAATAATGGCTATTTGTATGGAGTTAAGATCTGGAAAATCATCAACCTCAATATACATTTTTATTCTTTTACCGTAAGAATAGTCGGTATACTTAGCTGAACCAACCATTTTTCCTAAATCAATAGGAGTAAAATATTCTTGCATGTAGTTCTATTCATCAATTATTTATACTTTAAAGCCAACTACTTGTACCTTCACTTACTCTTTTTTGTTACATTTTTTTTAATGGCTTTTTTTGTTGTTGCCTTCTTTGGTGCTTTTTTAGTAGTCACTTTTTTGGGTGCAACTTTTTTTAAACCTGCTTTTTTTGCAGGAGCAGCATCTGCTTTTTTATTAAATCGATTCTTTTTACTTGCATTTTTGGGGTCTGCAGCAATAGCAACACATTCTTCTAATGTTAAGGACGCAGCATCGGTACCTTTTGGTAATTTATAATTATTTTTTTCTATTGCAAGGTAGGGTCCCCATCTTCCATTAAGCAATTGCACTTCGGGGCTTTCTGGAAATGACTTAATATATTTATCTATGTCTGCTTGACGTTTTGCTTTTATCAATTCAATTGCTCTTTCGGCCGTGACGGTCATCGGGTCATCTTCTTTTTTTAAAGAAACAAAAATACTATTGTGCCGAACGTAGGGGCCAAAGCGACCAATTGCAATGACCATTTCTTTGTCTTCAAATTCACCAGCAACTCTTGGAAGTTTAAACAAATCTAACGCTTCCTCAAATGTAATTGCTTCTAAACGTTGGTCTTTGCGTAAACTTGCGAATTTAGGTTTGTTGGTTTCATCATTCCCTTCGCCGAGCTGCGCCATAGGACCGTAACGACCAATACGTACATATAAATTTTTACCGCTTACAGTATCTAAACCCAGTAATCGCTCTCCAGAAGCTCGCTCAGAATGCTCAGAAGTATTTTCTACATTTTTATGAAAAGGTTTATAAAAATCAGAAAGCATTTTTGTCCATTCTATCTTTCCATCTGCAATATCATCAAACTCTTCTTCAACTTTTGCAGTAAAATTAAAATCCATAATTTGCGGAAATTCTTTTAATAAAAAATCATTTACTACCATTCCAATATCGGTAGGAAATAATTTTGATTTTTCTGCTCCTGTTCCTTCAACTTTTACTTCTTTTGTGATCGTTTCATTTTTTAATTGGAGCGTATTGAAGTTACGTTGCACCCCTTCTCTATCTTCTTTAACAACATATTGCCTTTTTTGAATAGTAGAAATAGTAGGAGCATAAGTAGAAGGACGGCCTATGCCCAATTCTTCTAATTTTTTTACTAAACTAGCTTCTGTATATCTTGCAGGGTGATGTGTAAAACGTTCTGTTGCATTAATTTCATTCGCTTTTAATTTCTCACCAACTTTCATAGCGGGCAACATTCCTTCTTTATTTTCTTCGTCTTCATCATCTGTCCCTTCTAAGTATACTTTTAAAAAACCATCAAACTTTAATACTTCACCTTGTACAACAAATTTTTCAGGACTACCAGAACCTAAAATAACAACCGTAGTTTTTTCTAATTCGGCATCACTCATTTGCGATGATATCGTACGTTTCCAAATAAGATCATACAAACGTTTATCTGCTGACTCGCCTTCTATTGTTTGATTTTCTATATAAGTTGGACGAATAGCCTCATGCGCCTCTTGTGCACCTTTTGATTTTGTTTTATAATGCCGTATGTTTAAATAATTGGCTCCGTAATTTTTAGTAATTGTTTCTTTTGCTTGGTTAATAGCCGTTTCAGATAGGTTTACAGAATCGGTTCTCATGTAAGTAATTTTTCCACTTTCATATAAACGCTGCGCAACTACCATGGTTTGAGCCACAGAGAACCCTAATTTTCTACTCGCTTCTTGTTGCAAAGTAGATGTTGTAAATGGTGCTGATGGAGATTTTTTTGCAGGTTTTGTTTCTATACTATTAACGGTAAATTGAGCATTAATGCATTTTTTTAAAAACTCATTTGCCTCGTCTTGCGATTTAAATTTCATCGCCAATTCCGCTTTTACTACTACATTTTCTGTTACAAAATTAGCTGTTACTTTGTAAGATGAAACACTTTTAAAATTCATTACTTCACGCTCGCGTTCTACAATTAAACGAACTGCTACTGACTGCACACGTCCCGCTGACAAAGAAGGTCTAATTTTTTTCCATAAAATCGGAGATAACTCAAAACCCACTAGCCTGTCTAAAATTCTACGTGCCTGTTGTGCATCTACTAAATGTTTATCAATTTTACGAGGATTGGCTATTGCATTTTTAATTGCGGATTTTGTTATTTCATGAAAAACGATACGCTGGGTATTCTTTTCATTTAAATTTAGCGCCTCTGATAAATGCCAAGATATAGCCTCTCCTTCACGATCCTCATCCGTTGCTAACCACACTATCTCAGCTTCTTTAGCTAATTTTTTAAGTTCTCCTACTACTTTTGCTTTATCTGGTGATATTTCATAATTGGGAATAAAATTATTTTCTATATCAACACCTAGTCCTTTCTTGGCTAAGTCTCTTACATGACCAAAACTAGATTTTACGGTAAATCCTTCTCCCAAAAATCCTTCTATGGTTTTTGCTTTTGCAGGAGACTCTACTATTACTAAGTTTTTACTCATAAAATTTATTTAATTTAAAAATGATTACTAACAATAAAATTTATTTTAAAATAGTGTTTTGTTTGTTAAACAATGTGCAAAGGAAAATAATTGAACGGGATATTTCAAAATAAATTTGCAAATGTCAGTTAGTATATATATTCTATATATAAGATTTTTTCAAGAATGTTAAATTATTTAAAAATACGCCATTTTGTCACCATTTTGATTAACTTTGCAATTCATTTTTAAAAAAATACCACTATTTACGCATAAACTGGCAAGGCGACTCATGGAAAATAAAGTAATTGATGAAAGTAAACAAGGGGAAGCATTGTTAATAGATAGTCCTGTAAACTCAAATGGTAAAAAATTATTTTTAGAAAGTTATGGCTGTGCTATGAATTTTTCAGATAGTGAAATTGTAGCCTCTATTTTAAGAGATAAGGGATTTACCACCACAACTGATTTTTATGAAGCAGATGTTATTTTTGTAAACACTTGTGCCATTCGCGAAGGAGCAGAACAACGGGTTCGTAAACGGCTAACAGAATATAAAAAAGCTAAGAAAAACAATCCAGATTTAATTGTCGGAGTTTTAGGTTGTATGGCAGAGCGGCTAAAATCGCAATTTCTAGAAGAAGAAAAATTAGTAGATATCGTTGTTGGACCTGATGCGTACCGAAGTTTACCCGCATTAATTGAAGTAGCGGAAACAGGTCAAAAAGCAGTAAATGTTCTTTTATCAAAGGAAGAAACATATGCAGACATTGCACCAGTGAGGCTAGGGTCTAACGGTGTTACAGCATTTATTAGCATTACACGTGGCTGCGATAATATGTGTGCATTTTGTGTAGTACCCTTTACTCGTGGTAGAGAGCGTAGTCGCGATCCTGAAACGATTGTAAATGAAGCGATGGATCTTTTTAGCAATGGATATAGAGAAGTAACGTTATTAGGTCAAAATGTGGATTCCTACTTGTGGACTGGAGGTGGATTAAAAAAAGAAAAATTGACATCAGAAGAAACATTAAATGCGGTTACTTTTGCGCAGTTACTTGAAAAAGTAGCATTAGTCAGCCCTGATTTGCGAGTACGTTTTAGCACTTCACACCCAAAAGACATGGTAGACGATGTTTTACACACCATTAATAAATATGAAAATATTTGTAAATACATTCATTTACCCGTACAATCTGGTAATTCAAATGTGCTTGAAAGAATGAACCGAGGATATAGTCGTGAATGGTATATCGATCGTATTCAAGCAATCAGAAAAATTATACCAGATTGCGCTATTTCAACAGATATTATTACCGGATTTTGTTCAGAAACAGAAGAGGAGCACAACGACACCATTTCACTCATGGAATGGGTTAAATATGATTTTGCATACATGTTTGCTTACAGTGAGCGCCCTAAAACACTTGCAGAGCGTAAATTTGAAGACGATGTACCGGAAGAAATAAAAAAACGAAGATTACAAGAGGTGGTTGATTTACAGCAAAAAAACTCCGCCGAACGCACCAAATTAGGCTTAGGTAAAATACATCGCGTGTTGGTAGAGCGGGTATCTAAAAAATCGGTAACTGAATTATCTGGTCGTAATTCACAAAACAGTGTAGTGGTATTTCCAAAAGGGAATTATAAACCAGGAGATTATGTAAACATTTTAGTAACAGCTTGCACAAGTGCTACTTTAATTGGAAGAGCGGTTTAATTAAAAACAGATTCAAACATGGGCATTCAAGAAATAAAAAACCGATTTGGAATTATAGGTAATGCATCTTCACTTGACAGAGCGATTGATATAGCAAAACAAGTGGCATCTACCGATTTAACAGTATTAATAACGGGTGAAAGCGGTACAGGGAAAGAAGTTTTTCCGCAAATTATACACAGCTTAAGTGCTCGTAAACATGGGCAATACATTGCAGTTAATTGTGGCGCAATACCTGAAGGTACTATTGATTCTGAACTTTTTGGTCATGAGAAAGGATCATTTACAGGTGCGCATGAAGCGCGAAAAGGGTATTTTGAAGTGGCAAATGGCGGTACAATTTTTTTAGATGAAGTTGCTGAAATGCCTATTGCTACACAAGCTCGTTTATTACGCGTATTAGAAAGTGGTGAGTTTATAAAAGTGGGTTCATCAAAGGTACTTAAAACAGATGTAAGAGTTGTAGCTGCTACCAACGTAAATATTCAACAAGCAATAGAAAAAGGAAAGTTTCGAGAAGACTTGTACTATCGCTTAAATACAGTGCCAATTGTTATACCACCTTTACGGGATAGAAGACAAGATATTTTTTTATTGTTTAGAAAATTTGCTGCTGATTTTTCTGCAAAATATCGCATGCCGACCATAAAATTAGATGCAGAAGCAGAACAATTATTAACCAATTATTATTTTCAAGGTAATGTGCGCCAATTAAAAAACATTACAGAACAAATTTCTGTAATTGAAAAAGAGCGTGAAATTAATGCAATAATTATGCGCAGTTATTTGCCTCAAAAACAAATACCGCAATTACCAATGATTATTGGAAATGCAACACAATCGCAAGATTTTAATGAAAGAGATTTGTTGTATAAGGTTTTATTTGATATGAAAAAAGATTTAACAGATCTTAAAAAAATAGTTATTGATTTAATTGAAAATGATAATCAGCTAAATCAAGATTTTCATCCCGATAATGAATCGCTTATAAAAAAATTGTATCAAGAAGTAGGTGCGCCAGAAACAGCCGTACAGCTTGGTTACAATACTACCACGATGCCCATATTAAAAAAACAAGAACAAATTCCTGTTTCAATCGTGGAAGAAAACCTATCATTGCATGAAATTGAAGAGGATATGATAAAAAAGGCCTTGACAAAACACAAAGGAAAACGTAAAAATGCAGCGAAAGAATTAGGTATCTCTGAACGCACCTTGTATAGAAAAATTAATGAATACAACATTAAACAATAATTTTAAAACCATTGATAAATATTAAAAAACATCTTTATTTTTTTAAAAATAAAGCTACGCTGCTTGTTATTTTTTATTCTTTTTTATTGCTATTGGTGGGCTGTAAAATGCGTTATTCATTAAGTGGTGCAAGCATTCCGCCAGAAGCAAAATCAATTTCCGTACAATATTTTCAAAATCAAGCGGCACTTAGCCCTCCTAATTTAAGTCAGTTATTTACAGAAGCCTTACGTGATCGATTAAGCAATCAAAGCCATTTGAGTTTAATTAGTAAAAACGGCGATTTAGCCTTTGAAGGGACAATTATTAGTTATACTATTGCGCCCATCGCAATTCAAAGTAACGACCAAGCAGCTTTAACTCGATTAACCATTAGCGTATCGGTAAAATACACCTGTTCATTTGATGAAAAGAAAAACTTTGAACAAACATTTAGTCGTTATAGCGACTTTCCAAATACTAAAACCCTATCTTCAGTACAAAACGAGCTAATTACTCTAATTAATGAGCAATTAACCCAAGATATATACAACAGAGCATTAAACGATTGGTAAATGAATCGCACACAATTTGCATCATACATCAATAGCCCTCAAACACTTTCTGTAAGTGATAGTGTAGTACTTGCTGAGTTGCTAAAAAATTTTCCTTATTTTCAAACAGCTCATTTGTTGTATGCAAAAAGTTTGCACAATCAAAATAGCATTCACTACAACAATCAAATAAAAATAACGGCTGCCTACGCCACAAATAGAAAAGTGCTTCATCACTTAATTACAAGTCAGTTTAAAACCTTACTACCCGATTCTCCGAGTATAATAGTAGATTTAAACCGACTAGATAAACAAATTACTATTAAAGATGAAGATGATAACCAACCATTAGCTAATGACAGTTCAGAAATAACAACTATAGCAACGATAGAAACAATAGAAATTGTTGAAGATTTGAAATTTGTGGAGTTAACAACTGACAGTTTAGAAAAAGAATATTTATCGGTAATTGCAGATACCAAAGTTGAAATAGAATTTTTACATTCTGATAAAAAAATTGACCCAATTACAATAAACAATAAGGAAGAAATTACAACTTCTGATTTTATTTTATCGATCCCTAACCAAAATTTTAAAGAAGAAAAAAATAATATTGATTTTGATCAGTCAAGCACACACTCTTTTACCGAGTGGTTAAAAAATTCAGCGATCATTAATTCGGAACAAAAAAAGTATAAAACTGCTGTAAAAAAAGAAGCTTCTGAACTGATTGACGCATTTATACGAGAGGAGCCTAGATTAGCAAAGCCCAAAAAGGAGTTTTTTAACCCCGTAAACATGGCCAAACAGAGTGTAGAAGATGACATTACCTTTGTAAGTGAAACATTAGCTAAAGTTTATATATTACAAGGCAATTATAATAAGGCGTTACAAGCCTATGAAAATTTACGTTTGAAATATCCAGAAAAAAGGCTTTACTTTGCACTCCAAATAAAAAATATACGAAAATTAATTAATCAACAAAAGTAATAATAACAATGGGAACCATCATTTCAATATTAATCGTAATTG
>JBDTFR010000046.1:0-8084 GCA_039937835.1 Bacteroidia bacterium | reverse complement strand
TTTTTTAACTCTAAAAAATTTATCCTTGTAATTTGTTTTAGCATTTCTATGTTACGATCACTATTAAATCTATCCTGATTATTATATAATGGCAGAGACTTTTTAATGGAATCAATTGTGCTATCATATCCTTTTATCAATTCTTCTATACTTTTGTGGGATACACTGTCATAGTAAAAGGTATAAACATCCTCGCTATACGCTGCCACAATTTTCCTAACCCGTTTTGCTTTTGAAATATACTTTTCTATCGGCTCGCTGCCATGATCACTTAATGCCTTTTCAAATTTTGCGAGTATTAGTTTATTATAATATTCTGAAAAACTAATTGATGCCAGAAAAGATTGCTCTAGTTCCTTGTTATCTATTTTGTGTGAACAGCTACAAAAAGAAGCTAAGAAAATAAATACTATTAGTTTTTTAATTTGCATTTTGTGATTTTAATAAAGTTGAGTCAAATGTTAACTATACAATAATGTTTGGAATTATATGCGCTACACAGCCCAACCGATAAACAGAATTAAATGTATTGAAATTTCGCAAATTTTCTAAAAGATAAATTTGTACCGTTGAGCAACTTTAAAATGAAATCTCTTCTGTTAAAGGAATACATTTAATCATAATATTTTAACCTACACTTTGTTTCGGTTGATAAAAGGATAAGTGAATCTTATGAATAAATAGACGCTATGCCGCTCGCATACCTTTCAAACGCTGAACTTGACGCCTGTGGCAGTGCTAGCTTATAACTTCCTTTATAGAAACAACAGCTTGATCGACTACGGGGTTTGGCAGCTAAGCGAAGTGCGGAGCCTGTTACTATTCGTTTTATACTTCAAAATCTATATTATCTTACGTCATGCAACTCCGATTATTTGATTTATTTCAGAGATATATTCTTTTGCTCTTTCAGTTAGTAAAGTCCATGAAGTATTACCATTTGTCAATTTTTCGAATTCCTCAAGCTTTTCATAAGCATTTGTTGGGGAATTTAGTTTTTTATAGGTTAATGATCCTATTATAAACAATGTCTGGTAATGAGTAGGATCTTCTTTTAGACATGTCAAATTATATATAGTCACTTGGGCAATAGTGTCGCTTTCATTTGGATAGGGGTTGTTCGCAATAATTTCGTCCAATACCTTTATAGCTTCCATATGCTTATTTAATTTTATTAATAAATACAATTTGCTATATCTCCATGTGCCGTCACCATCGGCAACCATTTTAGCTTTTTCAATAAATTGCAGTGCTAGTTCTGCATCATTTCTAATTTTGACTTGCTTAACAGCCTCAGTTAAACAAGCAAAATATTCGTTAGGAGTTAGAGCTAGAAATTTGTCCCCATATACAGTCGATTCCTCAATTTGCCCATTGAAGTACAGTAGTCGCGAGAATAGGAAATATGAAATAGATTTTAAATGAATTATTTTTTCGAGGTAGTTAGCCAACTCAGGTTTATCTTTAATATATTTTTCCATTGCATCCCATATTTCGATACCTTGTTTATAGTTATTGTCAATGAAAGAAACTAAGCCAATCATATATGAAGTAGCAAAAAATACATTTTCTGCGTTGCTTTTAAAGCCATTTAATTCATCTTCTTCCAGAAAAGTCATTTCACGCTTCCATAACTCCTCAAACTCTTTTTGAAGCGCTTTTCCATGTAAGGTATTGGTGGGCGGGTGAAGAATCATTGCTTCGAGACTCAAGCAATATGTACTATTTAATGAGTTTCGTTTTATAAGGTCACCAAAAATGAAGAAGGTTGCGTTTAACCTTTTTACCACTTTATTAAATTTAAAAACATTTTCAGAGTCGAGCAAACCTGCTTTTTGTGATTGATTACAAAGGTCGATTTTCTTCTGTGTCTCTTTTGAAAGATGGTTGTGAAGTATGACAATTTTATATTTACTATCTAAACCAAATTCTGCCAGACGTTTTTGAATTTGATTTGTGAAATCATGTGCAATTCTTGTTTTTTGTTTACTATTCTCAGTTGTGATTGCGATAACTAAACTCTTTTTATTTCCTTTGTTTTTAGGGTAGATTGTTCTGTCGTAATACCAGTAACAAATTATGAATAACTCAACAAGACCTAATATCAAAAAGTGGATATAGGGTTGAGGGAAATAATCTTTAATGAATGGGATAACAACACTAATAATTGTCAAAGATGAAGTAACAAGAAAAAATACAAGTGTCCCAATTCTATGAAAAGCAAAGTCTTTCTCTAAAATTATTTTTTCCCAATTCATATTTATTTTAATTCTATGTCTTTATTAAATGGCTACTAACCCGCTTGCTTTTAGCTGCCGGGTTTTCTTGGGTTAGAATGATTCTCATTATATTTTTCGTCTAAGTGTTTTTTAGTCGTTTCTTCAAACTCAATCTTTCTGTCGTTGTCAAAAATTAGCGTAAACCAAAACCAACCATTTTTTAGCTTTTCTTTGTTGAAAATGTATTTGCTTCCAAATATTTCAATTACAACTATCAAAGCGTAAAATAAAATGAGACAAATTTGGCAAATACCAAATTCGCTAATCCAGTTTTTTAATTTTGTTGATGATGTCAAGATAACAGCAGAGATAGCTAATGTTAAGTTCAAAAGAAACACAATAGTTGATAACAATAAATAACTATTTTGGTTTCTTTTTACTTTTTCCCATTCAATGTTTATGTAAGATTTTTTATCGTTGTCATATTGTTCTTCTTTTAGTTTTTGCTTTTTAACTGTCTCAATTTTATCTCTTCGGTTTATTTCGTTTTGTAGTTCTTTGTTCTTCGATTGGGTTTCAACAAGGAGCGCTTCTTTCCTTTCTTTTTCTCTAAACAAATCTTCAAAATATGATTCATTATTAAGGAACTCTAACGAACTATCTACGTTTTCAATATTTATTTCTTCAGGTCTATTAGGTCTTTCTCTAAACTCATAACTTCTTTGTAAAGCTTCATCTTTCGTAAGTTTTCCATTTTTTATTTCATCTAATAATTTATGATAACCTGCCGAAACATTACTTGTCAAGTGTGAAGATAAAATTATTTTTGCTTTTGTTACAACATCAAATGATTTTGGTAAACTTTGTTTATCAGAAAACCCTTTTTTTAATTTAAACCAAAATTTCGTAATTATGTAATCAATTTCTTTTGCAAACGGAACATCGTTTTCTTCAAACTTAACTGAATTATTGTGAGCTAAATATTTTGCAAATCTATTTTCTGTAATAAATAAAAACCCTATTTTTTCAAATTGTTTTCGACTTTCACCGTTTCTGAAATAATTAACTTTTGTAAATATCTTAAAGTATTGTCGGCAATTATGTTCGTCAAAATATTTTTGTTTTTCTATTGATTTCTTCTTTAACTCCTCAAGAATATCTTCATCTTCAACATTGAATCGCATAATGCTTGCAATGTCGTGGTTGAACTCCTGTAATGTAATACCTTTTAGTTTTAGGTCAAAATCAAATTTCACTCTTAATGATTTAATTTCGCTTAATGTCTTTGCATTATCCAAAATCATTTTCATTGCAGACTTTGAGGGGTCTAATTGTTTCGCTCCTCTTTGTATTTTTTCAGCAGTCAAAAAGTAATTATCTACCTCTGTTTTTGTTTCTTCAAAATATTTAAGTTCAATTCTTTTCTCCTGATTTACTTTTTTACTTGACATATTTATTTCAGTGACTAATTTTAGAAAGTCATCAAATATTTCTTGGAATAGTATTCCATTATAACCAAGAGCACTAAAAAGATGTTCGGTATTTAAATAAATTGTTAAGTCAGTATTCCACTTTCCAAGTTCGTTTATGTCCGCAGTATATTTGATTCCTTGATATAAAATTACACCTTCTTTTATGCCATTAAGACTGTCTTTGAAGCCTACTTTATCCTGATTAATAATTACAAATGCACTTATGTGGTTTGAATATTTGTCAGAAAGTCCATTGTCAAGTAGAAAGTGATTGAAATTTTCAAAAAGCTCTTTTTTATCACTTTCCCTTATTTGATTTTTCTCTTTCTTCTCAACAAAATTTACCAAATCGTTTAATATTTCGGTATGTGTGGAATTAATTGAATCAAATTCGGCGTTTATATTTTGGAATTCATTTTTAATTGTTTCTTGGAAATGATAATAGCCATCTTTCTTTTCTATTATATCCTTTAATTTGTTGTTTAGAGTTGTCCGTATTACTGATTCTGGAATTTTAAAACCGTAAACCTTGTCTAATAATGCTGTTAATTCCGTTGAATTAAAACTAAATTTGTTTTCATAGACAACTGCACCCTTTATGAATTCCGCAATTATGTCTGAAATGCTTTTGTATTTCTCGTTGTTGTAGAGTTCTCCAAAGAGTGCTACTGATGCTAATAAGTTATTTTCCTTCATTTATTCTTTATTACTTTTAGTGGCTAGTTGTTTATTTGTTAACGGTTGGTAACCTTGCCTACAACACGAAGCTAAAAATACCAGTGCGTTTAGCAGCACTATGTGTTTACTTCAATTTTAGTATTTCAACCAAGCTTAATTCCGCTACCATCATTTATATCAACAAACTTTCCCTAATTGAAGATCATCAATATCATTTCTCAATAAATATTTACGCCTAGGTTTACAGCTAAGCTAATTAATTTAAATGCTCGGGTACTAAAATTTTACGGGATGTACTTTTGGGGATATTATGCTTGCAATGTATACTATTAATTTTAACAAATCAATTTACCTGCTAAAATCTTATTTTGATTTTTAACAATGTTAAATGAAGCATCCTGTAAAGGAAAGAAACAGATTTTTAAAACCTGCTCCTTTCTTTTTAGGTTTCTATTTTAATTTTTAAAAAATGCTTTTTTACAAAAGAACATTAACCACATTTAGAGTGGCCGCAACTTTTACATTTTAAACAACCTTCTTCATAAATTAATCCATCAGGGTCACCACAAGAAGTACAAATTTTATCTTTTACTACGGTGCCATCCGGTATAAATTTTTTCAATGCCCTTTCAATCCCGTGCTTCCAAGTATTGATGCTATCGTTGTACAAATTAAGATTCTCTACCAAATCAACCACTTGCAGAATGGACATGCCATGACGTAACACGCCAGAAATAAGTTTTGCATAGTTCCAATATTCTTTATTAAAGGAGCGTGATAATCCTTCAATGGTTACTTTATAATCTTCCTTATCGATGTATTGAAAATCATAACGCTTCATTTGTTTGTCCAAATTTACTCTGAGTATATAACCTTTGTTTACCCAAGCAGGAATAACAAAGGCATCAACCGATTTACCTGTAAATATTTCATAGGGTTTGCCATTAATTAAGCCTACAAAGGCAATCCAATGTTCGTCTTGGTTCATGAAGCGAATAATTTCTGCTTCAATTCTTTCTGGACGAGCGGGTGCAATGGATTCTATAATTTGGTTGTTCTCTTTTTTATTTTCTTTTTTATCGTTGGTTACTAAAATACAACTGCGTGAGCCATCACGGTAAACGGTAATGCCTTTTAAGCCCATTTTCCAAGCTTCCATGTAAATGTCGCCCACACTTTCTACCGATACATCGTTCGCTAAATTAATGGTAGAGCTGATGGAGTGGGTGGTGTATTTTTGTACAATAGCTTGTAATTTAATACGTTTTACCCAATCTATTTCTGGCGCGCAAGAGCCTGCATAAGGGCTTTTGGTAATGTCTGTTTCACTAGTTACTTCCATCCACAATTTTAATTTTTGATGGTATACTTCAAACTCTTGCCAGGAATCGCCCATGGAATCAACAAAATCGACCTGGGCTATTTTATCATGTGTATTTATTTTTCTTCTGCGTTTGTAGGACAGTAAAAATATAGGTTCAATGCCCGAAGATGTTTGTGCCAGCATACTCAAGGTACCTGTTGGTGCAACGGTGCTTAAAGAAATATTTCTTCTACCGTGTTTCATCATTCTATCATACACGGTTGGCATTTCTGTTGCTAACATTTGAACAAATTCAGAAGTCTTTTCAATTTTAGGATCAAAGGCGCTAAACTTTCCGCGTTCAATCGCCATGTCAATAGAGCTGGTAAACTCTGCGTCGCACTTGGTTTTCATGATTTTCTCAATGATGTCTAATGCTTCGTTAGAATCGTAAGGCAATCCTAAAGCAGCAATCGCATCCGCTAAAGCGGTAAAACCTAATCCTGTTCTTCTGCCTCGCTCACCTGCTTTTTGTAATAGCAGCCAAGTTTCTTTTTCTACTTGTTTAATAGAATCAGGTTCTGGATCGTTTTCTACCTTCGCAAGAATTCGTTCAATGTGTTCCAATTCCAAATCTACCAAGTCATCCATTAACCGTTGTGATTCATAAATAACTTCGTAAAAATGTTTTAAATCGAAAACGGCATCTTTGGTAAAAGGCGCATCTACAAAATTAAAAAGGTTTACTGCAATTAATCGGCAGCTATCGCCGCCTTGCATGGCTATTTCAGAACATGGGTTGGTAGAAACGTTTTTAAATTCTGGATATACGGAAGAGGTAGAATAATGATGTTGTCGATCCCAAAATATTAATCCCGGCTCAGCAGTGTTATGCGCACATTTAATAATGGTATTCCAAAGATCTCTTGCTTTTACTATTTTTTGAAACACTGGTTTTTTTGCATCAATAGGAAAACGTAAATTAAAATCTTGATCTTCGCTTACTGCTGTCATAAATTCATCTGTTAACCGAACAGAGATATTGGCACCAGTTACTTTTCCTAAATCTTGTTTAATAGTAATAAACGATTCCACATCAGGATGGGTAATGTCAATGGTGATCATCAAAGCGCCTCGTCTGCCATTTTGTGCTACTTCTCTGGTGGTGTTAGAAAACCGTTCCATAAAAGATACTGCGCCAGAGGTGGTGCCTGCTGCATTGGATACCGACATGCCGGAAGGACGTATGGTAGAAATATCAATACCTACGCCACAACGTCTTTTAAAGAGCTGCGCCATTTGCTGATCGGTGTAAAATAAACCTCCATACGAATCGTAAATTTCTGGTAGTACAATGCAGTTAGAAAGGGAGGCAATCATGTGCGGATTACCTAATGCCGACATGACGCTGCCTTGTGGTATAACGTATTTAAAATTTTTAAAATAGTGGTATATTTTTTCTTCGGTTAAATCTTCACGTGTTTTACCATACGCTGATAAATCTTTATGAATGGGTGCTTTTATTTTATATTCTTTTTCTTTGCGAGCAAATTCTTTTGCCATTCTTAAGTGCATTTCATCTGGCGTTAGCTCTACTAATTTGCCTGCTTTATCTTTCATCGCATACTTGTTTATCCAAGTAGTTGCTGCCAACTCATCTCCTAAAAAATATTCAAGAGATTTTTTTAACACTTCTTCGTAGGTGTACGAAAGCGCTTTCTTTTCATTCATTTTCTTTATTTCTTGTTGCGGTTCTTTTATCATGATAATAATAATTTAGTTCATATTATTTTCTGTGTGTAAGGTATATTAGTTGTACGAGAAAAAAAAATGTTTTATAAACATTCAATTGTAGTTATAAACAAACTATTGTTAATCGCTTTGATTTATGACTTAGGTCATGTTTTTAAAAAGTTAATAAATTATTTTTTGTTTTAGGTGATATTTGAATTTCGATAAGAATGTAATTCGTTGTTTTAATATGCTTCTCCTTTCTTTTGATTCTCCAAAAGAAAGGAGCAAAGAAAAAGAGATTGCGAAAACCAATCTCCAATTCGTTTTCAGCGCAAATGCCTCACGCGTCAGTGCCACGAAACTGGGGGTTCACAATTTCGTGGGCTGTAATCGCACCCATACTGATGTTTGATACGGTTGAAAAGGATTTTAATTAATTTTTTTTATTTTATTTTTTGCAATGTTAATTGGATTGAGCTTAATAAAGAGAGTTCGATCATAAAAGACCTTGCAATTTATTTGATATTGAATTTCGATAAGAATGTAATTCGGTGTTTTAATATGCTTCTCCTTTCTTTTGATTCTCCAAAAGAAAGGAGCAAAGAAAAAGAGATTGCGAAAACCAATCTCCAATTCGTTTTCAGCGCAAATGCCTCACGCGTCAGTGCCACGAAACTG
>JBDTFR010000045.1:0-54580 GCA_039937835.1 Bacteroidia bacterium | reverse complement strand
TATATAATATCATTAAGGTTGAATACTTTTAAATTCGCCGTTTAAGATAGAGTATTTAAAATTGCATCAAATTTTTTTTATTAATGATAATTGCATTAACCCACAAATAGC
Organism: Bacteroidia bacterium; assembly: GCA_039937835.1. Taxonomy (GTDB): domain Bacteria; phylum Bacteroidota; class Bacteroidia; order 2-12-FULL-35-15; family 2-12-FULL-35-15; genus 2-12-FULL-35-15. The sequence continues at coordinate 54,469 of JBDTFR010000045.1, read as the reverse complement.
CTTATAATGAGCAAACAAAAAAAGCTTTGGATTATATTTTTTTTTATAGTGGGGGCTTCCTTTTCTGTTTTGAGTTTTTTTGGCTATGAAATATATCAGCAAGCTCCACCAATTCCTGAAAAAGTGGTAACCACCAATGGCAAGATTCTTTTTACTGGACAGGATATTAAGGATGGTCAAAATGTTTGGCAAAGTATGGGTGGTCAAGAAGTTGGTTCTATTTGGGGACATGGTGCTTATCTCGCACCTGATTGGACTGCTGATCATCTGCATCGCGAAGCAATCATCATTTTAGATGAATGGGCTCTGAAAATGGGTGCAATCTCATATAAAGCTTTGGACATAGAGAAACAAGCAGCCTTAAAAGCTCGTCTCAATAAGGAGATAAGAACCAATACTTATGATAAAAACTCAGGTGTTTTAACAGTTTCAGAAACACGTGCTCATGCAATGGAAGTTCTGAATAAATATTATTCTAATCTTTTTATGGCTGATACTAATTTTAATAAATTACGATCAGATTATGCCATACAAAAAAATGCTATTACAGATGTTGATCGCATGCGTAAAATGAATTCTTTTTTCTTTTGGGCATCGTGGGTTTGTGTAACAGAAAGGCCAGGTGGCACTATTAGTTATACGCATAATTGGCCACATGATGAGTTGGTAGGCAATGTGGTTACGGGTGATCTCATCATTTGGACTGGATTTAGCGTCGCGATGCTCCTACTCGGTATTGGCATTTTTGTTTTTTATCATGCAAAAACAAAAGTAAAAGGAGCCTTTGAATTTCCTATTGAGGATCCATTAATGAATCAAAATATCACTCCTGCCATGCGAGCTGTGGAAAAATATTTTTGGGCTATTAATTTTCTTATATTATTACAGGTAGTAATGGGGATTATTACAGCACATTACGGTGTTGAAGGTAATGGGTTCTATGGCTTTCCGTTGTCAACTATTTTACCATATTCAGTCACCCGAACGTGGCACGTCCAACTCTCTATTCTTTGGATTGCCACCGCTTGGCTTGCTACAGGATTGTATATAGCATCTTCCGTATCAGGCAAGGATCCTAAATTTCAAAAATTAGGTGTAAATATTCTTTTTGTTTGTCTTTTAATTATTGTTTTCGGCTCTATGATTGGTCAGTGGTTTGGTATTATGCAGAAGTTAGGATTTGTGCAAAACTTTTGGTTTGGGCATCAAGGATATGAGTATGTTGATTTGGGTCGTTTTTGGCAGGGTTTTCTTTTTGTAGGACTTTTTCTTTGGCTAACGTTAATGGTACGTCCTCTATTACCGGTGATTAAAAGAGGGACAGCAGAAAAAAATTTATTGATTCTACTCTTAGTTTCATGTACTGCAATCGCATTGTTTTATGGTGCGGGATTGATGTGGGGCAGACAAACTCATTTATCCATTGCAGAATATTGGCGCTGGTGGGTAGTCCATCTTTGGGTAGAAGGCTTTTTTGAAGTATTTGCAACAGTGGTATCGGCATTTCTTTTTGTGCGTTTGGGGTTGTTAAAGGCATCCACAGCCACAGCAAATGTATTTATTGCATCTATTATTTTTCTTTTCGCTGTTATTTTAGGGCTTTTCCACCATTTGTATTTTACGGGTGCGCCAACTATGATAATTGGTTTGGGAGCAACCTTCAGTGCTCTTGAAGTTGCACCGTTAGTATTAATTGGCTTTGAGGCCTTTCATAATTATCGTTTAAGCAAGTCCAAAGAATGGCTGATTGATTACAAATGGCCTATTTATTTTTTACTTTCAGTTTCGTTTTGGAATTTTTTAGGAGCCGGTATTTTTGGCTTTTTGATCAATCCGCCTGTAGCACTCTATTACATGCAAGGATTAAACACTACCGCCCTTCATGCACATACAGCTTTATTTGGCGTTTATGGCATGTTAGGTATTGGCTTAATGCTTTTTGTTTTACGCAGCCTTTACCGAAAACAGCAATGGAATAATAAATTAATCGGCTTTTCATTCTGGTCTCTTAATATTGGCTTATTACTAATGTCATTTATGAGCTTATTGCCTGTTGGTCTTTTACAATCTATCGCGAGTGTAAATGAGGGAATGTGGTTTGCAAGATCTTCTGAATTTTTACATCAGCCACACATGCAAACTCTGCGTTGGTTGAGAGTAGTTGGAGATATTGTTTTTACGGCAGGCACAATCTCGCTATTCATATTTGTTTTCAGGTTGAAAATAAAAAAAATGAAAAAACAACTCACAACCCAAACACTGAAGCATGCAAAGCAGTGAGCCTAAAACTCAATTCATATACTTTTTTATAACTAATTTTAAAAATAAAAATTATGGAAAAACGTATCGTAAAAATAAAATCAATTGACAAAGTCACTCATGATGTGGTAAGAATTGTAACAGAGAAACCTGGCGGTTACCAATTCACTCCCGGGCAAGCAACTGAAATTGCCATCAATAAAGACGGATGGAAAGAAGAAAGAAGACCTTTTACATTCACTTATTTACCGAGTGATGATTATTTAGAATTTACCATTAAGACATATCCATCGCATAACGGAGTTACTAACGGACTGCTGCAATTGAAAGTGAATGACGAGTTAATTTTACATGAAGTATTTGGCGCTATTTCCTACAAAGGTGAAGGTACCTTCATCGCAGGCGGTGCAGGAGTCACTCCTTTCATTTCTATCTTCAGATATCTTCAGTCCAAAAATGAAATTGGAAACAACAAACTTGTTTTTGCAAATAATACAAAGGCTGATATCATTAATGCGGATGAATTCAAAAAGATGTTGGGGAAGAACTTCATCAATATTCTTTCGGGTGAAAAAATGGATGAATACGCGTATGGGTATATCACTGAGGATTTTCTAAAACAATGCGATATTGATTTGAAGAAGCATGTTTATGTGTGTGGCCCTCCTCCGATGATGGATACCATTGAGCAGCAGCTTCTACACATGAAGCATGATAAACAATTAATAGTTAAAGAAGAGTTTTAAATAGTATTATGAAACCAGTTGTGTAAATAGACAACAGAAATTAAATGAAACATTAATAAATAAAGAACAAATAATTATGGAAATTGATAACTTATATCCGAACACAACAAAAGAACTCGATAATAAGAAAGCGGCTTTAGCTCCTAAAAGCATTGAAGCCTGGCGAAACTTTAGTAAAACAGTATTTGAAGATGGCGCACTTCCTAAAAAAACAAAACAACTGATTGCAGTGGCAGTAGCGCATGTAACACAGTGCCCATACTGCATAAGGTTTCACACGAAACAGGCTATGCAGAAAGGTGCGAGTAAAGAGGAAATTATGGAGGCGATTTGGGTTGCTGCTGAAATGCGTGCAGGTGCTGCTTATGCTCATGCAACGCTTGCCATGGCTGAAATGGAGAAAGAATGAAAGCGCATCAGCCCTTCTTTTCTATAATAATCGCATCCTACAATCCTGCTGAATTTTTAAAAAGAGCACTGCATTCTTTATTGGCTCATCATCGAGTTGGATGCTTGCTTAAATTAATTATTTACTATTGATCAATAACTAATAAAATAAATAATACTATGACAACAAAATCAAAAATAGAAGGGAAGGAATTCGATACAATTCCCGTAGGTACAGAAGTGACTTGGCATTATCGCAGTGCAATTGGGCATGGCACAGTAAAGAGTATATACAAAAAGGGAACCAATGCAGATAACACCGAGTACTCAATAAAGCAGCACGACCACCATCCCGGTGAGGCTGAGATAGTGCATCACTATGGAAGAGCATTAACCCGTAAAAAATAAAAAGGATATGACAAAATCATTCTTAGATTACCGACGGACTGCTGCAATCGAAAGTGAATGATGAGTTAAATTTATATGAAGTATTTGACGCTATTTCCTACAAAGACGAAGGTGTCTTCATAGCAGTCGGTGCAGGAGTTACGCCTTTCATTTCTATCTGAGTATTATTAATCTGTTAGCAATATGCTTAAAAAATATGAGTTGCGCCCCATGAATACGATGACTACAGTTTCAGAAGTATTAAACATTCTCAAAGAGAGGGGCTACACGATGGACTTCAATCTGAAGGAAAACCATCTTTTATATAATAACTCGATGAAGCTTAGTTCTGATGAATTTGTGGTGGATAAGCATTACCGCTTCGAAGGCCTTTCAGACCCTGCTGATGAAGCCATCGTGTATGCCATTTCTTCAACCAAAGGCAATATAAAAGGTACTTTAGTAAATGGCTACGGCATTTATAGTGAAAGTGTAACCAATGAAATGTTACAAGCATTGAAAGAAAATCCGCACTCAGTAGGTGCAAAAAATAAATCAAACATTATGGAAGAAAAATTTAATGAAGCAACACCTCAACGTCCTGACGGAGACCGCCTGATAGATGCACCAATGGTTACTATTGATCTGCCTGCTTTCATGCGACAAATAAAACAAGAAGTAACTTGGAAAGAAAGCGATCGTAATGCCATAACTGTTTATAAAACAAACGGCATGCGTATAGTATTAATCGCTTTGCATGCCGGTGCTGAAATGATCAAACATACAGCCAACGGAATCATCAACCTTCATGTACTTGAGGGTCAAATAAAGTTTAGTACGGATGAACGCGCAGTAGAATTAAGCAAAGGTCAAATATTAGCCCTTCATAAACATATTCCGCATAGTGTGTTTGCTAAAGAAGAAAGTATTTTTTTGCTAACACTTACAACCACCCTTGAAGAAATTAAATAACCATTAGCTAGTTGTATAAATTAGTTATATGAATTATCCAACGCAGAATAACCGATAAATAATCAAGACAATGACTTGTGACAAATACAAATGATCAAATTTCTACGATTGCTGATTATGCTGCCAAAAATGAATTACCAGAAATATCTTTTGGGTTGGTTGTTTATCAAATTTTGATTATCGAAACAAAAAATTAGCAAAGCCATTGTACGAATACTAAATCATGGGGGCATAAAATTCGCTGTTTTGGGTACAGAGGAAACTTACTCCAAGGATCTGGCTAAACGAGTCAGTAACGAATTTCAATTTCAGACATAAGCTATGAAAACAATAGCGCGATAAACGGCTATTCAGCAAAAATATTATTACTGGCACCCGCCATTTGTGAGTATTTTCCACATTGAAATGAGAAGTAATATATGCATAAATCAATTATACATTCATTGCACAAATTGCTCAATAACAGCAAAACACTATGTCCTTACCCCTTGCCAAGTCTTAACAGATGAAATGCAATAGATGAATTTTCAAATTAAAACAGCACACTTCTTAAATTACCATTCAGTAGATACGCGAATTACTTTTTCATTTTTTTTGCGAAAAAAAATAGAAAATACAATGAATATAAAATGGTATGTACGCCAATAGTCTTTTTCTGAATTTTTATTAATCTTTTATTTTTCAAAATTTCTCCATCATTTTTTTATGGTAATAATTTTCCTTGGTAAAATTCTACTATTTTTTTTCTGAGGATAAAATCATACCTAGCAGTTGCAAAATTAATTTTTGCTTTGTCTAAATTATTTTTTGAAATCAAATACTCTACCACGTTAATGGCTCCTGCATTAAAGCGAATCTCCGTGGTTCTGAAAGATTCAGAGAAAGCGTTTGTTTGATCTTGTATGGCTGCATAACGTTCTTTTGCTGTTGCCATATTAAAGCAGGCTTGTGCGGTAAGTTGTTGAATAGCAGTGCGGGTATTTTGCGCAGCTATTTCCATTTCCTTACGGTTAATTTTGGCTATGGCCGTCTGCTTTTTGGTAGTAAAAGCATTTAATAAAGGAATAGTTACACCAATATTCAAATTGCTACTGAGGTTATTGTTAAATTGATTAAGATAACTGATACTTTGGTGTTCAGCATTATATGCAGCACTTGAATAATTACTGTATAAGCCGCCTCTTAAATATACCGAAGGATAATAGCGCGAACGGTTGTATTTAATTTGCATCACTGCGCTTTTTTCATTAAGATCTGCTGCTTTAACAATGGCAAGGTTTTCTACTGCCGTGAGGTAAACTTGTTCAGGATTAATTTCATCGGCAAGTGCATACTGTTCGGCAGTAAGTGGTGCCAGTTGTATATTTTTGGTATATGGAATATTGAGCAGTTGAACCAATAATAATTTGGAATTCGCTAAGGTATTTTTGGCATCTACTACTGCCAACTGATCATTGGCATACTGCCCTTTTAAATCATAATAAGCACTGGGAACAATAGCTCCTTTATTATTCAGCAACTCCAATCGTTCTACTTGTTTAAAAGTAACTTCCTGTTGCTTAGAAAAAAGACCAAGTAGTTCTTCATTTGTTAACACTTGTAAATAAGCAAGAATTATATTTAAGGTGAGATTATCTTTTGTTTGTTGTTCTTCCTGTTTACTTGCCTGAAAAGCCAATGAACCTTGTCGGATCAATTTTTGTAATCCCATACCGTTGAATAAAAGCAATGAACCACTTAAATCCTGATTGGCATAACTCAGTTGTTGATTTAAATACGAATTGGTATAAGGGTCGATACTGCGCCCCTGATTAACCCCATGGGTAATATTGATATTCAATGTAGGCAGTAAATCGATTTTTTTTTGTTGCCAATTGAGGTGTTCCTTTTCCGATTGCAACATGCTATTTTGCACCGCTGCATTATTCTTGAGTGCAATGTCAATGCACATTTTAAGATCCATCGTTTGTTGGGTAGTATCTGCTGCCTTCAATGGCATCACGTAAGCGGATAATACAAGAAGGTATATAATAATTTTTTTCATCATCAATTAATATTATGCAGTAACAATTCTTCCATCGGATAAGTGAATGATGCGGGAACCATAAGCTGCATTTTTTTCAGAATGTGTTACTTGCACAATGGTTACGCCCTCCTCCTTATTTAGTTTTTTAAAAATTTCCATCACCTCTTCACCCTGTTTAGTGTTGAGGTTGCCTGTGGGTTCATCGGCGAGGATTACTTTTGGGTTTACGGCCAATGCTCTGGCAATACCCACTAATTGCTGTTGTCCGCCTGAAAGTTGTGAAGGAAAAAGATCTTTTTTTCCTACTATATTAAAACGATCTAGTAAATCAGATACTATTGCTTTTCTTTCGCTCTCCTTCCTGTTTTGATAGAGCAGCGGCGTTTCTATATTTTCCGAAACGGTTAATTCATCAATGAGATGATAAGCTTGAAAAACAAAACCAATATTAGATTTATACAATTGAGCACGCTGTTTTTCTTTGAGTTGTAAAACGGACTCCTTTTGAAAATGATATTCTCCTTCGTTAGGATGATCAAGCATTCCAAGAATATGGAGCAAGGTAGATTTCCCAGAGCCTGAAGCGCCCATAATAGAAACAAACTCACCCGCATTGATTTTAAGGTTAATGTCTTTTAATAGAAATTGCCGGTTGGCATCGCTATTAACCCATTTAAAAATATTTTTTAATTCAATCATAATGTATTGTTGCTAAAATTTATACCAGTAATGTAAATTACTGACGGTGATTAATTTAAATTTTATAAATAGAAAATAACTGTACGTTAACGATACACTCGCTGTCTTTTAACGGACAGTAGCATATTTCAATTTTTCTTGAATGAATGTGCATGAAAAATGAATGAGGCTGTAACATCATGATGTGATTTTAATTTATTCGGTTCGTAATGATTTTATCGGGTTAGATAATGCGGCTTTAATAATATGAAAGCTGATGGCAAGCAAAGCAATACAAACCACAATAATACCTGAAATTAAAAATGTGACTAAACCAATATGAATTCGAAATGCAAAATCTTGCAGCCATAACTGCATTGCCCACCATGTAGCAGGTATTGCAATGAGGAACGCAATCAATACCAATATTAAAAATTCTATGGAGAACAGTGTAAATATTTCGGTGATCGATGCTCCTAATACTTTTCGAATACTTATTTCTTTGCCTCTCTTTTCCGTACTAAATGCTGCAAGCCCAAATAATCCAAGGCTTGCAATTAAAATAGATAACCCTGCAAATACGGTAAATATTTTACCTGTTCTTTGTTCGGCTGCATATAAAGCAGCAAACTTTTCATCAATAAAAAAGTAGGCAAATGGTCCGTCGGCTTTATAGCTATCCCATTGTTTTTTTAAATCGGTTAAAAACCCATTCATATCGGTAGTTTTTATTTTTACTATCATACCACCTTGATTGTTACCGAGTACAATCATGAGCGGTGCAATTTTTTGTTTGGCCGATGCATAATGAAAATCCTGCACTACCCCTATTATATTATATTCTATCTGGGCTGAACGCATAATTGTTTTACCGATAGGATTGGTTCCATTTAAGCCCAATTCATTTACAGCAGCCTCGTTGATAATTACGGCAGAAGAATCTGTTGCAAAAGCATTGGAAAAATTTCTGCCTTGCAGCAATTTAATACCTAAGGTTGCTAGGTAGTCATTATCTACATGATAAATATTGACATGGATTTCTGGGTACTGATTGTCTTTGTTTTTATCTTTTATATAAACTTGTGATCCATCTATAAAAGGGTTGCCTGGTGCATTTCTGGTAATAGTGGCATTCACCACTCGGTTATCTTGTATTAATTGTTGTTTGAATGCTGTTTCATTGTTATTCAATAAATAGGTATCATTCAAATAAATTACTTGCTCCTGATCATACCCTAATTTTTTATGCTGCATATAATTCAATTGCTGATAAACTACCAGAGTAGCTATGATTAATGCCGTAGATATAGAGAATTGAAATACAACCAGACCGCTGCGCAATATATTTTTACGCCCTCCTCCTTTAACTGGCAATGTATTTTTTAATACTTGTATGGTATTGAAAGAAGATAAAAAAAATGCTGGATATATACCCGCCACTATACCAACCATTAAACCCAATAGTAACAATATGCCTATTGACTGGTAATTTAAAAAGACATCAAAAGAAATATTTTTTCCAGATAATCCATTAAAATAAGGCAGCAAAATCAATACAAGTAAATAAGCAATTACTATGGCACAAAATGAAAGCAAAGTTGACTCTGTAAGAAACTGAAAAATCAATTGTCGTTTTCCAGACCCTACTACTTTTCTGATGCCTACTTCTCTTCCTCGTTTTGCAGATGCTGCAATGGACAGATTAGTAAAATTCACACAAGCCAATGCTAAGATAAATAATGCAAGGGCTCCAAATATGTATACATAATTAATATCTCCATTTGGTTCCAATTCATTTTTTGTATTGCTGTGTAAGTGAATATCGGTAATTGGTTGCAAATAAAAATGGAAGGTATTGGCTGTTTTTTGAGCTGCGGAAAGGCTTACGCCCATCTCCGCCTGCACTTCTGGTACAACATGTTTTGTAACCAACTCAGAGAATTTTTTTTCAAGTTGTTGAACATTGGTATTGTCGGTTAAACGTAAATAGGTATACCAACCAATATTGCTCCATGTTTGCCGAGGTGCAGGAATGGTAGCTAAACTTATAAAAGCATCTTTATGAAAATGAGAATGATCAGGTATTTTTTCGATTACACCGGTTACTTTAAACAGGTCGCCTTTTCCCATGGCTAACATTTTTCCCATAGCCGTGGCGGTTCCAAAATATTTTTGTGCAAATGCTTTTGTAATAACAATGGTGTTGGGTTGTATTAAAGCCGTTTTGCTATCACCCTCTAGAAAAGGAATAGAAAAAAAAGAAAGAAAATTCGAATCTGCAAATGCCATACCTGTTTCTTTAAACTGTTTGTCACCGTAGCGCATCCAGGTTTCCTGATTGGATACAAGTCTTGTATAACTAAGTACTTCGGGAATGTAGTCTTTAATGCCTGCCCCAACGGCTACATCTACCATAGGATAAGAAGCCACTCCCCCATTAGCAATAATTTTTAGCCCTACGCGATAAATATTGGAAGCCTTCGCTGGATATTGGTCATAACTTAATTCATCCAATACAAATACCGTTATGAGCATACAACAAGCTAGTCCTGTTGCCAAACCAAATATATTAATGAAAGAAAATACTTTATTTTTTTTCAGGTTTCGCAACGCTATTTTAAAATAATTTTTAATCATGTTTGCTATTTTTATTTGATGATAGATTGTTAATAATTAAAAACGTAATTAAAAAAAATGGATGTTTTATTCGTTCTTAATTTACTCCGTTCGTAATGACTTCACTGGATTTGCCAGTGCCGTTTTAATCGTATTCACAATTACTACAATTAACGTAAGTAAAAGAATAATAAAACCTACCATAACAAACATCCAAATGCTAATATCAATTCTGTAAACATATTGTTGCAACCAATTATGCATAAACCACCAAGTAATGGGAATGGCAATTACAAAAGCAACCAACACCAATTTCAAAAACTCTTTTGAGATCAGCATCAGCAATTGTTGTACAGTAGCACCTAATACTTTTCGGATGCCAATTTCACGTATTCTTTTTTCGATGGTGAAAGAGGCAAGTCCAGCAAGTCCTAGACAACATATAAAAATAGCAAGCGCAGCAAAAATGTTACTGAGTTTACTAATGAGGTTTTCATTTAAGAATTTTTTCTCAAATTCCTTATCTGCAAATTGATAATCAAAAACATAAGCACCATTGTATTTTTTAAAAACCGTTTCTATTACAGCAAGTGCTTTTTGTGTTGCCACCCTGTTATTTAAACGTATATCTATAAAACTAGAGTTAGCGGGGTTATAAAAAATCATGATGGGGTTTACAGATTCAAAAGGTGTTTCCATAATCACATTATCAATTACCCCTATAACAGTATAATCGCGGCCCCAGTTCATTTTCATTCCAATTGGATTTTTTATATTCATGGCGGTAATGGCTGCTTTATTGAGTATTATAGAAGTACTATCAATAGGCATTCCCGAAAAATCATTTCCTTCGATCATTTTTATACCCATTGTTTTTGTAAAATCTTTGTCAACCCTAAAACCGTTAAATATTATATTCTGATCGGCTGGTTTTCCTGGGTAATCTGGCCCTTGCGCTCTCCATCCTATTTCTGTAATAGGCGAAATAGTTCTGGTAACTGCATTTACTATTCCTGTTTGCAGTAGTTGCGCTTTAATGACCTCATAATTTTTTTGTGTATCTGGTGAGCCTGTAATGGTAATAAGGTTATTGGGGTTGTAACCCATGTCACGATTTTTAATCAATTTAATTTGTTGATAAACAATAATCGTTGCAGATATTAAAAAGATAGAGATTACAAACTGAAACACGACTAAAATTCGCCTTGGTAATACAGCTTTTTTTCCTGAACTAAAACTGCCTTTTAAAACTTTTACAGGATTAAATGATGACAAATATAAAGCTGGATAGCTACCTGCAATAACACCAGTGAATACGATAATGATTACTGCCCCTATCCAAAAGGAGGAATTGGAAAAATTAAGCATCATTTGTTTTTCCACTAGTATATTAAATGCAGGAAGCAAAAAGTAAACAGCTAATATGGACAACACAAAAGAGATAAAAGCAATGATTATTGACTCCATTAAAAATTGTAATACCAATTGTTTTTTTACAGAACCTAATGTCTTTCGGATGCCCACTTCTTTAGCCCTTTTCTCTGAACGTGCGGTGGATAAATTCATAAAATTTACACAAGCAATCATTAAAATAATAATGGCAATAATGCTAAACATTTTTACATATTGAATCATCCCTCCCGTATTTTGTCCGTCTTTAAAATCACTGCTCAGCCTCCATTTATTCATGGGAAAAGTAAAATAGGTGCTCAAATTTTTATCACCAAGATTATGTTTTATTTTAACGGCTGTAATTTTTTTATCCACTGCTGCCAGATCGGCTTCTGGAATCGTTTGAATAAATACATTCCAGGAAGAATTATTCCATTCGTTCATGGCAGCAATGACATCCTTTTGTGAATAATTAAATGGCATGATGTAATCAAACTTTATACTGGTATTAGCGGGCATGTCAGCAACAATTGCCGTTACTTTTACATCATAGTCGTTATTCACTTTCAATACTTTATTCATAGGATCATCATTGCCAAATAACGCTTTGGCTGCAGATTCAGACAATACGATAGACGAGGGATCATTGATTGCAACAGCGGCATTGCCTTTGATAAATTTTACAGAAAATATATCAAAAAAATGTTTGCTCACCGTGTATCCACTTTTTATTAATTTAACATTCCCGTTAGCAAGATCTATTGGAGTATAATGTGTAGTTGCTGCTGCATACTTTATTTCTGGTATCTCCTCTTTAATGGCTTGGGCTAGTGGCAAAACCATATTTTGATCCGTAAAGACTTGGTTATTAAAATTACGGTTCGCCATCACTTGATAGATGTCGTTATAATTTTTTTGCGATTTGTCGAAATTCAATTCATCCTGTACCCAAAGAAAAATGAATATAGCGCAGGTCATTCCGATCGTAAGACCTAAAATATTGGTCAATGAGAAACCCTTATTTCTAAATAAATTTCTCCAGGCAATTTTAAAATAATTTTTTAACATAGGGTTTGTTTTTTATTCTGTTCTTAAACTTTTTACAGGATTGGCAAGAGCTGCTTTAATAGATTGTGCGCTAACGGCAAGCAATGCTATAAAAACGATTACTAAAAAAGGCAATACAAAATAGAGCCAATGAATGGTAATACGAAATGCATAACCTTGTAACCATTTATTAGTAGTATACCAAGCCAATGGTATGGCAATTATAAATGCCACCAATAAAAGTGAAGCGTATTCACGGTATAGTAGTTGTAAAATTTCTCCAACAGAGGCACCCAGTACTTTGCGAATACCTATTTCTTTGGTACGTTGCAGGCTAGTATAGGATGCAAGGCCAAATAATCCCAAACAGGCAACTAATATTGCCAGTGCGGTAAACAAGCCAAATATTTTGTTAAATGACTGATCGGATTTATACTGTGCATTAAAATGATCGTCAAGAAAAAAATAATCAAATGTATCTTCTGGAAAAAATTTACTCCACTCTGTTTTTATTTTATTAATTGTTTGATCAAGCTCTGCAGTATTGGTTTTAATAGAAAAATAACCACGCACATTAGGGTTTAAACGGAGAATTATGGGTTCGTAAGATGCTTGTAAGGATTGCTGATGGTAATTTTCTGTCACGCCTACAATGGTATATTCTTCTTCCCAAAAATCAATTTGTTTACCGATAGCTTCTTCTGGTTTATTAAAACCCAATTGCTCAATAGCCTTTCTATTAAATATAAGCGCATGCGGATGAATGCCCAAATCTTTTGAAAAAGTACGGCCTGCAATTAGTTTTAATCCATACGTTTTTATGTAATCATCATCAACGGCAATCACCCGGTATTGTCTACCCGTTGATTCATCTGCACCATGCAATTTTACTCCTCCAGCAACCCATTTTACCTCTTCACCAGGAATAGAGGACGATACCGTAATATTCTGAATGGAAGCATTGCGCAAGAGCTCTTCTTTAAAAGCGTTCATTTGTAGCGTAAAAACAGAATCGTTTCCAACAAGTGAACGAGGAATAATTAATGTCTGATCAATATTGATCCCCAATGATTGTTGCCGCATAAATTGCGTTTGTCTGTAAATTATTAGGGTAGCTATCAATAAAAACAAAGAAGCTGAAAATTGAAATATAACCAATGATTTCCTTAACAATGCTCCTTGTTTGGTAGAAACCATTTTACCCTTTAAAACCTCTACTGGTTTAAAACTCGATAGTACAAATGCGGGATAGATGCCCGAGCTAAGGGTACCTATAATAAATAAAGCACTAAAGGCCAGCCAAAAATTTAGCGTTCCCAACAATGAGAAAGATAGCTGTTGACCTGCTAATTGATTGAATAAAGGTATGGTAACAATCACTATCAAAAGTGCCAGTACCAATGCAAATGCATTGAGCAATGCCGACTCTAAAATAAATTGTACAACCAGTTGGCTGCGCTGAGAACCTACTGCTTTTCTTATACCTACTTCTTTAGCGCGGTTGATGGCTCTTGCAGTAGCTAAATTAATATAGTTGACCCATGCAATCACCACTATAAAAATGGCAATGCCTAATAAAATATAAACGGTTTTGTAATCACCATTTGGTTCCGGCTCTCCCAAAAAATTAGAATAAAGATGGATGTCTTCTATCGGCTGTAATAAATACGTATTTGACATATTATACTTTTTAAAGTCTGCACCGGTTAGCTTATTAACAATGGCTGGAAATTTTGAAGTAACACTTTTTGGGTTAACATCTTTACGCAATAATAAATAAGTGAAACAACCATTCCACAACCAAGCTTTTTCTGACTCACTATTATTATCTATTTTGAGAAAACTGGCATAAGACAATAGGATATTGGCTTTAAGCTGCGTATTTACTGGAAGGTCTTTAAATACTCCCGTTATTTTGTAATTTTTTTCTTTGTTTAGGTTTATTGTTTTGCCAATTGCATTTTCATTGCCAAATAATCTAAGTGCGGTTGTTTCAGAAATTACAGCAGTAAAGGGCTCAGATAAAGCTGTTTTTGAATCTCCTGATAACAATGGGTAAGAAAAAACATTAAAGAACGAACTGCCAGCAAAAAATATTTTATTGATTTTCAAAGGTTGATTGTTGCGTTCTACCACTACCGAACTAAAGGGTACCAGTTTTACATAATCTTCAATTTCTGGCAGTGCATCTTTAAAAGAATTACCAACTGCAAAAGCGCCGACTACACCTTTGGTAACGAGTTTTCCATTTTCATACTCATCTTGTTCAATGCGATAAATACGATCTTTTTTAGTGTGAAAATTTTCATAGCTTAATTCAAAAGTCACGTATTGCAGTATGAGTAAACAGGCGGCCGTGCCAATCGCTAAGCCTAGCACATTGATGCCCGCATAAACTTTTTGGCGGAGAATGCTTCGAAAGGCAATTTTAAAATAATTCTTAAACATGAATTTTAAATTTATTTGATGAATAGCAAACATTCTTTTCGCAGATTAAAAACTGCTATCATTCAGCTGTATGTTTATACCATAATGTTTTCTAATACCACTTGCCCATCTAGCATTCGGATAATACGGTGACAGTATCTCGCATCGTGCTCACTGTGTGTTACCATAATAATGGTGGTACCTTGCTCATTCAAATTGGTTAACAATTCCATCACTTCATTTCCATTAGATGAATCAAGATTACCAGTTGGCTCATCGGCTAATATTAATTTAGGATTATTTACAACAGCACGTGCAACAGCTACCCGTTGTTGTTGCCCTCCTGAAAGCTGCTGAGGAAAATGGTTACGGCGATGGATGATTTTTACTTTATCCAGCACCTCCTCTACTTTTTGTTTTCGTTCTGCGGCGGGTATTTTTGTATAGATAAGTGGTAGCTCTACATTTTCATAAACGGTAAGCTCATCAATTAAATTAAAACTTTGAAAAACAAAACCAATATTGTGTTTGCGCAAATCAGCGCGTTTATGTTCATTGAATTGCGCTACTTCAATGCCGTTGAACAAATAACTACCGCTATCCAAGTCATCCAGTAAACCCAAAATATTTAACAAAGTTGATTTACCACAGCCCGAAGGTCCCATTACCGAAACAAATTCTCCGTTTTTAACTTCTATCGAGAGATTGTTTAATGCGATGGTTTCTACTTCTTCCGTACGATAGAATTTCTTCAGATCAGTTATTTTTATCATTTGTTTTTAAGTTTTATTTTTTTGTATCGTTTTCAATTTATATTCTTATCAACTTTATTTATTGCTGTTTTATAAATTTACAATTCAACCATTTATTTTTTCTACACTTATTTTTTCCGATAGTAGGAAATGCAGGGGCTCAATTTCAAATTAAAAAATAACTCGCATACTTATTTTTTATCGTTCAGTTTAAGTTCTTGTATATCCCCATAATTTTCGTAGCTAGAAGTCACCACTTTGTCGCCCGGCTTTAAGCCTTGTAATACTTCATAGTAATCAGGATTTTGTCTTCCTAATTGTATATCTGTTTTATAGGCCGTTGTACCATCATCCGTTATTTTAAATATCCAGTTGCCTCCTGTTTGCTGATAAAAGCCACCCTTCGGTAAAAGTAGTGCTTGTGTTTCATCACTCAATGCTAAACGTACCTGCAAGGTTTGTCCCCTGCGAATACCTTCTGGAACAATACCAGCAAATTCCATATCTACTTGAAAGCGTCCATTACTTACCTGCGTAAATATTTTTTTAATTTTCAATTGATACGTTTTATTATTGAAACTAAAATCGCCTTTTAAGCCTGTAAAAATTCTGGAAATATAATGCTCATCAATATCAGCTCGTATTTTAAAACCACTTAATACATCGATCTGCCCAAGGCGCTCTCCCTTATTTTTATTTTGTCCTATTTCAGCATCCAATGAAGTAAGTTGTCCATCAATAGGGGCACGTACAATAAGGTCATTTACTTTTTTACGCATTACGGCTAATGCATTTTGAGTACGATCGTAAGATTGTTTGGTTTGATATAATTCTTCCTTAGCAGAAATAGAATCTTGTTTTAATATCTGCTCGTTTAATTTTTTTCGTTTCACCTGATATTCATATACCATTTCAGATTGTTTAAATTCTTGCGAACCAATTGCTTTTTGTTCATACAATTGTTTGTTGAGATGATACAATCGATCTGCTTCTTTCCAAGCATTTTCAACATCAGCCATTTGATTAAGTTTACTGATGGTATTTTGCTGTGCCGCATTGTGCGAAATCTGCATCTGCGTTAAAAGGTTAAACACTGCTGTTTCTTGATTCACCATACTCAACTCCAGATCGGTATTGGATAGCCTCAAAATAGGATCGCCTTTTTTCAAGACGGCACCGTCTTCTACATATTTTTCTTCTACACGTCCGCCTTCTGCTGCATCCAAATAAATAGTAGTAACGGGTAGTACCACTCCATTTACAGGTATAAATTCCTGAAAGGCACCGCTTTTAATTTCACTAATGGTGATGCGGCTAATATCTATATTCACCCTGCTCTTACCAGAGGTCATGTAATAACTGGTAAACGCTAACATAACAATGGCAGTGATCCCAACAATCATTGTTATGCGCTTCTTTGTCCATTTCTTTTTTGGTAGTACTCTATCCACTTCTTTATAAATTTAATATGCAATTTAATGTACCCTTATACAATTGCGTTCCAATTATACAAATTTCTTATTACCAATAGGTTATAATTTTCAGATCAACAATCACTCGTTCACAACTGAACAACAAGTGTTCGGTTATGATACACCAACGGCTTGCAGCATCCCTGAATAAAAAATTGATTTGCAGAACCTTGTATTAAATGGTATAATTGTAGCACACATTTTATTTCACCTATTTTAGGTTAATATATAATTTTCCATGCAATTAAAATCCGCAGCAGTATTAGTAATAGATGATGACTTGGATGTGTTAACAGCAGTAAGGTTGTTGTTGAAATCAGAAACCAAAACAGTTATTACTGAAAAAAATCCAGAGAATGTACCGGCTTTGCTTGCTGCCCATCAATTTGATGTTATTTTGTTGGACATGAATTTTAAAAGTTCCATCCATACAGGCAATGAAGGCTTTTACTGGTTGAATAAAATTAAAAAATTAAAATCAGAAGCTGCCGTCATTATGATTACTGCTTATGGCGATATTGATATGGCCGTAAGATCATTAAAAGAAGGGGCTGCAGATTTTGTAGTAAAACCCTGGCATAACGATAAGCTGATTGAAACTATAAAAGAAATACTTCAACAAAAAAGTAAAAAAGTAACGGATAAAAACACATCGGAGGTTAGTATCCATTCGGAGCTGATTGGTGCATCCGAAATGATGAAGGATCTTTTTTATAAAATTGAAAAAATTGCACCCACCGATGCAAATATTTTAGTGCTGGGAGAAAATGGAACGGGTAAAGACCTTGTTGCAAAAGCTATTCACAGCCGTTCGTTGCGTGCACAAAAGCCTTTTGTAAAAGTAGATGTTGGTGCGCTTACCGACAGCCTTTTTGAAAGTGAATTATTTGGTCATAAAAAAGGTGCCTTTACAGATGCGCGCGAAGATCGCATAGGTCGCTTCGAATCGGCAACGGGAGGAACTTTGTTTTTAGATGAAATTGGTAATATTTTATTACAACAACAATCTAAATTATTAAGTGTGTTGCAAAATCGCCAAGTGACTCGCTTAGGCAGTAATGAAAACATACCAGTAGATATACGCCTGATTTGTGCTACTAATGTACCTTTGCAAGATTTGGCGAATGAAAATAGTTTCCGTAAAGATCTTATTTATCGTATCAACACGGTAGAACTAATTATCCCTCCTTTACGAAAACGAGGAAGTGATATTGTTTTATTGGCGAAACATTTTAGTAAAATATATACAGATAAATATTTGAAGACCGCACTGGAATTCGACAAAAAAGCATTGGATAAATTACTTCAGTACTCCTTTCCTGGAAATGTTAGAGAACTACAATACACCATTGAACGTGCAGTAATTATGGCAGAAGGGCTAGTATTGGAAGCAAAGGATCTTATTTTTTCACCATTGGAAACACCTACCCCAATTGAGCGAGATACTGAACTTAATTTGAGCGTGCTTGAAAAAAATACCATTCAGCAGGTGATTGAAAAACACAATGGCAACATTACGAAAGCCGCTAAAGAATTAGGCCTTACCCGCACCGCCTTGTATCGTAGGTTAAGTAAACATGATATCTGATGGCGCTGTTAAAAAAAATTAAAGGTCATACACTTTTACATATTGCGATGTTATTTATATCGCTAAGTGTTGCTTCCTATTTTTTAACCAAAGGCTGGTATGGTTTGCTGGCGCTCATGAGCATTATTGTTGTTTATCAATTAATAGCGCTATACAAATTGCAACGAAGGGTACAAAATGAGTTGAGCGAATTTGTAAAAGCGCTTCAGTACCGTGATTTTTCAAGACATTTTAATGTTGAAAAAGCGCCAACTGAATTACGTTTTTTACGCCAGTCATTTAATGAAATAAATGAACTATTTAAGGCTATTTCTAAAGAGCGGGAAACCCAATATCAATATTTGCAAAAAGTACTCGAGTTGGTAGATACGGGTATTTTATCTTACGAAACAGAAAGTGGTGAAGTAGTTTGGATGAATGAATCATTAAAAAAAATGTTGGAAGTGCCTTATCTAAAAACCATTCACTCCCTTTCCATTCGAGATGAAAATTTATATAAAGAAATCATTACCCTAAAACCAGGAGCATCAAAAATCGCAGTGGTACAACCAGAAAAAAATGCGTATAAAATTCTGCTCTCTTCAACGGCATTTCAAACCGATGGTAAAAAATTTAATTTCATTGCTTTTCAAAACATCAATGAAGCATTAAATGAAGCAGAAAATAAAGCTTGGCAAAAACTGTTGGGTGTGCTTACGCATGAAATCATGAATTCCATAGCGCCGATATCTTCCTTAGCAGATACGATAAAAAACAGGTTACCCTTTATTGTTAAAACCGATAACACTGGCGCAGTAGACGACCTAGAATTAGCAATAGAAACCATTAAAAGAAGAAGCGAAGGTTTGCTAAAATTTGCAGAAACGTATCGCAACTTAAACAAAATAGCGAAGCCTGTGTTAAAAAAATTTTATGTACGAGATTTGTTTGAAAACCTTTACAGCCTCATGCAACCTACATTAAAATTAAAAAACATGGAGCTGGAAATTATTTTGAAAGATCCGTATTTAATACTCGAAGCCGACATCCATTTAATTGAACAGGTATTAATTAATTTATTGGTAAATGCAATGGATGCCATAAAAGAAAAAGACAAACCAAGAATTGCCCTTTCTGCAAGTACCACCAACGATGGCAAGATGATTATTAAAATGGTAGACAATGGTACGGGTATTACCGAAGAAGTAAGAGATAAAATTTTTGTCCCTTTTTTTAGTACTAAAAAAAATGGAAGTGGTATTGGCTTAACATTGTGTAAACAAATAATGATTTTGCACCGCGGAGATATTATGGTGCAATCGAAAGTGAATGAAGGTAGTGATTTTATGCTTCATTTTTAGTAGATTTCTAAAATTAGAATTTAGTAGATGGATTAATTTTTTAAAATTTTTTGAGACAAAAATAGAGTTTATAATAATTTAAAATAGTGTTTAAAAATAATGGTTTTACGGAATATTCATTATTTTTTTGAGCGAAGAGTACTCTGACGAAATGTGCGCTTATAAATAATATTAAAGTAATTTAAATTAAGATTGAATTACTACATTTGATATGAACATATTGAGGTTATGGTTAATTACATTGCCGAAAGTTAGTAGTGATATTTAATTGAAAATAATGACAATAGAAAAATTCATTAATAATATAGGGTTTGAGACAAATCCGTTTCAGTATTCCAATGCTGACAAAGAAGTTGAATATTTAGATGCATATTTTATAAAGCCTGACTATTTTGAAGATGTTTGGGGCAACCCCTACAATCCAGTCTCAAATATTGTTTATGCCCCAAGGGGTGGGGGAAAAACAGCTCAACGAATAATGATTGAAAAAAGGGCTAAAGAATCTAAAGACATTCTTGCTATCACATATACAAATCATGATCTTTCAGAATTTAAGAAAATTGAAGATGTCAACCTACAATATCATCTCACTTACTTAAATAGACTTCTTTTAGTATCGTTTTTCAATAGAATCAATGATTCAAACTTTGATTTTAATTTTAATTTTACCTTTTCTGAACGGCAATATATTTATAAACTGGCTCGTATATATTTATACGACACACCAGCATCCTTTCCAAATCAAGCTATTCTTTCTCTAAAAACATTGGAGGATTATGCGGTTGACTTATGGAAAGGTTTTAATGAACCAATAGCAAATGTGATTAAACAAATCACAAAAAGCAAAGGTCTAGAAGTGGATCTTTCAAAAATTGAAATTGATAAAAAATTAGAGCTAAGCCATAAAGACAATACTTTTAATATTATTTCATTGTTAAAAAAGTCAGGCTATAATTCAATCTATATTCTTGTAGACAAGGTTGATGAACAAAATTTAACTGGTAATAATCCATCAGCAAGCTTCAATTTAATTTCAGACCTTATTAAAGACTTAGAACTACTCGAAACTCCAAATCTAAGTTTTAAATTTTTCTTATGGGACGCACTAAAACCATACGCAGTAGAAGCAGCAAGACCTGATAGAGTCTTTTCATATGATTTACGTTGGACTTGGACTCAAATAATTGAAATGCTCTCTAAAAGAGCTGAGGCATACAGTAAAGGAAAAATTAAAAACTTTGAATCTTTATTTAACAATCGAAAATCACTCGGAAGAATAATTTTATTTTCAGAATTATCACCACGTGACTGTGTTAGAATTTGCAATAGGATTCTATCAGAACAATTCAAAGAAAATCCAAACTCAACTAGTTTCAGTGAAGCAGTTGTAGATAGATCGATAGAACAATTTTGTCGTGAAAAAAGTCAAGAACTAATAGTAAATTCAACAAACCTAAAACACTTAACAAAGACTAATAGAGTTTCATTTACAATAGAAGAGCTTGTAACAGCTAAGGTTGCAGCGGACTCTCCTGCAATCAGAAATATTATTAATCCATGGACGATTGCTGGTTACTTAAAAAAAAATAGGCCTTGTTGAAAGAAAAAATGCAAAATCTGTAAACGAATACGCTTTTCAAGATATTCGATTAGGATTTATGGCAACACCTACTCTAAGCCTTAGTCAATTTATTGATACGAAAGTAAGACGTTGCGAAACCAATACTTGTAAAACATTTTATTACCGTGATTTTGATAGAAAAACATACAATTGCCCCGAATGTAATGCTGAAAACAAATAATACTGACACTAATAGGCTTTTGGTAAAACATTACCTTCAATAAATTGGCGACAGAGCTACCACCAAAATGAAAGTAAGAAATTAACTACCATGGAAAATCAAACAGATATTTGCAGTGACATACTTTACAGAGACTATGACAAGCGCACTAAAAAATTAATTGTTGTAGGACAGTACAAACCCAACGATGGTGAAGTAGGTTTTATAAAGTATTTAAAAGAAAATCTAAAACTTAATTTTGATTATGATAACATTGACATTGACTGAAATTAATAGTGCTTGAGGACTTAAAAAATTGTACTTTGCGGCGAGGAATATCTCGCAGCTAACTGGCTTCGGGCATAATTTCCAAACAACACACCATGACAAAAAAAATCATCTATTACACACTGGCAATTGCGGTTGTTATTATTGCTATACAATCTTGTGCTAGCTATCAATTTCGGAGTAACTACAAAGACGCAAATAGTTTAATTCACGAAACAAAAAATTTAAAGTCCAAGCCGTTTCTGAAAGCCCATCTTAAAAATGGAGATATTTGCATTTTAAAAGATAGTTGGAAAGTAGATACCACTATAAATACGGTAAGTGGAAACGGAACAAAATATGATTTTAACCGAAAAAATATTTTTGAAGGTACCATTTCTATTCCCATTGATAGTGTTGCGATTTTTGAAACAAACACTAAATTAAAAAACCCAGAAGCGGGAAGAATTACTACCTTAAGTATTTTGGCTGGGTTGGATGTGGCTGTTGGAATAGTTTGCATTACCACCCCAAAAGCTTGCTTTGGTTCTTGCCCAACATTTTATATCAATGAAAATGATAATTTTCATTATGCTGATGCGGAAGGTTTCTCCAATGCAATATCCCCTTCAATGGAATACTTTGATATTGATGCATTAAATAATAAACCACTTTCTAAAAATACTTTTTCAATCACCATGAAAAATGAAGCGCTGGAAACCCATTGTGTGAAGGATGTAAAACTTTTTGCTTATCCAAGAAAAGCAGGAGAACGCATTTATCAATCTCCTACAAATGATTTTTATCGCTGCGAAAATAGTTACTCTCTTACGCAAGCAAAAGCAAATGAAGGTGACGTTACTGCGCTTTTAAGAAATCAGGATAGAGAAGAACGCTTTTCGTTGACAGACGAAAATAATTTAAGCAGTAAAGAAGAAATATATTTAAATTTTGATAATGTTAAAAACATGAATGATTTAGGGCTTATACTAAACTTTCGCCAAACTTTAATGACTACCTATTTTATTTACAGTGCAATGGGTTATATGGGAGATGAAGTGGGCGACATTTTTGCAAAAATTGAAAGTAGTAAGGAAACAAACGAAAAGTTAAAGGGCGGAATTAAAAAAGAATTGGGTGACATTGACATTTACCAGTGGAATGAACAAAAAAATGAATGGAAACTTCAAAATGGATTTTATGAAACGGGACCTATTGCCATAAACAAACAATTTATTCCTTTGCAAAACATATCTTCCAATTCAAAAATTAAATTAAAAATTGTTTTAAATAAAGGCTTGTGGCGTATCGATTATTTGGCATTAACAAATATCAAAGAAAAAGTAAACCCTATTGAAATTTCTCCCAATAGTATTTTGAATAAGGGGAAACTTGACAACGCTGCATTAAGTGCTATAAATAATCCTGATAACTATTTAATTTCAATGCCGGGTAGTGAATATAAATTCAACTTTACACTACCAGAATCAAATACCGACTACGAATTATTTCTTTATTCTAAAGGATATTATTTGGAATGGATGCGTGAGCATTGGATAAAAGATAAGGATTTACTGAAACTGAAACAAATGGTTGACAATCCGAAAAGGTACCTTAAAGTAGAAGCAGAAAATTATAAACGTTATGAAAGCTCAATGGAAAAAGAATTTTGGAATTCAAAAGTTGACACTAAAACATTTTCATTCTATGAAAACTAAAATCACTCTAATAGCGCTGCTAGCGATTTTGATTAGCAGTTGCTCCGCCCCAAAATATTTACCATCTTCTGATAAGATTGATGTTAATCAAAACGGCTCATATATTAAAGTAAATTTCTACCGTGCTGCAAATATTCCTAGATCATTACAAACTTATTATGGCGGAGAATTGATTGCTATCGACAGCAATAAAATGGTGATATTATCAGCAAGCACCCATAAATGTGCTACTATTCAAATAAAAGATGTTAAACGTTTCAATTTGCGATATGCTAAACCAAAACACTACGGTTGGACAATCCCTCTTTATACATTGGCAACTATCGCACACGGGTTTCTTCTCATATATACAGCGCCCATTAATCTCATCGTTACTACTGCTGTTACCATATCAGGAGAAAATGCTTTTCAATACAACAAGAGAAATATGACTTACGAAAAATTAAAAATGTTTGCACGATTTCCACAAGGCATTCCGCCAAACATTGACTTAGCAAACATAAAATAAAAAATTAAGAATTAATTTTGAGACCACAAGTAATACAAATCAATTAGTTTTGAAATACATTATCAGCGAATAAATAATTTTCAATTGGATGAGAAGGTTCAATCATCTTTTTATTTAATTGCTAAATTTGCAATATGAGCAGCATAAAATTATTTCAAAGTAAACAAATACGTTCCACTTGGAATGAAATAGAACAGAAATGGTATTTCGTTGTAGAAGACGTAGTTGCAGTATTGACAGATAGTAAAGACCCCAAGCAATACATAAAGCGTTTTAGGCAACGTGACGAAGAGCTTGCCAAAGGGTGGGTACAATTTGTACCCACCCTTTCGGTGGAAACTGCTGGAGGGAAACAAAAAATGGGCTGCGCCAATACCAAAGGACTTTTACGTATCATACAATCTATCCCATCACCAAAAGCAGAGCCATTTAAACTCTGGTTAGCGCAAGTGGGGTCAGACAGATTAGATGAAATAGAAAACCCCGAATTAGCAACACAACGAACAAGAGAGTTATATAAACTGAAAGGTTACCCAGACGACTGGATTGAAAAACGTATGCGTAGTATTGCAATACGCGAGGAGTTGACAGAAGAGTGGAAAAACAGAGGAGTAAAAGAGCAAAAAGAATACGCAATTCTTACAGCAGAAATTTCAAAAGCTACTTTCGGCTTAACACCTTCCGAATATAAAAAAGTAAAAGGGCTGAAAAGTCAAAACCTTAGAGACCATATGACCGACCTTGAATTAATTTTTTCAATGCTTGGTGAGGCTTCTACAACTGCAATTGTTACGACAAAAAATCCAAAAGGATTTGTTCAAAACAAAGTGGCAGCAAAACAAGGTGGGCGAATTGCAGGAGATGCAAGAAAAGCGTTAGAAATAAAAACTGGTGAAAAAGTAGTTTCAAAAAATAATTATTTACCCGAAGAGAAAAAAATCAAACAATTAATCAAAGGAAAAAAGAAATAGCCAAAAATAAAGCGAGTACTTTTTCACCATAACCATTGAATACACATAACGAAAATAGTATACAAAAAAACCTCGAAGGAATACTTCGAGGTTTTTTAATAATAGAACAATAAATAAATTTATTCTAAAATTATTTTTTTCGTGATGCTAGCCTTATCTCTTAAATCAATGGTTAAAAAGTATAAACCAGATGGAAGTGTTTGGCGATTTAGTTTGTAAGTATTATTATTTAATCCATTAACATTAAAAAGTAGACTACCTGTTATGCTATATAATCGTATATTTTTAATGGTGTTAGCACCTTCTACGGAAAAATTAATTTCTGTTGTAGATGGGTTAGGGTAAACACTAACTTTAGATTGATCGCCATATTCTTTAATACCGTTAGGCACACAACCTGGTAAATTTAGTGCACACACCATCCGTGGACAAACATATCCCTGAATACTATCAATGTATTTTCTAGCTTTTGCTGCTGACATATCAGGATTACCTATTAATTGTTTACAGTTTGCACCAGCACCATTTGTTGTTGAAGTAGCAGCATTGTATTGAGCAATAAATGCAGCTTGATCCCACCAATCCCAAGGAAAACCTTGTTCTATCTGAGCGCCGCAAGGAAGCGCTACACCAGGTGCAGGCATTATAAATGGGAACAAGCCTTCCGAACCATTATTAAGTTGATTCGCTCTCATCGTATACACATCATTAAAAAGTGAATTTTTAAATATTGCATTGTTATTAATGGCTGCTTTATTCACTGTTCTAATTACATCATAACTGCCACTTGCTTCTACTACAAAATCACCAGTTGTTGGAACAACAACAGCACCTGTCTTATATGGCGCAAAAGGATCTTTGGTACAATGCATACTTATAATAGGCACTTCACCTGCTTGTATCCAACTGGTATCACCAATAGCACCACCTACATTAAATACCATGTTGATTTTAGAATTATGTGATGGGTAATTACTTCTATTTAATTGTGTAGCATCCGTACCATCAAAATTACCTGATAATGCTTGATTAACATAAGGCACAGGCGGCGTCTTTGAATTATCTATAAATTTGGCAAGTTGTATTTCAGAAGGCTGATTTAATGAAGCATAAGCAAGTGAAATGTAACCGCCCGTACTAATACCGCCTACCACAATTCTAGTAGTATCTATTTTATATGCATTTGTTGTAGCTCTGTCATTTTTAAAAAAACGAACGCAATTTTTAGTGTCTTGGATAGCACGATACACGGCATTTAGCAAGGTACCTGTTCTTACATCAACATCCGTAGAAATAGGGTTCCAACCTAATCGATAATCTGCGGCAACGGCAACGTACCCCTTTTTAGCAAAGCGAGTGCACATTTCAATAACAGCACTATCATTTTTTGATCCTGTTGGTTGTCCGTTTAAAATAGGTGGTAAAAAACTACCAGTATGTAATACAATAACCAATGGTCGTTCAGTCAATACATCACCAGATGGTTGATATACATCCATTTTTAAATCAGAAGCTGCTGGTGCTCCTGTCATAACAGAAATATTATTTCCATAAATTACATCCGAAGTTTTAGTTACCAGAGGAAATACTTCTGTTAAATACCTTTGCGAAAAGCTATCTTTAGCAATCGCTGAAAGGTAAAAAATACCGATAAATAGTAGAATTTTTCTCATAAATTAATGATTTAAAAGGTTAAATTATTTTATATAAATCTAACTAATTAAAAATGAAAGAACCAAAAGATTTTTATAATTATTTATTTAGTTCTAATAAGGCCGAGAAATAAGCCATTCTTCCAATTTCGGGTCCTCCATATACTTGGAATTTTTTATTATTTAAAATATTTGATGCGCCCAACTTAAATGTGGTTTTTATTTTAGGTATGTATTTGCTTATTTGCGCATCTAACATATCATAAGTTGGAACGTATCCTGTGAATTGTGGTGAGCCTTCATACAAATAACCTTGTACCCATTTATAATTAATACTAAAACCAAAATTATTAATAGCAATGGGTTCTGCATGTTTAAATATTTTTGAAAATAATGAAAAATAAGTTGCTATTTCTCTTCCACTAAAACCAATATTAAACTTATGTGCAGGTGTGTTATAGGCAGGAATAATAGGATCTTCAATACCTCTTTTATTTAACTGGTTCCAAGAATAATTACCGTTCATAGAAAAGAATTTTTTAAAATAATACGTTAAGCCCACGGATGCACCCTGTGTAGTAACAATATTAGTAGAGTTAGCCGCCACTCTATAAAAGGTAATGGATGAAATATTATTCTGATTCGGAGCTGGAGCAAAATTTACATTTCCTCCTAATTGATATCCTAAAAAGTGTTTATAAATACTATAATAAAAATTACCATCCACATACAACCGTTTAAAAACAAGTGTACGATAGCCTAGCTCAACCGATTTTACTTTTTCTGGTTGTACTGGAGCTACATTAAAATAAACCAACTTACCTTTATTAACAAGAGTTGAACTATAATAATCTTTTATAGATTCAATGGTCACCAACGAATCAAACCCATTTAAATTACCTACCAATATCGCTCTACCCACATTATAGTACAGATACTGATCCTGCAAGGTAGGGTTACGCACCGCCGAAGAGAACGAGAGGCGTATAATATTATCCTTCTTAAGCGTATAAACAAAAGATGCTGCAGGTGAAATAACAAAATCAAAATTTTTATTTTTATCTACTCTTGTTGTAAAATTTATTTTTAATTGATCATTTATTACTTTTTTTTCTAATCCAACATATCCACCAAATTCATAATTCGTAATTTTTACGCCATTGGTATCACTAAATATGGTGCCTTGTGAATTTGGGGTATACAGTCTGTAGTTACCGCCAACTGTAATGTCTGTTATTTTTGGTGTAAATTTATATTCGCCTTGAATGTGATACAATGCCGATTTATCAATAAATTTTGATCCTCCTTCGCCATAGGTAGCTTTGGAAGTAATATCATTAAAGGCTTCATTATAGACTACTGTACCGGGTACTAAAAAAGGTGTATTTCCAACATTATCTGCATAATTTCTTGCGTAAGAATGCCATAATAACATCGACGCGGCGTTATTTTGCATGATAGCGTCAGCAAGATTATAATCGTAATAATAGTCGGGGGGTCCGCCTTGAGTGGGAAAATTAGGAAGTTTTTTTACATTGCCTTTCATACCACCAGCAACATAATTAGGCGAATTCGCGGGTACTGCTCCTGCCCAAAAATTACGATAATCCGTCGTCCATTGGGTCATGCTCTTTGCTCTATTTTGAAGTAATAATGCTGTGAATACGGCATCGTATGAATTACCACCATTCTCATTGGTAGCATACGCACGAATAAAAAATTTATCTTTTTTACTCCATTCTAATTTGTTCTGAAAAAATAAAATATCTTTTAAACTGTATCTATTATCGCCTTGATAAACAGTAGTACCTGTTCCGAAATTAAAAGCGTATACTAATTCCGTTTCTGATTTAACTTTATAATGTAGCGCTGCGCCTAATTTTAAATTCTTTGTATTGTAATCTACCAAATCTTTTTCATTATAGCCCGTGCGATACCATCTTTTTAAACCGGGATAATTTATTTGTTGCCCTTTACTAGTTGCATTGTTTACACCTTCTGTAAAGTTTTCATCGCCGTATCTGTTAACCGCGTCGTAGCCACCCCAATTATCCTTACCATCAGCCGATTGTGTGCTTGGATCCATATTATTTGCTTCCCAATCGTGGGCTTGCATATAAGACGCATTTATTTTAAAAGCAAACTTTTCAACACTGTCTTTATTTTTAAATACTTCTGCATAACGAAGAGCGGTTTCAACTAGATTCCGTTCACCAAACTTCACCAAAATGTTTAACCCTGGTTTAATAAAAGGGTTTTTAGTAGTCATGCTGATTACTCCATTAAATGCATTGGGGCCATAATAAGCAGAACTTGCTCCAACTATTATTTCTGCTTTTTGTACATCCAACTCTGAAGAGCCTAAAAAATTGCCCAATGAAAAATTTAAGCCTGGTGCTTGATTATCAACCCCATCAATAACTTGCAACGATCTTACTGGCGAAGTACTATTAAAGCCTCTCGTATTAATAATACGAAAACCAATGCTAGCAGCAGTAATATCAACACCTTTTAATTGACCTAAACCTTCATAAAAATTAGCGGCAGGTGTTTCTTTAATAGCTATAGCATCTAGCGCTTCAATAGTAAGTGGAGATTCTTTTTGTTTTTCTGTTATGCGGGTATCTGCCACTTCTATTGCGCTCAACAAAACATTATCTGATTTTATTTTAAATATTATTGGGCCTTTAATGGATGTAATATTTTGTTCTAAAGGAATGTATCCAATATTAGTTACAAGAATAGTAACGGGTAGTGCTTCTGATTTAAAAGTAAATTTTCCATCTACATCCGTTATCGCACCTTGTGTAGTGCCTTTAATGATAACACTTGCACCAAATAAGGCTTCATTGGTAGTAGCATCTTTTACTACGCCGGTAATTGTTTGTGCATGAAGCAATGTTGAAAATAGAAATGGAATAAATAAAAATTGCTTAATGAAGGAAGTGTTAAATTGCTGTATCATAAAATCGAATTGGTTTTAGTAAGCAAATAAATTAAATCAAATTTAGCATGTTTTATTACAAACTAAAATATATAATTTAATTCTGTAAAGAAAATTAAGAACCTATTTTTCGATTGTAAGCGTTATAGGAGTTAACGATGCTATCAACGTTTAATAAAATTCACAACAAATTAGTGTTAAACTTCCTCTCGTTATATTTTTTTGTTAATTAAACTGAAGTTTAGGAGAGAATGTCTATTTTTTGTATTGGTTTGGTTTTGAAGTTATCAATGCAATACCATTTTATTAAAATGAAAAATGATTAGCTTCCTATTTACTTTACCTGAACTCAATTAAGCTAAAAAGGGTTACATTATTAATCGCACTCCTTTCAATTCAGATAATTTATAAGCAAATTTATTACTGGGAGAACTTATAAACATAAAGTTAGTTGGTGTATTCCACTCTTCACTTAATTTAGCAATTAGTGTGGGGCCAAAGGCGCCTTGTACCTGAATAAATTCAATACTAATATTAGGATATGCTCTATCGAGTGTTTCAAAATCACTTAAAAATTTCTGCGAAGGATGAGTTGTTTCATTAACTACCGTAACTATTTTTAGCTTATTCGTAATTTCATTTTCTTGAACATAAATCAATACTTTATTTAACAGGGAAATATCATCGCCTTTCGAGAAATAAACAAAATTTTGTTGTGAAAGTTGATTTATTTTACGAATAAATAAAATTTCACTTTTTTTTATTTGTTTATTCACAGAATCAAAAAATTGTTTAAATACGATTAAAGAATATTGCAAAACTAATTGCCTATTTAATAAAATAGTAATGATTAATAAGGAAGGAATAAAATATTGAAGAAATACAATTAAATATTCGGGATGTAACTTTACATTTCCATAGATGGCAATTAACACAGCTAATATAGCAATTACAACGGTGATTGGTTTAGCGTACTCTGGTCGCGGCAATTTTGATCGTTTAATCTTCAACAAAAGATTACCATAACCGAAATACACCATTACCGCTAAAAATGAAATGGTATATACTCCAGCTAGCGGCCCTAATTGTCCATTAGTGATAAATAAAACCGAAACACAAAGCGCAAAAAATAAAATTGAAATTCGAGGTGAACTTCCTGCTTTATTTTCCTTTAACAAAAATTGTGGTAAAATTCTATCTAAAGCCATCCGTTTCATCAATCCTGCTACACCAATGTAAGAAGTGAGAACAGCTCCGCTTAAAACCAATACCGCGTCAATTGAAATCAACATAGATAGTGTTTTACCTCCAACTACATCTCCAAGAAAAGAAAGCAATACTTCTTTGTGTTCGCCAACTTCTGAAATAGGTATAACGGAAATAATCACAAATGCCATTAATGGATTGATAACTGTAACTGCAATCCACATATTGCGAAGCGTTTTCCTAAAAACACCTTCTTCTTGTTCTTCAATAAAATTTGCAGAACTTTCAAAACCCGAAATACCTAACATAGCAGTGCTAAATCCCAAAAATAATGCAACTGTAATACTTCCCTTTACAGGTAATTTAAAATTAGAAATAAGCGTTAAAAAATCATTGTTAAAAGCAAACCATAATGCAATTGCAATTAAAAACAACATAGAAGAGACATGGATTACAAAAATAAAAATAGCCACACCAGCCGATTCTTTAATACCTGAAATAATTAATACCAAAAAAAAGGTTAGCAATAAAATGGTTGCCAAAAATACTGGAATAAAAGAGATTAAATGGTGTAAGTAGTGCATTGCTTCGCTACCAGATAAAACGGCAGTTGCCATGTAAGATAAAATGGTTAAACAGGCTGCAATAGAAGCATTATTTTTTGAGGTGGTATTTAATAAAATATTGTAAGCCCCACCATTCAAAGGCAAGGCTCCTACTGCCTCGCCATATATTTTTCTAAAAAGAAATAATACCCCTGCAACTATTAAAAGCGAAATCCATGCATATTGACCTGCATACATAATTGATAATGCAGAAACATATAAACAAGATGAAGTAATATCATTACCACAAATAGCAGTAGCAGCAAGCTCTTTAAGTTTTTTATGAGTAGCCATATTTGATTTAAAACATTAACAATTATTTGTTTGAAAGTCAGAACAAAACCCTCTATTACAAATTTCTAAACTGTTGCTACCCTAGCACCAATGTAATGGTTATAGTTTAAAATACAATCCGGCTGTTACTCCAGCAGAATATAAATAACCTTTAATGGCTGAATTATCTAATGAAGTAATTGACTTTTTATAATTGGGCTCAAGCGTTAGGTTTAATCGTTTTGTTAAATCAAAACCAAAACCTATACTGGCAGCAGCGGCAAAATTAAAAAAGGACGCATTTTTTGGTGCTATCTGATCTTGCGTAGAGGTATGACCATCATCAAATTGAAGGGTAGATACTTTAGTGTTTGAAAGAAGTACATTTGCGGAAGCTAAGCCTGAAATAAACACCTGTACTCTTCCTGTTAGTAAGTAAATATTCAACTTAACAGGTATATTTAAATAATTATAATTATAATCATCTACTACCATTTTTGGTAATGATGGGCTGGTTGTTCCCCAATCTGGATAATTTTTTTTTGTTTTATAACCTCCTTGTGAAAATTGTAGTCCCGTTTCAAACGCAAGTCTTTTTGTGAAACGATAAACAAAACTCAGCCCTGTAGCATATCCAAATTTTGGAATTTCTATGGAATCGCGCAGATGAGCAATGTATTGAGCATACGGGGTAGAATTAGGTTTTAAAGTTCGATAACCAAAATTGGGTCTATAAATAATACCTATTGATAAATGACGTGGATTATCTGATGCCATGCAACCAATAACAATAAAAAAGGTTACCACGAGTGTAATGAGTATTTTTTTCATAATGTGTTGTTACTAAAAATTAACAATAAGGTTAAAAATATTTTATATAATTAGTTAGCTACTAAAACTTCATAAACTTCATAAAAATTGCTTATAAACAGTCAGTAATTGTTCTTTTTCTATTTCCCAATTCAATTGTTGTGCCGCTATTTTAGTATTCTCTTTCCATAACAAGCATTGCGATTCATTATTCAACATATTTTTAATTTTATCTGCAATGTGTTTTACGTCATGACTTTCAATACAGGTTCCCACGTTATAATGAATAATTATATTTTTTAATTCTACTAAATCGGAAGATAATATGGGAACACCTGCATGAATATAATCAAACAGTTTATTGGGTAAACTATATTTATAATTAACATTCGTAGCCTTATCTAACGTTAAACCTAGGTCTGCATAATGGGTATATTGAACCAATGTTTCAAATGGAACTTTACCTATAAATTGTACCTTTTGGGTTAAATTTAAATCGTGTACCATTGTTTTTAAAATAGAAATTACATCGCCACTGCCAATAATTAACAAAACGGCATCATCAATAAATTGCATTGCCTGTACTGCTTCTTCTGCTCCTCTATCTATATTAATACCGGCTCCTTGTAAGATTATTATTTTTTTATCGGTTGGAATGCCCAACTCCCTTTTACTAATTTTTTTTATTGAAAATGAGTTAATAAGTATAGGTACATTTCGCACTACTTTAATAGGTAAGTGATATTCATTTCGATAAATAGTTGCAATCGATTCGTTAACTGTAAATACATACTTGAGTTTAGGAAATAGATAACGTTCTATTTTTTTCCAAATGGCCTTTTTAGTAGGATTAGCTTGTAATTCGGGCACTTCACAAAATAGCTCATGGGTATCATAAACCAAAGGAATATTTTTTATTTTTGAGATAAGATAGTTGGGCAAAAGTGTATCTAAATCATTTGATAAGAATACACTTGCTTTATTAAAAACCAAATAAAGAAATAAACGGATTTGATATTCAGCATAAAAAAGAACACCTTTTTCAAAAAATAAAAACATCCTCTTCGTTTCGTATTCTCTTGGATTTAATGGAAGGCTTTTACGTTGCCTTCGGCCCACGAGCATCACTTCATACCCCATTTGGTTCAAAGTAGTGCATACTTTGTGCACCCGTTGATCAGTACTTAAATCATTTATTACAGATACAATGATGCGTTTCAAATTGAGTTATCGTGTTATTTTCGTTTCTTTTTAAATAAAAATTTAGTCATTTACATTCCATAAAATGAAAACTAAAACTTAATACATATATAAGATGCTAATTTAATTAATAAATAGCGATTATTATTAGAGTAGGCAAATTGGTTTAATTGTTTTTATGATGGATTTATCGTTTAATTTGTTTAAAATAAAAATATTCTTTTTATAAATAAACTTTATTGATCAGTTGTTTACTGATTTATATTTGTTGAATTTTGATTAACAAGTTACCTTACCTAATTAGATCAATTGAAACTATGATTATTAAAGAAAACCATTCGTTACAGAAATTGAACACTTTTGGTATTGAATCCTATGCTCGCTATTATACAGAAATATCAAGTACTTCAGATATAGAGACCTTGCTCGCTGAGCCAAAATTTATTGATACTCAAAAACTTATTTTAGGTGGTGGTAGTAATATTCTTTTTACCAAAAATGTGAATGCCCTTGTTATTAAGAATAACCTAAAAGGTATTGAATTAGTAAAAGAAGATGAATCATTCTACTATGTAAGGGCCGCTGCTGGTGAAGTTTGGAATGATTTTATTTTATTTTGCATCAAGCATAATTATGCAGGCTTAGAAAATTTATCTTTAATACCCGGTAATGTTGGGGCAAGCCCGATGCAAAACATAGGCGCTTATGGGGTAGAAATAAAAGATGTATTTTATAAATTAGACGCCTTTCACCTAAACGATAGAAATATCCAATCCTTTGATAAAAACAGTTGTAAATTCGGTTACCGTGAAAGTGTTTTTAAACATGAATTTAAAAATCAATTTATGATTACATCGGTCACCTATCAGTTATTAAAAAAGCCATTGTTTAATACCAATTATGGTGCTATTGAAAAAGAATTAGAAACAATGGGAATTAAAACCTTAAGCATACAAGCTATTAGCAAAGCGGTTTGTAATATACGAAGGAGTAAATTACCCGATCCAAAAGTGATTGGTAATGCGGGCAGCTTTTTTAAAAATCCAGAAATTGTAACTGAAAAATTTGAATCGTTGAAAAAACAATATCCAACCATTGTGGGCTACCTGTTAGAAAATGGAAACACTAAAATAGCTGCTGGTTGGCTAATTGAGCAATGTGGCTGGAAAGGCAAAAGATTAGGCGACGCGGGTGTTCATCAACTGCAAGCATTAGTATTGGTAAATCATGGAAAAGCAAAAGGCTCGGAAATACTTGACTTATCTCAACAAATAATGGATAGTGTAAAAAATAAATTTGATATCTCCTTAGTTCGAGAAGTGAACATTCTATAAGCTAAACTAAGTTAGCAGGTATTTTTCATTTATTACATTTAAGTGATGCAATGTATGCCCCGCAATAATAAATAACAATGCACGAACAGAAATATCTGATTTATTTGCAGATCCTATTTTGCTGAATGCTTCTTCATCAAATGTATTAAATAAAGCCAAATTAGCAGCACGCACTAATTCAAAATGATTGGTTAGCGCAGCTAAAGAAGTAGTATTAAAATTTGCATTCGCAACATATTCTTTATCATCATAACCTGGTAATGCATTTTTCTCGCCCCTAGCAACACACAATGCTCTATATGCCATAATTCTTTCTGTATCTACCATGTGCCCCACCACTTCTTTAATTGTCCATTTATCAGGGGCATACCGATAACTTTCCTTATTCACTTCCACGCTAGACAATACCGATTTTAAATAAATAACTTGTTCATTAAGTACCTCTAATATATTTTCATGGGGTACTAATTTAACATAACCATCGTAGTAAGAAGCGTATTCCGTGGGGTTTGGGCGTTTCATAATAGGTAGTACTTATAAAATAAATTTTAATTTATTATTTTTTGTAAAAAAGATTAGCCTAAAGATTGTTCAATTCTTTTTTCACAAAATCAGCTAGCTCTTTTACATACGTTTGAGAAAAATTAAATTCAATTTCTGCCGCTTTATATATTTCGGGAATTGATTTGGTATAACCCAATCGTAATGCTGCTTCATAAGCATTTAATGCTTTCTCTGCATTTTTTTTGTAGTTTCTCCAAATGGCAATCGCCCCTAATTGGGCCATTCCATATTCAATATAATAAAAAGGCACTTCAAAAATATGAAGTTGACTTTGCCACATGCGTGCTTTCGCATCTTCAAAACCTTTCCAATCAACCACCGTACTACTAAATTCTGCAAGTATATTATTCCAAGAGTTGGTACGTTCTTCTATGGTATGAGTGGGATTAAGGTATACCCAATGTTGAAACTTATCAATGGTGGCAATCCACAATAACATTTTTAATGATTTATCCAGTTGCTCCTTTTTAGCACGTTTTAGATCATCGCTATTTTTAAAAAACACATCCCAATGTTCCATCGAAATTAATTCCATTGACATGGAAGCTAATTCAGCTACTTCAGAAGGAGTGCTTTTAAAATCAGTAATTTCTAAATCATGTGTAACGAATGAATGAATGGCATGTCCGCCCTCATGCACCATGGTTACCAAATCGCGATGCGTACCAACCGCATTCATAAAAATAAAGGGCACACCACACTCATATAATGGGTAGTTATAGCCACCAGGGGCTTTTCCTTTTCGAGACGCTAAATCAAGATGCCCCATGGTTTTCATTATCTCTAAATAATTACCATAAGCGGGGCGTACTTTATAAAAACATTCAATGGATTTATTTAGCAATTCATTACTATCTATAAATGGTTTTAATGCAGATTTACCCTCTATATCAACATCCGTATCCCAAGGTTTAAGCGTTTGTAATTTTAATGCCACTTTGCGTTCCTCATCACTGGCGACAGCTAAGGGTAATATTTCTTTCGCAATAGACTCCTGGAAATGATAACAATCATCTGCATTATAATCAAACCGACCTAATTCTTCAAACTTATAATCTCTATAATTTTTAAACCCTGCATTTAAAGCTACTTGATGGCGCAATTGAATTAACGTAGTGTATAAATCATTAAAGGCATTTTTATCAAGATCTCTTCTTTTTTGAATTTTAATAAATACTTCCTCGCGCACGCTCCTGTCTAAATCCTTCATTAAACTGGCGGCCATTTGAAGCGTGATTTCTTTTCCTTTCCATTCAATAGTCATAGCGGCAGATAGGGCACCATATTTTTGAGCTTCGGTAGCGATTTGCGCCAATAAAGGAATGTTTTCTTCGCGATAAAGTGCTAATGCTTTTTTTACAGAGCGAATATAAATATGATATTTCTCTTCGTTAAGCTCGCTTAAAAAGGGTGAGTTAATTAATTTTTTATTTAATTCATTGCTGTAAGGTGCAATTTTAGGTTCAATCTCTGAAATAAAAAACTGATAGGCTGCTGTTAATGCTTCATTTGTTGTATCGCAAGTCATCTTAATATAACGCCAAGCCATGTCTTCACTTAATACCGCTTCCAGCTCACTCTTATCCAGCAACCACTTTTTTAATTCTATTACCGACGATATGTTTCGTGTTTTTAGCGCTATAAAATAAGGCTCTAATTGTTCCCAAGCAGTAATGCTAAAATTAGCAGGTAAATAGTTACGAATAGGTTTGGTTGGGATAGTAATTTGTTTTGTTTCCATCAAGTTAAAAGAATTTTTTTAAGTTTAATGTATGTAAAATGATACAAAAAAATGAATAGAAAGGTAATCGTAGATTAGAATTTTTGAGAAAATAAAAAACCGGTGCTTATGCAACTCCGGTTTTTCTTACTCCTTGTGTTTTTACTTTTGAGCTGGCTGTTTTAACAGGCTTTGCTTTGGTATCTTTAACCTTTGTTTTAGCAGCACCTTTTGCATCTGCTGCTGCTTTTACTTTTGGCTTATCTTCTTTCTTTTCTTCCTCTTTCTTTTCTAATAAACCTTCTTTTTGTAAAATATTATACCAGTTAATTACTTTTTTTATGTCAGAAACGTATACTCTTTCTTCATCATACTCTGGGAATACTGTTTTTAAATATTTTTTTAATTCTACATCCGCCACTTTATGATCAATGGCCGCTCCTCCTTTTTCTTTGTCATGTATTTTTTGAAATACATCTTTTAAAGGCACATCATCTGCAGTTGAGTAAATACTAACTTCTTCTAAAGCACTTACTTTGCTTGTAGAATATGCAGGTATGCGTTTTTTATCAATTAATGACTCTACAATTAATCCACTTTTGGTTTGTGCAACTACTTTGTACAAACCACTCATACCCGCAATTGAAATAATTCCAGTTAAATCCATGTTATGTTTTTTCTATTTATTGTTTATTGTACTATTTTTTTATTTACACAAATGTAAAAAAAATATTTTTACTATTAAACATCTCCTGTTTTAATAATATTTAAACGTATTAATCCTCAATATCAATGAATTAAAGATACTATTGGTTTAATTATTAGTACACTGGAATTGTTTTTAAATACGAAAATGTATTTTCAGAATAATTCATTTCACAGCAAAAATGATCCATCCCATTGGTTACCACTAAATACCTTACTTTAAATATCATGTTATAACGAGCTACTTGATCGAATGTATCTTGCGATATTTTTATGGTGGGTGCTTTACATTCTATCATCATGTGAGGCTGGCCTTGCTTGTTATAGATTAATATGTCAGCCCGTTTTTGTAATTTATTGTATTTTAAACTCGCTTCTAGTGCAATCAACGAAAGTGGATAATTTTTATGTTGAAGAAGGTATTGTAAAAAATTTTGTCGAACCCATTCTTCTGGCGTAAGCACTACATATTTTTTTCTGAATACATCAAAAATATACACTTGTGAACCTTCCTGCTTAAGGTTAAATTGAAAAACGGGTAAATTAAGCTCTTGCATTTA
Organism: Bacteroidia bacterium; assembly: GCA_039937835.1. GTDB lineage: Bacteria > Bacteroidota > Bacteroidia > 2-12-FULL-35-15 > 2-12-FULL-35-15 > 2-12-FULL-35-15. Next base: position 15,562 of record JBDTFR010000045.1, on the reverse strand, counting down.
TAAGCGAAGTACGAAATTTAACATTAATATTAATCAATTTTAATTATAAAAATTTCTTAACATCAGTTCTTTAATGAAACCATAATTTGTATTTTCGTTGCACTACTTTTAATTTATTTCTAACTATATTGTGGTATTCTAATTAAGTCCTCCTTATGAAAAGCAAAGAAGATATTGTACGAAATTGGCTGCCCAGATACACAGGAACTCCATTAGAGAAATTTGGTAAATATATTTTACTTACCAATTTTAATAAATATGTAAGGTTGTTTGCTGAACTTCATAAAGTTGAAATAGATGGTACGGATATGCCGATGCCCAACGCTACCGCCAATGGCATTACCATTATTAATTTTGGTATGGGAAGTGCAAATGCGGCCACCATCATGGATTTGTTAAGTGCTATTGACACTAAAGCGGTATTATTTTTAGGTAAATGCGGCGGCTTAAAAAAGAAAAATGAACTCGGCGATTTAATTTTACCCATTGCTGCTATTCGAGGCGAAGGTACCTCTAATGATTATTTTCCGCCAGAAGTACCTGCTTTACCCGCTTTTAGTTTACAAAAAGCAATTTCTACTACTATTCGCAATCATAATAAAGATTATTGGACCGGCACTGTTTATACAACTAACAGAAGAGTTTGGGAACATGACGATGAGTTTAAAAATTACCTGAGAAAAGTACGGGTAATGGGTATTGATATGGAAACAGCCACTATTTTTATAACTGGCTTTTACAACCAAATTTCTACAGGTGCATTGTTGTTAGTGAGTGATCAACCAATGATTTCCACGGGAATAAAAACAACAGAAAGCGATGGACGTATTACCGCTAATTTTGTAAATGATCATTTACAAATTGGTATCGATTCTTTAAATGAACTTATTAACAATGGCTTAACGGTAAAACATTTACGATTTGAGTAACAACTCCTCACCCATTTTCTTTCATCGAAATGGCAAAAAGAGTAGTCTTTAAAAATGCATTAACTATAATTATAAACGATAATACCTCTTTAAAGAAAAGAGAAAGAAGGAAGGGATTTTATGGAGTTTAATCAAATACTAACTGATTTAAAAAAAAAGATATACAAGCCTATCTATTTTTTAATGGGTGATGAGCCTTATTTTATTGATATGATTGCTGACTATATAGAACAGCAGGTATTAAGTGAATCGGAAAAAGAATTTAACCAAAGTATATTGTATGGTAAAGATGTAAATACTGCGGAGGTAATAGCTGCTGCCAAACGCTTTCCCATGATGTGTGACCATCAGGTAGTCATCATTAAAGAAGCGCAGAACATTCGCGACTTAGTAGGTAAATCCGATGAAGATAAAAAAGATAAGACTAAACATCCATTTGCCGTATATATTGAAAATCCACAGCCATCTACCATTTTAGTGATTTGTTATAAATACAAATCAATTGATAAACGGACTTCTCTTGCTAAATTAATTGATAAACATGCCGTACTTTTTGAATCAAAAAAAATATATGACAATCAAATACCCGATTGGATAAACAATTATCTGAAAGGAAAAGAATATACCATCGGCCCAAAAGCAAGCGCTTTATTATCAGAATATTTAGGCACTAATCTTAGCAAAGTAGCCAATGAATTAGATAAGTTGATGATTAACCTTCCTCTGAAATCAGAAATAACATCAGAACATATTCAAACAAACATTGGCATTAGTAAAGATTATAATGTATTTGAATTACAAACGGCAATCGGAAAAAAAGAAACTTTAAAAGTAAATCGCATCATTAACTTTTTTGCTGCCAATGAAAAAGAACACCCCATGATCATGATTGTAACTTCATTATACGGTTACTTTTGTAAATTACTAAATTATCATTTCGTTACTGATAAATCCAAAAATAGTCTTGCTGCTGCCTTAGGCGTTCATCCTTTTTTTGTGAGTGACTATGAACGAGCAGCTAAAATTTTTTCAGTTGGTAAATTAAAATCTATCTTTTCTTTTTTACGAGAATACGATTTAAAATCAAAAGGAGTTGATAGAGGTTCTGCAACAGAAGGAGAATTAATGAAAGAACTCGTTTTTAAAATTTTACATTAAGTATATTAAATATTACAGAATAATGAATTATTGGTTAGTAAAATCAGAACCATTTAAATACAGTTGGGATCAATTTGTAAAAGATAAAAAGGCCGTGTGGGATGGCGTTCGTAACTATGCCGCCAGAAACAATATGCGAGCAATGAAAAAAGGCGATCTTCTTTTTTTTTATCATAGTAATGAAGGTCTTGCCATTGTTGGTATTGCAAAAGTGGTGAAAGAATATTATCAAGATCCCACCACGGAAGACCTTGCATGGAGCGTAGTGGAAATAGCTCCTTTTAAAAAACTGAAAAATCCAGTAACCCTTTCTCAAATTAAAGACGATAAAAAACTAGCCGATATGCAAATTGTTAAGCAAAGCCGCTTATCTGTATCTGCCGTGAAAGTAGCCGAATTTGATCATATTATTGCCCTTTCAGAAATGTAAACACTCCTATTTATTAAGGACATTTGGTATATCTTGATTTCTTTAACCTTGGTATTGGTGCGGCTGAAGTCCACGAAACGAGCGAACCGTCAGTTTCGTGGCAATGAGGCGTAGGACTTTTGCGTAAAAAACGAAAGCTGAAGGTTGGTTTTTGCGATCGCTTTTTCTTTGCAAACGTTCTTTTGGAAAATCAAAAAAAGTATGATCGTATCGAAACCCTTATTTATAGGCTAATTGAAAAATTTTTTATAATTGAATACCACTTACATTTACTTTATCATCAATAGGGCTTCCGAAAATTAAAAAAATTTCATATCTTTGTATGACCCAATAAATAAACGCTGAAATTTCTTTTCAGAATTTAAAATAAAGACATATTCGGTCGTATTTTCATACATTCAATCTAACAGGTTCTTAACATGCCAGCATCAACAAAGTACATTTTTGTTACCGGAGGGGTTACCTCGTCATTAGGGAAAGGGATCCTTGCTGCTTCGTTAGCAAAATTACTACAAGCAAGGGGTTATACGGTTACCATTCAAAAATTAGACCCCTATATTAATGTAGATCCTGGTACCTTAAACCCCTATGAACATGGCGAATGTTTTGTTACGGATGATGGTGCGGAAACCGATTTAGATCTTGGTCATTATGAACGATTTTTAGATACCCCCACGTCACAAGCAAATAATGTTACTACTGGTCGCATTTACCAATCAGTAATTGAAAAAGAGCGGAGAGGGGATTATCTTGGTAAAACCGTTCAAGTAATTCCTCACATTACCGACGAAATAAAAAACCGAATTAAACTATTAGGTAAATCGGGCAATTACGAAGTAGTAATTACTGAAATAGGCGGTACTGTTGGCGATATAGAATCATTACCTTATATAGAAGCTGTACGTCAATTAAAATGGGAATTGGGTAAAAATGCAATGGTCATTCACCTAACCCTTATTCCCTATCTTTCTACTACGGGCGAATTAAAAACAAAACCAACGCAACATTCTGTAAAATTATTATTAGAATATGGGGTTCAACCTGATATATTGGTATGCCGTACCGAGCATGCACTTACAAGAGAGATTAGAAATAAAATAGCATTATTTTGTAACGTAGCACCGAATGCCGTTATAGAAGCCCGCGATGCTACTACAATTTATGAAGTGCCATTATTAATGGAAGAAGAACAGTTAGACATTGTAGTATTAAATCACTTACAAATGCCTATTTCTGACACCTTGGATTTAGATAAATGGAAAGAATTTTTACATAAATTTAAACATCCAAAACACACCGTGAGAATAGGGCTAGTAGGGAAATATGTAGAGTTAAAAGATTCTTATAAATCTATTTCCGAAGCGCTTATACATGCTGGTGCAGAAAACGATTGCCATGTATCTATTGAATGGATACATTCTGAAAGTATAACCGATGAAAACGTACAAGACAAATTCAAAGGATTAAATGGTATTATAGTAGCACCAGGCTTTGGACAACGCGGTATAGAGGGAAAGATTACGGCTATTAATTATGTAAGAGAAAACGATATTCCTTTTTTAGGAATTTGTTTAGGAATGCAATGTGCTGTTATCGAATTTGCGCGTAATGTGTTAGGTTTTAAAGATGCCAATTCAACAGAAATGAATCCGGGCACTACTAATCCTGTTATTGATTTATTAGAAGTGCAACGCAAAGTAACCAATAAAGGAGGTACCATGCGTTTAGGTGCCTACCCTTGTAATATTAATGAAGATACACTTGCTTGGGATATTTATCAGACCAAAGAAATTACAGAACGCCATCGCCATCGTTATGAATTTAATAACGAATATTTAGCGGATTTTGAAAAAGCCGGAATGATTGCTTCTGGTATAAACCCAGAAGGTGGCTTGGTGGAAATTATTGAAATTAAAAGCCACCCTTGGTTTATTGGAGTACAATTTCACCCTGAATATAAAAGTACTGTTGCTACCCCTCACCCATTGTTTGTTAACTTTGTAAAAGCGGTAGTAAATGTAAAAAAGTTGGTACATTGATTGTTAAACCCTAATAGCTAAAAAATAATTATTACAAAACATTTTTATGAAAAAAACTGCATTCTCTCTTCTTATTCTTTTAATTACTTCTGTAACTGTTTTAAATTCTTGCAAAAAAGGCGATCCAGGTCCTGCAGGCGAAGATGGTAATGCAAATGTAACGAGCACCGACCCTATTTTAATTCCTGCAAAAAGCTGGACATTGGATAGCAATGTGTGGTTGACCAATTTTCCTGTTCCTGCTATAACTGGCGACATTGCATCAAAAGGAATGGTACAAGTATATATTAAATATGGTTCTCAATGGTGGGCATTGCCAGATATAAACAATGGTAATGCTACTTCATATGGTTTTACTATGGGTAAGGTATTTCTTTTTAATGCAAATGATGATGGATCCGTTCCGCTTGCTCCTCTTGCATTAACTTTTAGAGTGGTTGCAATTTCTCCATCAGGTGGACGTGCCATGAATCCAGATGTTGATTTAAAAGATTACGAAGCAGTAAAAAAATATTATCATTTGAAGGATTAAAAGAAAATTTAAAAAACGGCCGCTGTTTTAATAATTAAAATAGCAGCTTTTTTTTGTTTATTAATTTGAAAAGATCATTACTGTAAACCGAATTAAAATGAAATTGCACCTTGGTTCTTAAGATGCAACCCTTTAATTAAAATAAAAAAACGTTGGTGCAATATTGGATAGATTGATCTCTTGCTTGGCTTAACGAAGACATAAGTTTTAGACGATTGTTTAGTTAAATCTTCATTTCTAATTCGTAAAAACTTAATTTATAAGTTGTTCTTAATTCCTTTGTAATACTTTAAATGTTGCCCAGAAAATTAGGGGCTAGAACACATATAGGTCACATTTGTCTAGACAATAAATGAAACTCCAGCTAACTGATGACAAAAAATAAACTCATTAATAAATCCTTTACAACACAATGAAAACAGAATTAAGCAATGTTGTTCTATTTTTTATTTTTTTATAAATCTTTGTGTATAATCAACTGATTTACCTTTCACATTAAAAAAATAAGTACCGTTGGCAAAAGAGCTCGTAGTAATTTGTTTTTGTAAGTTTTTCCCAGAAGCGCGTTCAATTTCAGAATAAACAATACGCCCCCTACTATCCACTATTTCAAATACCAAATCTTCTGGATTAATTAAAAAAACAGAAACAGAAATATCTTTTTTTGTAGGGTTTGGAAAAATAACAATAGGATTTTCAGTAGCTATTTTACGAACAGAATTATTTGCAGATAAAATTCTAAGTTCAGGATCGAATTTTAAATCGATGACTTGAAAATTTAAGTTCACCTTAAAATGTTCTCCCGAAAAGTGGTGATTAAAGACAATGGTAGTATCCTCATTAAAACCAATGAATTTAATAGCAATGGGCATTTCGAAAAATGCAACCGATGGATGCGATTGCGTTTGATTAACAATCACCTCTACTTCTCGCTCTGATTGAGAGTACGTAAGATGATAAGAAGGATACCCTTGATTATAATACCATTGATTAAAAAAAATTTGTAACGACATTCCACTGATAAGCTCTAAGTGGCGAATAAGATCAGGAGTTTTTGCATATCCTTTGGCAAGAGCAACATCACTCAAATAGCTTTTAAGCGAATTAAAAAATGCAGAATCTCCTAATTTCCATCGTAGCATATTTAAAAGAAAAGCTCCTTTATCATAGGTTAAACGACCATAAAATATTCTTTCTCGCGATAACGTATCATCAACCCTTACCGAGCCATCAGGAAGTGAAGTAATATTATTAATTTTAGTTTCCTTCCATCTTAGCCAATCTTTTGGAAAATAATGTTCTACTGTTAGCCCCTCAAAATAAGTTGCAAACCCTTCATTAAGCCAAATATCTTCCCAACTACCACACGTAATATAGTCGCCAAACCATTGATGAGCACATTCATGAGCCATCAACCCATAACTAAAGCCACTCATAAAACTCATGGTTTGATGCTCCATACCACCACCCCAACCAAATTGAGCGTGACCATATTTTTCTTTTGCGAAAGGATATGGAATGAGTAGGCTATCATATAATTTTATAATACCAACAATGTCTTTTGTCTGCTTGCTGGCATCACTCAAATGCTCGGGGTATACATAGTTTAATACTTGAAGAGAATCATTATTTTTGAGTGGAACATGATTAGAATATTGTACATAATTAGTCACAGCAATGCCAATAAGATATGCTGCGATGGGGTATTTTGTTTTCCAATGAAAAACTTCATTGGCTCCTAAATTTGTTTCTGCTATCAAAACTCCGTTACTAGCCACTCTATTTCCTTTTGGAACGGTTACGATTATATCCAGAGAATCTACCTTATCATTTAAACTTTGTTTACAAGGCCACCAATCTCTCGCTCCAAAAGGTTCTGAAAGTGTCCACATAATTGGTGTTCCATTATGAGTGGAGCAAGTAAAAGAACCATTTCCCGTAGCAACAGGTGCTCCCTGATAATAAACAGAAATAGAATCAAGTGAATTTGGAGAAATTGTTGCTGGTAGATTAACCTCTAAAACATCAATTGGTAATAGGTTAAAGGGTAATAATAAATGATGATATTTAATAGAATCGACGATAAGAGTATGTGATAAATCAAATTGAATTTTATTAAAGTTAGGGGCTGATGGTGTAAAATAAGTGGTAACACTACCCTTTATATAGTTGATAGCAGGATTAATTTGCCATTCACAACGATGGTATTTTATATCATAGTTATTGATAAGATTACTAGTGACGGGATTAAAAATACCCGTACGTGATTTGTTTTCAAGTTGAGAAATATTTACTTCCTTTTTAACGTTTTTGCTTATTTGGCTGTATATGCCGCTATTATTATAAAAAAATACAGCTAGTATGATCAGGATATTTTTTAGTAGGTACATTCGAGAAATATTTATTGTAGCGTTTTTTGATTCGATCTTACATAATTTAAAATTTGTTCATCGAAGCTTATTTTATCTTTATCATGAAACACAATTTCTATCGGGAGATAAAAAATAGGAAGCCCTTTTAATAAGTCTATATATTCGTTACTTCTAAAACGCATCGTATCTTTTTCAGTAGTAACAATAAGCTTATTGGCAGAGGTTATATCGGTAAATTTTTTTCTAATCTTTTCCATGTCCTCTCTTTTAAACTGATGGTGATCTGGAAATTTTAATTGTTCTACATTTCTTACTTTACTTTTAATATAATATTCTAATGGAGTTGAATTCGCAATGCCTGTAACCAAAAGAATAGAAAAACCTCGTTCATAATAATATTCTTTTGTAAATGCATTATCGCCAGAGTATAAAGAAATAAAATCGCCATATTTAAGGTACGAAAAATAAATTTGTTGATGAGTAGTGGGTTTTATTTCATCTATTAATCGCTTGCGTTCTATTGGCAAAAAAACAGTTTGACATTTTGTTACAATAATAATATCTGCTCGTTTATAACCGCACCCAAATTCCCTTAAATTACCAGTAGGCAATAGATAATCACTGGTAAATAAATTACTAAAATCTGTTAACAGAATGGATAAACCTGTTTTAATAGCACGATGTTGAAAAGCATCATCTAACAATACGGCTTGCAAGGAAGGGTAATTTTGCACCAACAATTTTACCCCTCTAACCCTGTCAGTATCTACAGCAATTCGAAGACGAGGGAATTTTTTTTTAAATTGCATGGGCTCATCCCCAATATCTGTTGCTACCGATTGTGTATCGGCCAATAAAAAACCCTCTGTTTTTCTACCATAGCCTCTACTAAGCGTTGCGATATAAAATTCTGTTTTAAGTAATTGAATTAAATATTCTATGTGCGGCGTTTTACCTGTGCCCCCCACACTTAAATTACCCACCGAAATGGTTGCAATACTTGGTTTACTAATACTTAAAATATTCCAATCATAAAATTTATTACGTACATATACAACACCTCCGTAAAGAAGTGAAAGGGGTAATAACAGAATACGCAAAAGCTTCATAAGCTAAAAATACTAAATTAAAGTTTATAAGCTGTAGGTGGTAAATACCTAAAAACAATACTATTAAATAATTAGCACATTCACAATTTTATCTATTTATACTTCTAAAATTATACTTCTGAAAATTTTTATTCTTTTTCTACAGAAGAATAGTTAACCAATTTTTTAAATTTAAATCTTAACGTTGATCTTTGTAATTTGCGTAAATATTTTATTTTATAAAATCAATGATATGAAGTTAAAAGAAATTACCACTTATTTAGAACATATTGCGCCACTCGCTTATCAAGAAAGCTATGATAATGCAGGTTTAATTTGTGGAAATGAAAGCATGGAAATTACAGCTGCGCTTATTTGTTTAGATAGCACGGAGGTGGTATTAGATGAAGCAATTTCTTTGGGCTGCAATTTAATTATTGCACATCACCCCATTGTTTTTACAGGAATTAAAAAATTTAATGGCAACAATTACGTAGAGCGTGTAATTATTAAAGCTATAAAAAATGATATTGCCATATACGCCGCACACACTAACCTAGATAATGTTTGGCAGGGTGTAAATGCTAAAATTGCAGAAAAATTACAGTTGAAAAATTATAATCTATTATCGCCACAAAAAAACGGATTAAAAAAACTAGTTACTTATTGTCCTGATGCGTCTGCCGAGGCGGTACGAAATGCCTTGTTTATGGTGGGAGGTGGACAAATTGGTGAATACGAGCAATGCAGCTTTAATACCAATGGAATAGGCACATTTAAACCTGGTAAAGCAGCTAACCCTTTTGTTGGTGAAATAGGAAAATTACAGCAAGAAAAAGAAATCAAAATTGAATTAATTTATCCCGCTTACTTAGAGCATAAAATGGTGAATGCCTTATTAAAAGCTCACCCTTATGAAGAAGTTGCTTACGATTTACTTTCCATTACCAATGAAAATAAATGGGTGGGCGCAGGTATTGTTGGGGAATTGAGTGAAGCCATCGATGAACTCAGCTTTTTAAAACAACTAAAAAGTACGATGAAGGCCGAAAGCATTCGTTATACTGCGTTGCGAGGTAAAAAAGTAAAAAAAGTAGCAATTTGTGGGGGTGCTGGCAGTTTTCTACTGAAAAATGCCATTAAAAGTGAGGCAGATGTGTTTGTAACCGCTGATTTTAAGTATCATCAGTTTTTTGATGCCGATAATCAAATTGTTATTGCGGATATAGGACATTATGAAAGTGAGCAGTTTACTATTGAACTATTTTATGAAATACTAAATAAAAAATTTAGTACATTTGCATTCCATTTGACCAAAATCAATACGAATCCTATTAAATATATATAAAAGATGGCAAAAACTAAAACTGACGAAATTTCAGTAGAGGAAAAATTAAGAGCTTTGTATGAATTGCAACAAATTGACTCAAAGATTGATAAAATTAAAACCGTAAGAGGGGAATTGCCTTTAGAAGTTCGAGATTTAGAGGATTTGGTGACTGGTTTAGAAACTCGTGTTACTAATTTCACAGAGGAATTAAAAACATTAGAAGAGTCAATTGTAGAAAAAAAGAATGTTATTAAAGATGCGCAAACATTAATAAAAAAATACGAAACACAGCAAGGTAAAGTGCGCAATAATCGTGAATTTGATGCGATTACGAAAGAAACCGAATTTCAAAATTTAGAAATTCAATTGGCTGAAAAACGTATTAAAGAATACAAAGCAAATATTATTGCTAAACAAGAAGTAATTGCTAAATCTGAAGAAGATTTAAAAGACAGAAAAAAAGATCTTAAAATTAAACAGCAGGAACTAAATGATATTGTTTCTGAAACTGAAAAAGAGGAACAAGCTCTGTTAAAAAAATCCAAAAACTCTGAAAGTATTATTGAAGAGCGTTTATTAAATGCGTATAAACGCATTCGTGCAAATGTTGTTAATGGTTTAGGTGTTGTAACTATTGAACGTGACGCTTGTGGCGGTTGTTTTAATAAGATTCCACCTCAACGTCATTTAGATATTAAAACACATAAAAAAGTAATTGTTTGCGAACATTGCGGGCGTATACTTGTAGATGCGGAAATACTAACGGGTGTGCTTGCAAAAGCATAAAAATTACATTTATCATCAAAAAAAGCCGCTCCTCATCAGGAGCGGCTTTTTTTATAAATACTTTATTATATTTAATTTCTAGTACTACCTCATTTTTGTATTTATATTTATTCAATCATAAAAAGCCAATCTATGAAAAATTATATTAACATTTTCCTTCTTCTCGTTATTAGTTTTAGTGCTTGTAAACAAAAAAAACAAACTGCAACTATCCCCCCTCCAGAAGACAATAAAGAATTAGCCGTTTTATTCGAAAATTATTACGATCAATACCTTCCCTTATTCCCTTTAGATGCTACCTCGAATGGAGATAATCGCTATAACAATAAACTTCCAATAGATTTTACAGATAGTTATCGTGCAAAAATTAAAGCATTTTACCAAAATAATCTTAAAGCACTCTCTGCCTTTAACAGAGACTCCCTTAATAAAAATGATAGAGTTAGCTTTGATATTTTTAAGTACAAAATGGAAATGGGTATTGAAGGGCTTTCCAATAACAGTAATTATATTCCTTGTAATCAATTTTGGGGCTTACCTTTAACCATGGGGCAATTAGGGAGTGGTAGCGGTAATCAACCCTTTAAAACGGTAGCTGATTACGATAACTGGCAACAAAGAGCATCTAACTATAATGATTGGGTAGATAGTGCCATTGTATATTTTAAAAAGGGAATGACGGCGAACTTTATGTTACCTGCTGCGCTCGTTAAAAAAGTGACTCCGCAATTAGATGCTATACAAACCAATGATGTTTCTAAAAGCTTATTCTATGGACCAATAAATAATATGCCTAACGATTTTAGCGAAATAGATAGAAGCAGATTAACGAAAGCTTATACTTATTTAATTAAAGATACCATACTACCCGCCTATAGAAAACTGAGTGACTTTCTAAAAAATGAATATTTACCAAAAGCAAGAACCACCACAGGTATTAACGCAGTACCTGGGGGAGATAAGTATTATAAATACCTTACTCGATTATGGACCACTACCACCAAAGATCCTGAAGAGATTTATATTATCGGCTTAGTTGAAGTAAAGCGTATTCACTTAGAGATGGAACAATTAAAAGCAACTTTAAATTTCAAAGGAGATTTGAAAGCTTTTTTTGAGTTTATGAAAACCGATAAACAATTTATGCCGTTTAAAACAGCAGAAGGTGTTTTAGAAGCCTATCGCGCTATTGAAGCTAAAATTGAACCTAAGTTAAAAAACATGTTTGGTAAAATGCCTAAAACTAAATTTGAGATTCGCCAAACCGAAGCGTTTCGAGCCGCAAGTTCAAGCGCCGAGTATCAACAGGGGACAGCGGATGGTAGCCGCCCAGGTATTTTTTATGTACCTATTATTGATGCAAAAAAATACAATGTAACTCACGGAATGGAAAGTTTATTTTTGCATGAGGCAATTCCTGGTCATCACTTTCAAATTTCTTTACAACAGGAAAATGAACGCCTTCCTAAGTTTCGTCGCTTTGATTGGTATGGTGCCTATGGCGAAGGCTGGGCTTTATACTGTGAAAGTTTAGGAAAAGAATTAGGTTGTTATACCGATCCTTATCAACAAATGGGAGCACTTGGAAAAGAAATTCATCGTGCAATACGCTTAGTAGTAGATGTGGGTATGCACACTGGAAAAATTACAAGAGAAGAAGCAATTGAATATATGACCAGTAATGAAGCAACCTCCACAGCAGCGGCTACAGCTGAGATAGAACGATACATGGCTATTCCTGGTCAAGCGCTGAGTTATAAAATTGGTTCATTAAAAATAAAAGAACTAAGAGATAAATGTGAAAAACAATTGGGTGAAAAATTTTCTATTTCTGAGTTTCACGATCAATTTTTGGATGGTGGATGTATGCCTTTAGATATTATAGAAAAGAAAATGGATGATTGGGTACAACAAAAAAAGATGCAAAAGAATAATACGCTATAAATTTTATATTTCATTTCAAGCTTATTAGGTTAAAATTAAATGGCATTGTATCAGATAAAGTAATTGAATTTCCTACTTTTGCATTTCTGCATAAAACCATGAAAAGTATACACTATCTTGTAGTTTTATGATACTAATAATAAATTACAAAAATGGCATTTAAAAACGATTTAATTTTAAGAGCAGCGCGAGGCGAAAAGACAGAACGAACACCTGTATGGATGATGCGTCAAGCAGGCCGTATATTACCTGAATACCGCAAGGTAAGAGCAAAGCTGGGTGGTTTTAAAGAATTAGTTGAAACGCCTGAATTCGCTTGTGAAGTGAGTATTCAACCCGTAGATATTTTAGGAGTAGATGCGGCCATTATTTTTTCGGACATTTTAGTAATACCCGAAGCCATGGGCTTGCCTTATCAAATGATAGAAGCAAAAGGACCCTGGTTTGAAAAAACAATACATTCCCTTGCAGATGTAGATAAATTAAGAATAGTCCAAAGCCACGATTTACACTATGTGCTAGATGCAATTAAACTAACTAAAAAAGAATTAAATAACCGTGTACCGCTAATTGGTTTTGCAGGCGCACCTTGGACTATTTTTGCCTATATGATTGAAGGTAGTGGAAGTAAAACTTTTTCTAAAGCTAAAAAGGTTCTTTATACGCAGCCTGAATTAGCTCATCAACTATTGCAAAAAATTACTGATAGCACCATTAACTATTTGAAAGCACAAATTGTGGCTGGTGCAGACATACTTCAATTATTTGATAGTTGGGCAGGTGTGTTATCGCCCAATCAATACACCACTTTTGCATTAAAATACATTACCCAAATTTGCGATGCAATAAATGAAGTACCGCTTACCGTTTTTGCTAAAGATGCTTTTTTCGCACGTAAACAAATGGCACAATTAAATTGTGATACTATTGGCCTTGACTGGACAATGGATATAGCCGAATCTCGCTCATTAATAGGAGAACATAAAACATTACAAGGCAATATGGATCCTTGTTTATTATATGCTGATTTCTCCACCATAAAAAAGGAAACCGAAAAAATGTTAAAAGCCTTTGGGCCACATCGTCATATTGCAAATTTAGGGCATGGGTTATATCCAGACTTAGAAAAAGATAACGTAAAATGTTTTGTGGATACCGTAAAAGCATTTAGGTTCTAATCAACTTATTTTAAACGACCATAACCATTGTATTATCTATGAATTTAGAAAAGGGAAATAAAAAGCTAATCAACGCTTGGGCTTTTTATGATTGGGCAAATTCTGCTTACCCCCTTGTTATTACAACTGCTATTTTTCCTATTTTTTATGAAGCTGTTACCAGTACAAAAAATGCTAATGGAACAATTATTAGCGATATGGTTCAGTTTTGGGGAATGGAATTTAAGAATACCGAATTGTATTCTTACATTGTTGCACTCTCTTTTATCATTGTTTCTATTTCTTCTCCTATATTATCAGGCATTGCAGATTATAGCGGACTCAAAAAACGATTCATGCAATTTTATTGTTATTTAGGGGCAATTGCTTGCGCTTCCTTATATTTTTTCAGTAAAGCCTACCTAGGTTGGGGTGCATTATCTATACTGCTCGCCAGTGTTGGATTTTGGGGTAGCCTGGTGTTTTACAATGCTTATCTCCCTGAAATTGCTGATCCTGTTGATCATGATAAGGTAAGTGCGAAAGGTTATGCATGGGGCTATATAGGGAGTGTTCTATTATTAATAATTAACCTAATTTTAATTAAAGTGTATGATATGAACGTGAGATATTCTTTCGTTTTTGTTGCTCTTTGGTGGGTAGGCTTTTCACAAATAACCTTTTTTAATTTACCAAATGAAAAAAAGCATCATACAAGTAATAAAAATGTTTTTCTGAATGGATTTAAGGAATTATGGAAAGTATGGAGTGAATTAAAACAAATAAAACAATTAAAAAGGTATTTAGCTTCCTTTTTTATTTACAGCATGGGCGTGCAAACCGTATTATTAATGGCGGTTTTATTTGCTAAAAAAGAAATAAAAGGATTAGAAGATACCAATTTAATTATGAGTGTTTTAATGATTCAATTTTTAGCGATTGCTGGTTCTTATTTATTTTCTTTTTCATCTAAAAAAATTGGAAATATAAAAACATTGGGAATAATATTGATAATATGGATAGCTGTTTGTATTGGAACATACGCCTATGTTTATACACCTCCAGGATTTTATATTGTTGCTTGCAGCGTTGGCTTAATCATGGGGGGCATTCAATCTTTATCACGATCTACCTACTCTAAATTATTACCTGTAACAAAAGACACCACTTCTTATTTTAGTTTTTATGACGTATTAGAAAAAATAGGGATTGTAATTGGTATGTTTTCATTTGGTTTTATAGAACGCGTGAGTGGGGGAATGCGTAACTCTATATTGGCCTTAGTTATATTTTTTATAATCGGCTTTGCTATACTGTTAACAATTCCTCAAAAAGAAAAGCAATAAAAATATAATATATTTCCGACCTTTATATTTCTTTAGTTGTTGTTTTATGATTGTAGATATTTTTATTCCCTGTTTTATAGATCAGGTTTATCCGAATACTGGATTAAACATGGTAAAAATTTTAGAAAAAGTAGGTTGTGGTGTTAATTATAACCCAGAACAAACTTGTTGCGGACAACCTGCTTTTAATGCAGGCTATTGGGATGATTGTAAAGAAGTAGGCGAAAAATTTATTCGGGAATTTCAAAACGATCGATACATTATCTGCCCATCAGCATCCTGCGTGGGGATGATAAAAAATTATTATCCTGAAATGTTCCACAATACAGTTTTACACAATGAGTACAAACAAATTCAAAAAAATATTTTTGAGTTTTCTGACTTCCTCGTAAATGTGTTAAAAATTACCGATATAGGAGCTGTTTATAATGGCGTAGCAACTTATCACGAT
>JBDTFR010000044.1:0-5357 GCA_039937835.1 Bacteroidia bacterium | reverse complement strand
TGCCTTTTTTTTGATTTTTTCATGTACAAAAAAAGGATATTGAAACCGATTTCAATACCCTTCCTCTAACCCCTATCCTGTATTGGCTTACAGGTCATTTTGCCAACTATTTTTTGCTATTATACCTTAAATAAATTAAATTTAAGAAAAACATAATTATAAATTCCAAGCCAATTCTTTGAAACCAATATACATTCCATCCGCTTTTATTTCAATAGGGTAAGTATCTACAAAATCTCCCAATCCACTTTTTGATCGACCCGTAGTAAGATCAAAATGATAACGATGAACAGGGCAAACAATACTATTTTCTTTTGTGCAGTAGCCATTTCCCAAAGAGGCACCATTATGCGGACACTTATCATTCACTGCAAAAAAACCTTTAGGAGTGTGTGCAATACATATCTTTTTTTTATCAATTACAATAGTTTGTGCTGTATTTAATTCAATTTGCATAGCGGCAGCTTCTGTTGAATCAAATATTTTATACCACTTTATTACTTTTTTGAATAACATACTTTAAAGATATAACCTTTAAATCAATTTTAGGTCGATAATAAAAAACAGGCAAAAAATGTTTAGGGAATGGCTTTTGCTCCCTTGTGATACGTGAGATTATTTTGTTGTAGGTTTTCTTGCCGGATTTTTTCCGCTGTCCCAAAAGTATAATAAATAAATGCTTTGCCTGGATGCTCGGTACAACAGAATATTGTGTTTGGTGACTACAGCTTCTGTTACATCTTCTTTTCCAGCTGAACGATAGGCTAGTGGATGGGTGCTGATGTGATGAACGATCGTGTTTGCTTTTTCAATATACTTTTTTACTTCTTTTGCACTCCATTCCTCTGCTAAGTATCGGATTACTACATCATGAGTTTTTTCCGCCTCTAGTGTCTAAATTATTTCTTTAGCCATTTGCTATACTTTTTCATTATTTCTTCGTGTGAACGACCTATTCCTTTTTTTGATTGAAGTATTCCTTTTTCAACCCCTTTGCGTACTTCACCGGGCATAATATCCCACAGGGTAACACTTTCTTCGGCAAATGTCTTTACTACCGTCAGTATCACCTTCTTTTTCTTTTCTGATAACTGCTCCAGATAACTTAGTATTTGGCAGTCTATGTTTTTTGCATGTGCCATGGTTAATTCTTTTTTGATTGATTCAAAGGGAATGCTTTTTCCTATGGTTTCTTACTTGATCCCTTGGTTCTTTTTTTATTTTTTTACTACCTAATGCATGATATTTTTCAAACATTAACTCTTTTGTTAATGGCAATCTAGTTTAGTTGCTATTAATTTGTGGTTCTGTTTTTTTTCGTTGGTACTGATGTAAAATAAATAGATGCTAATTTAAAAATTTTTTCCATTCTGCTGAATAAATTAGAGCTACAAAAAGTACTGTAAAAAAGAAATTATTTTTTTGAAAGTGATTGTCTTAAATTTTCCGTTTCATTATTACTAACCTTCGATTAATATTACAAAAAATAAAATGAAAAAATTCAGCACAATGTTTCTTAATAGGATTAACCATTAGTATTGGTGCGGCTGAAGTCCACGAAAAGGGCGAACCGCCAGTTTCGTGGCAATGAGGTGTAGGGCTATTGCGGGAAAAACGAAAGCTGGAGGTTGGTTTTCGTGGTCGCTTTTTCTTTGCGTACTTTCTTTTGGAGAATCAAAAGAATTAGGTTCATATTGGAATCCTTATTTATAGGCTAATTGAATTCTTTTAAAAGCGAACTCAGGTTATTATTATTAGCTTTATTGCAGTATAATCTACAATAAAAAAGGGGCTGCCTCCATCTGAGCCAGCCCCTTTCAAAATCAACTTAAATTATTTTGTTAACGTCATTTTTTTAGTATCAACAACTTTATCATTCACAATTAACGAATACACATAACTACCTGGTGCTAATTCACCTGCATTAATCTCCACTGCATTTTGGTTTCTACCAGTTAAATCAAACTCTTTTATTTTCTGTCCGTTTATGGATACGATGGTAAGAGTCGCTTTTTTCGAAAGCGGAGAAATAGAATATTTAATGGTAGTAGCTTCATTAAACGGATTGGGTGCATTTTGATACAAACTTGTTTCAGGAGTTTCAATTGAATTTGAATTTTCAGATGAATTATTTTTTACTATCTTTTTCAACTCATCCAACTCTTTTTTTAGTTCTTCATTTTGTTTACTTAATTCCTGTACCGCTTTAACCAATGGAACTACAAACTGACTATAAGCAAGGCTATAATTATCGTTTCCATTTTGTGGTACATGAAGTCCGTTAAAATTATAACCTACTTCTTTGGCTGCAGTCTCTACTTCTTGTGCAATAAATCCACTTTGGCGAATAGCAGAAGAAGCGCTGAAATCCTTTTGTGGCGAATCTTTTCTTTCATTTTCTGGTATATCTTTATTCAAAAATTCGTCAAATTTTTTGGTGTCGAAATTGTAAACTACTGGACGAAGTTTTTTGATGAACTCTAAGCCTTTAACTTCACTCTCACTAATGTTTGTTTTAAAACGTCCATTAGAAAAGACGGAATAAGCAACAGGTCCTTCTATAACAGTAACGCCAGAACCTCCTAATCGTATTTTATTACTTGCATTAACAGTTGATCCATAACCGATAGCAGTTCCATTTTGTACTGAACCAGAGCAGTTTGCTCCATAACCTATAGCAGTATTATAATTTCCATTCGTACTAGAATTTAAAGCTCGATAGCCTATAGCAGTATTAAAAATTCCACCGATGTTTGCTTTTAAAGCTTTGTATCCTACTGCAACATTTTTAACTCCAATAGTATTATTACGTAGAGCAGATGAAACTATGGCAACCTGTTTTGATCCTGTGGTGTTAGTGTATAAACCTTCATCTCCCAAAACACAGTTTTGACTCCCAGTTGTATTGGAGTATAAAGAATAAATTCCGATAGTAGAGTTAGTGTATCCTGTTGTATTGTGAAATAATGCCTCCAAACCTATAACACAGTTATTATTTCCAGTTGGTTCTTCACCACCGACTCCTAAAACACCTGCCATAACACCTGCTCCTAAACAAGTATTATTGTTACCCCTCAAAAGTACTGAGTTTCGATTTCCTATGGCAGTATTACCAACCATATTAGGAAGGGCGTGGGGTAGTAATCTAAAGCATTACCTCCAAGTTTTGTATTATCATAGCGATCTTGAGCGTTAACTGAGATACACGCCATTAACATACTCGCAGCAAGCATGTTTTTTCTTACTTTTTGTTTTAATCCGAATGATAGCAAACGGTTGCATGTTGTTTTTGATTGTTTCATAATAATTTTTTTTAAGATGATTGGTTAGGTTATATAATTGGTTTAGGGGTATTACAAATTATTAAAATAAATTAATAGCGGTTTCCATTCTTGTTCGTTATCAAAGTAGTTGCTCAAAAAAGAGTTCCGTATTTTTTAATTTTTCTCCTATTAAAATTATTCACCAATAATACACTATTGTTTTAAATTTATCTGCTAAATAATTTAATTTAACGATTAATTTACATTGTTCGTGTATTTTATTTGTCTTTGGAGTCTTACATTTAAAATAAAAGAAGAAAAAATGGAGTTCGATTACCAAGACAAATATGGGCGGAAATTTTTTTGATTTTTGCCGATTGCGTTAAAGATTATTATTGCTGCGGTTATAGTTCATGAAAAGATTGAGCGTCCAATTTCGTAGCGTTATGGCATAAGAACTTTTACTTGAGAAATGAATTTAGATTTGGTGATGCCTTTTCTCTGGTTAATTCTTTTGGAGAATCAAAAGAATTAAAATGCTTATTTAACCCCCTATTTATAGGGGTATTTAAAGCTTTTTATAATCGAACTCCTTAGGCTAAAAGAAGAAAATTAATTTTATGATAATATTTTCATAAAACAAAAAGAGTTATTTTTTCAAACAGCTCTTTTAAAAATAAAGTATCAAAAACTATTAATTACCACTAATAATTAATTTGCGTGCATTACTTGTTTTACCATCTACAACAAAATTATAGAAATAAAACCCTGTACATAATTCAGAAATATTAATTTTCGCAGTACCTTGTTGATTTGCTATCGGAGTTTCTTTCACCATTTTACCCAACCTATCGTAAAATATAATTTTCGCATTTTTTGGGGTGTTTTTTAAAGTATAATCAATAGCTATCATACCGTTGGCTGGGTTAGGGTATGCAGGAGAGATAGTGCCCAAGTCATGCTCTTTAATCCCGTTGGTGCAAGTATAATTAATGGTTACTTCAGCAAAATCTTTATCATTAGATTCATCCCAAATTCTATAAACAATAGTATGATCTACACAAACTGGACATACATTAAGATTCACAAGTAAACCAGGACTAACACTATCTTTTGGTAAAGTAGAATTAGCTTCGAACGGAAAACTATCTGGTAAAGTGTCGATAGATTCGTGGTTTGTCATATAGCTCAATACACTTGTCCATATAGTAATACTACTACAGTCTTCTAATTTTGCAGGGCTTTTTACTGTTCTGGCTACTTTAAAGAGTTTATCTACATTACTTTTATTTTCAAGTCCAAAATCAATTATATTATAATCTCCAGCTGAGATATATTTTGTAAATTCTGTTCCTGACACATCTTTTCCTCCATAGGTAATTTTAAAACTTTGAGCAAAACTCATTGAAGCAAAAGCTAATAATAAAAGAGTGGAAATTTTTTTCATAGGTTTTATATTATTTATAACTAATTCAAATTTTTTAACTTAATTCAATTACTAATTTACCCTATTATTAACAATCCTAGTATTTTAAATTAAAAATTTTTATTTATTTTTTATAAATAAAACTGAAACTATTTCATGAAAAAAATAGTTGTTTTTCACAAAGCTCTCTCTTCAATTATTAATTATTACTAATAATTAATTTACGCGCATTGCCTGTTTTAGGGTCAGTCATTATTTCTGGGGAGTAAATTTATGCAAATAATTTTTGAAGTCTAAAAAGGAAAAAATTAACGTCAGTAACACCCCTTAAATTAGCTCTAAAACCTTTTATTTTAGAGTTGAATGATTCGGCATTAGCATTTGTGTTTCTGTTATCAAAAAAGTTTAGGATATTATCTAGATGGTATTCTAAGGAGTTTACAGCCGTATTAAACTCTTCTATATTTGAGGCTACTACTTTATCTTTCCATTCATTGACCTGCACAAGAGCTTTGTCTTTAGATATGTTTTTATAGAGGGCTCTAAATTCTAATGTTAATTTATATGCTGTTTTAAGAAGCGGATATTTTTCAAAAAGAATACTGGCTCGTTTAGCTTGATTAGCAGTCCAATCACTTTCTGATTTGTATAATAAATATCTGCTTCTT
>JBDTFR010000043.1:0-94888 GCA_039937835.1 Bacteroidia bacterium | reverse complement strand
GGGTAATAATACTTTTATTGAAGCCATGTCAAACACTGACCCCAACAGGGCCATGCTTGTCGCATTATTTATAACCATAGTAATATCTTCTGTATGTTATTTTTTCCAAAAATATAATCTAAAAGAAATGACTTCCGATGTTATAACTGGTGGCAACAAAATAATGACAACCCTCGTAATTCTTGCCTTAGCCTGGCCCTTAGCATCTGTTTCACAAGAGTTGGGTTTGAATGAATTTATAAATCAAAACATAGGCAGCTCTATGCCCAAATGGAGTGTAGCCGTTTCACTTTTTATATTGTCGTCTAGCGTAACTTATTTCATTGGTTCGGGTTGGGGATCGGCTTCTTTACTCATGCCTATTGCAATTTCAATTTCTGTGGTATCTGGAGCTGGAATTCCACTTTGTGTAGCGGCAATAATTACGGGCGGCACATTCGGAGATGTTACTTCACCAGTTGCGGGAATGACGAATATGTCATCAAATATTGCTCAGGCAGATCATGCAAAATATTTAAAATATGCAAACCCTTATAATTTCATTGCAGCTGGTATTGCTGCTATATTGTTTTTACTAGCAGGTTTAATGAATTAAATTAGGAAGTAGAGATTTTTATTTATGGTTAAATTAATACATGAAGGTGCGAAGTAAAAATATTATTATTCTGGCAATAATCGCTTTAATGCTGAACGCCGATTTTATATTTAGTCAGAATATACAAGAAATGTTCATGTATCAAATAGATGGCAATAAATATGAAAAGACGAGTTATGATAAAAAAGATAACATTATAAGCACACAGATAATTGAAGCAGGAACAGTACAGAAAAAAGGTAGCAAATATATATTGCCTGTGAAAATTTTTTCATACGATAAAGATGGAAAACTGGAGGATACTTACGAAACCAATTATTCATGTGAGCCATCTGAAGGTAAGCTATTTATGCATGTTTTTCCTTTATCAAACAAAGAGAATTACACGAATGTTTCAATCAGATTATTATCGGAAAATAATTTTTATCCTGTTGACATGGGAGTAAAGAACCTACTACCCGATATTTCTTTTTCAATGGATATTGAAGGTGGAGTACTTGGTTTTTTTGGTGCGAATAGCAAGATAAATATTTCAGACAGGAAAATATCTAATGAAGAAATAGAATCGAA
Source organism: Bacteroidia bacterium (assembly GCA_039937835.1). Taxonomy (GTDB): domain Bacteria; phylum Bacteroidota; class Bacteroidia; order 2-12-FULL-35-15; family 2-12-FULL-35-15; genus 2-12-FULL-35-15. The sequence continues at coordinate 93,723 of JBDTFR010000043.1, read as the reverse complement.
AAATTATTATATCAAAGAAAAAATGGAAATCAACGCATACATGTTCGGATTTAAAATAAAAACCATCAATTACTCGGTTAAAGAAACATTTAATTTTCTTACGGGTATCATTCAGCAAGAGTATAGAAAAAACTCAGGAGAATATTTTGTTATCACACTTATCAAATCTTAAGATCATTAAAATCAACTACATCTCTTTTATTAAATAAAAAAATTCATTGTTTCCAAAGCGAAAAAAAAATGAAAAACATAATTGATTTATTATTAAACTTTTTAACAAACGACTCATTTGTTGTGTCTTGGTATGTAAGTGGGTTGATTTTAGCAATCTGGGTTATTTATGATTTGTTTTATGTAAATACGGCTGTAAATAAATCATTAAAAGCTGGATGGCCTATTATTTTCATCTTTTTTTCAGTAGTAGGATTGCTTTTGTATCTGTTGACTTGCCGGCCAAATGGATTGTCATTTGTAAGACCAAAAGTAAATAAGAAAATTTCTGAGGAAAAATTTCATCATAGATATGTATCTGGTACAGTTAGTAAAATTACTGGCTCGGTCATTCATTGTATAGCAGGAGATGGTTTGGGAATAATGACTGCCATGGTTATTGGAAGATACATGGGACTTAATTTCTGGAGCGAATTTACGGCAGAATATATAGCTGGATTCTTGTTTGGCTGGATTTTGTTTCAATATACTGCAATGCGGAGTATGGGAAATTCTCCTTCTCAAGCTTTATGGAAAGGAGGAAGAGCTGAGTTCTTTTCTATGATTACATTAATGTCTGGCATGCTTCTTACAGCGAAACTCATTCAGCCACTAATTATATCACCACCACCATTGCCCTATACCTATGCCTTTTGGGGCATTGCACTATTAGCTCTTTTTATCGGAACTATAATAACGTATCCTATGAATTGGTGGCTTGTTTCAATAGGATGGAAACACGGCATGGCTTAGAGATTAAATAAAGTTTAATCATAAATATTTGTGATTGAATAGCAACATAAAGATTCGTCCAATCAAAACTAAATGAAAAATTAAACTTCCTTATAAATTGAACAAATCATGAATCACAATGAACATATTAACCAGCAAGAAGAAAGTTCAGCAATTGGCCATTCCAAAATGAACATGACCAAGGAAGAACATGCTAAAATGGATCATAGCAAGATTGATCATTCTAAAATGAATCATGGAACAATACCTATGGATATAGCAGGACACGACCATCATAAAATGATGATTGCTGATTTCAGAAAACGGTTTTGGGTTTCGGTAATATTATCCATTCCCGTTTTGGTGCTTTCACCAATGATACAGGGTTTCTTAGGGTTTGAATTGAGCTTTCAGGGGAGTATGTATGTCTTATTTGCCTTATCATCAATTACCTTTTTCTATGGAGGCTGGCCTTTTTTAAAAGGATTGAAAGATGAGCTGAAAAAAAAAGCTCCTGGCATGATGACCTTAATTGCCGTTGCAATTACTGTGGCTTATGTATATAGTAGCGCAATTGTATTTGGGTTAGAAGGTAAAATGTTTTTTTGGGAGTTAGTAACGCTAATCGATATTATGTTAGTTGGGCATTGGATTGAAATGAAATCAGTTTTGGGAGCCTCTAAAGCCCTGCAATTATTAGTGAGTATGATGCCTTCAGAAGCACATAAAATGCAGGGAGATAATGTCGTAGATATAAAGCTAGAAGAACTAAATAAAGATGATATTATCTTGGTTAAACCTGGAGAAAAAGTTCCGGCTGATGGAATAATTATCGAAGGAGAAAGTTACCTCAATGAATCCATGCTTACGGGCGAATCAAAACCTGTAAAAAAAGGAATTGAACAGCAGGTTATAGGAGGCTCTATCAATGGAAATGGATCTTTAAAAGTGAAAGTATTACACACGGGAAAAGACAGTTACCTAAACAAGGTAATTACATTGGTTCAGGAAGCACAGAAAGCAAAATCTAAGACGCAAAATTTCGCCGACAAAGCAGCCAAGTGGCTTACGTATATTGCGCTTGGCGGTGGGTTTGGAACATTAGCAATATGGCTATTACTTGGATTTGATTTTGTATATGCTTTGGAACGTATGGTTACCGTAATGGTTATTTCATGTCCCCATGCTTTAGGATTGGCAATCCCATTAGTGGTTGCTATTTCAACCGCCATCTCTGCACAGAATGGATTACTAATTAGAAATAGAACAGCTTTTGAAAATTCTCGTAAAATATCAACGTTATTATTTGACAAAACAGGTACTCTTACTAAAGGTGATTTTGGAGTTACCCGTTACGAAGCTGTATCTGATAAATACAATAAAGATGAATTACTGCGGTTGGCAAGTGCATTGGAGCAAAGTTCCGAGCATCCTATTGCTGTTGGTATTTTGAAAAAGATAAAAGAACAAAAAACTACTATTCCCAAACTTGAAAATTTTAACGCTATAACAGGAAAAGGGGTGGAAGCAAAAGTGGAAGGTTACGAAGTAAAAGTAGTTAGTCCAGGTTACTTAAAAGATAAGAATATTTCCGTTCCAAAAAGTGCATACAGTAATGCTGCTGAAACCGTTGTTTTTATAATTATTAATAATGAGTTAGCTGGTTTTATAGCCTTAGCAGATGAAATACGTCCTGAATCTTATGAAGCCATTAAGTTATTCAAAAAAAACAATATTAAAGTAATGATGGCGACAGGTGATAACGAAATAGTTGCCAAAGCCGTGAGCGATGAGTTAGGTTTAGATGGATATTATTCGGAAGTACTTCCACATCAAAAAGTAGAAATTGTAAAAGAGTTACAAAGCAAAGGAGAATTTGTTGCTATGACTGGAGACGGAGTGAATGATGCCCCAGCACTAGCACAGGCAGATGTTGGCATTGCAGTAGGCTCAGGTACAGATGTAGCAGCTGAAACAGCAGATATTATTTTAGTAAACAGTAATCCGCAGGATATATTGAAGCTGATTTTATTTGGTAAAGCCACTTACAAAAAAATGATTCAAAACCTGGTATGGGCAACAGCGTATAATGTTTTTGCAATTCCCTTAGCGGCAGGTGTACTATATAAATATGGCTTTGTATTAGGCCCAGCAGTTGGGGCAATCTTTATGAGTTTGAGTACAATAATCGTAGCCATAAATGCGCAATTACTCCGAAAGAAAATGGGCAATAAATGAAATTTGAGAAAGTGACTCAGAAAGCTGATGTAATGACTTAAGCAATTATGGTGATACAATCAACATAATATAAAAAAACCTCATCAAGAAAAATAGCTCTGGCTAAATTAATAGTTAGATAGAAAACAAAAATGGACTACCACAAAAAAATTTAAAAAAGTTATGTAATGAAAGATAAGAACAAGTACAATAGAAGAAGTTTCATTGAAACAGTAAGCCTTTTGGCTGCTGGATTATACGTGAGCCCATTATTCAGTTCCTGTAATTCGGTTACTTCTTCCGCTCATCCCGAAGTTGGAACTACTGTAAAAAGGGATTTCAATGCCGACGTCGATATACAATTAAAGGCGGTACAGTCAAGTACTAAAATCCTATCCACCAAAAATACGGATACCTATTCGTACAAGGGTTCTTTAATAAAGGGGGATAAACAGAACTTACAACAATTAGAAGGATGTGCGATTGGTCTCATAATACGGGTAAAAAAAGGAGATAAGTTGCGGATACGATTTGAAAACGAGCTTTCTGAAAAATCGATTATTCATTGGCACGGGCTGCATGTATCGCACGAAAATGACGGGCATCCAGAACACGTGATAGATAAAGGGGAAACTTATATTTATGAGTTTGTAGTGATGAATAGGGCGGGTACCTACTGGTTTCATCCACATCCCCACGGTCATACAGGAGAACAGGTTTATAGAGGACTGGCAGGATTGTTCATCGTTACGGATGAGGAAGAAAAAGCCTTGAATCTGCCAACTGGAGATTATGATATTCCTATTGTTATTCAGGATCGAACTTTTAACGAGAATAATCAACTGGTCTATTTGCCCAATGGAAGGATGGATCAAATGCGAGGCTTTTTGGGGAATCGAATACTTATCAATGGGAAAATAGATAATGCCCTGTCCCTAAACAAAGATGGAAAATATCGCTTACGACTGCTCAATGGTTCAAACTCCCGTGCCTACAAATTGGCTTGGAATACAAATGAACCCATTACCGTTTTTGGGGTTGACGGTGGGCTGTTGGAAAGCCCAAAAACATTACCCTATTTAATATTGGCTCCTGCGCAACGGGTCGACATTTGGCTTGATTTATCAAAGAAATCTGAAAGTGAGGAGTTGAAGTTAATTCACCTGCCTATACCATTGGACAATATGATAGGTGGTGGTATGATGGGCAATAATAGTGATAACCAGCTGCCTTACAATAGTCGATTCGATATCCTCAACATCACTGTAGGAGCATCAAGGAAAAATGATGCGCAATTGCCGGAGATGTTGTCGGTTTTACAGGCTTTAAACCTAGCCGATGCGATCAACAAAACTTCTCCAAGGATATTCAATTTCGGAATGGAGGGAATGATGAAATGGACGATAAACGGAAGAACTTACAATGGGAATGAAGTGGCGGACGATGAAATCGTGAAGGTAAATACCACCGAGGTCTGGCGAATAAACAATGGAGGAGAAATTTCTATTGAAAATCAAAACGATGGAGGCGGCATGATGGGAAACAACCAGGGTATGGGAAATATGATGCAGATGCCGCATCCTGTACACATTCATCAATTGCAGTTCAATATTGTAAACAGAAATACAGAAAACGTTGACCAGAACCTATGGAACGCCGTTAAAGACGGATTTATAAATGAAGGATGGCAGGATAGCGTGTACTTATTGCCGGGAATGTACATGGATTTGTTAATGCGCTTTGAGGATTTTAAAGGATTATTCCTCTACCATTGTCATAACCTGGAACACGAGGATATGGGTATGATGAGGAATTTTAAAATCGAATAAATTAATCGATTGCAAAAAAAATGAAAAAATCTGTTTAAACAAATATTTAATAATCTAAAAATAATATTACGAATACAAAATTCCTCTGAATTACTTCAGTGTTTGTCAAAAATAAATTTATGCCTAAAAACAATGATTATTATAAAATAGAAACTTTAAGATGAATTAAGAATTTAGTACTCAACTATTAAAAATGTAATCAAAATTTGACTTTACGTAACCACTCCATTTCCGAGAGACCATCAAATAAAATTAGTACTGAATGGCGCATTGCAACAATGTTTATAAATAATTATAACTCAGAAACCCGCTATTCGCAATATATAGGTAAGGCACAATATTTATTAGTATATATTAGGAATACATGTTTGGTGCGCAGTATATCTTATAAATTCCTATCTCTTTCTACACATTATGATAGTGGTCTGAAATTTGCAGAAGCAATAACTAAATAATAACCAAATAGTTCTTTAAATGCTATTTTTTTGCTTTAATGGATTTATTTTTATAAGTTTGAATTTACGAATGAAAAAATTATTCTTAATATTACCTTTATTATTCTTCTACCTCAGCATGTCATCAGGTATTAGGGTTAATGTGCATTTTTGCGGGGGTAAAATTAAGAACATTTCTTTTTTTGATTTGAAAGAAAAAGAAAGCTGTTGCGGAAGTAAAATGAAAAGTAAGGGTTGTTGTCATAATAAGACCACTTTTATAAAAATAAATGATACCCATCAATCCGCATTTTTAATAAAAGCTCCTCTATCTTCATTTAAAATAATTGATCATAATATACCTGTATTTACTCTTAATTATTTATTGAATTATCACATTTTATACAGTGTTTCAAATTTTCAAAAACCACCACCACTTCTCGTTAATTCCACCCTATATCTAAGTAATAGGGTATTATTAATATGATTTTCTAAAAACACCAACTATATATTCTATTCTTGAATATTGTCTATTTTAATTAGTGTATATACACTAATTAACGTGCTTAATTATTTTAATTCAACATTTTCTTATTTCTAAATTCATCTACAATGAAAAAATTACACTTATTAATTGCAACTGCTATATTTACTTATGTAGGGGCAATTGCTCAAATACCTAATAATAGTTTCGAAAAATGGACAACTATGGGTTCATATAGTAATCCTGAAGGATGGGGAACAATGAATAATAAAACTGCATCTGCTAAAGTTTACACCGCTACAAAAGGAACTCCGGGAAGTGCTGGAGCAGCCTATTTAATTCTTACGTCATTGAAAGTGGGGTCAAGCGTAGTAAATGGAATTGCAGTTAGTGGTAAATTAGATTCCATAACTATGAAACCAATCTCTGGCTTTGCATTTAATCAAAGACCTACCGCATTAACGGGTAAATGGCAATTCATGGGGTCTAACCCTGGTTCTATTTCCGTGACTCTTACCAAATGGAATTCGTCAACCAAAATGCGCGAAACTATCGGTACTGCAAGCAAAACCTTATCTGGTATGGCCATGAGTTGGGCTAGTTTTAGTATTCCTTTTACGTATTCAAATTCTTCTTTACCAGATACATGTATTATTGTTTTAGAAGCAAGTGGCTCAAAACCAGTAGTTAATGATTATTTATGGGTAGATAACCTTAATTTTACTGGTATTATCGCTACAAAATTGAAAGAGGAAGCAGTTGTATTGAATAGCATGACCGTTTATCCTAACCCAGCTAGTAATTATATTACCCTTAATTTTAACACGCTCAGCCCTCAATTAATTACAATTAAAATAGTGGATGTCGTTGGCAAAGTTGTGTTAATTAAAAATATTTCTTTATTAGAAGGAAATTCAAAAGAAATTATAAATACATCCTCATTAGCAACAGGTAGTTATTATGTAAATACTATATCTAAAGATGGAAATGTGTTTAGGAAACTTATTATTAATCGAAAATAAATGAAGAGCCTGTTTAAATTTTATTTATTTGAAATGTTATGATGTGATTTTAGTCTGACAAGGCATTTTTTTGAAGACGATAGCTGCACTCTAAGAATAAAAAAATAACGAAGTGTGGCATAAAAAGACACATAACAAACATTTTAAATAAATTTTAAACAGGCTCTAATCTTATCAATAAATTTTTATAAATTAATTAAAAAAATAAATCATGAAAAAAAATATTTTAATTCTTTTAATATCCTGCTATTTTTTAGGGGTTAATCAAAAAGCATTTGCACAAAATCTCCCAACAGTAGCTCGTGACTTTAAAATGGATGATTGCAATGGACAAATGCATCATCTTTTTAGTGAATTAGATTCTGGAAATGTGGTAATAATGGAGTTCTTTATGTTGAGCTGTAGACCTTGCATAGATGCAGGTCATGCATTAGATGCAATGATATTACCATTAAAAAAGTCATACGGCAACAAAGTAAGGTTTTACCAACTTGGTTTTACACCAAGCTATACTTGCACTAAAATTAAAGATTGGATAAGCACCAATGGTTTTGCTAATTCTGTGCCTTTCGATTCTGGCGATGTACAAGTGGCTTATTACGGTGGCATGGGTATGCCCACTGTTGTAATTGTTGGAGGCAAAGATCATAAAATACTACATAACACACAGGCCTTCGAATTGAAAGATACCACGGTTATGTCAAAAACCATACATGATTTTTTTGCGGGCACGTTAGGTATTTCAAAAATGACTACCAACAATTCAGCTATTTCTGTGTTTCCAAATCCTGCTACAAACAACCTTACTGTTTCTATGAATGCAGAAAAATCTGGAATGCTTTCCCTTACCCTTATGAATATACAAGGGCAAGAAATCATGAAACTATATCATGAAAATGTAAATGCAGGTGCATTTAGCAAATCAATACCACTACCTAATATAGCAAATGGTATTTACTTTATAAGGGGAGAAATGAATCAACAAAATTTCACACAAAAGATTACTGTTCTCAATCAATAAAAAGTAATAAGACTATGAAAAAAAATATATTTCTATTTCTATTTTTATCTCTATTTTCTAACATCATTTTGGTAGCCCAAAACGCTTTATTTATACCCGATACATTATCTGGAACAACGTTTAATTTAAATGTTCAAAAGGGTAGTAAAGTTTTTTACCCTGGTTTTAATACCACTACTTATGGGTATAATGGGGCATTTTTAGGCCCTACACTAATTATGAGAAAAGGGGATAGTGTTACGTTAAATGTCACCAATAATTTACCCGCTGAAAAAACAACTGTACATTGGCATGGCTTGCATGTTGCTGCAAAAAATGATGGTACACCATATCAAGCAATTGGGGTGGGTGAAACCTGGAGACCCTCTTTTAAGGTAAGAAACAATGCTGCTACTTTTTGGTATCATCCACATATACATCCTAAAACAGAGTTTCAAGTAGGTAAAGGGTTAGCAGGTATGATCATCGTAAGAGATAGTATAGAAGCCACTTACAATTTACCGAGAAGATACAATGTAGATGATTTCCCATTGATTGTTCAGTGTAGAATATTTGATGTTTATCACCAAATTGGAGTGGCAACCCATGATGATACCACTTTGATGGTAAATGGTACTATAGATCCATATTTAAAAGTACCAAAACAAGTGGTTCGTTTTCGATTACTAAATGGTTCTGCAGATAGGTCGTATAATTTTGGTTTATCTACCAATGCTAATTTTTATGTAATTGCTTCTGATGGCGGTTTGCTTTCTAAGCCTTATTCTACCAAACGAATGGTATTGTCACCAGGTGAAAGAGCAGAATTATTAATTGATTTTAGTAAAGATACCATAGGGCAAAAAACGTATTTAATGAGCTATGCCTCAGAACTTCCTAGAGGAGTAATTGGCGCTGACTCTGTAGGTACAAGCACCCTTATCATTCAAGACGGTTATTATCAAAATCATTTAAATGGACGCAATTTTAATTTACTTCGTTTTGATGTAGGTGCAGCAACTGCAAATCCTGTAACAACTATTCCTACCGCTTTCGCTCCAGTAACTCCTATTTCTGCCTCCTTGGTGAATGAAAATCGATCCATCACCTTTTATCCAGATACCGTTACGAGTGGAAAGCAAGGTTATGTGGATGGTCCGTTTTTACTAAACAACGATCATTTTGAGATGAGTAAGATCAACATTACCACCTATCTTAATAATGTTGAAATATGGACGTTTACTAATAAAACAATGGTAGCCCATCCGTTTCATATACACGACATCCAATTCTTTGTATTAGATATTAATGGTAATCCACCACCACCTGAATTAAGTGGGCTAAAAGATGTGATACTTGTAAAACCAAATGATGTAGTAAGGGTAATTACTAAGTTCGAAACTTTTGCAGATAAAGATGTGCCTTATATGTATCACTGTCATTTATTACATCATGAAGATGATGGCATGATGGGTACCTTTGTAGTACTTGATACCACTAAAGCTACGGGTATTCCCAATAAAATTAATTTAAAAAATAACTTAACCGTTTTCCAAAATTTTTCAAGCAATGAATTAACAATTAATCTTCTTGCAGAAAAAAGAGCTTCTTCGAAAATATATATAATTGATGCATTAGGAAGAAAACAAATGGATATTTGGGAGGGAAATCTTCAGCAAGGAGAAAATAATTTTAAAGCTAACATCGATAAATTATCAAGCGGCATCTATTTCGTAATTGCAACTGGGGATCAACTTCAATGGAAAAAAATTGTGAAATAATACGCATAAATTTTTCCGTTTTTAAACAGCGGACATTTTAATATCATCCAGAAACTATATTTTGTGAAATTATTATATAAACTAAAAAACAGACCTATGAGAAAAATATTTTATCTACTATTCGTTGTTGCTATAGGAGGGGCGCAAATACAAGCACAAAGCACAAGTCCTTTTACTATTAATTCAATGGGTGGTTCTGCTACTATTAATAAAAATATATACGATTGGTCATTCGCAGAGATGACGTTGGTGAATACCTTTTCTACTGCCAACTTAATTGTTACACAAGGGGTATTACAAAACAGAGGCGATTCTGCTGCGAACAGTGTTAATAATCCAACAGCAGCATTACAAAAAATATTCGTTTACCCCAACCCTGCAAAAGATATTCTCTATTTTGAATCTGATTATAAAACTGCAAGTAAATTAAACTATATGTTAATAGATGTAGCCGGTAAAACAATTATAAATAAAGATGTGTTTGTTACTACTGGAAGTAACAAACAAGTTATTGATCTTACTGCATTACCGAAAGGTATTTATGTATTAAGGATTACGGCTAGTCAAGAAAATAAGCGTTTTATACAAAGTTATAAAGTTCAAAAAACGAATTAAATATTACACTTTTCTTTTGGGTACAAAAGAATCAATAAACTATTAACCTATAAACTATTAACCTATAAAATATTAAACTATGAAACGAATAATTCTATTAAACATCGTACTACTAATTTTAGGTGTCTCATTGGTAAATGCCCACCCACCAGCTAAATTTAATTATCAAGGAGTTGCTCGTACGGCAGCAGGTTTGCCTATTGCTAATCAAAGAATTACCTTAAGAATAAGTATTATTGATGTGGTAACAACACCAACACCATCTACCACAGTGGTATATACCGAAACTCATGTAGATACTACTAATGCTTTTGGACTATACAACATAGCAGTAGGTGGCGGAGTAGTGGTAACAGGTACTATACAAGATGTAAATTGGTCGTTTGGAGAAAAGTACCTGCAGGTAGAAATGGATCCTGCTGGAGGGACCGCTTATGTAATGCTAGGTAAATCTCGTTTACAAAGTGTACCTTTTGCTAGACGTGCTGAAGATGCTGGCATGATCTCGATGTATGGCGGCAATGAATTACTAGGTGCCAATCCTAGTAAAATGATTATAAGACACTCAATTAAAAACCCTACATGGGGATTATTTTATAATGATGCTGAAAGCCAATTTAATTTTATTAAAGCAGGGGTAAGTATCATGGATGTTGATTTTGGCCTTAATAAAATTAATATAAATGCAGGCTTAAAAATAGCAGGTGGTACTCCCGCTGTAGGAAAAGTATTAACCTCCGACTCAACTGGAATAGCTACTTGGCAAGATTTTGGTACTAAGGTCTCTAGCTTTCAGCCCACCGGTTGCAAAACGTTAACTACCGTTACTTCTAGCTATCAAAAAATAGCAGATATGGGTACATTTACAAAAACGTTAGCAAACACGCTTGCCAAACTTACCTTACAAACAAATATGTATGTAGATAGTATGGGAACAGGCGGAGTAATCTTTGAATTACGAATAGATGGTAATGCAACTACACTTGGTAATGCCACTGCAACAATTAAATCAGTAACTAGCGCCGAACCAACAACCATTACAGGAATATATAAAGGTTTAACTACTGGAACACATTCCGTAAGCCTTTGGGTAAAAACAACGAATGGTAGCGCAAAAAATGCAGGTTATGACAAAGGTTGTTTAAACACATTTGGTACTAACAATGTACTAATTGAAGAATACAAATAGATTATATAAAAAAATACATTAATGAATGAAGAGTTTGATCTTTATTCATTAATGTATTTAAGTAAAGTGAAATAGTAAACATAGAACTAAAAAAGGAAGCTATTGCAACTTTTTAAATTAAATAATCATTTATGTAAGCCAATAAAATTTTATACACGTTTATCTAATAAAACTTAACGATGAAAATTATTTTACTTATAGTTATTGGCTGCTGCTTATCGGCTTTTTATTCTTGTGGAAACAAAAAAGTAACCGAAGTTGCAAAAACAACCATTGTCACTAACAATGGAGTAACTACGGCTACTTTTAAAATATGGGGTAATTGTGAGATGTGTAAAGAAACGATTGAGAATTCACTAAAAGCAGATGGAATAAGTAAAGCAGATTGGAATATTGATTCTAAAATGATGACGGTGAGTTTTGATAGTACGAAAATAAGTCTGGATCGAGTATATAAAAATATTTCAAAAGTAGGTTATGATACTGAAAAATATAAAGGAGATGATAAAGCCTATGCCTCCTTACCTGACTGTTGCCATTATGAAAGAAAATAAATAACTATAAAACAATAAAACTTTTACCTACACTTTTCGTATTAATTTAAATTACTAAAAATAAATAATTTCATGAAACTTTTTAAATCTACAATACTTTTTGGTTTAGGTTTTGTCGGCGTTATTTTTTTGTTTGAGATACTTTTAAGCTGGGGTGGTATATTAGAACCCATTGTAAATATTGATTCAAAAAAAGGCGAATCTTACATACCTAATAAAGTATGTTCATCAATTTTTGTTGCAGAAGGTTTTGGTTTAGCAAAAACAAACTCTGCAGGATGGTTTGGTAGAGAATACATCAAAAAGCAGCCTAATGATTATTCAGTAGCCGTAGTTGGAAATAGTTTTGTAGCTTCTAGACAAGTGTTTTATAGAGATAATTTTTTATCATTAGCTGAAAAAGAATTGGATGACAAATATCCACAACAAAACACCTATTTTTATAATTTTGGAAAAGAAGATCTTCCCTTATCGCAACTCTTATTTATCAAAGAGGGAATTGATTCTTTATGCAGCCCAAATAAAATTATCGTTTTAATTAATGATGAAAGTTTTGATGATAATTCAAGACGATTTGTGCCGTATTATAATTTGATTGATGGTGAGTTAAAACTTAACACTAGCTTTAAAGATGCTTTTTTTGTGAAAATCTACGAAAAATATAATTTAATTACCAAATCAGCTGTTGCTTTTTTAGGATTTCGATCTAAGAATCGGTTACCACAAACAAAAGAAATTCTTTTTGATAAGTTTGTTGCACCTACTAAAAACACAAATGAGTCTGAGTCTGACGGTCATTCTGGGATTAGCCCTTTAGATCTAGCTATCATAGCAAATTTAGAAAAGGATAACCGAGTAATTTTCGCATTAGATCTTAATAAAGAATTGACTTCAGAACTACGATCTGTTATAAAAAAATCCCCCATTATTGAATTGCATGAACCTTTATTAAAATTTAAGCAAACCACAGGAATAGATCCTTACTACTGGAAATTAAGTGAACTATCGGGGCATTGGAATTTGGAAGGACATAAAATTGTTGCAAAAGAAATTGCTAATTCAATTTGCGAATTAAGGTCTCATTAGGTAATCATAATTTTAAAATTACGTAAACAAATACCTTCCATCTCATAAATTTTAAGCAGAAATTCCTTGCCAATGAAGGTTTATACTCACATTAACCATATTATGAAAAATCTTGCTGAGCAAATATTTTTATTACGCGGCAAATGACTAAAGCATTATGCAATTGCAACAATTTTGTTTGGTAAATATCTTCTTTATGATGAGAAAAAGATATTGAATCGTTTTTTTTAATTATTTTCATTTGAATAATTTATATAGACATTACGTCATTACCTTTGGGTCCCACATCATAAATATGAACTAATTGTGCTCCGCGATGTGCTGTGATGGTTACCAATACAGCTGTTGTAATGATTACTGCTGAAACAAAAATTTCCAACAATTTTTTTTTAAACCATTTTAAAGTTATGAAACGAAGAATGGTTGCAGCGAATGAAAACCAGAAGGTAAGTTTTCCGAAAAATTGGTGTGTTTCAAAAATCTCAATTGCTTTATCGTCTGCATCACCGCTAATATGAACGGCAGTATATATAGCAACTAATGCCGCAATACAACCGCTAGCCAGTAACAAAAAGGTAAGCCATTTGAGTTGATTATTTTTCGGAAAAAATAGAACTGCGAGTTGTACTAAAACAGCAAGCAATAAAAGTACAATCGGAAAGTGCACAACTAAGGGGTGCAGATTAGAGAACTCTTTTAAGAAATTTGGTATCATAATTTTTATTTTTACAGTAAAAATTATAGGGCAGATGATTAATCTGCCCTGTAATAAAAATTTATTTTCCAGTCAGGGTTTCTTTTGTGCTACCACAAGTTGGCATTTTCTTTCCCATATATGGATTGCTTACTTTTTCTTTTTCGCTCACCCAATATGCTCCCTTCCCATCGTTTGCCATTGGACAGAATTGATAATAAAGAGGAGTTGAACCTGGGAATGCTTTTGCTACTGCATACATATTTTTTGAAAGCGACATGAAGTGTTCCCTGTCATGATCGAGCTCAGCCACTTCGCTGATGTGTTTAGCATCATAAGAAAGTTTTTTCATATATTTCGCCCAAAGCGTATGTTGTTCACTTGTCATTTTATCCATCGGAACTTTTGAGATTTCGTCCAACATTATTTTGGCACTCGCGCTTGCTGTTTTTGCATCATCAGAAGTAAGAGCATTTTTGAGATTCAGATATGCAGTCAATACTTTACCGATTGGCTGATTGTTTGTTTGCGCAAAAAGATGTTGCACAAAAGATGTTGCAATGATTACAACTATTAACATTGATTTTTTCATTTTGATTCTTTTTAACAATTAATACAATTATGGAAGTTGCTGCTGAATGCAACAACATGAAAGGCTCATACATAAATTTTTATGTTGAGCTAAATCGAAGGTTTAAATCAAATCTGGAAACTGGAAATGAAAATCCGAATGTCGGGAATTTTCGGAGGTGGTAATTCGTATGAAAAGTTGCCTAGAGAAGAAATAAAATGGAACTTGCGTACAAAGATATTTTTGGAGAGACTTGTAAAGTTTGTAAAAAATATATTCTTAAATTCAAAAGAAGTGTTTATATAATTTATTTGAGAGGCAAAAAAAGTAGAGGTTTTATCGTTGCAGCAGTTGTCGTCTTTTGAATCATCGTGTTTGTGGGATTTATTATGATTATTTTCTGCAAGTGGTGTAATATGATTATCGTATTGATCGTGCTGCTCTGCAACTTCTAAAAAACGGGAAAAACCGCAATGTAATCGAGTGATAAAAACATTGCAATATACCATCAGGAAAAGAACAGTTATAAACAATTTTGATATGGAAATATTTTTATTCACAAATGCAAAAATTAGTATTTGAAATTACAATAATTATTCAGTAGCAAATTCCGTACCTAACAGTTTGAATATAATGAAATGGTAGTTGTGTTTGACGGATTTAATTTAAAAAAGATAGGAAAATATTGCTCAGAAATTTAAATCAATCTTTCTTTCTACAAAGTTATTAACTTTTCGACCTAAGCGTATATTCCTAATTTTTAAAATTACTTACTTATTTCTTAGCAATGTTTTCACCACCCATTAATACATATTGAATAATATTCGCACCCATTTTAAGTGCTTTTAAATGTATTTCGGGAGAATCCTTATGCACCTCAAAACTCTCCCATCCATCTCCTAAATCGCACTCAAAATCATAAAAACAAACCAACCGACCTTTGTAAATCAATCCAAAACCTTGCGCAGCTTTGCCATCATGCTCATGTATTTTAGGTAAGCCATTCGGAAAATCATATTTCTGATGATATATAGGATGAGAATAAGGTAATTCTATAAAATCAAGTTCGGGAAATACTTTTTTCATTTGCGGGCGAATAAATTTATCTAATCCATAATTATCTGAAATGTGTAAAAACCCACCCGCCATTAAATAATTTCGTAAGTTTTCAGTTTCCTGTGTGTTAAACAAAATATTTCCGTGACCAGTAAGATGCACAAAAGGATAATTAAATAGATCTGGGCTACCTACTTCAACAGTAGCTTGATCTGGGTTGATATTGGTTTTTAAATTAATGTTACAAAACTGTATTAAGTTGGGCAAAGAAGTTTCTAAATTCGCATACCAGTCTCCTCCGCCATTATATTTTAATACTGCTATCTGATAGGTAGAGGTAGAAACAAATGCAGTACCGATTAAAAATAAAATACCTATAAAAACTATTCTTTTTAGCATATTCCTTTTATTTTAAACACTCCTTAGCTTCTTTAAAAGATAAATACATTTCATTAAAATGTTCTATTATTTTTTGTAAAAATTTTTCGTCTACTAATTTCTTAATTCCTTCTATTCCCTCCACATCTGCATGAGACAATTTATACAGTTGTTCCATTGGCCCTGCTTCAAAACGTATTTGATATTTATCATTCATAGAAAAAATACTTATCGTTAACTTAGGATGAGGTATGGAGCCTATAACACGCATTTTAATTTTATTGTTGATTTTTATTATTATTTATTGTACTTGTTAGGTGTATTTATTCTTTCTCTGATAGCTCTCCTTCAGTTTTATCTTAATGCAATAAATATGCTATCTTTTTAAGTTCTTTTTATTTAAATTATTAAAATGTGTAACATCATAAATATTGTTGTTACTTTATTTTAAAAGGTCCACTGTTAAAAAAATTCATTCCTTCATCGCCCTCTTTACGAATTTTCTCCTGTATTCTTTTAGCTAACTCCAAATAATGAGTTAAATTACCTTTTTGTAAAAAAGCTGCTGCTTTAACATCACCATTAATATAATTTGCAACTGCGGCCCAATGAAATGCTTTTTGATCCATTAATAATTTAAACGCCTTTTCATCATCCCACACGGCATTAACAAAAGCTGCTAACACAACATGTTTTTTAATCAATAAATATTCCAGTGCTTTTGCATTACGGCTAAGGGCATCTTTTAAGTACACTAATTCTTCAAAATTATTACCTATTAACCATTGCTCTGCAATATTATTGCCCCTGATCCAAGTGGTAGTTTTATCTATTACTTCTTTTGTGTATAACATGCGTTTCGAAAAACTATCTAATTATATTTTAACTATCATACGTAAATTAAGCTGCCTACTGGTTAAATAATTGGGTATTGCATATTGCCTATTGCTAATGTCTTCCACCCAAATATAAGAAGCTACATTGTTTGTTCCTAAGAGATTAAATACTTCCAAACTAATCCAAACTGATTTTAAATAACGCGCAGGACTTTTAGGTTTTACAATTATCCTATTCTCTCTTAATGCTTGATAAGAGAAGCCAATGTCTACACGCCGATAAGGTGGGGTGCGAAATTTACGCATATAAGGAGGCGAACTAGGTGGACCAAAAGGTACACCAGAGCCGAATAATAAATTAAGATGCATTTTAAGATCTGGGATCTTAGGCATATTGTCTTGAAAAAATAATCCAAAACTTATCCGTTGATCGGTAGGGCGATAAATATAACCAGGACTATGTTTTACACTATCTGTTGCAATATTATCTAACGTATAATTAGGAATAATTTTCTCGCCTTTGCTATTATAATAATCATAGTAATAATCGCCTTTAATATCTTCTTGTGTTTGCATGATGGATAAAGATGCCCATGACTCCAAGCCTTTTACAAACTCACCATTTACCTTAAAATCGATACCCGTTGCATAACCTGTTGCATTGTTCTTTGCCGAATAGCGTATACGAACATTATCAACATCATAAGGAATTAAATTATATAAATATTTATAATACGCTTCGGCCACTAATTTAAAAGGGCGGTTCCATGATTTAAAATTATAATCACTCGTGAGTACTGCATGTATAGATGTTTGTGCTTTTAAATTATAATTAATATTACCTTCTAAATCTCTTAATTCGCGATAAAAAGGTGGTTGATAATAATAACCACCGGAAAGTTTAAAAATAAAATCTCTTTTCCAATAAGGCTTAAATCCAATGGTAGCTCTAGGACCAACAAGCGCTTGATTATTAAGCGTCCAATAATTAGCACGCAAACCAGCTGTTAACGAAATTACGGAGGTATCTCTTAATTTTTCACTTAAATAGGTTTGTACAAAACCAGCTATACGATTCGAACTAATATTTATTTTTTGTTTAATAATATCTTGCAATACAATTTTTTGTGGATTAGTAATGGGTAAAGAAAAACCTGCACTATCCACATATTTCCATTCACTTAATTTATCCGCCACTTCTTCGTATGAATATTTTGCACCCCATAATAACTGTTTATCTTTTGTAAAATAATACGTGCCTTTATGCTCTGCGCTGTAAACATGGGCTAAGAGGTTAGTACGAGCGTGATTTAAAAAACTACCAACTCCTTTATTAGCTATAGAATCACCAAAATTCTTTTTACTAAAATCAACTTCCAGTTGATTAATATAATATTGACCAAGTATATCAAAAGCTTCACTTTCTTTGCTTCTGTATGCAGAACCTATAAATTTTAAATTTAATTTTTCGTCATCTGAACGATAAATAGCCGAAGTTGCACCCATTGAAGTGGTGAATTTATCTACTTCCTGACCTTCAAAATATATTTTTAAACGTAATGCCTGATTAACAGTACCAAAATCTGTCTCTCTATTTTGAGGAATTATTTGATATCTATTGCTTGCGTAGTTACCTAATAAATCGAGTTGCCAATTGGTGTTAAGATCATATGTTGCATACGATTGTATATCCGCAAAAAAGGGACTGTAATCACCTTTTGTATCCAAGCTATTCAATAAATATTTATTTGTTTTATAACGAGCGCCTACCTGCCAAGTAAAACGGTAATCTTTAGAAATTCCCTCTATATGTAAATTACTACCCAGTAAACTTCCCGAAACAGTACTATTAAACTTACGAGGTTTACGATATTGTACATCTAATACTGAAGACATTTTATCACCATATTTTGCTTCAAACCCTCCAGCAGAAAACAAAACTGATGATACCATGTCGGGGTTTATAAAACTCAGCCCTTCTTGCTGACCCGAGCGTGTTAAGAAGGGTCTATAAATTTCAATCCCATTTACATATACTAGATTTTCATCAAAATTACCTCCTCTAACAGAATAGGAGGAGCTTAATTCATTACGGCTAGATACCCCTGGAAGAGTAAATAATATCGCATTAAAATCTTGGCTAGCAGATGGTAAAAAGGCAATATTAATAGGGTTAATACGCGTAATGGGTATATACCTGCTTTCATTTACAATTTCAACAACACCCATATTATTTTTAAAAACGAGTGATTTTTTTATTTTTAATTTTTCATTAGGAGCCAACTTTACTTTTTGTTGATATTGATTATAGCTGATGTTACTGAATACGATTGTTACTTCTTTATCGGCAGGAATTAAGTAAGTAAATTCTCCACTCTTACTGGAGTAAACAGGTGTTTGCGCAGAACCTAAAATAGAAATAGTTGCATTTTCAATAGGCAATCCTTCTGTATCAGTAATAACCCCATAAACAGTAGCAGTGCTCTGCGCTTGAAGCTGGAATGCTATAAAAATAAATGCATTTATAAATAAAATTTTCAAATAAGACCACTTGTTATTTTTCAACTCTTTTATATTTATAATTTAAATTTTGTACGCTCACCTCTCCTCTTCAATTAAGGAAAATAAATTAATTTTTATTTTTAAAATCGCCAGCTTTCCAGGCTTTAATAAACTTATACCAAGCAATGGGATTCAATAAGTTATTTGGAGGTAATTGACCTGCATAATATAATTTACTTTGATATTGCTGCTGCGAATATTTATAGTTAAGACTTGCATCCATTGCCATACCCACCATTTGCTGCTTCATATCGGAACGCGTCATATTTTTTCCTGCGCGTGCTAAATCATCTTCTGGTAAATCTAATCTTAAAAATGCGGCTTTAAATTGTTCTTTTGTAGGCCATGGAAAAACAACTGTTTCTTTAAGATAGATGGTATCGTAATGTAATACCTGAATTAATGAGTATTTATTATTGGTGAGCGTATCTGGTATTACAAATACCGCTGAAATGAAACCGATTGCAGAAAACTCAACGGTGTCTTGCTCTTGAGCTACAAATGAATAATAACCAAAATAATCGCTCACCGTACCTCGGTGACTACCTTTAACAATAATACTTGTGTAGGGCACAGGTCGAAGGCTATCTCTTTCTACTATAATTCCTGAAAACTGAATAAGATCACGATTATTCGATTTTGGAATTATACCATTTTGTGCTTCTATACTAACTGGTATGCATATGATTAATGCAATAAAAAATAAAAATTGTTTCATCTGCTTGTTATTGAAATTTATGTACCCAAAAATACATAATAATTGGGCGCAATTCAATAAAATTACATAACTGATAAATTCTATCTTTATTGCAAAAAATAGAAAAAATACCATAGTAAAACGGATAATAAATTTTGAATAGGTACTATAATAGTAGAAGGCCCCCACTATTAAATATGGCTATTTATTTTTTGCTATTTTTATTTTTAAATGTTTATGTATTTAAGTATTTTTTGAACATATAGAATAAAGGTGTGGATGTTAAATTAACACTTTTCGCTTCAAAGTTACTAAGACTTGCTGCCATTATTGATAAAACCGTGTTTAAATTTTATCAATAAACTTGCTTTTTGGTAAGTAAATAAATTAAATTTGAAGCATTCATATAACTCATACTATTTTTAGAGCTACATAAATTAGCTCTTTTTTGACTACTATTTTTTTTAGATGATAATTCTTATAGCCTGTTTAAATTTTATTTATTTGGAATGTGGATGTATTTTTTTGTCAGGCTAGACATTTTTAAGACCATAACGGTGCTCTAAAAAAATAAAAGTAACGAAGTGTGGCACAAAAAGGCGCATAACAAATATTTTAAATAAATTTTAAACAGTTTCTTTGACAAATTACTAATTTTTTCAATTAATAAGACACATTAAATTCTTCTAAAAAAATGAAAAATTTATTCACTCTAATTATACTATTTTTGATTGTTAATAGGACGGTCGGTCAATCACAACACTACAAATACAAACAACAAATTGACAGTATAATAGTTAATGACACGTTACCATGGAGGTATCAACTATGTGCAACGGATTTCTCAATGATTGGGGAGTACAGGCGAGCACTAGAAACATGGGATGAACCTAGGAAAGATATTAAAACTAAACCTTTGAAAGAAGGGTTAGTCAATACATTTTTAAAATATAAGCCACAACACGCAGATAAATATATAATTGAACAGGCTCAAAAGACCAGTTTGTTGATAATTAATGAAGCTCATCACCAGCCATGTCACCGTGTTTTTGTTGAAAGTTTGCTTAAAGATTTATACAAGGCTGGTTATAGATACATTGGTTTTGAAACGCTAGGGAGGAAAGATTCCCTATTAAACAAAAGAAAATATCCAATAGAAACTACTGGTTATTATTCAAATGAACCTTCTTTCGGAAATCTAATTCGCAGTTCACTACTTTTAGGTTATACAATTTTCCCATACGAGGCCAACAATAATGCTAATGGAAAACAAAGAGAAATTGAAGAAGCAAATAATATTAAGGCATATATGGATAAAGCTAATAATAGCGGTAAGTATATTATTTTTTGTGGTTTTGACCATGTAATTGAGGATTCTACACAGAATGATTGGGAATTAGCAATGGCAGGTCGTTTAAAAGCTTTAACAGGTATAAATCCATTAACTATTGATCAAGTTCAGTTAACTGAAACGAGTAATCCTGATTTTGATAACCCTTATCGAAGATTAGTGACGGTGGATTACCCAGCAGTACTTATTGATTCACTTGGAAATACTTTTAATAAAGTTAATAAAACAAAATCAATTGATTTAAATTTATATCACCCGGATACAAAATATCAAAAAGGTAGGCCTGATTGGCTTTTCAGGGTGAATTATAAACCATATAATATCGTTTCTAAAATTACTATTGATTTTCCTTGCATTGCTTATGCTTACATCAAATCGGAAAAATTGGAAGGAGTACCAGTTGATATAATTTCGCTTGATAAAAAGGATTTGGATAAATGTTTGATCTTACCTGATAACCGCAAATTTGTGATCGTCTGTAAAAATCAAAAAGGTCAAGTACAATATATTAAAATAAAATAAGTGCTGTTTGATGAGCTCGCACCAGATTGGCAGCCGAGCAAAATTAAAGATTAGCCCTTCTAATAAATTTTTTAATTTAATTTAATTTAGGATTCGTGTATTTAATCTAGCGCTAATATTAAATTATTTTCAAGTTAAAAAGCTTTATCACCTCAACTCTTTTTTTTTAAATTGATAAATAAATTCTAATGTGATATTATTATTTTTTGAACGTCGCGCTTTCCAGTACTGGTAATATTTAAAAAATAAATTCCATTCGCTATAGTCGAAGTGTTAACAGAAAAATATTGTTCTCCCTGAAGCAATTTATTTTTTGAGATACTTAAAATAGTTTTACCCATTACATCTGTTAAATATATTTTTGTTTCAGCGGTGTTGGTTATAAAACAATTTATATTTAAAAAATGTTGAGCAGGATTAGGATATACTTGTAATGAAAAATTATTTAAATTATCTTTTTTAAGTCCTAATGGAGGGCTTATTTTTTTGTCAATATATTCTACACTAGTTACCAATATTTCTTTACCAATTTGCGAAGCATCCACTTGCAAAACAGGAATTTTCATGTTGTTAGTAAACCACTTATATTCGTATCGTAGCGGGCGAACTATTGTAGTGCCAGCACTTAATGTATCCAAATAAATGGTATCAACAGTTGCTATAGTAGATTTAATACGCAATGTTTGAAATGTTCCATAAGGCGTTTTTAATTCTCCCCATCCATCTACGTTATTTACCCGATGACCCGATTGGCTAAAATACCCCAAAGAAGGTACTTGTAAACCAAATTTATAATCACAAGAATCAACATTCAAATACTTCATTGGAAAATTATAAATAATATCGGGTTGAGAATAATAAAAAGGCAAAGGTATACCGTTAATCGTATAGGCTGCGCCTATTTGTTTATATTGAGTAGCAGATTTTTTAAAAAAATCGTATGCTGCTTCAATAGTAATTCCTTTTATAGGACTACCTTTTAAAGTGTAATTATCTTTACCATAAGACGTGTTAAAGAAATTAAAAAGAAAATTATAGGGCGATTTAAAAGGAGGGGCTGCAAAAACTTCGTATCTATTTTTTTTCTTTTTTAAAGTAGAAAAGTCCCACTTAACACCTGCACCAGTATAAACTAAATAAGCACTATCAATTGAATAAGTGACACCAATGTATATGGAATCGTTAGGATTTGGCATATCTGCAGCTGTAATTACTAGTTGCGCTTTCAAAGAAAGCGCCGTAACAAATGAAGCTAAAACGAGTAAAAATTTCATTGTTTTTAAATTTAGATGTGATTAACTAACTGTTTGAATTTGATTTAAGAATTAAGTACTAATTTCTTATCTCCTCAAAATCCGCTATATAATATAGTTATCATCAACACGTAATTAAAAAACGGACAAAAATAGTTTGTTCAAAAAATATTGCTAAAATATTTTATATAACTTAAAAAGCTAGGTTAAACGCCAAAAATTTAAGGATCGCTATTAATCATTTTTTTATAACAATTAATAGCTAAATAAAAACTTCTTAATTTTTTAAAATTTTTTTTCGAGAAATATTTCCTTCATTATTTATTTGGATAAAATAAACTCCAGGTTTAATTGCAGATATATCCAACATTAAACTATTCCCTGAGTATTGTTTTTTCTCCACTACTGTTTCACCCAATCCATTTGTAACTTGAATAGTTGCCTTATTTAAAAGAGCATTGGTTGTTACGGTTAACTGCCCTGTTGTAGGATTAGGATAAATTGCCGCTATTTGATTGGCTACCTCTTCAATTCCAGTAGAACCTACGCTTACATCAATGGTTAGCTTGGCAATACCGCAATATTTATCAGTAACGGTAACTGTATATTTTCCTTCTACTAGTGAGCTAATGTCTTCGGTTTTAGAAGTAAAACCAGATGGTCCTTGCCAGCTATAAACATAGGGGGCTGTTACTCCACTCATCGTTAAATCAATTGAGCCAGTATTGCCACCACTTTTTGTATTTATAACAGTAAATGTAATATCATCTGCAGAAACATTGTTAATAATAAAAAATAATGCTAGGGTTGTTAAAATCTTTTTCATGTGTTCTTTGTTATAAAAATTGAATGTTAATTTACTATTAAAAATACTTTAAAAATTAAAAAATATTGACCACGTTTTTATTGATTAACTCATTAAAAGGCGTTGTTTTGTTTATATTTTTGCGTTGAATGTATTTAATGGTATCGTCTTTCTTATTAATTAATAAAACTATTTCAGGTAATAATGCATTTAACTTTTTTTCAGGTAATTCCTTAATACCATTTATTGAAACTGAATATATTTTTCCTGTACTTAAAATTAAGTAAACATTTTGTTTATGGGTAACTAAACTAAAATAATTATCCACTGGTAAATTTATAATTTCACTATGCTCCCATTTTTTTTGTTCATACTTCCAAATGCTTAACTCTCCTCTATTGGCAATTGCCATGCAAATGGCAGAATCAGATAAAGCAATACCATCAAAGAAAAAATTCTCCAATATGGATGATCTATCCGTAACAAAATCGTAAGGATCGAAATAAGTAAGTGTATTTTGCTGAAAACTCATTTCAAGTTGGTTAACTGCCGATTCCCTATCTGTCCATTCTTTTAATGATGATAACGAAAAAACCTTTAATGCTAAAATTCTAGAATTTGTGGCATTTGTAATAAAATTCACAGCAAAAATATTTTTATCTGCAATATCCCAACATAACGGAATGATGGGCTCACTGTAATTTCTTCCAGCAGGCATTGTTAAGACTTTTGCTTTTTTTAAAGGATCCTCCATATTGCTTACATGCAATTTTGCGAGTTGAAGCTCCTCATCAATAGTAGCATAATACACCTTATTATTTTTTATGATTATTTTACGTTCTATTTCTTGGGCAGAAAGAGAAGAAAATAATGATGCTAAAAACAAGCAAGTAAAAACTATTTTTGAATGATAAATAAATTGATTCATTTCGTTTAATAAGTAGTTATTGATTCTCCCATCTCCGTTTTAGTGAGATCAGTTGTAAAGTATGCCGTAACTTGGTCAACCCCTTGATAAGTACCAATACCCCAAGCAGCAATTTCTTTATCCCTAAGCTCCGTTAAATTAGGAAATGACAATCCATAGCTCGCATCGTAATATATCCCATCTACTAAAGCAATTTGATGATTCGCGAAAAAAGAGGCTGGGTTTTTAGTGCAAGAGCCAGGTGTGCCTACTTCATCTTTAATATCTGTTGATATAAATTTGTAAGCCGTTCCTGACGTTTTTAGGTTAGATAAATTATAAACCATTTTATATGGAAAAGCAGAGCAAGAACCACTGCCAGTTGGCGTACCAAACCGCCATTTATTTACCAACATACGATCAATATTACCACCACAGGCAGATTTCGATTTCCCAGCAATGTATACATAGTTGTTAGTGCGTACAATGCCTTGAATTTTTATAGCACCTAAAAATAATTGAGCAAAGGTATAACATTGAGCATCTTTATATTTAAGTAATAAAGCCAATGTTTGATTTGTTATATTGATTTTTTTATAATAAAATAAACTATCACCATTGTAGTTGAGAACAATTTGATCTGTAAATTCATTCCAAATACCAGCAATAATTGTTTTCTCCGTATTCAATTGTTTAGCATTTCTACAACTTAAATCAAAAACAGTATGAAACCATTTAAATTCAGTGGTTTCAGCTTGTGGGGTTTTATAAGTTACGTATAATGTATTTTTTGTTTCTCCGATTATATTCCAATTTGTACCTTTATCAAAAGAAACCTCCCAGCTAATGATAAACGGATTAAAGAAACGAACTATTTCTGGTTTAAAAATAAGGGAACCATCGGTTTCAGGATATTTAAAAGTAAAAGCATTTCCCCCTGAAGCAACTAAATCAACTTTGGTTGACGGAAAATCAATAGAATCAGATGCCTTACCTCTAATATAAACAAATGTTGGAGGAGTTGAATTATCACATTTAAATGTAAAACTAGCTTTTACTTTAGGAGCTAGGCCACTTACATAAGCAACAGGGCTTTGTATAGCTGCTTGGCTTGTCCATTGAGGTGCAATATAACTTCCTGTACCATCATCTTTTTGAATAGTTAAACTTGCTCCAGTAAACGAAACATTTTCGATTTTGATGCTAGAGTATGTAAAATTTTGTGCAAACAACACATTTGCGATTAATAAAACCACTAAAAAACTTAAATAGTATTTCTTTTCCATAGCAAACGGTAACAACAGACACTTTAAAATGAATATTAATTTTTAGCAATTTATACAAAATAAAGCAAAAAAACTATTTTAGCGACATACAAATACAACTGGAAATTAGAAGAATTTATCGAAAAAAGCGCTATTTATAAGTTGTTTGCATATTTTTTTATGCATTTAAAAAATTAAGTAGTTAAACTTAAAGTGAATAAATAATTTACAACACATTATATCTCATCTATCCCATCTATTAATAAAGATTGTTTTATATTTATTTTTTATAAAATATATAAACTAATTCTTTTTACAAAAGGATAAAATAAAAGCTCATCAATGAACAACGTCTTAAATTATTATTTTATTACTGGAACCAGCGGTGGCATTGGCAAAGCACTTGCGACCCAATTATTAAAAAATACAAAAAATCGAGTAATCGGTATCTCTCGCACAAATACGATTAGTCACCCTAACTATACTCACCATGCAATAGATCTTAGTAATTTAGATCTGGTTGCTAATTTTAGATTTATACCTCTGGAATCTTCAAAAAAAGTTTATCTCATAAATAATGCAGGTACTTTAGGTTCAGTAAAACCTATTGGTAAATTGCAGGCTATTGATATTATAAAAGGGTATGCTTTAAATTTAATTGCTCCATCTGTACTAACAAATTCGTTTATAAATACTTATGAAAATGTGGAGGCAGAAAAGGTAATTGTAAACATTAGTTCGGGTGCAGGTAAAAACCCTATTGATGGATGGGCGATATATTGTTCTTCAAAGGCAGGGATCGATTTATTTAGTAGAGTAGTGGCGCTTGAACAAGAAATACAGCAACAAACAAACCCATTACTTAAAAAATTTAATATTTTTTCAATAGCACCAGGCGTAGTAGATACGAATATGCAGGTTCAAATAAGAAATACTGAAAAAGAAAATTTCAGTAGAGTAGCTGATTTTATTAACTACAAAACAAATAATGAACTATCAAGTCCTGAAAATGTTTCTAAAAAATATCTCCAACTTTTAGCTGACATAACAACTATTAAAAATATTGTATCGTCAATAAAAGATTATGATTAGTTTTTAAATGCTATCTAAATTTATTTTATCACTTATACCACTGCAAAAGGAAAACGAATACGAACTACTAAAATGTTTATAATACTACGCCCATACTGCTTTTTATTAACATTCGTTTGCTAATCTGCAAATTCCTTAGTTCCTTTGACCCCACTAAAATAAATGACAAAACCTGTAAACATAGAAGCGTTAAGTTCAAAAGAGTATATTCTTATAAAGGGGGCGCGGGTTAATAATTTAAAAGGGATTGACATTGCCATTCCTCGTAATAAATTAATCGTAATTACCGGCCTATCTGGTTCTGGTAAATCTTCTCTTGCGTTTGATACATTATATGCTGAAGGGCAAAGACGTTACGTAGAAAGCCTTTCTTCTTACGCGAGACAATTTTTAGGCAGAATTGATAAGCCTGAAGTGGAATACATTAAAGGTATATCCCCTGCCATTGCTATTGAACAAAAAGTAAATACCCGTAACCCTCGTTCAACAGTGGGCACTTCAACAGAAGTATATGACTACCTAAAATTATTATTTGCTCGTATTGGCAAAACTTTTTCGCCCATTTCTGGAAATATCGTAAAACGAGATACCGTTAGTGACGTTGTTAATTATGTAACCTCCTTACCTACCGAAACAAAAATATTAGTGCTTTCTCCCCTTAAAAAAGAGGCGAAGAAAACAATAAACAATCAATTAGATCTACTGCATCAGCAGGGCTTTACACGTATTCAATATAAAAACGAAATTGTTAAAATTGAAGATGCAATTTCACTTCCTATTGCTAGTGAAGAAGTAATTAATATTGTAATTGATCGTATTACGGTGCGACCAGAAGATGAGGATAATGAAAGTCGTATATCTGACTCCGTGCAAACTGCATTTTATGAGGGTAATGGAACCTGTAGCATTGAAATTAGTACTTTAACATCTGGAGAAAAAGAGCTAGCATTAGAAGTTAATAATAATGTAAAAAATACAAAGACAAAAAAAACGACTGCTGCTACAAGCCTTAAAAATAATAAGAATACAATTACCACCTTTTCTAATCGATTTGAATTAGATGGAATAACATTTGAAGAGCCTAGCGTAAATTTTTTTAGTTTTAATAATCCTATTGGTGCTTGCAAAACATGTGAAGGTTTTGGCAGTGTAATTGGCATTGATGAAGATTTAGTGATTCCTAATAAAAATCTTTCTGTTTTTGAAGAGGCAATTGTATGTTGGAAGGGTGAAAAAATGAGTGAATGGAAAGATACTTTAATTAAAAATGCACATAAATTTGATTTCCCCGTTCACCGCCCTTTTTATGATTTAGATGCGAAAGAACGTAAATTACTTTGGACGGGTAATAAATATTTTGAAGGCTTAAACAGCTTTTTCACATTTATAGAATCACAAGTATATAAAATACAATACCGTGTTATGCTTTCGCGCTATCGTGGCAAAACCGTTTGTCCTGATTGTTTAGGCACCCGTTTACGTAAAGATGCTACGTACGTTAAAGTAGATGGCAAATCTATCAATGATGTGGTATTAATGCCCATCAAAGATTCCCTTCCATTTTTTAATACCATAACACTTAATGAGTTTGATACCAAAGTAGCAAAACGTATCATCACTGAAATTAGTAATCGACTACGATTTTTAAACGATGTTGGTTTAGGTTATCTTACTTTAAATCGTTTATCAAATACGTTATCAGGAGGCGAATCTCAACGAATTAATTTAGCAACATCTCTCGGTAGTAGTCTGGTGGGTTCTATGTATATTTTAGATGAACCCAGTATTGGCTTGCATTCACGAGATACCATGCGCTTAATAAAAGTATTAAACTCCTTAAGGGATATTGGTAATACCGTAATTGTAGTGGAGCACGATGAAGAAATTATGCGAGCTGCTGATCAGATAATTGATATTGGCCCTTTAGCAGGAACGCATGGTGGCGAATTAGTATTTCAAGGAAATCATAAAGAATTAGAAACCGAAGGAAAAAGTCTTACTGCACTTTATTTAACGGGCAAAGAAAAAATTGAAATACCTCATTTAAGAAGAGTGTGGAATAATTACATTCAAATAACAGGGGCAAGAGAAAATAATTTAAAAGATGTCAATGTAAAATTTCCATTGAATGTACTAACTGTTGTAACAGGAGTTAGTGGTTCAGGTAAAACCTCTTTAGTAAAACGTGTTTTATATCCAGCGTTAAAAAAAATTCACGATAATTACAGCGAACAAACAGGCGTATTTGATAAATTGGGTGGAGATATTCATAACGTTTCAGCGGTTGAAATGATTGACCAAAATCCAATTGGAAAATCATCTCGTTCCAATCCGGTTACGTATGTAAAGGCGTATGATGAAATTAGAGCCTTGTATGCAGATCAGCCGTTAGCAAAAAGTAGAGGGTATAAACCTTCTCATTTCTCATTTAATGTGGACGGAGGTAGGTGCGAAGTATGTGAAGGCGAAGGGGAAGTACAAATTGAAATGCAGTTTATGGCAGCAATTCATTTGGTTTGCGAAGCCTGCAATGGCAAACGATTTAAACAAGATATTTTAGAAATAACCTATCAAGAGAAAAACATATCTGATGTTCTTCACATGACGGTAGAAGATGCGATTGATTTTTTTAGCACTAATCCGTCACCAAGTAATACGGAGAAAAAAATAGTTCAAAAATTAAAACCACTCGCAGAAGTAGGTTTGGGTTATGTACAATTAGGACAATCATCAAGTACTTTAAGTGGTGGTGAAGCGCAACGAATAAAGCTAGCTTCTTTCTTAGGTATTGGGCATAATAGCAATACTCCTACCCTATTTATTTTTGATGAACCAACTACGGGTTTACATTTTCATGATATCTCAAAACTTCTTTTTGCATTTAATGCCTTAATAAAACAAGGGCACTCCTTAATTATTATTGAACACAACCCTGATGTTATTAAATGTGCCGATTGGGTAATTGATCTTGGCCCCGAAGGTGGCACGGATGGTGGAAACATTGTTTTTGAAGGCACACCAGAGGACTTAATAAAATGTAAGGCTTCTTATACAGGACAGTATTTAAAAAGTAAATTTTAAATTTTTTTTTGAAAATTGTTTATCAATCTGTTTTAAATTACACTACTTACAAATTTATTTACAAAATATTTTCAGGAATTACTCTCATAACCTGGGAGTTGGATTTTAAAAGGCCTTTCAATATTAGCCTATAAATAAAGGTTTCGATATGATCATACTTTCTTTTGATTCTCCAAAAGAAAAGATGCAAAGAAAAAGCGACCAAGAAAACCAACCTCCAACTTTCGTTTTCCCCTCAATAGCCCTACACATCATTGCCAGTGGAATTGTAGCCAAATCAATACTAATGGTTAATCCTATTAATAATCATGGTGTTGAATTTTTTTATTTTGTTTTTTACAATATTAGTCGAAATTATGTTACAAAATATTCTTAGGAATCAACTTCATCGGTTTTAATTTTAAATTTTTCTTAAAACCTGCTTTCGAATCTGGATTAAAACTCATTGTTGTTTCCCACGAATTTTCTGGTTTCATTTCTTCGTCCATTTCATTGAGAATACCTTGAGTAACTTCCTCAGAATAAATAATTGTAATACATTCCGTATTTAAATTAGCGCTACGAGGGTCTAAATTAAATGTTCCAATAACTGCTATATTACCATCAATGATCATTGACTTTGCATGCAAACCAAATACGGGTGTATAATTAATTGATTTTTGCAAAACGCCTGTCATCACTTTATAACGAATAGCCGCATCTGGACGGTATTCATATATTTTTATACCTGTGGATAATAGCTCTTCCCGATCGCGCTGATAGCCACTGAATGCTTGTAAATTATCTGTAGAAGCTAAACTATTCGTCATTATTTTAACGCTTACACCACGTTTAATCGCATCTTTAAAAAGTTGTTTACCAAGTTCAGTTGTTACGAGATAGGGAGTTTGAATAACAATTGATTTTTTTGCTAGCTTCACCAAGTTTATCAATGCCGTTGTTGTATAACCGCCGCCTTTAAGTTCATGTAAGTTATTATTTTTACCAGGTGCGTCGCTCACAAAAGCAACACTATCCACCCACTGAAAAGCACCTGATTTTTGTATTGCGTCAAATGCTAATGGTATATTTTTTATTTTTAATCTTACTTGTGGCCAAAAGTTAGTGGAGTCGCACGCATATTGGTGAAGCTGTTCAAATTTTTCAGTTGGTTTTAATTTATACGTTGCAGTATCTAACAGATTTATTACATTCTGACTTATGGTACTATTCCAAAATTGATTAAATGATTTTACTACATTTTTAGTTACCCCACCAATTAACAAAACATCTCTATCTCTAAAATTATATTCATGATCGTAATCAAAATATTCATCCGCAATATTACGTCCGCCCGTAATCACCACTTCATCATCAACAATAAATGTTTTATTGTGCATCCGTTGATTAACACCTTTAAAGTCTGTTATTATATTTACACCTTTATTAAAAATATTTTTACCAATATTAACAACAGGGTTGTATATTTTTATAGAAACATTTTTGTGTGATGCCAATGTTAACAGCTTTTCTTCATCGGCATCAACAAGAATGTCATCAATTAAGATTCTTACTTTTACACCTCTATCTGCTGCACGAACAAGGTAATCTACGGCGATTAAACCAACATTATCTAAAGCAAAAATAAAATACTGTATATCAATAGTACGAGTTGCATTTTCACATAACCAGGCTCTTGTAACCATCGCATCATCTCCATTTTCTAAAGAAAAAACGCCTGTTTTATTGGTCATCAATTTACTGAAAGGTTTCAATTTCTCCGAAAGCTGAGGAGAAGTAGTGTTATGTATTGCCGCACAAAAATCAAGAGATTTTATTTCTCCTTTTTTCACTTCTGTTGAACAAGAGCTGACCAGTAAGAAGTAAAATAAAAAGAGAATAACGATTTGCTTCATTGAGAATGTATAAAATTATCAAATGGAATTATTAAACAACTACTTTGTTTTTAATTGTCGTTCTAATTCATCAACCCGTTTTACTAAAGCTTCTAAATTTTTAAAATGTACATAGGCCTTTCTATACTTTCCAACTTCAAAAGATGGCGAACCCATTTGTATCTCGCCTTTTTTAATGATGCTTTTTGAAACACCAGATTGTGCAGCAATCATTGTATTATCAGCAATATTCAAATGACCTACAATACCCACCTGACCACTAAACATACAATTTTTACCAATCTTAGTAGAACCAGCAACAACTCCATGTGCAGCAAAATAAGTATTTTCGCCAATTTCAACATTGTGTGCAATGTGAATTAGGTTATCGAATTTCACTCCTTTGCGTAAAATGGTGGAGCCCAATGTTGCTCTATCAATAGCACAATTAGCGCCTATTTCTACATCGTCTTCAATAATTACATTGCCTGTTTGAGGCACTTTTTCATTGTTGTTTTGAGGATTAAATCTAAAACCATCGCTACCGATTACGGTACCAGAATGAATAATACAATTTTTACCAATTTGTGTTTCAGAATAAATTTTCACACCAGCAAACAGTGTTGTATTATCATCAATTACCGTGTTATCTCCAACATAAGTTTGTGGATATATTTTTACATTATTTCCTATGCGCGCATTTTCACCAATAAAAGCAAATTCACCAATGTATACATTCGAGCCAACTTTAGCGGTTTTCGAAATGAATGCTTGTCCTGAGATACCTGTTTTATTTAATTTAATTTGATTGTAGATTTCTAATAGTTTTGCAAAAGCACTTTCAGCACTATTCACTCTTAATAAAGTTGCTGTAACAGGTGCAGTTAATTCTAATTCTTTATTTACAATTACCAGAGATGCTTTTGTGTTATATAAATAATGTGTGTATTTAGGGTTAGCTAAAAATGAGAGGGAACCTTTTTCTCCTTCTTCAATTTTCGATAATTTGTCTACTTCAATATTTTTATCGCCTTCTAATTCACCATTTAAAAGTTCTGCTAATTGTATCCCAGTAAATTTCATTTATTGTGTTTTAAAGTTGAGTAGCTTAATTAATTATCTTCTGTAGGCATAGAAATCGCATAGCCTCTCCATTTAGTTAGTACCGTTTGCATATCGTCAGGTAACTCCGAATCAAAATGTAAATATTCATTTGTAACAGGGTGATGGAAACCTAAGGATTTTGCATGTAATGCTTGACGAGGCAATATGCTAAAACAATTTTCTACAAACTGTTTATATTTAGCAAATGTAGTACCTTTTAATATTCTATCGCCACCATAAGTATCATCATTAAACAAAGAATGACCAATATGCTGCATGTGTGCTCTTATTTGATGGGTACGTCCTGTTTCTAATTTACATTCTATTAATGTAACATAACCAAACCGTTCTAGCACTTTGTAATGGGTTACTGCATGTTTTCCAAATTCACTATCAGGAGGAAAAACAGCCATTTTTTTTCTATCTTTTAAATGTCTACCAATGTTTCCAGTAACCGTACCCTCCTCCTCCTTAAAATCGCCCCAAACCAATGCATTGTATTTTCGATCCATATTTCTATCAAAAAAATCTTTCGCCAATTTTATCATGGCAATCTCTGTTTTTGCAACTACCATTATACCACTTGTGTTTTTATCTAGGCGATGCACTAAACCTGGTCGTAATAATGCTTGCTCTTGTGAATGCGTGTTAACAGCTGCATTTGAAGGTGTTTTACTTATAGGCAACTGCTGAAAATGATAGGCCAATGCATTAACTAGGGTATCTTTGTAGTTGCCATAACCAGGATGAACCACCATTCCTGGTTGTTTGTTTAATATTATTAAATCTGCATCTTCAAATACAATATGAAGAGGTATGTTTTGTGGAATTAATTCAATTTCTCTTGGCGGATGCGCAAACACCACCGTAATTACATCGTAAGGCTTTATTTTATAATTTGATTTTACAGGCTTTTCATTAACCAATACATTTCCGTTTTCTGCCGCTTGTTGTATTTTAGATCGGGTAGCATTTTCTTGCCGATTCATTAAAAATTTATCAATTCTTAAAAGTGCTTGCCCTTTATCTACTACTATTCTAAAATGTTCGTATAATTCCTGATCGTCGTCTTGCTCTTCAATTATATCTTCTTGCTGGTTCATCATTTATTTACTCAACATTTATTAAATTCATTTTATCAATATTTTACTAATCGATATTTTTAAGGTGGAAATAATCTGGTACTAAATAGAACTCTTTTCTATTATTTTATTTTAATAAATTTAGAAGTAGCAACCTGTATATCATTTACAACACGCATAAAATAAATACCATTTACCAAACTGCTAACATCTATTTTAGTATTAATTGTAGTAATATTTTCTAACACTACTTTACCATACATATCAATGATAGAGTACTTCACGTTATTATTTTTAGTACTTATACCATATATGGATAAATAATCGACAACGGGATTAGGGTAAACAAAATAATTGGATTTTTGAATATCTGCTATCTTTTTAATGCCTGTTACCGGATCAAATCCAAAAACAGGATGCATTAGTAATGACCCTTTGTAAGACGAGGTTCTCCAACCATTCCCTACATTATAAAATATTTTATCTTGTGTATTCGTATTTTTATCAACTCCTATATTTAAAAATTTATCTATATTTTGTGCAAAGCCAATATAAAAAACTCCCGAATTTAAATACAATGGTGTTTTTAGTTGATAGCGCTTAAAACCATTATAAGTTTTAGTATACACAGGGTTATAAGCCGTATCACTTACAAATAATTCCATATCGGGATTACCGTTTTTATCTGACCATACTTTTATATTGAAGGTGTAGGGCATGGAATTTTCTAAAATAGGATTAAAAAAAATATCTAAATAGCTTAATGTATCGGCTTTTGTAAGTGTAAATTGTTCGGCCAATTCGCCCCCATAGGTTGACATTCCAAATGCTGATTCGGCACTACCATCGTCATAGGCGTAATAGTTAGAAAATTTTTGGATGGTTCGTAACGTATCATTTCGTTTTATTTTATCTGGCAAAGTACTTAGAATTACCTCTAAAGAATAACTGGTAGGGGCTGTCATTAAAGGGAATGATGGTAAGTTACCAGCTGTGTAAGTATAATAACCTGTTGAAGAAAATGGACTAACATTATCGCCTGAAACAACTGAATTAAAAATAGCCACACCTGCTTTATCAAATACCTTGTGCTTAAACGTTACATTTTTTTGTGCATTGTGATTATTACGAATTAGCGCGGATACAGCTGTTTTTGAAAACGATGGATCGTATTGTCTCCATGGCATTGAACTATAATTATTCAGCAGTGAAGTGGTGTTATAAACAAATGAAACATCTTCAAACAAGGTATCATTGATCGATCTGTTTCTATTTAAGTAAACATAATCCACATGCCAATGATCAACACTACCCGTAAGGGTTGCATAATTTTTAAAACGAAACTGAAAGCCTTTTTGTAAAAAGGCAGGTTGAGTAATGGGGATCATTACTAATTTCCAAGCCATGGTATCTTTAAAGTTGAGTGGAAACCCTGGAGTTGACCACATGTGTGACCAACTAGTATCTGAGGGCGATTTAAATTCTAGTACTAATGAGTCGGTAGGTTCTGGTTCATTTCCGTAACCTTTAGGTTGAAAATAAAAACTTAAATAAATAGAATCACCTGCAGGATAGTTTAATTTAATTGGTTTTGAGGTTAAATAATCTGCAACACCTACAAATGAAGCGGATGAATTAATATCATACGGGTAGCCATTTTGATCTAAGCCATCAAACGTTGCAACACCTATTGTAGGCGGGCAATATGCAAAATGACGATTTACATACACAAATTTATCCAACCACAATGCGGTATCAGGATACCATTGGCTATACGAAAAATCATCTAAAATTCCTGTGGTGTCTAAGGTGCTTAATGTATCGGTAATGCTGGGTACTCGGTAGGATTTAGCTTCTTGCCACTTTTCTATTAATAGTGGATTAGCAGTTAACTCCGTTTCTACTAATCCTTGTGCCAATAAAAAATGGCTTGACAATAAAAAAAAACTAATGATGCTATACTTTAATATACTGATACGGGTTATGCTCATATTAAAAAATAATTATCAATAACTAACTTATACTTGAACTTCTTTACCCTAAAAAGGGCAATAAACTGATTAATAATGATACAAATTAAAAACCGTTAACGAAGATACAAAACTTTACATAAACGGAAAAAGAAGGAGTGAATTGCTTGTTAGTTAGAAATAAGCTTATAGCTATTACGCTTAATCATTTTTATAATATTCAAACTCATCGTTCCTCTACCCTATTCCTCCTTTTTAGGAATTTTGCTTTTAATGGTAGTTAAATATAAATCAACAGAAGCTCCCAATCTAATTAAGTTTTTATCACAGGATGGGGTTTGTTTATATACGACAGATTTAGCAGAATCTTTTATATTATCATATGTTACAATGCCTATATTTAAAGACAATTCCATCAGTTTAGCGGTCGCTTCTGTACGTGATAACTCATATAAGCAAGGCACTTCCATATCTATATCACCTAAACCTTTCCCAATAATTAAATCAATAATAGTACCCTTTGGAATAAAAGCGCCTGGAGAGATTGATTTCCCTTTTACAAGTTGATCTAAAATACAATTCGTACATGGATTGGGGATGTATTCTGTTTTACCTAATTTTAATCCATAACTCGCAATCATTGCTGTAGCTTGTCGTAAAGACCTATCAATAAGTTTAGGCATGGCAATACGAGGTGGTAAAATAGAGGTTACGTACAAGTATACAATACGACCATCTTTTACAGCGGCATTTGCTTCTGGCTCTTGCCTTACAACCACTCCTTTTGCAGCTTTCGGATCGTAAATAGAATCGGTTATCTCATAATGTACATTTTTGCCTTGTACAAATCCATCCAATGATGTAATTTTTACTCCTTTAAAATTAGGAACAGTTACCGTTTCTCCGTGATGGGTGTAGGAACTCATCCAAAAAGTGACACCCCAGGCAATAATAAATACGACAATTGCATAAATGAACAATTGCACTAAAAATTGTCTACTCTTTAAAAATTGAAGCATCGTTGTTTAAAAATAATCACGAAAATACGAATTTTAGGTAAATCTAGAACCTTAACAAACAGTATAAATCTAACTTATTATTTTATCTCCTAAGTTTTTAAAATCTATTCCATCAAAATTACCCGAACTCATCATTAATAAATTTTTATCTTCAAAATCCATTTTTAATAAAGTAGTCAATAATGATTTAGAATCGGTATACACCTGTATATTGTTACCTCCAAAAGCATTTTTTACCTGATCTATACTAATGGCTTTTAATTTTTTATGCTCAATCGTATGTGGATTAAAATAAACAAAGGCTTCATCTGCAAGTAGCATAGACCCTTTGTATTCATTTAAAAAATTTTCAGTTAAACTACTAAATGTATGCAATTCCATACAAGCAATTAATTTGCGGTTGGGGAACTGCTTTTTTACAGCCTGTGTAGTAGCTTTTAATTTTGAAGGGGAGTGTGCAAAATCTTTATAAACCGCTGTTCTATCATTTTTTGCAACCAGCTCTAGTCGTTTAGCCGCTCCAGCAAATGATTGTATGGCTTTATAAAACTGAGCATCACTAATTTGTAGCTGATTACATACCAAACGAGCGCCGTTAATGTTCATTAAATTGTGATCTCCGAAAACTTGCAAAGGAGTGGACCCATCACTTTCTGTCATTAAAAAGGTTTGTCCGTTTACAATTTTATTTTTCGGAATTCCATAAGAAATTTTTTTAATATCAGCACGTGCTGCTATTGCTATTTTTTTAACCTCTTCGTCTAATTCACAATATACTAGTACGCCATTGGGTACAATTAAATCAGTAAAAATTTTAAACTGTTCCAAGTAATTTTCAAAAGTAGGAAACACATTGATGTGATCCCATGCAATGCCGCTAAGAATAGCTATATTGGGTTTGTACAAATGAAATTTTGGTCTTCGGTCTATTGGTGAAGAGAGGTATTCATCGCCTTCGATAATGGCTATTGGTGCTTCTTTGGTAAGTTTAACCATGGTATCAAACCCAGTTAGTTGCGCACCTACCATATAATCGCAATCTATTTTACAATAATTTAATACATGTAATATCATTGCGGTAATAGAAGTTTTACCATGGCTACCGCCAATAACAACCCGAATTTTATCTTTTGTTTGTTCGTAAATATATTCGGGGTACGAATATATTTTTAATCCCAAACGCTGTGCTTCTATTAATTCTGGATTGTCAGTTCGCGCATGCATCCCCAAAATAATTGCATCTAATTTATCATGAATTTTAGTTGGATCCCACCCTTCTTTGGCGGGCAATAAATTTAATTTTGCAAGCCTACTTTTTGATGGTTCTAATATTTCATCATCAGAACCCGTTACGTTAAACCCTTTTTTAAACATGGCTATTGCCATATTGTGCATGGCACTACCACCAATTGCTATAAAATGTACATTCATAAATTAGAAAATGATAAATAAAATAGAATATATAAACTTATAAAATACAAATGATCTAATGACATTAACCCCTAAAAGTTTTAAACAGTTTACTAAAAATTCATTAATCTTCCTTGGGATCGAGCACATTGCGAAGCCCATCCGCTAAAAAATTAATTATTAATAAGGTTGTAAATAGTGCTAACCCAGGGAACACTACTAGCCACCAAGCGTTAAATTGTTCCCGACCACTGTATAAAAGTGACCCCCAAGTAACACGATCTGCTGCTACACCAATTCCTAAAAATGATAAAGAAGATTCTATTAAAATAGCAGCAGCTACCCCAAAAACAATGGCTACCGTCACTGGTGCTAAGGCATTGGGCAATGCATGTTTAATGATGACTTGAGATTCTTTAAGCCCCATGGCTTGTGCCGACTGAATGTAATCAAGTTTTGTTATTTTTAAAAATTCAGCGCGGGTAAGTCTGGCTATATTTACCCAAAAGGTAAACCCGATCACAAAAACAATAGTCATTATAGAACCCTCCTTTAACATGGTTGCCATTAAAATAATAAGGATTAGCAATGGAAAAGAAGCCAATACTTCAATAACTCTTAAGATGATTGCGTCTACTGGAAAGTAGATTTGCTTTTTAAAAAAGTATAACTTGTTTATTATTTTTTTTAAATAATAAAATAAAAAAAGGATACTAAAAAATATAAACCCACTTAAAACTAGTTGTTTAATAAATTGAAGGTTAGATGTAGCTAAACCATCTATCAAATAATAATGTCTTAAATAGAAAGCATAATAATAGGCAACTAATAGCCCTATAGCCATTGAAAAAAAAGAACCTCTTGTGACCCGCAACTTTTTGTTTCCAAAATAACCTGCTAAAGCACCTAACCCAATTCCAATAAAAGAGGCAATGGCCATAGAAAATATACCAACTACTAAGGAAATACAGGTACCATTTAGTAAACCCGATAACACATCTTCTCCCAGTTTATTGGTTCCTAGCCAGTGCCTAAATTTAAAGGGCATCGTTATTTTTTCACCAGTGCTTAATATAAATTTTTGAACGCCTGTAGGGGAAACATAATTTGAATTTGCATAATCCGCTTTATTAGGACTATACGGAATGGGAGCAAAAATAATTTTCGCTGCTTTTAATTGCTTCCAATCAGTAATATCATATTGAATACGTTCTATTTTATTGGTACTATCATTTTTAATTTCAGAAGTGTTTTTTAATGAAAAAGCTGGATACATTTTTACCCCTCTATAATTACAATACCACGGTAAATCGGTTGCAATAAATGGAGATAATAAAGCAATTGCAATAATTACTAATAGTATTTTATAAGAATAATAAGCGTTTTTATTTTTTTTAAATTGTACCCAATTATTTTCTTTAAAATAGCTTTGCTTGGCGGATGCTTTTAGACTATTGTAAATAGGCGGAGTTGGTTTATTCATGAAGCTCATTTATAAGAAATTCTAGGATCCACCAGTATATATAATATATCCGCTATTAAAAAACCGAGTAGGGTTAAAAAACTAGTAATGGTGAGTATGGCAATAATCATTGGGTAGTTGTTCGATTGCGCTGCAATAAGCGTTTCATAGCCCATCCCAGGAATAGTAAAAATAGTTTCTAATATTACTGACCCACCTATTACTGCTGGAAAAATATTCGCGAAAATAGTAATTAACGGCAACAAGGCATTTTTGAAACCATGTTTCCAAATGACGCTATTTCTCTTTAAGCCTTTTGCATGCGCCGTACAAATGTAATCTTGCTTTAAAACATCAATCATAGAAACACGAACAATGCGTGTAAAAAATGCGATTGATGCATACGTGTAACAAATGAGCGGAAGAATGATATACGGAAATGATAATTTTATTTTATCGAAAAAAGTACTGGCAACCGGATAACCTCCTACAGGTTTCACTCCTGATGCAGGAAACCAATACAACACACTTGGATTTGCAAAGGTCATTAACAAGAGCGTAGCTAACCAAAAGGAAGGAATGGAATACAATAAAAATAAAACGAAGGAACTTTTTTTATCGAATGCTGAGTTCTTTTTTTCAGCGGCTCTTATTCCTAATGGAATACTAATGATGTAACACAAAACAACTGACAATAAAGCAAAGAACATGGACCACTTTATTTTTGCTTTAATTATCTCTGAAACTGGCTGTCGAGTAAGATAAGAGATTCCAAAATCGCCAAATAATATTCCTTTTGAAAAAACGCCATCGCCAAATAGCCATCGGTGATATTCATTTTGCTTATAAAAATAAATAATGGGAATATAGTTTTTCCATGGAGTGGCAGTTTTAAGAATAGTTTCATATTTATTTTTAATACTGGTTATAATTAACAGGTATTGATTAGAAAACGGGAAGCTACTTATTTTAGCGAATCTCGCTTTTATATTGTTTTCTTCATACGTGTTTTTTAATTCAGTCAATTCTAAATTAAGTTGATTTAATGCTTGAATGTGTTCACTTGCATTATAATTTTTATCTTTTTCAGCACTTGCTATCTGCTGTTTTAATACTACTTGCAATTGATTTATACTTTCGTAATACGTTTGTATTTGTTGCCAATTACCGTATGTTAAAATCAACCGCTCCAAGCATTCTTTTTCTTTACTGTTTGTTATTTTATACAGCGTATCGGGACTAGAAAAAGAACTCAACGAAAAATAAAATACCGGAAGGTCGGTTCCTAATTTTTTTCGCCATTGTTTTTTTAATGCTAATTCATTCGTAATCGTTGTACTTTCATTTTCATTTTTGGAGGAGGAATTAAATAAAAGATCAACTGGGTTGGCAGGAAGATGTGTACTAATTATAAAGCCAAAAAGAGTAACGATGAATAGTGTAGGTATAAAAATTAAAATACGTTTTAAAATATAAGTTACCATTTTTACTCCGTAGCAAATTATTTATTATTATTTTTTATAGATGGTAATAATTTTAAATGACTTAACCAAACAACGGGTCGCTCAAAATAAAGCTCTTGATTTCCAAAACGCTTGTGAATGGCACATTGAGTAGTAGCAGAAAATAGAAATACACAAGGCTGTTCATCGTAAATAATAGCCTGTAATTTTTTTATCATTTTATCTCGAATTACTTCATCAGAAGCATGCTTTATAGAATCTATTAATGCATCAGAAACTAAATTACCAAAACCAGAATAGTTTAATCCATTTGTTAACCAAGCGGCAGTGTGCCACGTATCTGTAAAATCGTCGGTTAATGAAGATCCTCTCATAGAAGCAAGCATCATATCAAAATCATGGCTCCTAGCTGCTGCATACAAAGCAGCAGCTTCCATTGGTTTAATTATAGCTTTTATACCCGCCTTGTACATTTGCTCTGCAATTAATACCGCACAACTTTTCCAATAGGCAGATGTAGTCATGTAGGCAATCGTGAATTCAAATTTTAAATTTTCACCCGCTATCATTTTATTTCTAATACCATCGCCATCATTGTCTATCCATCCTGCTTTGGTTAATAGATTCTTTGCTCCCTCTATATCAAACAGAATAGGTTTTAGCTCAGTATTATAAGAATCTTTTAAGGGAGAAACGGGACCAATTATTCGTTTATTATTTCCTTTGCTAAGTATTTTATTAATATCATCTAAAGGCATCAGCATTGCCATAGCCCTTCTTACCTTTTTATCTGTAAACAAATTTTTATGTTTTTCTCCATCGGGTTTTGTATTCATGGCCATGTATTGATAGCCGTATGCATCTAAAAAATAAGAATTATAGTTTTTATTAAATTCGGAATCGGCTTGCAGCGCTAGTAAAATTTCCGATGTTAATTGGCTGGAAACATCTACTACTTGAGATTTAAATTCTAACAGTTGTGCATTTTTATCTTTATTTATTTTAAAAATAATTTTGTCTGGATACGCTTCCTGAAAAGGTAAATTTGATTTTACTGAAGATTGATTTTTTTTTCGAACCAAAGTAATGGATTGACCAGCATCCCAATTTGTTAATTGATACGGTCCAGCACCAGCTAAAAACAGAGGGTTACGACTATACTTCACAT
Organism: Bacteroidia bacterium; assembly: GCA_039937835.1. GTDB lineage: Bacteria > Bacteroidota > Bacteroidia > 2-12-FULL-35-15 > 2-12-FULL-35-15 > 2-12-FULL-35-15. The sequence continues at coordinate 50,948 of JBDTFR010000043.1, read as the reverse complement.
CATTAAAGTTGATACCCCATTTGTTCAACGTCTCATCTGCTTTAAATTTTTCCTCATCAAATTGTTCAAACGTGTACTTCGCCAACACATTATTTTTATCGAAAAAAGTACGTTGCATGAGTGGAAAATCTGCTAATATACCAATGGCATGCATGTATTTTTCTTTCCATAGTATTTTAAATTCTAACGGATGCTGAGGATCTACCACTACACTTTTAATATTATTGAGGTATGCCTTTGCTACGGGATTGTTTGTTAAGGGGCATTTGTTAGCTTTAAAAGTAAATGCTACATCTTCAGCCGTTAAAAGGCTTCCATCATCAAACTTCACATCATTTCGTAATTCATACGTATATTCTTTTTCATCTGCCGAAACGGTAGGCATTGATATTAAAGCAACAGGTATGAATTTGAAGTCTTTATAATCCATCCCTATCAAATACAGCTGAGTATAAGCCATAACTTCTGAACGCATGCTTGACGTCCCGTTGGTAGGGTGCATTCCATCTGGTTCGGAAACAACGTGACACACAACGGTATTTTCGGTTGACCAAGAAGGTTCAAACACATGAGCATCTGCAACACTAATAAATTTTTGTTTTGAGGAAATTAAATGCTGCATTGGCTCATGCATTACAGCTGTATTACAAGCTAAAACACTTAAAATCAATATTAAAAAAGCCCATTTAGCAAGTAAAAGAATCGTTTTTTGCAAATACAATAACATTCAGCAAATATACTATTACTGCGTTGGCGAAAGCCTGGGATCTTGTTTTAAAACAAAAAATAGGGATTAACACTGGTTTTGTTACTTTTTGTTTTAGAATAGGAAATCTTTTTCTACATTTGCATTCCTTAATAAAAAACGGAGAGATGCCTGAGTGGCCGAAAGGAACAGTTTGCTAAACTGTCGTACTGGCAACGGTACCGAGGGTTCGAATCCCTCTCTCTCCGCTGAATACTGAAACAAGCCCCGCTTTTTGCGGGGTTTTGTTTTTTTAGGGAAGGATTAAAGCTTGGCTTTCAATATCTTGAATAAAAATAAAAAATAGAAATGTAATTTTGTTGATATTGAAGATGGCAGTACAGGAGTGATAAAATAGTCCCTTCTCTCTCCGATTTTCATACTTAGTAACAAATTATATTACTTTTCACTATTGATCAATTTTATCCTTCTTTATTCTTTAACGTGAATTGCCTCAAAATTTTATTTATAATCGTTTAAAATGGATTTTGAAGATGTTTGAGCTTTCCGATGAACGGATACCAAACATTGCGAGCAACAGGGTACTAGTTAAAATAAATTAATTCAGAACCAAGATGTCACCATTATGCACCAGTCCGCTAACTGTTTGTTGTATAAATTATCTTTCTAATGCACCCACCATATGAAAATAATTAGAAAACATTTCAAATTAAAGTTCGGGATTGAAATCATAACAGAATATTTAAACTGGTTATCATATTGGAAAATTTCATGGCAAAGGCTCATATGGAGGGATATCCTGTGCTTCTAATGAAGGAGTCCAGTTGAATGAAATAGGGCTAGACATATTAAACCAAATTTCCGTAAATGGTTGAGTCATTATCGCTTCAAAGGGCTTCGACATGTCGTGATCACCAAAAGTGTAAAAAGGTGGTAGTGCGGAATATCTTCGCCACGATATTATGCCTGATTGTTTAAAGTTTGCAACATACATCCTGTACAATTCAGTATCGCTTGCAAGATAAAGTACAACTACTTTTTGCCAATTTTCGTGAATTGCCCCTGATATGTTTTTAAGAGTACCGTTATTTACAACTTCGATATTTGCCAAGTCTGTAAATAAATATCCGCTGGATGCAGGAGATAAAATTTTACCTAATAAACCACCCTCTTTTATTTCAAGCTTCACAAGATTATAATTTTTCATATCAGGTGTTGCTGAATGACCCGGTTCAATTGTGCCTTCGTTGATACCAAGGCCGCATACTGTGTCATCGTGTTTGAATATTCTCCAAAAAATTTTTTTTACGTAATTTGATGTTATTTTCATATTATTTGGCTTTTGTGAATAAATTATTATTGTCCGTTATCCTATAAAGTTGAATAATTATTATGGATCTGGCACATCAATAAACTGACCTTTGCCACCACCAGTGAATGAATCTAAAGAAGAAGAACCTCCGCCATTGGCAAATAGTATCAATTTCCGCCAATCCTAATAATTTTTATTCCTTCAATCCAAATTTGTTGTTCCTCATCACGAATCACTTGTCCTCGCAATTTAATAGTTCGGTTTTTAAAAACAGAGCCTAATTCGTTAAAATTTGATTGGGTAATTTGATTTATTTTTTTAATAGGTCGAATATTTAATTTTTTGTAAGTACTGATTAATTTCTCATTCGTGTTTTTTACTCCTGATGAATAATTAAAATAATTTATCAATGATCTAATTTCAACGCGTGTAGATTAATTTCTTCTTCCGTAATTTCTGTGAGAACATAAGGACAAATTCTACAAGCCTGATCCCCTTTTTGAAGAAACCATCTACATGATGGGCGTATGCTACACGGAACCAGTATATTTGTATTTTTTATTTGATCAATAGATTGTATAATACCATCAACGACCCCACAACCTTTTCCTGTCCATTGTTTACATCCATTTTCAACACACTTGTTCGTAAATCGGAAACGTTGTTCTAATGGCACTGGATCTTGTTGCCCTATTTGTATGAAATTACTGTCTACAGGAAGTACTTGAGGAAGGATGGCAATTGTACCATCCTCCTGTCTTATACCTAATAGACTTGATACCTGTGTTGCACGGCTGGAAGGACATGCTATACTTTTACCTTCATTCATAGCTCTATTATTTGGAATTAACCGCCTATAATTTTATTTAGTTGATCAATTTCAATACTCCTTGCAATAATCCCATTTGTAATAGGGCCTCTTGGGAAGCTGCTTATTGGGTAAAGTGCAACCTTATTCTTAAGGTTAATGGAAGCTAATTGGCCAGACACAGCTTTTTGTATAGCCACATTAATTTCATTACGTTGTTGAGGGCTTATCTTAAGTGTCCCCAAATCAACAATAAATTTATTTTCTTTCATAATTTAATATTTAGTACTATTATTATTTTAATTAATAATTTTGTTCATTTAAATTATCATTTAAAATGGTTATTCATTCACCCTCCACTAAATAAATTATTTGAAGGGGCTTCTGAATATATTAAAATCTGTAGCTGCCGGCTCCTAAATTTGATTATATCGATGACCCATTTTAATATTAATTTATATTGCAGTCTTTCAATTTTATACTTCAATCTTTTATAACAGTCTTTATAACAGTGATGTTTGTAACAGATATTTTGGTGTTACACTTATTTAAGAGCCCATTTGCCAGTGGATAATGAAAATGAATATTTACCTTACTCAATCAAAGTGTCATATGTTATCAACAATCGACGCTATTACAAGTTCCTGTACGCTCATCATGAACACCACAATGGCCGTGTCCGTCATTTAAGAATATTAAGTCTAAAACTTCAGGCAATTGACCATTATTCAGTTTTATCAGTCTTGCAGGATCTTTTTCAATCTTCATATCATATTTGAAATATTTAGATAAGATTGTTAGTAATTCTTTTTCTCTAACTTGAAGTTCAAGGCGAAGAAATTCAATTCTTCTTTCATCAGCAGGTGATGTTTTGATACTTTCCATTTTGTTTTTCATAACAAGTTTTTTTAAGTGATTTATAATTGATATAATAAATTTGTAAAGCAAAACTATATAAGCGTTTTATAATAAAAATCACCAAAAAAGGGGAATTTTCAATCAGTAAATTTTGTATGGATTGGATTACAATGAACCATCGCTATTGAAAATGAAATAATAAAATAATTAAAAAAAGAATATATTTACAGGAAACTTAAATATTTATGAAAAATAAAACAGTAATCCAAATAGCCCTCGTGATGTATGCTTTACCGTTGTTTATATTTGGTATATATAATATTGTAGACTATAAGGATCTAGCTCAAATGATAGTCTTTAACTGGCCACTTTGGCTAAAAGTAGGGATGGTATTTTCAGGAGCATTTATTTTGCTGGCAAGTTCCGTTTTAATAACGTTAAAAAAATATTTGAACATATCATGCATCTCAATTATTTTATTGATGATGATATACATTCTAATTGTACATATTCAAAACCCTTATCATGATTGGCATATGGCTTTATTTATGCTTTTTAAAGATATAAATATTGCTGGTTCAGCTTTGCTTATAAAATGTTTTCATAAACAAATTGAAACGTTATAATTTGCGAGTTGATATTGATAATACTCAAAATCTCTTTTAAAATTCATTATAAAAATTTATCAAATCCCATTCTCTTTGTAAAACTGTTGCAAAACACTTTTTTTTGATTAAACTTTTTGAACGCTGCTATCCATAAATCGAGTTTTTTACTTCCATAAACATCTTTAAGATACTTATCATTGAATAATGGAGATTTAAAACTTAGCCCCCAATGTAAACGTTCCTTCTTATTTATTGTCCATTCTTGTAAATGCATTAATGCTCTTATATCTGTATTAAAATTATTAGAATGCCTTTTTGAAATTATCACAGGAATCTCAATAGTACAATAAATATTATTGGTTGAGGATGTCTCATCATTATTTATAACATCATTAGTCATAATTGCTAGATGAGCTTTAGATCCTTTTATAAAACGAACGCCTATTGGCGTACTAAGATGTATACCTTGTTTCCGTAGATTATCAATTTCGATTAAAACGTCCTCTATAAAATTAAGAGCTTTCTCAAACTTAACGCAAATTTCTATGCCTGTTCCGCTTAATGTATACTTCGTAATACCCGCATTAAGAACATTAAAAGATTTGTCCTCATAACCATCGCCTTTACCTCCCACTTCATCCTCTAATAAATATAACATTGCCCTCAAAAACCCAGGTATAATGCTAGGAACATTCGTAAATAGTGCATAGGCCATTTCAGGATTTAAATTTGATTTATCAATAGCAATAGGCCACCCACGCTGGCCCCTTTGTTCTTTCCCTCTTTCACCTTGGGGTGTTTGAAACCTTCGCGTTAATATACAATGATGAGATTCTCCTACTTTATAAGGATTTATATAAAACTCCACGTGACGCGGAGGGAGAGATGTGTTAGGAAGAGGGAGATTAAAAAAATGATCTTGATCATCAATTCTAGTTGAAAAAATTGATTTAAGATCATCCAATTTAATAAACTTCCGGTCTTCAAGTAAATTAAAAGCTTTTTCAACTTCTAATACAACAGAGTATATTATTCCCATCGATCCCATACTCACCAAAGCTCCATAAAATAAATTATCATCTTGAATTAATTCAATTAATAGACGTTGACCATCTTGATTTATTAATAAATTAGAATTTTTATCATATAGTTCTCTTTTAGTAATTCCATTTGTTGGCTCTAATCTTACAATAGGAGAATTACTAGAATTTACAATTACCATAGATCGCACAAGATCCGCGATGCAACCATAGTCCTTTCCTGAGCCATGTGTTGATGTAGATAAAACGCCAGCTACCGTTTGAACATCTGCTCCTGCTTGATTCGACATGGCTAAACCCTTACGATCTAGTAATTCATTAAGTTCTGCAATTGATGTTCCACCCAGAACAGAAATAAATATTTTATCCTTATATGATTCAGTAATCCAACTCTTATCCCATTTAGAACTATCACCAACATCTTCATTAATTAAATTGCACATTTTTATAATATTTCCCTCAGTCATGGATACATCCGAATAAGAGTGGCCATTTCCAACACATCTTACTTGTTTTTCTTGGCCTTCCGCACTTTTTACAATTTTATAAATATCCTCCAACGTTTGTGGGGTACTAATACCTTCATTAGCTCTAGAATGTTCATGTTTAATATAATTATAATAATCCACTGGAGATGTGGCAGGAGCGCATAAAGTATCTTGATCATCAAGATTAAAAGTCTTTTGGGTATTTTCATCATTTGAATTTTCTAATGGTATTTGGTCAGAATACTTTTCATTGATAAATGCTATGGCCTTATTTGGGTATAATGTGAAATAATTATAAAGATAAACAGAGGCGAGTTCACTTGATGAAATTTCTCCTACACTCTCAGGAAAATTTTTATCAAATAGTGTTATCAAATATTTGTTATTGGACGCTTCATTATTTTCAATAGAGCCTTGCGCAATATTTAATAAAAGATTTAACTCATCATTAGATAGAATTTTTTCAGTAATCATATAGGTTTATTTTAGTTACAACAATATGGTTTATAAAAATATAAAATAAAATTATAGCTATAGTGAATTTATTACCTTTAATAAATTGTTTAGCTGGTGATCTTTTCATCAATTTTATAGTATGAGAGTATTTGTATTTTTAATATTCCTATCTCAACCTGTCTTTTCTACTCCGCTTTTTTTTAAAAACGGAAATGAAATTGTAGAAATAACATCCGCGGTATCTTATATTTCCGATACCAGCAAGACATTAACCAGAGATGAAATAGAATTAATACCTAATGATTTATGGAGGCCGCTCCCGAATCCGAATCCATGGTTTGGCAATCGTGCAAATGCTTATTGGCTGCACTTTACTATTACCAATACTGTATCTTTTCCTTTGTATCTAAATCTTCCATATCCTTTTAATGATAAGGTAGATCTTTATCTTTCTACTAAAGCCCGACAATGGGATTTATTAACATCTGGTTTTTTATGTCCTTCTGATAATAAAGCTTTGCCAATTCATAGTTACAATTTTTTACTTGCTAATCCTGGACAAACAGTATCAGCGTATTTAAGAATAGAGAGTAATTGGGTTGTTATTCCCATTATGGAGGTAGCAGGTGCAGAACAGTTTTATAAAAAAGAGAATATAATCAACATTTGGCAAGGCATATATGCCGGAATTATGTTTGCACTATTTTTATATAATTTTAATTTATGGCTTTCGCTTAGGGAATCCATATATGGATTTTATTTGTTATACTTATTATCGATCTTCCTGATAACCTTTCATCATTCAGGGCTTACCTGCCAATATTTATGGCCCTGCGATAGGTGGATTTTTTTTGATTTGATAGTAAATGTAGCAAATGGAATAGCTATTATACTTTTTGTACAGGCATTTCTTAAATTAAGAAAACAAGCTTTTATACTAAGCGTAATTTTATGGATTATTGCTAGTTCCTATATTTTATATATACCACTCAATTATGAAGGCATGAAAGATTTAGCTGGGCAATTATTGCAATTTAACAATACGTTCGCTCCACTTTTATTATTAGCAGGAGGTTTGTATGTATACTTAAAAAAGAAATATAATCCTGCTGTATATTACCTTCTGGGATGGTCTTTTTTCGTTTCATCTTCTATTATATTGTTTCAAATATACGCAGGCAATATTAAGTTTAATTATGTACTTTTTAATGTAGTTGAGTTGGGGTCTTCAGGTGAGGCAATTCTTTTCTCGTTTGCACTTGCTGACAGAGTTCGTATATTGAGAAAAGAAAATAGAATAGCAGAGCAGGACAAGATAAAAAAGGAAGCTGATATGAAATTACAAGCAGCAAATAATGAACGAAGACTCTTGGAGACGGAAATAAGGGTGCAAGAATTCGAAAGAGCTCGAATTGCGGCGGACTTACATGACGAGTTAGGTCTTTCACTTACCATGGCTAAAATGGCTATCCAAAATATTAAAAACGAGAATATTGAACAACAGTTGTGTTTAGCAATTACAAATGTTGATCAAAGTATACTAAGCTTTCGTGAGATTGTACATAATTTACATCCCTCTGTTATAGATACTTTTGGACTCTCCGCTGTAATAAAAAAAGTATTAAAAAATATTTCACAAAAACATGGGATTGACGTGCAATATTACATTGATTCAAAATTAGCATTTCCAACTTTAACGGAGATACATGTTTATAGAGTTTTTAACGAATTAATTAACAATACCTTAAAGCATTCTGGCGCCTCCAAGATTACAGTAGAATTGAAGGCTATCTCCAATACTTTCTATCAACTTTCGGTGTCTGATAATGGCATAGGCATTCCAAATGCAGTCTTATTAAGAGCAATAAGTTCCCGTTTAAAATTCTTGAATGGTAAGTATTTGATTTCCGACAATGAAGGGAATGGCTCTAAAATAATTCTTACTTTCCCTGCTTAATAAAATGGATAACAATATTACCATATCTATTATAGAAGATCACCCAACTTATATTATTGGGCTGAATAATCTAATATCTCCTTATTCTGATCTCTCTATTATTGCTACGGGACAAACAGTTAATGAAGGTAAAAAAATATTACAACAATATCAACCTAATATATTACTTCTTGACATAGATCTACCTGATGGCAAAGGAATTCAACTGCTTGATTACATTACCGATTTGAAATTAAATACGCGGGTAATAATCATCTCAATGTATTATGATTATATTCATATGCAATTAGCTGAGGAGCGTGGCGCAAGCGGTTATCTTGCAAAAAATTCTGACTCTAAAAAGATTGTTTCTGCAATTTACTCTGTTGCAAAGGGACAACAGTTTTTTGAAAAGATGAAAAGCCCTCAAGGTGTAATGGAAAAAATATCCAAGCGGGAAAAGCAAATTCTCGAATTACTTTCTGAAGGGAAAAGTCGTATTGACATTTCTGAATCTCTCTTCATTAGTAACGAGACATTAAAATCACACATTAAAAATTTACTAACAAAAACGAATACTAATAGCGTAACCGAATTGATCACAGGCTATCTGAGGTCTAGAATTTAATTATTTGTAGCGATTTCAATTTTATAAAGCACCTGTTTTCTTTACCTTAACAAAACTATAATTTCATTAAGGCAACTATTTAAAAGAGATCGAATAGGTTTACCAAATTAATATATCAAGAAAATAAATTGAAATTATTTTATTTTTTCAACATTTTATTTGGAATTTAATTTGATGTAATCTTCACATTTCCTCCAACTCCATTCAACACACCTACACCTTCCTCAACATTAATTTATAATACAGCGACAAAGCAAAAACACTATTATATTGAGAGGTAGGCTCTGTTCTTATAGGAATAATTGAATTACTATATCTCAAATTAATATTCAATCTATCAGAATATAAATAACCAACACCAAGATTAAAAGTTGTTTCAAGAAACGTTGGTGTTCTTGATAAGTATTTTAAAGTATTATGTTCAAAATCGAGGTTCCAGATCAATATTCCTAATCCAGGTCCAGCTTCAAAAGAGACTTTTTTTAAATTATATTGAAATAGAATTGGCATTTCCATATAATAAAGTGTTTGAAAATAAGTGGAATAATCCTTATTGAGCTTCTTATTTCCCTTGTCGACACAACCCTTATTAATTAATAATAGCTCCATTTTTAAATCTGCTTGCTTACCAATTCGTAATTGAGAAAACACGCCAACATCAAACCCTTGTTTATCATATCCTTTGTAATGATCTCCAATAAGCTGACTTCTAATATAACCAGCAGTTAAACCGAAAGTGCTGAATTTTTGGGAATACAGATATAAAGGACTAACTAAAAAAAGCAGAATGAATTTTTTCATTTTTATTTCAAAATAATTATTACTTAAAAAATAAAGGATAACAATCAATCCTACTTAAATATTTCTTTTATTTACTGCTATCAATAACGATTATCTTCATGATGTTATTATTCAATAAAAAATTTAAATATAATCGTAGTAGCAAGTAGGTTTTGCATGCAGCATTTTTTTAGCATTGACTGCCAATTTATAAAGATGTTTTCTGAAATTACCAATGAGCCGCAAGAGAAAAAATTTATTATTAAAATTTAGAGAAATTGAAAGTTATATAGGGGTGCTGATATATATAATAAAGAAGGTTGTTCCAACAAATGAAACAACCCCTTTTAAACTGGTAGTGAAAGATTATTACTACTTAATAACAACTATTTTTTGTCGCAGTAAACTGCTGTTGTCTAATCCAATTACATAATATGTTCCATTGCTTAACTCACTAATTATAGTGGAATAGCTGTTTGTGCTGTTTAATTGGAAGCTCTGCACTGTTTGGCCTAATTCATTTACAATTGAATAGCGTCCTGGCAGTGTTGTGTAAATGGTGAATGTACCACGACTTGGGTTGGGGTATACCTTCAACTGATCTGATACCGTTTGTTTCGCAATACCTAAAAGAACAATTGAAGTGCACAACGAAGTATCTTTACAATTTGCATCTACAACAATAATAGCATAACTTCCACTTTTCACAGCTCTGTATGTTTGAGCGGTTGCGCCGGAAATGGGCAAACCTGTAGCACAATCAATCCATTGATAGGTTCCATTGTTAGCGGCTGCAATTAAAGTATCCATCTTTACAGTAACGGCTATTTCAACTGTAGTTACGGTTAGGTATGTTGTAACAGTGCTGTCGCAAACTAGTGGCGTTGTTTTAAACACATTCACATATATCCCTGATTTTGTATAGGTGCTGTCCCCAACAACCAGTTTTTTGCCACTGCAAAGGGAAATAGATTGTGAGGTTTTTATTTCTGAAGGTTCTTGTATGTCAATTTTTATTGAATTCATACAAGAGTTCGCATCAGATACATTATATGTATACACGCCTCCTGGCCTGATAAAAATTCCTGTACCGGTATAAGGTGGTGTTCCTCCGGTTGCATCTATGTTTACTGTTGACGTTTTACCGAAACAGGGAATCGGAGTTGATGCAGCTGTCGCAAGAAGTTTGGTTGGTTCAGCTATGGCTATCGTTTTTGTAAGTTCACATCCAATAGAATCAGTAACAGTAACGGTATAGTTTCCAGTTGCAAGTCCGATAGCTGTTGCACCTGTTCCCCCAGAAGGAGCCCAGGCATAGGTATAACTACCAGTTCCACCTTTAGTAGTTATTATAGCACTTCCGTTTTTATCTCCAAAGCAAGAAACATCAATATGAGTTGTAGTTGCGGTAAGCATAGCAGGTTCTGTAATAACGATAACTTCCTTTTGTATACAATTATTTGCATCTGTAATGGTACAGGTATAAGAGCCAGCAGGAAGGTGATTCAATGTTGAATTAGTTTCAAGATGCGGTGTATTCCATAGATAGGTATTTGGTGGTGTTCCGCCAATAACTAGTATTTTAGCCATTCCGCTGGAGTCTCCATGACATCCTACATTTGTATGTATATAACTAGCGCTTAACGGAACAGGCTGGGTGATGGCAACTTGTTTTGTTTTTATACAGCTATTTGCATCTTTGATAGTAACCGTATAGGTTCCTGCAGTAAGCCCTGTAGCAGTAGATGCAGTGCCTCCTGAAGGAGCCCAGGAATAGGTGAACGCTCCTGTTCCTCCACTAGTTTTAATTGTAGCTGCACCTGTTGCTCCTCCATTACAAGCAACATTTGTTTGTGATGAAATTGTAGTTAGAATGGCGGCAGGTTCAGTAATGATAACTGTTTGTGTAGCAAAACATGAGTAATACAAATTAATAGAACAGGTATAAGTTCCTGCTGCAAGGCGGCTAGCAGTAGCCCACCAACCTCCGTATGGCTGCCAAGAATATTGGTAAAGTGTTGCGTCTCCACCATCCATGGAAACGGTTGCTGAACCAGTAGAATCACCATGGCATGTTACATTTGTTTGTGCCGAGATAGTAGATACCATTGAACTAACTGTTAATTTTGCAACATTACTGATTAAATAAGCACCAGAAAAGCTTGATCCAATACATCTATATAAGTATCCGTTGAATGATGCGGGTATATTACTAAGTGTTAGTTGAGGAGTGTTAGCTCCAGAATAAACTCCGCCATCGATTACAGGGATATAACCACTTCCAGTATTTACCTCCCATCTATAGTTATCTAGATCGGGTGTAAAAAATTTAAAAAACATTCCTTGATTGACGCAAGCTGTTCGATCCCCAGGTTGTATTACTTCGGCAACAAAATTAAAATCACTAATCGTTAATACTCCTCGACCACAACAGTTAGTTGAATTCACAACTCTAAATGAAAAATTATCTCCACGTTGAATGGCTATGTTACTTACTTTACCAGATCCGGATTTTGTAATTAATGTTTGATAGCCGTTAATTACATAAAATGCGTAGTCAATATCATTATTTACATGGGAATAGTTAAAACTGAGCGTACCGCTGAAACGACAATTTATTTGCCAGTCTTCATATTGATCTGTTCCACCTTGGTTATTATCACTTCCATTCAGGATGATAGAATAAGGCGCGCCAGATGTATTCACAGATCCATCTCCATTAACCGTGGTACTGCTGAATGTCCACTGGCTATAATCGAAAAGTCCAGAAAAATCTGCTGTGCATGTCAAAGCCATAAGAAGTGCCGATAATAAAAGAGGTAATTTTATTTTCATAATCTTAAATTTTAAAAGTTTAAAAACTAAAATAGTACAAGCGTGAGAAAAAAATTAAAATGCTAAAAATGCCAACAGCAATTATTGTGGTTAAAAAGAAACGAATGAAAGCAATCTATGCGAGTAGAATTTGTGTTGAACTAAAAAAATGCGACAAAATTGCGAACACTAAATTTCGAAGATTCTTGTAATAGTTGATGAAATTTTAAAACTGTATAAAATTCAACCCGACAGAAAAGCCAACAGAATTGTTGATGTTTTTTAAAAAATAAAGAAGTGATATTATTTGAAGTAATTATATAATTAAAAAATCTATTTTCCAAATTCAAACTGAAAATAAATTTTATAAAATTTATTTTGCACACCAAAATATTTTTTTGAAAGCTCTTATTTGATTCATAATAAAGAGTTTTAAGGATATATTGGTTTAAATATTATTATTTTAATTCAAATAGTCTTATGATCGATGAATTTTTATGCTGCCTTTATGATGAAATTTGTGTTTTATTTTTGTGGAATTATGCTCAAAAAGATCAACCAAAGAAGAATATAGGTAAAACGAGTACAAAACAATAAGTTTTAAAAATATAGAAAGTTGAATTGAAATATAGATATTTGTTAAACTAATTATGGTTAGTGAATAATAGTTGATCAATAACGAAAATATAGAAAAAATGAAGAAATCTAGTATTGTTGTAATCATTTCAATTTGTTGCCTGTTTGGTTGCAAAAAACAAGATCCTGGTACACCAGGACCTAACGAAATATTTCTAGAATACAAAACATTTAGCCCAACACAATTAGAAATAATTAAAGGTACTACGGTAACATTTACCAATAAAGACAATGCTAATCATTCGGCGACATCCACAACTAAATTATTTGATAGCGGAAAAATATCCAGCGATAATTCATTTACACATACGTTTAACGATGTTGGTGTGTTTTATTTTTATTGTAAGTACCATTCATCCAATCCACAAGAGCAGGGTGCAATTATGGTAAAATAAGAAGGCTTAGCACCGCCTGCGCTAACGATTAAATATTTTATTGTTGCTGTAATGGTAGAACAATGTTAAAAATTGCCCCTTGCACAGAACTACCGAAAGCATTAATATCGCCTTGATGATTTTGTGCTATCTTTTTACAGATTGACAATCCTATGCCTGTGCCAGCATATTCTGATTTACCATGTAAGCGTTGAAAGATCTGAAAAACTTTATCTGCATGTTCTTTTGAAAAACCAATGCCATTATCAGAAAATTGAATTTTACAGTATGCAATATTAGGATCGAAAGAGGCTTCTTTTTTTTCGTTTTCATTCAGCAATGAAGCGGAAATTTTTATTTCAAGTCTTTTATGAGCGCTCGCATACTTTAACGAGTTACTCAATAAATTGCTAAATAGCTGAGACATCTGTAATGGAATTGCGGCAATTTCGGGAAGGGTATCCACTACTATCGAGGCATTTTTTTCTTCGATCGCTAACTCAAAATCTGGTAAGATGGATTCAATAACTTTGTTTAAGTCTAACGTTTCAAAATTCTCTTGGAATTTTACTAGTTCTGAATACGCAAGCACATCCCTTATCAGGGTTGTCATTCTTTCTGTAGAAGCCTGTATTTTTTGAATATAATTTTTAGATTGCTCATCAACAGATGTAAGTTTATTGTCCAGCAAATTTACAAAGTTGCTAATTTTTCGCAGAGGTTCTTGTAAATCATGTGAAGCAATATATGCAAATTGCTCCAACTCCGCATTTGATTTTTGAAGTTTATAATTTGTTTCTGCTAGTTCACTTGTTCGTTTTATTACTTCTGATTCAATTTTTTGGTTTGCCAATACTTGTTCTGTTACGTCAACGGCAACGGCAATTACTCCTGTTATAGTACCTTTTTCTCCTCTGTACGCTTCGTAAACGAAATTTATATAGGTTGTTTCAATAACGCCATTTCTTGGTAAGTTTACTGGTCTCCCATATGCTAAAAAAGTTTTTCCTGTTTTGTATACCCCTTCCACTAAAGCCTCTAAACCCTGATCTTTTGCTTCGGGTAATCCTTCAAAAATGGGTTTACCTAGTATTTTTTCTGGTTGTTTGCCCCACAATTCAATCATTAGTGTATTTGCAAGATCTACCACAAAATCATCCCCTTTAAGAATACACATGGCTACAGGAGCCTGAGTTATTGTATTTCGAAGATTTTGTTCACTTTCTTTCAATTTTTCAGCCGCTTCAATGCGCTCTGTAATATCTGTATTACTTCCAAACCATTGATAAATTTTACCAGCAGGGTTACGAAGAGGTAACATCCGCGTTAAAAAAAAACGAAATATTCCATCTGCACCTTTTAAGGGAAAGATCATTTCAAAGGGTTGTTCGGTTTCCAATGATCGTTTCCAGTTTTCTAAAACTTTTGGTAATTCTTTAGAATCATGAAAAGGCTCCCATCCTGATGTTTGCATTTGATCGGGAGTGGTGCCCGTGTAGTCATACCATTTTTTATTATACCAATATACCCAACCATTAGCATCTACCATCCACGCTAAATTAGGAATGTTGTCAGCCATTGCTCTGAAACGCTCTTCACTCACTTTCAGCGCATCTACTGCTTTCTTTTTATCTGTGGTTTCAACTACTGTTACTAAAACCCCGCCCACATTGCCGTCACTTTTCATGATCGGGCTATACGCAAAATCAAAATAACACTCTTCCGCATAACCATTCCTCTCCAGGGGAAGCATAAAATCAGGAAAACCCACGGCCTTACCTTTCATTACACCATCAAACATATCACCTATAATATGCCATACTTCTTTAAATGTTTCTCTTGTGCTAATACCAAGTGCTTGCGGGTGTTTTGCAGCACCTAAAATGGGGCGATACCCATCATTATACAGTTGAGTATATTCATCGCCCCAAGCAATATACATGCCGAATGGGTTATTAAGCATAATGGCAACAGTGGTTTTCAAGCTTTGTGGCCATTCAGCGGGATCGCCTAAAGGAGATTTACTCCAATCCTTCGAGCGAATTGAGCTACCCATTTCTCCCCCTCCAGAAAAAAAATAGAGATCATTATTATTAAGCAATTGTTTCAACCTGATTTAAAAATGGTTTTAAGAGAAGGACTAGTTTATCGAACGAATCGGGTTTTGTAATAAAATCTTTAGCGCCCAGTTCCTTCATCAATTGAATAGTAGTTTCATGAGAAGAAGTAGAAAGAATAATAACTGGTAAATTTTTTAATATTGGAACTTTTTTTATTTCAGTCAAAAATTGTTGGCCATTCATTATTGGCATATTCAAATCTAAAAATATAAGGTCAGGATTTAGCGTTTTTTCTTTTAATTTTTGAAGTGCTTCTGAAGCTCTAGAAATGGTAGTACAAATGATCGACTTTGATAGTTGATCAACTGCGGTTATGAAGAATTCTTGATCATCTTCATCATCGTCTATCATTAATATGTTTTTGTATAGCATGCTCCAAAAGTACTAATAAGTTCAAATACAAATCACAAAACTTTATTTTTTGAATCTTTTTACAATAGTTTAGTCTTTTAATAATTAAAACATAATGTTGGGATAATTTTGTTTCAAATATTATACCTTAAGATTTAAATAGAATAAATAGTGCGTTCTTTAAATTAAAATTATAACGATTTGCAAAATTTATAATGTTAAAATAAATGATTTTTAAGGTACGACATTAAGAGCAAAAAATCGACCTTAGTAATGCAAGAAAGTTGGGTAGAATAAATTTCAGTTTAACAAATGAGTTTATTTATTATTTTTAAAATAAATTAAGCTGTATGCAATATAACCGAATGCTCACTCCTATTCTTAAGCAAAATCGCTTGTATGTACTTATTTTATTTTTTGTAATGGTTAATGCTGATGCATTTGCACAAACAATTTCTTGCCCAGAAAAATGGTGGGCTATTACACACCCATTTATTGCCATAAAAGCATTTAAAATTACAAAACAAGTATTGATGGATTTAGATTCGCTGAAGAAGGAAAAAATTATTGGAGAAGACATAAATGGTGGTGCGTTAGATGCCTTTAAACATAGCTACTGGATGGCCTCTTTAACCAATAAAGTAAATTCAACTCGAGCTTTAAAATTGGGTATTGCTCATGAAAAGGGTAATAAAATTCAGTTTAAGAAACATCGGTTAGAAGATTCTATATTGCCGGATTCTATTAGTTCAGCCATGGACTTACATAATAACATAGCCGGATCAGCTGTTATTAAAAAGAAGAAGATATATTCAAAAAAAGAAATTCAGCAGCTAATATTTGAACTTTTAAAAGAAGGTAAATTGATGATTATAAAAAAAGATTTGTCAGGAAATTATTTGAACTGTAATGGTACCTTAATTAATCTGCAAGAATGGAGAGGCAAATGGAATATTCCTAAATGTTTAGTTCTTTCTAATTAAACCATATTTATATTGCTAAAAACTTAACTTCTGTATTGAATAATCTTTAAAGTTAAATAAATGCAGCATGTTCGCATTTTTAAACTGATCTAAGAGTATATCAATCGTCATCGCAGACATCATACAACCGATTGTGCCAGTTACTGCTCCCAAAACTCCAACTTCACTGCAACTAGGAACATCTTCTGGGTTGGGAGCTTCTGGATAAAGATCTCTTAAATTTTTACTGCCTTTATAATTAAATACCACCACTTGGCCTTCAAATTTTAAAATACTTCCCGATACTAAAATTTTATTATTAGCAACACAAGTATCATTCACCGTATAACGCGTTGCAAAATTATCGCAGCCATCAACAACAATATCAAACTGATTAATTAGTTCACTGGCATTATCATCATTTAAAACACAATTAAAAGATTTAAAATCCACTCCTTGATTTTGAGCTTTTAATCTTTCAATTGCTGCTTCTGTTTTTAATTTGCCTATATCTTTCGGGGTATATAATATTTGTCGATGCAAGTTATGTAACTCTACCGTATCAAAATCTACAATTCCTATCGTACCAATACCAGCGGCACATAAATATTGTAAAACAGGGCAACCTATACCTCCTGCACCTATTACTAATACTTTTGCAGCCTTTAATTTTGTTTGCCCATTTTTTCCTACTTCTGGTAAAATTAATTGTCGGCTGTAACGAACTAACTCTTCTTTTGAAAATTTAATCATTTAACACATATTCGTTTTATATTTTTGATACTCCATTATAAAATTAAGAGGAAAAAATGGACTCATTCAAAAAATAATTGTTTGATTAAAGTTAAATTAAAAATACATCTACTAATTTATTGTGCTTAAATTTTTCATTCCATAATAGTAATTTCAACTTTCTTAACATTTATTCGTCTAAATAAGTGTTTTTCCTTTTTTTTTAACTGATTAATTCTCCAGTTTTGATATGAAAGTTATTGTTATTATTAACCTTAAAACAAAACACCATGAAAAAAGCTACATTCTTGATTTTATTATCAACATCTGTTTGTACTTTAAAAGTGCAAGCGCAATATAATCACACCTTCGATTTTCCTGCATTCTCTGTAAATAGTCAATTACCATTAAAAAGCATTGCAGTTCCTTCCTCAGAAAAAGGAATTGTAACAGTAAATACAATTAATGAGCCCTCCTCTACTGCAAATTATACTGATATTTTGCTAACAAGAATGGACGGAAACGGATTTCCAATATTTCAATATAGATATGGCTTACCGAATACAAATGAAATTGCAAGTGCCGTTATAGAAACAGGTGATAAAGGATATATCATCATAGGGTCTCAAGATAATATTTATAATCCAGGGCAAAAAGTTACACTGATTTTTAAAATTGATGGCTTGGGAAACATGGTGTGGAAAAATATTTATTACAATGAATATAAAATTATAAATCCAAAAGCCATTACTCGTACTATTGGAACCAATGAACAATATATTGTTACGGGAAATAGCGATAATAAATATTTATTTGCGCTCAGAATTGATAATAACGGTAATTTATTATGGTTTAAGCAATACATTGATATGCAAGTACCAAATGTGTATGACGATCCTTCAGTTATATGTCAGGTTAAAAATACCTACGCCATTGCAGGTACTCGCAATGCGATTGGCTCATTTACAAAAAAAGATTTATTCATGATCACCATAGATGATTTGGGAAATATTAGTCCTTATGGCTATAGAGCTTACGATGTTGATAGACTCAATAATCACACACCTGCCATGCAGTATTTAAAGGATGAAGGAGAATTTGTATTATCATTTACAACAGATACAGCTTATTATAATTCCAAAACTCAACCTTCTATTCTTAAAGTAAAGTATGACCTTTTAGGCTTATGGTCAAAGGTATATGTATCGCCTATATTTTATTATAGGGCTGGTGCGCATTCTGTATATAAGGGTGTAGACGGTTTTGATATTGGAGGACAAATGATGGAAAAAACAAAAATTTCTCACCCTTTGTTTCTGAATGTGAAGAGTGATGGAACACCCATTAATTTATATTGGTATAATAAAGGTGAGAACTTGAACAGTACTTACATGGCATATGATGAAAAATATAAGTATTATGAGTTACATAATTATGATAAAAACAGAATGTCTATTATTCAAACAGATATTAATGGATATCAAGAATGTGCTATAAAAGACGGATTCAAATATTTAACTATTGATCCTAGAACAATTGGATATGCCTATAAAGCGATGGATAAAGGAAAGTTTATAACAACTAAACTGGAGATTGATAAAATTAATTCTGATATTAAAGTTTGTGGTGGCTCATTTGCCCAATCAATAAACACAAAGATAGGCGATGTAAATGAACAAGCATTTGCAGTACAATTATCTTCTAATTTATTGTCAGCCGCAAATAATATATTAGAAATAGCTATTACCACGGAAAGCACCGCTATTAGCGATATATCAGTTAAAATTTATAGTGCAGGTAGTGGTCAACAGGTATACTTAGAAAAACAATCAACAACTGCAAACAGCCATACCGACATACATATCAATACATCCACCTTTGTTCCGGGTATGTATATTTTAAATATTGTGAATAATGTTGGACAAATATGTAATTATAAATTATTAAAATACTAGTTATTTTATAAAAGCCTTCCCTTGTATAGAATATCCATACAACGGGCGGCTTTTTCAATACTAAATATCATTTCAACGGGTATTTTTTTGGCTATTTATTCTAATTTCAAATCAAATTATTAAACAAAAACCTACATGCAAAATAAATCACTACACTCATTAGGTATAGTATTTATTATTTCAAGTACTGCTGTTGCCTAAAAAGACTTACCAGTTAGCTTTTCCCCTGAAGAATTGCAACAGATGCAACGTACTGATTTCGCTCCTACCACACTATGAAACAAATGCCATTACAACCCTGCCAAGTGGACATTTAAGAGCAATGGCGCAATGGGAAGAAATTCAAGCATTAACGATTACTTGGATAACTTTTCCTTCTGTTTTTAAGAGAAATAGTACGAGCCGCTCGCAGGGCTACTGCATGAATAAGAGTTGATTGTCAATAAGTTGAGCATTTGTTTTGTCGATGGATTTAAAATTTGATATTTATTTAAAAAAGACAAAATGCAGATATTCAACTATTTTAGCCCAATTACAGACCCACGAGATACCAGTAAAATACATCACTTACTCACACATTATAGGTCTTTCGCTAATAGCTGTGATTGTAGGTTTCGAAAGTTATGATGACTGGAATTCGTACTGACAAACAAAAAATAAAATCCTCCTTCACACGAACAAAAAAGCCCGTCAAATAAAAATATTTAACGGACTTTTTATAGAAAAGATATTATTATTGAATTAGAATTCTTTGCGTTATTGTTTCCATATCTGTTTTTAATTCTATGAAATAAATGCCTTTGCTTATGTTCGTCAAATCAACATTCCCCATACTGATTCCTGTGGTTAGACGATAAGGCTCATGATAAACCACCACTCCCATGGTATTGTATATTCTCAACTGAGCAACAGCATTTTTCTGAGAATTAATATACGTAAAGAAATTCCCATTGCTCGGATTAGGGTATGTGCTGAAGTATGTTTCGTATTTTGGTTTCGAAGGAACATCAGTGGCACAATCTGCAATAAAAGTAAATGGATCAGGAGCGCCTATAAACGGCTGATAAGCAACCTTGCCTGAATTATCCATCCCTTTGATGTAATAATTTATAACAGCACCATCTTGCTGAGTTGGAATAGTTGCTTCGTAAGTGATTCCACTTACTAAAGTCATTGAAATAGAATCCCAAGCCCCACCGTTTATACTATACTTCACCATTGGGTAATTCGTCTTAATACTTTGCCCATCGTAAGAAACGATATCTGTGGTTACTTTATATCCTGTATGAGAGCAAACCCTTCCGAACAAAGGCATGTGTTTTATATATAACATTTTTCTATCTGCAATTTCATGAGTACGGCAATGTAGCGCATCTGTACCTAACCACGGGGCACTCGTGTTAGTATATCCTCTTACATTATAACCTGGCATGGCTGCTTTATAGGTATTAAGGGCTGCATTATCATGCGAGTTTCCTTTGAAAGCAATATATACGTTACCGTTACAAATAAAAGAATTCGAATAAGGCTCTCCACTCTCAGCACTAGTAGATGTATAAGGTCTACAAACTTTATATTTATAACCATAAGAACAATTGGTGTTCCTGTAATAAGCTGCTGTGGCTTGGTATTTATTATATTGAGGATCAGAGGTAGGAACTGAATCAATAAGGATTTTATCAACTGCTAAAAATTTTCCAAAGCAATCCATGTGCTTAATGTAAGCACCTTGCGGATCATTAACAATCATATAATTTGAAATACCCAAATAATCGAGCACATTTTTTTTTATTTGAGCAACACTTAGTGAGTTCTCATCAGTTATCAGTTCGGTTGAGGTTGCAATTCCCATTCCATCACACATCCAGTTACCACCAGTAGCTTTTAGAGGCATTGAGTAGCATGTTATATTTAAATAGGCGGCTTCCTTTGGGGGAACAGCATTATCATTTGGTCGTGGTCTGTTATAAATAAAATCAACAATACCAACTTTGTTATTACCATCTGCTATAAACCATCCAGAAAAATCTCTAGACCAATAGCTATCAGTTGTGGCGTTGAGATACTGAACATTACTCATGTTAACCCCGTTAGATTGAAGTGCATTAGCTACGGAAGATTGACTTCCACTTGAAACAGCCACAATAACTTTCGTATCATTCGATAAATCTTTAATTAACGAATAAGGAATTCCAAACCCATTTGCATAAGCTATAAGCACAGCTTCTGTAGGTTCAAATTCAGCAATATTACGGACGGGTGCTAAAGGAGTAGCAGACCTAATAAAATCTTTTCCAATTTCGCTTGAGCGTAATTTTTCTTCAGCACTAATTGTATGAGTAAGCCCATTATTGAGCTGTAATGAACTTTTCTGAGCCTTTAATAAAGGCATATGCATCATAAAAGCAATAGAAACAAGTATTGTAATTTTTTTCATAATTATTGTAATTCAATTGGATTACTAAATTACGAAAATAAAAATTAATTACCTAATCATTGTTGTCCGTTGTTTGGGGTGGTGCGACAATCAAGCTTATGCATGGAGTAGAACAAGAATGGCAGGGTAGCGTGTAGAACAAAGTCCAATCTTAATAACCACCATTACATTAAAACGGTTGGAAAAGAAAGGGTATGAATCGTTGCTAAATTATTATTTGAAAGTATCTCGACAATATAATGAACCGCTGTATACGAGATCCTTGCGTACTGTGTTGTGAGAGACGGCTCCGTCAGCTAACGCTGGCGGAGCCGTCTACTCGATTAGGGGTTGTGTCTTATATATCTAGAACAATTCTAATATTTTCTTTTAGTGTTTGAACTTGCTCTTTCGTCAATTTTCCAAGTCTTTTGAGCAGCCTTTTGTTATCTATAGCACGCATTTGATCAATAAGAATAACCAGGTTTATCCAGCTGATTTTTCTTTAAGTGAACTCTCAACAATAAGATTCCATTATTTACTTTTGAAGTAATCGGTCAAATTATTGTAGAAGGATACATTTCATTAAGCAAGTCAGTCTGGACGACTACAACGGATCTTGTTTTGCCTGGTTCTGTTCCACGAGCTGGATTGAGGTCAGAAAGCCAAATGTCAAACTGTTTAATCTGCATCTATTAATTTTTCAAATTCACGTAGAACATCCATTGAGTCCTTACTTGTTAATTTGGACTCCTTCACTAGCTGCTTTTTTAGAAGTCGCTTTTTATTGAATAGGTTGTATATATTAACTGCCTCGTTAATATAACGATTTCTAGCGAGTTTCAGCTTAGAGGTCATTTCCTCCGCTTCGTCAAAAATTTTGTCGTCAAGTTTTAAAGATAGAGTTTTCATAGTGCTATTTTCTACAAACGTATACATTAAAAGTATATACTCCAAATATTTGCCGGCTTCATTATTTAACATTTTACTTTATTATTTAGTTTATTATCTTCGCAAATAAAATCGATAACAATATATTTACTGATGTATCCTTCATATGAAAAGCGATACACTAGCTTAACAAAATATCACTAAAAAAAATATTATGAGCGGACACATTAAATCAACTATTTTAAACGGAATTAATACCATACAGTTTTACCATCCTCAAAGCAATTCTTTACCAGGAGATTTGTTAAGACAACTCGCGCAAGAAATAAAAAGAGCAGGTAATGATAGTAAGACCAAAGTAATTATTTTACAAAGTGAAGGAGATAAAACATTTTGTGCAGGCGCATCGTTTGATGAATTATTATCTATTAAAGATATAGAAACAGGTAAGAAATTTTTCTCAGGCTTTGCCGAAGTAATTAATGCAATGCGCAAAACACCACAATTTATAATTGCAAGTGTACAAGGTAAAGCAGTTGGTGGAGGCGTTGGCATTGCTGCTGCAGCTGATTATGCGTTGGCATCAGAAAGTGCATCCATAAAATTAAGTGAACTAGCAGTTGGCATTGGCCCGTTTGTAGTAGGCCCCGCTGTAGAACGTAAAATAGGTACCGCAGCATTTACTACACTGGCAATAAATGCTACGAATTGGCAAACAGCGCAATGGGCTCAGCAAAATGGATTATATGCTAATGTATTTAAAACAATAGAAGAATTAACTAGTGCCGTGAGTGAACTTGCTTTAAAACTTTCTACATCCAACCCTGAGGCCATGGCAATGCTTAAAAATATTTTTTGGAAGGGTACAGAGCATTGGGATAATTTATTAATTGAAAGAGCAGAAATGAGTGGTAAATTAGTACTATCTGATTTTACGGTTAATGCAATTGAAAAATTTAAAACAAAACAATCATAAGTAAAAATAAATATTTTGCCAGTAGTTAAACTTTAATAGTTTTAATTATTAGTGGAGCATTGTTAATTGTTTCTGTTGTGTTTTTGGAAGCTTTGCTATAACTAAATTGTAAGAATCTGTTATCCATTCATATAATTGCTGTTGAGGTACTGACCCATCTACAATTATCGTATTCCAAAGTTTTTTATTCATATGATACCCTGGCTTTACACAATTATAAGTATCCCTTAATAGTACTGCCTTTTCAGGATCACATTTTACATTGAACTGCAAAGGGTGCTGCATTCCCGTTAACAAAAACACTTTACCCATCACCTTAAAAACAAGTGTTTCTGTGCCAAACGGAAAACTCTCCGTTACGCATTTTTTTGACAAGCAGTAAATTCTTAATTCTTCAATATTCATTTAGCCGTTTGTAGATAAAGGTTTTTAAATTTAAAAGAAAAATAAACATATTGATATAAATTAGAAATAGCTCCTATTAATTTCCCAATATTTTAAATGTTGGAAAATTTATAGAAGCTATTTCAATGCTTATTAACGAAAATTATTATCTACATGAATTCATTTTTCACTTCTTCCTTTAAAGAAGAATAAGTTCCTTTAGCTTTATTTTTATAATCACTTACATCATTATAAAATTCACGCTTTTTCTTAGAAATATCGGCTAAACGATCCTGTACATTTTCAATTTGATCTTGTACACTATCTACCAATTCATCAAATTTACATTTTATGTCATCAGTAATTTTTTTACCTTTTTTAGCTAATTTACGTTGCGTTTTTTTTCCTTCATCAGGCGCAAGTAAAACTCCAATCATTGCTCCTACAGCAATACCTGTTATTAATGTATATGCTAACTTTTTCATACTATTATTTTTAAATTGTAAATAATAAATTTTTGTTTTTTTAATTTAAATATAATTGATTATTAAAATTATTATTGATGAATATTTAATAAAATAATTACCCTTAATAACCGTTAAAAATCAAAACACTTATTAACCTTCTATTTTTTACTAATTTAAAAAGAAATAAAAAAGTTTAAAGGATAAATTAAATTATAATTTTTGGATCCAATCAATTACTTGATCTTTTGTTTTTCCAGTTTTTTGTTGAAGTCTACCTATCAACTGATCATCTTGCCCTTCTTTATATAGAAGATCATCGTCCGTCATGTCTGCATACTCTTTTTTAATTTTACCTTTTACTTCGTTCCAAGCACCTTTTAATTTTAGTTTCGTACTATTCATAATATTAAGTTTTAATTATTGTTTAACAATTCTTTTTAAATGCTTGTACCATTACCACGAATCAATCTTAATAAAACAGCAATAATTGCTATTACTAATAATATGTGTATAATTCCACCAGCGTGAAAACCCAAAAAGCCAATTGCCCAAGCAATTATTAATATTACTGCAATGATGTAAAGTAAATTTCCCATAGTTTTTATTAGTTTTAATTAGTTTTAATTAGTTTAATTTCTATATTGTAAATACCTTACCAAAAAAAATATTAATATTAAGTTATCAATGTTTACGGTAGTCGCAGTAGAAGTTATAAAAAAATTTATTATTTTTGTCATCTAAAAATGAGGAAAAAAGGGTAATTTTATCCCCAATGCAATATATTTTGATTCGATTTTAATTGATGTTGACTCGTTTAAATAAATTTATAAGTGATACTGGCACTTGCTCTAGGCGACAAGCTGATAAACTAATTGAAGACGGAAGAGTACTAGTAAATGGTTCTACACCCCCGTTGGGTACAAAAGTAAGTGCTGAAGATTTGATTACCATCGACGGTAAAACGCTAAAATTAAAACCAGCCAGTATTTATATTGCTTTTAATAAACCAATAGGAATTACGTGTACTACCGATTTAAAAGATAAGGACAACATAATTGAATACCTTAAACATCCTGAACGCATCTTTCCAATAGGTAGGTTAGATAAACCTTCTGAGGGACTTATATTTTTAACAAATGATGGTGATATTGTTAATAAAATTTTACGAGCAGGTAATCAACATGAAAAGGAATATCTCGTAACAGTTGATAAACCCGTAACGCCCTATTTTATTAAAAAAATGGGAAATGGTGTATCCATTTTAGAGACTGTTACAAAAAAATGTTTTATAGAACAACAATCTAAAAACACATTTCGTATTATTTTAACACAAGGCCTAAACAGGCAAATTAGAAGAATGTGCGATGCCTTAGAATATAAGGTCACGAAACTTAAGCGCATAAGAATCATGAATATTACTTTAAATGACATTGCAATTGGGGAATGGCGATATTTAACAGCTACGGAAATAACTAATATCAATCAATTGGTTGAAAATTCAAAAAAAACGGAAGAAGCTTCTTATGATATAGAGGATTAAGGTTTACTAATTATATATTAATATACAAATGACAACAACAACGAATAAAAAAATATTAAATCGCTTTTTAAAAGTAGGTTTTGCAGAAGGTATTTCTTACTTGGTTTTACTGCTAATTGCTATGCCTTTAAAATATTTTGCAGGATGGCCTGCTGCAGTAAAGGTGGTAGGCATGTTACACGGAATATTATTTGTAGCTTTTTGCATCACACTGGCCCATGCAGCATTCGTGTATCGTTGGGGAATAAAAAAAATAATTATTGCTTTTTTGCTTTCTTTAGTGCCTTGTGGTACTTTTTTCTTAGAAAAAGCATTAAAAGAGGAACATTTTAAGTCGTAGGTGTAAAATCATTAATTAAATAGAAATCTCCATCTTCACTTTTTTATTTTTAATTTTTTCGTTTTTAATTAAGGGTAACAACTTATCTATTTTATTTCTTTTAACAGCTACGTAAGATGAGTGATCTAATACTTCAATCAATCCTAATTCGTCTTTCGCTAATTTCCCTTTTTGTAATAATAAGCCAACAATATCTACTTTATTAATCTTATCCTTCTTACCTCCGCCAATATATAAGGTACACCAAGGTGTATTTTCAGGTAATTGCACTTGTTCTGTTAACACTTCTGCAGTTACCGTTTCTTTTATAAAAGTAGGTTGGTATTCCCCTTCACCTAAAAGCAAGTAGGCACTGCCAGTGGCATTCATTCTTGCCGTGCGGCCATTACGATGAATGAACACATCTTCTGTATGAGGTAGTTGATAATGAATAACGTTTTGTATTTCAGGAATATCTAATCCGCGCGAAGCAAGATCTGTGGTAATAAGTAAGCCATGACTTCCATTTCTAAATTTAATTAACGCCCGTTCTCTATCTTCTTGCTCCATTCCGCCATGAAAAATAGCATGTGCTATGCCTTTCTTTAAAAGCAATTCACTTATACGTTCTACCGCATCGCGGTGATTACAAAAAACAAGAGAAGAATTAGTTGCTTCTTTACAAATAAGTTTAAATAGTAGCTCTAACTTATCTTTCCCATCGGCCTTTATCAACTTTAATTTTAACCCTTTTTTACTAGTTGCTGTTTTGGTTAAATAATTTAATCGTATAGGATTAGTGATTCCTGTAAAACTAGGTAAGTCGTCTAATTTGGTTGCGGAAGTAAGCATACGGTTATTAAGATGTTTTAGTTGGTCAATAATAAATGTCATCTCTTCCTT
Source organism: Bacteroidia bacterium (assembly GCA_039937835.1). GTDB lineage: Bacteria > Bacteroidota > Bacteroidia > 2-12-FULL-35-15 > 2-12-FULL-35-15 > 2-12-FULL-35-15. The sequence continues at coordinate 23,488 of JBDTFR010000043.1, read as the reverse complement.
AAAACCAAACTCTAATGCTTTATCAAATTCATCTATTACTAAGTTAGTAATGGTATTGGTTTCTATATATTGATTACGAATGTGGAAAGCTATTCGACCAGGGGTTCCTATAAGTAATGTAGGTGGTTGTTCTAAATTTTGTCTTTCAATTTTTGTAGAATGTCCTCCATAACAACAATTTACTTTAAAACCTGTTCCCAATTGTTTAAAAACTTGCTCTATTTGTATCGCTAATTCTCTTGATGGTACAATGATTAAGGCCTGAATACCAACCTTTGTTTTATCAAATGCGCTTACCAACGGCAATAGGAAACCCAATGTTTTTCCCGAACCAGTTGGGGATAGTAAAATAATATTTTTTTCTTTTTTTGCAGTTTCTATACATGCCAACTGCATTTCATTTAACGCATTAATTTTTAATTTTTTTAAAATCGCTTCCATCATTAGCCTGTTATTTCAAGGGTTAAAGGTAGTTTATTATTTTAGTGTAATGAACATTAATTGCGGATACCGCAACGATACACCATTTTGTAATTGGCAGTATTGGCAATATTGAGTAATTTCGAAAAAATTTGACGCCCTTATGAAAAAATACAGCTTACTTTTTATTCTAAACCTTTTTTATTTTAGTGTAAAATCGCAACAAAATACGTCTCTTAATGCGGGAGAAATAGCACTAGCATTACAAAAATTAAATACTGTTGGCAGCGTAATGTATATTGCAGCTCACCCAGATGATGAAAATACGCGTTTATTAGGCTATTTAGCTAATGAACGAAAATTAAGAACGGGGTACCTTTCATTAACGCGAGGAGATGGTGGGCAAAATTTAATTGGTAAAGAGCAAAGCGAATTACTTGGATTAATTCGTACACAAGAATTACTTGCTGCACGCAGAACAGACGGCGCAGAACAATTTTTTACACGTGCAAATGATTTTGGTTTTTCCAAAAATCCAGAAGAAACATTAGCAATATGGAATAAAGATAGCATCCTTTCAGATGTGGTATTTGCTATTCGTAAGTTTAAACCCGATGTAATTATTTGTCGTTTTCCTACAACTGGTGAAGGCGGACATGGTCATCACACGGCATCAGCGATACTTGCGCTGGAAGCATTTGATGCAGCAGCGAATCCATCAAAGTATCCAGAACAATTAAAGTATGTTGCTGTTTGGCAAGCAAAACGTATTTTCTGGAATACGTTTAATTTCGGCACCACCAACACCACATCACCCGATCAATTAAAAATAGATGTTGGTGTATTTAATCCACTGTTAGGAAAAAGCTATGGAGAAATAGCAGCAGAGAGCAGATCGATGCATAAAAGTCAAGGGTTTGGATCTGCAAAGCAACGCGGAACTAATATTGAATATTTTAAATTATTAAAAGGAGATAGTGTTAAGACTGATTTATTTGAAGGTATTGACATGACTTGGAATAGATTAAAAGGGGCGGAAAAAATTGGACAATTAATTACTAATTGTATTAAGAATTTTAATCCATTACTTCCAGAAAAAAGTATCCCAGAATTAATTATTGTCTACAAGAAAATACAAACATTAGATGAAAGTAATACCTTAACAAAGCAGTGGAAATTAAAAAAAACAGCCGACTTAGAAACACTACTAACTGCTTGTGCTGGATTGTGGATGGAAGCAAATACAGATGATTATATTGGAATCCCAGGAGAAAATGTAAAAATTAATGCTCAAATTGTCAAGCGAAATAATGTAGACGTAAAATTGAATAACATTTCCTATCTTCATCAAACAGACACGTCATTAACATTAAGTTTAAAGACAAATGAATTTGTTTCTTTTAAACATACAGCGAAATTGGCTTCAACATTATCCTACTCAAACCCCTATTGGCTAAGAGAACCACATACCGTCGGATTATACAAAGTGAATGATCCATTATTAATTGGTCAACCAGAAAATAAATCAATGACTTCTGTAGTATTCGATATTAATATTCAGGGGCTTCCATTAAAAATACAACGTGATCTTGTATATAAATATACCGATCCTGTTAAAGGCGAAGTTTATCGTCCATTTGAAGTGCTTCCTCCAGCAACCATAAACAGTGCTGAACAAGTTGTTCTTTTTAGTGATTCAGCTAAAAAAATGGTACAATTTATTGTTAAAGCGAATGCCCAAAATACAACAGGGAAAGTAGATATTAAAGCACCTGAAGGGTGGAATGTTAGTATACGAAATCCTGAATTTAAACTGGCCAATAAAGGAGATGAAGCTATTATAGATGCGCTTGTGTCTTCCAATAAAAATGCGGCTAATGGAAAATTACAAGCATCTGTTTTAATTAATAACAAGGTTTACAATAAAAGCATTAAACGAATTGAATATGACCACATTCCTTATGAGTTTATTTTAAGTGATGCTGAAACAAAACTAGTAAATATTGATATAAAAAAAACAGGAACATCCATTGGTTATATACCAGGCGCGGGAGATGATATTCCTACCTGTTTAAAACAAATAGGATATACAGTTACAATACTTACCGATGAACTTTTAAGTAATGGAGACTTATCAAAATACGATGCCATCGTAACTGGAATAAGGGCATATAACACAAACGAACGATTACAAATACATTATGCAAAATTAATGGATTATATAAAAAATGGTGGTAATTTAATTGTGCAATACAACACCAATAATCGCATCGGTCCTGTTGTAGCTAAAATAGGCCCCTACCCTTTTACCATTTCTCGTGACCGTGTGACGGATGAAAATGCAGAAGTAAAATTTATTAATTATAAAAGTTCGGTTTTAAATTATCCAAATAAAATTACTACTAACGATTTTGATAGTTGGATACAAGAGCGAGGAATATACTTTGCTACGGATTTAGATAAAAATTATGAACCTATATTTGAAATGAAAGATCCTGGCGAAAAGGCGAGCGATGGTAGTCTAATTATTGCTAAATATGGAAAAGGAAATTTTGCCTACACTGGATTAGTATTCTTCAGAGAATTACCAGCAGGCATTCCTGGTGCTTACCGCCTATTTGTGAATTTATTAAGTATGCCTAAAAGATAAAATAATAGATGTTAAAGCAATTAGTAAAATCAAGTTAACTTAGAAATTAAATTAATTTATTCTATCGATTTTTAATATAAAACATTACTTAATTAATAATCAATATAAATGATTAAAGAGCAAAAAAAATCTTTTTTTAAAAGATGGGCGAATGTATATGCATTTGTAATTTTCATTTTAATCGTTATTATTATTTCTCTTTATTTTTTTACGCAATATTTTAAATGAGTTTAATCGATTGGTTAGTTTTAGCAATAACGCTTTTGTTTATTGTCTTTTATGGAATATGGAAAAGTCGTGGTACTAAAAATATTAAAGGGTACTTACTTGCCGATAAGAAATTACCTTGGTACCATGTAGGCTTATCGGTAATGGCTACGCAAGCAAGTGCTATTACATTTTTATCAGCACCTGGTCAAGCTTATAGTGACGGCTTACGATTTATACAATTTTATTTTGGTTTACCACTCGCAATGGTGGTACTATGTATTACGTTTATTCCTATTTTTCAAAAACTAAATGTATATACCGCTTATGAATATCTTGAAAAAAGATTCGATAACAAAACGCGCTCTCTTACTGCCTTTTTATTTTTATTACAACGGGGCGTATCTACAGGAATAACAATTTATGCTCCAGCTATCATATTATCTACTATCTTAAATATAGACATTAACTATACCATTTTATTTAATGGAATAATAGTGATTTTCTATACAGTATACGGCGGCACAAAAGCTGTTTCTTACACACAATTATTACAAATGAGCATCATCTTTGCAGGATTATTTTTGGCCGCTTACATGGTGGTACATTTACTTCCAGAAAATGTAGGATTTATAGATGCTTTACACATTGCTGGTAAAATGAATAAATTAAATGCTATTGATACTACATTTGATTTCAATAATCGCTACAACATTTGGTCAGGTATTATTGGTGGTTTTTTTTTACAGCTATCTTATTTCGGTACTGATCAATCACAAGTAGGGCGATACCTTACTGGCAGTTCCATTAAACAAAGTAGGCTGGGTTTGATAATGAATGGATTGATAAAAATACCTATGCAATTTTTTATTTTATTAATCGGTACGCTGGTCTTTACTTTTTATCAGTTTCATCAAGCACCTATCTTTTTTAATAAAGTAGAAGTAAATAGAATTGAAAACAGTACTTACAAAAAGGATTATGAAAAATTAAATAGTGAATTTGAGCAAGTTCATGTTATTAAGAAACAACAGGTAGATGACTTGGTAAAGGCACTTCATCAGGAGGATGAAGCCACCATCGATATAGTTCGACTACAATTGCAAGAAAGTAATAACAAAAGTAATTCTATTAAAAAAGAGCTGACCACTTTAATGGAAAAAAATAATCCTGCAGCCGACACCAATGATACAAATTATATATTTTTAAGTTTTGTAACGCAGTATTTACCGGTCGGTATCGTAGGTCTATTAATTGCTATCATATTTTTAGCCTCTATGGGATCTACCGCAAGTGGCTTAAATTCATTAGCATCTACCAGCATTGTTGATTTTTACAAACGTATTTTTAATAAAAATGCAACTGATCATAATTATTTATCTGCTTCTCGTTGGGCAACTGTTTTATGGGGCGTATTTTGTATGATCATTGCATTGTATGCAAATAAACTAGGTAATTTAATTGAAGCTGTAAATATTCTAGGCTCTTTATTTTATGGAACTATTTTAGGCATTTTTTTAGTGGCATTTTACATGAAAAGAATAAGCGGTACAGCTGTTTTTATTTCGGCATTAGTAGCTGAAGCATTTATCGTTTATGCTTGGATAACAAATTTAACTGCTTTTTTATGGTTGAATGTAATTGGTTGTCTTTTAGTAATGGGAATAGCATTTGTAGTTCAAAGTATACTAAATAAACAAAAATAAAATAGGCCCTTTCTTTAATATCATTGCACAGAAACAATGTATTATTATAACTAGTAACCTGAGTTCGATTTTAAAAGGCCTTTCAATTAACTTATAAATAAGGGTTTCGATATGATCATACTTTCTTTTTATTCTCCAAAAGTAAGTATGCAAAGAAAAAGCGACCACATTTCATTGCCACGAAACTGGAGGTTCGCTATTTTTGTAGACTACGGCCGCACCAATACTAATGGTTAATTCAATTGAGAAAAATTGTGCTGAATTTTTTCATTTTATTTTTTGCAATATTAATCGAACTCAGATTAGTATTATAAATTATTGCAATAAATATCTATTATTTACGCGCAATAATTAATTCTCTAAAATAACTGTAGCTACTGCCATTTCTTTTACATGAGAAAGAGAAACATGAATGGATTTAATATTCTTACTATTGTATATTTTTGTTGTTTCTCCTATTAAATTAATAATAGGTTTTCCTAACTCATCATTTATAATTTCTACCTCGTTAAAAGCAACTCCTCCGCGCCAGCCAGTACCCAAGGCTTTGAAAAAAGCCTCTTTAGCAGCAAAACGCGCCGCGTAATGTTGTGCTTTATTTATTTTTGTTTCACAATAATTTATTTCATGTGCAGAGAAAACCTTTTTTTTAAAATCTAAATTTTCAATGCTTTTTGCAACTCTATTTACCTCTATCATATCAGTACCTATGCCTATTATCATTTTCTATTTAATAAAAAAATATATTTTTACCACTTCCTGCATGTTCAACTAAATAATCAACTCTTTAATTTAAACGCTTAAAAATTATCCTTCTCAAAAAAATAACCCCTACTACTAATTTTTAAATTATCCGATTCCATATTCAATTAATACCTCATTTACACTTTCATTAAAATTGGTAGTTCACTTTATTAAACTTTTGTAATAAATGACTTTTAAAAAATGTAAATATAATAATATCAATTACACGCCATTTCTTCATAAATTTAACAATAAGAAATAAGTCATTAAATAAAAAAACTGTACTTTTAGGTTTTATTTACTCCAAAAAATATGAATATTAAGGATGAAGTTATAGAAGACATCCCCCCTCATTGCACTTCTGAAGTTTATGAATCATTACAAAAGATTGTAAAAGATCCTATTTTCGTAAAATTAATTAATTATTTATGGCCAACAATGACCTTAAATGACGCTTTAATTAAAGCGGAAGTTGTAAAGACATTAATTAGCTTTCAAAGGGAATTTATGTACCCTGCTATTAAAACCATTATTGACAAAACCTCCTTAGGACTCACTCACAATGGTATTAATCATTTGGATAAAAATAAAGCTTATTTATTCGTAGCGAATCATCGTGATATTTTACTTGATTCAGCAATTCTTCAAGTTCTATTATTTGAAAATGGGTTTAATACTTCAAAAATTAGTTTTGGAGACAACTTGATCGGAAATGATTTTATCGCAGAATTTTGTAAACTTAACCAAATGTTTTCTGTTTTAAGAGATGGTTCAGCTCGCGAACTTTACGAAGAATCCACAAAATTATCAACTTTCATTCGAGATACTATTTCAGAAAAAAATGCTTCTATTTGGTTGGCGCAACGAAATGGTAGAACAAAAGATGGGCTAGATCAAACTCAAACAGGCCTTTTAAAAATGCTAAACATGAGTGGCAAAAGTGAATTTGCAGAAAATTTTTTAGAATTAAATATTATTCCTCTCACCATATCATATGAATATGAACCTTGTGATTATTTAAAAGTACAAGAGTTATACTCATCTTCGCTGAATGCTAAATATGTAAAATCACCAGGCGAAGATTTAAATAGTACAATTACGGGAATTACTCAACAAAAAGGGCATATACACATGACCATTGGAGCACCTATAAATAATGAACTGTTATCTTTTAATAATAAGTTGGATAATGACAATGATAAAATTAAAAAACTAGCAACGCTTATTGATCAAAAAATAATTCAAAATTATAAACTATGGCCTGTTAATTACATTGCCGCAGATTTAATTAATAATACTAATAAGTATAGTACAAACTATACCCAACAAGATAAAAATGATTTTATTACCTATATACGATCAAAAATAGAATTACTTAAAGGTGAGCCTGACGTATTGTTTGATTTGTTTATAAAATTATATTCCAATCCACTCCAAAACAAATTAATTTTAACTTAATATTTGTATATATTGGTCGGCATTTAACCACTCTTTATCTTAAAAAAAATAAGTTATTCATGCGTTATATCATCAGCTATTGGCTAAAATCCATTAAAACTATTCCGTGTTTAACTATCTCTTCGTAATAAATTTAACTATATTTACAATTGTATTTTATTCAATTCCGACTTTTAAAAATAACTCAATCAAAAATAAATAATTCAGTCAATTCAAATAAATAAATGTTTAAAAGATGAAAAACAAAATCTCAACAACTTTTTTATTGGGAGTTGCTATTTGTATGTTCCAGCCAGCATTCAGTGGAAATGGAGAAACAAAAAACAATTCTAATAAACCTCCACAACCATTTCAATTTGCCGAAGGCGTAACAATGAGAGATTACGAAGCAAATACTATTGTTTTAAAACTTAAACCTGAGTATAGAAACTTAGCACAAAAAAACAGTATAAATATTGCTAAATTAACGGGTATTCTTTCAGAAATTGGAGCCCAAGATTTACATAAAATATTCCCTAATCATACCGCTCCAGATTCAAGAACACCGACAGATGAAATGGGTCATAAATTTGCAGATATTACACTTATCTATAAATTAAATTTTACAAAAGGCATAGCAATTGAAAAAGCAATTAATCAGATTATTGCTACAGGATTAGTAGAATACGCAGAACCATACTACATTTATCATACATTTGGAGAAGCAACTACTGTTGAAGATGTAAAAAATACACTTGCTGCTTTTAATGTAAATGATCCTAGTCTTGGGCAACAATATTTTATTAAGAAAATAAAATGTCCAGAAGCTTGGGGTGTTAATACTACCACTGCTAGAGGAGATACAAATGTTGTAATCGGTATTGTAGATACTGGTACTGATCTTGATCACCCAGACTTAAAAACAAAAATTAAATATAACTACAACGATCCAATAAATGGAATTGATGATGACCATGACGGTTATATTGATAATTTCCGTGGATGGGATGTAAGCGACAATGATAATAACCCGAATGTAGATAATACAACTAATATTCATGGTTCTCACGTTTCAGGATGTGCGGCAGCAGCAACTAATAATGGTGTTGGGGTAGCGAGCCCTGGTTTTAATTGTAAATTTCTTCCTATAAAGGCTGCTAAGAAAACTACTACTGGTCAAATTGACAATGGTTTTGAAGCTATTGTGTATGGTGCTGACCACGGTTGTAGTGTACTTAACAATTCTTATGGAGGTCCAGGTGCTGGACAATTCGGTCAAGATATTATAACTTATGCAGCAATTAATAAAAAAGTATTAGTAGTTGCTTCTGCGGGTAATGATAATAAAGATATAGTTAATTATCCTGCTGCATATGATTATGTATTATCTATCGGTGCAACCGATCAAAACGATAATAAATCAAGTTTTTCAACATTTACAAATTCTGTTGATGTTTGCGCACCAGGAACAGCAATTTATTCAACTGTATACCCTAAGACTTATCAACTCATGGACGGTACTTCTATGGCAGGTCCTATAACTGCAGGTGCTGCTGGTATCGTAAAATCTTTTTTCCCAACCTATACGGGTATGCAAGTAGGTGAACAACTACGTGTTACGGCTGATGATATTTATGGAGTAGGAAGTAATAAAAGCTATAAAGATCGATTAGGAACTGGCAGAATTAATCTATTCAGAGCTTTAACAGAAACAACTTCTCCTTCTGTTAAAATGGATCCTCTTAAAGTTACCGACGGAAATGATGAGTCTTTTGCTATAGGTGATACCTTAATTATTAAAGGGAGTCTTCTTAATTATTTGGCTGCAACAAAAAACCTTACGGCTACTTTATCAACTACTAATACAGACGTTACCATACTAAATGCTACGATCAATGGAGGGGTAATTAATACCATGTCTAAATTTGATGTAGATAACACAAATGGGTTTAAAGTTTTAATTAAACCAAGTGCTTCACTTAATGAAAAAATTTTATTCAAAGTTTCATTTGCTGATGGCAGTTATTCTGATCGCCAATATTTTACTGTAATTGTGAATGTAGATTATATTAATATTGATATTAATGATGTTTCTTGCACTAATACTAGCCGTGGTCGCATAGGATATAATACTACTAATTTATCAGAAGGAGGATTAGGATTTAATTATAATGACACTTCTTCTTTAGTATATGAAGCAGGTCTTATGATTGGAACTTCTTCTACTAAAGTATCTGATAATTTAAGATCGTCATCTACAGCAAGTGATACTGATTTTAAATCTGTTCAAGCAGTAAAAAGAAGAATTCCTACTGTAAAATCAGATTTTGAAACGTTTGGTGTATTTAACGACAGTGGCGCAAGTTCTAAAATTGGTGTAGAAGTTAAACACAATACCTATGCTTGGACTTCCGCTGGAGACAGAAAATACATCATTTATGAATACATTATTAAAAACACCAGTGGTTCTGCGCTTACTAATTTGTATGCTGGTCTAATGGTTGATTGGGATGTAACTGCACTAACATCTGGCAACAATAAAGTAGGTGCGGATGTAAACAATAAATTAGGATACGCTTATGCTACTACAGGTTCCAAACTTTATGGTGGTGTTAGAGTACTCACCAATGGTCCTTTCCTAAATTATGGAATTGACAACGTAACTGGAGGTGCAGGTGGATTTGACGCAACAACCAATTTCACTACAGCAGAAAAGTATACAGCACTTTCTACCAATCGTTTAACTGCAGGAGGAACTACTCCTACTGGTAATGATATTATGAATGTTGTTTCTACTGGTCCTTTTACAATTAGCAGTAATGATACTGTTAAAGTGGCATTTGCAATTTTAGCAGGTGATGACTTAGCTGATCTTATAAAAAGCAGTAACAATGCACAGACAAAATATGATAAAGTAGTAACTGCAATTTCAGATGTTAAATTAGTTAATGGTTTTTTACTTAAACAAAACTATCCTAACCCTGTAAATGCCGCCAATACTATAATCGAATTTAATCTTCCTGCAAAAGCACAAGCAGAATTAAGTATATACAATACGGTAGGACAAAAAGTTATGACTGTTCTTAATTCTCAATTAAATGCTGGAGATCATCAGGTAAATTTAGATGTTTCTAATTTTAATAATGGATTATACTTTTATGAGTTAACCACAGGAAACAATAAAGCAGTGATGAAAATGGTTATTCAAAAATAATTTAATAAAGTATTTTTAAAAATAAAAAAATGCCAGCAATCAATGCTGGCATTTTTTTGTCTAATAGCTAGACAGTTTAATCTCCTTACCATTTTTAGAATAAAATAAAGCACAATATTAAAAACATTGTTTAAAATGAGTTTATCTATTTTTAAAGAATTATAATAATCGCTACTTCCCAAATTTTTCTTTAAGTGCAGCTAATTGAGAAGTAAAATCAGTACTAATTGATTTCGCTTCTTTTTTATTTTTATCAGTTATCCCCTTTTTAGCTGGTTGTGTAATTACCGTCTGCTTCTTCATAGAAAGTGCTATTCGTTTACGTTGAACATCTACTTCTGTAACCGTTACCATTACTTGTTGTTGTACTTTAACTACTTTATTAGGATCGCTTATAAACGTATCTGATAGTTGACTAACATGTACCAAGCCATCCTGGTGAACACCAATATCTACAAAGGCACCAAAATTAGTTACGTTGGTTACTACTCCTGGTAAGTGCATACCTATTCTTAAATCTTTTATCTCATGTACACTGTCATCAAACTTAAATACTTCAAATGATTTTCGAGGATCTCTTCCTGGTTTATCTAATTCATTTAATATATCTGTTAAGGTAGGCAAACCTACATTTTCCGTTACATATTTTGGTAGTGAAATTTGTTTTCGTAATTCTTTTTCAGTCATTAACTGTTCAATGGTACAGTTTAAATCGCTTGCCATTTTTTCAACAATCGAGTAGCTTTCAGGGTGCACCGCACTTTTGTCTAATCGGTTTTTAGCGGTTGATATTCTTAAAAAACCAGCTGCTTGTTCAAATGCTTTTTCTCCCATTCGAGCCACTTTCATTAATTCTTTACGAGATTTAAAAGGGCCATTCTCATTTCTATACTCAACAATATTTTTAGCTAAAAGAGGGCCTAGTCCTGAAACATATTTTAAAAGTTCTTTACTAGCCGTATTCACCTCTACTCCTACTTTATTTACACAACTCTCCACCACTTCGTCTAACTTTTTCTTTAACAAATATTGATCTACGTCATGTTGATATTGACCTACACCAATCGATTTCGCATCAATCTTTACCAGTTCCGCTAAAGGGTCGGCTAACCGCCTGCCAATTGAAACAGCGCCTCGCACCGTAATATCTTTATCAGGAAATTCTTCGCGAGCTACTGATGAAGCAGAATAAATAGATGCGCCACTTTCATTCACCATTACGATATCAATGTGTTTGGGCAGCTCTTCTATTCCTCTTATAAACGTTTCTGTTTCTCTACCAGCGGTGCCATTTCCAATGGCAATAGCTTCTATATCATGTTTTGCACAAAGGTTAATAATGGCTCGTTTCGTTTCGAATAGTTTGTTTTGTTCATGTGGATAAATTACCGTATCCTCCAATAATTTACCTTGTTTATCCAATGCTACTACTTTACAACCCGTTCTAAAACCAGGGTCTACCGCCAATATTGCTTTTTGACCTAATGGTGAAGCGAGCATTAATTCACGTAAATTATCAGCAAATACTTGCACCGCTTTTTCATCGGCTAACTCTTTTGTAAACATGCGCATTTCACTTTCAATAGAAGATTGCATCATACGGTTGTACGCATCATCAACGGCTAATTTTACTTGTTGAGAGCTTGTATTCATTGTTAACACAAATTGATTTTCTAAAATGGTGATTGCTTCTTGCCCAGGTGGTGCAATGTGAATACTTAATACGTCTTCACTTTCACCTCTTCTTATGGCTAATAAGCGATGAGAAGGGCAACTCATTAATGGTTCTTCCCATTCAAAATAGTCTTTAAATTTTTCGCCTACTTCTTCTTTTCCTTTTAACACTTTACTTTTAATAGTTGCCGAACGTTTAAATAAACTACGAATTTTATCACGTGCTTCAGCATTTTCATTTATCCACTCGGCAACAATATCTCTTGCTCCAGCGAAGGCTTCTTCAATGGTATTTATTTCATGTTCTACTGATAAATATTTTTTCGCTTCCTCCTGTATATTTGTTTTATCTTGTTCTTTTATTAATTTTGCTAAAGGCTCTAACCCTTTTTCTCGAGCAATGGTAGCTCGTGTTCTGCGTTTTGGTTTGTAGGGTAAATAAATATCTTCTAATTGAGCTATTGTATCTGCTGCTCTTAATAAATTTATTAATTCAGTAGTTAACTTGCATTGACCTTCAATTGATTCGATGATCGTCTCGCGCCGTTTTTCCATCGTTCGCAAGCGCTCTATTTCATCTCTAATGGCAGCTATTTGCACTTCATCTAAACTACCGGTTACTTCTTTTCGATAACGCGCAATAAAAGGGATAGAAGCACCTTCATCTAAAAGACTAATTGTTGAATTAACCTGCTTTTCGGTGATGTTTAATTGTAATGTTATTTTTTTATTAAAAATTTGTTCCAACATAAAATTTATTCTATAATTATTTAGTTTATTCTCTTTTAATAAATGACCTAGTTAAAGAGTAATTATAAAATACTAACCAATAAAAATACTAGTGATTGAAATATCAGATAAGCTACCTATTAATTAAATTTAATACTAATATCTATAGATTTCCCCCAGGTGCATAAATAAAAAACAAACAAAATTAGCGTTTCGTTTATTAAAATACTAATATGTTCTATCCTTCAAAACAATTTATTATTACAATCAAATCTGGTTCATCTATATTACCCCTGTAATTGAAAAACTTAAAATCTTTGGCCTTTTATTACTATACTATTAAGAAGCACCGTAACGCAGAATTTCTATTTTATTAAACTTTTACATTTCTTCACTGTGTTGAAAATTGCTGTGGATTCATAACTCAAAATAAAATTAAAGACCGAGAAAAAAATTATACCGCTAATTCCACCATGCCCCAGCCGGTAAAAAATTGATACAGTTTTTAGTAGAGATTTAAGCTTACCAGACGGACTCGGTATTACCGTATTTGTGAAATTTAAATACCCATCAACAACTGAAAATTATTATCGTTTCATTCAAGTAGTGAATGGTGTACCTAAAAACACATTTTATGTAATTAGTGATGAATATCAAAATGGAACGGAAATCCTTTTTCAAATGGATGAAGATATAGTACAGAAAGAATTGGTGGGCGGAGACTCCGTAATTGCTGTATTACAATGCATTGATAAAACTGTATACAACTATTTTTATCCAATGTATTTTGCCAGCGCTAGCAATACTGCGAGTCCTCCCTCTAACCTTAGAATAGCAGCGTTGGGTTATTTTAGCAGTTGCACAGTATCGTCAAAATCTTTTGTAATACCCTAAATTTATAGTGATTTTTGCAGTTGTTTATCCTTATTAATTGCATCTTCTTCGTATTTACATTTTTCTAAAAACAGAATAAAAATAGAAATACTTATTGGGCTTACCCCCAAATTTTTCTCATGCCATACTTTTTAAATCCCCAGATTATAAAAATTTATCTTTATTTCTTTTAATTTAATTTTTTTAATTTAAAATATTAGGTTGTATAGACGAACTTTTGTAATAAAGCTTCACGCCAATTCCTAATCATCATCACAAAATTGGAATAAAATAAACTGGGTAATTAATACCTCAAATTGCGTTTTTATTTAATTAAATAAGGTGTTTTTCCCTGTTGACGTTCATCGCTATTAAGTATACTTTAGCCGTCGAATTAAAATTAATTTCTTTAAATTAAAAAACCATCAAACAATTAAATTAAAATTATGAAAAATGTAAACTCAAAAAGTAAAAAGGGAGGGTTGTTATACATTAGTATATCTCTTCTTCTTTTAACACTTTCGCCATTAATTTCAAAGGCACAACAAGGACTAAACGATGCTAGTTTCAACAAGTCTGATTATAAATCAGGGCAAGGCGCTAATAAAGCAGTTAGCGTTTCGGCAGTGCAAGCCGACAATAAAATAATTATTGCAGGTGATTTTACAAAGTATAATGGAAGCGAAGCTAATGGGCTAGCACGCTTAGATATGAACGGTAAATTTGACAAAAGCTTTAAGGTGGATGGCGGTGCAGATGGAACCATTAATTCAATTGCTATACAAAGCAACGCACGCATTATAATTGCAGGTGGTTTTACTACCTATAACGGACACAGTGCAAATAAAATTGTAAGACTTAAAAAGAATGGAACTATTGATAATAGTTTTTCTTCTGGTAACGGACCTAATGGTGATATTTTCCAAATTGCATTACAGCCTGATGGGAAAATATTGATTGCTGGTGAATTTAATGAATATGATGGACACGTTGCATCAAATCTTGTAAGATTAAATAGCAATGGAAGTTTTGATGATACATTTGAAGCCGTACTTTCTGATACAACAAATACGCTTGTTGGCATTCATCAGATAGGACTTCAGGCAGATGGTAAAATAGTGGTTGCGGGAAAAAGGCAATATTCAGGTAATTTCAATAACGGGTACGTGTTAATTCGCTTGAATGCAAATGGTAAAAGAGATTATAGTTTTAAAGTAACGAAAGGATCCACTGGCGACATTAGTTCAACCGTAAGTACAATAAAAATTGACGACAACGGAAACATTCTATTATCAGTAAAAATGCGTGATGGAGGCAGTTCAGTTCCATACCATGGATATTTAACAAAAGTCGATTCTCAAGGTAATGAACTTACTACAAAAGGATTGTTTTATATAAATTCAATAAATCTTCTAAATGATGGAAAAATTTTAGCTTGTGGATTTGCAAATATTGAAATGAGTCAATACGTAAAAAAAGTTGTTCGGTTGAATAGCGATTTATCGGTGGACTCTACCTTCTTGTTTAAAGATGATAAAATATATAGAGGTCGTGCAGAAGCAAATATTCAAACAGCAAGTATTCAAATTGATGGAAAAATTGTTTTTGGAGGTAATTTCTATGAAATCAATGGCTTAATTGCAAACAATATTTCTAGATTAAACCCTGATGGTAGTTTTGATCAAACGTTTAACCAGCATAGTGGATTTAATGGACCAGTGCTAGCTTCAGCTGAATATATGAACAAGCGATTAATTGTTGGCGGTGAGTTTTCACGTTATAATTATCAATTTAAGTCTAATATTGTTCGGTTAATAGAAAATGGAAATGTAGACGCCTCTTTTAATACTGGCAGCGGAACCAATGGAAAAGTGAATACGGTTGCAGTTCAAAAGAATGGTAAAATACTAATCGGCGGAAAATTTACATCCTACAATGGTAATAACTGCAATAATTTGGCTCGCTTAAATTCAAACGGCAGTTTTGATGCTTCTTTTTCAGAAGCAGGAGCAGATGGAGAGGTTAGAAAAATAATTATTGATAATGATGGAAAAATTATTATTGCTGGTGATTTTGAAAATGTAAATGGTGTTGCCATTAGAACTGTTGCCAGATTAAATCCAAAAGGTACTATTGATAATTCATTTGCGCCTTCTTCAGGCCTTTATGCTAAAGGGTATAACTGTATTATTTCCTCAAGAGGAAAAATTTATGTGGCGGTAATTTATGAGACTGGTGGATTCTCTCGTGGAACGGACGTTTATTGTTTAAACAAAAATGGAAGTAGAGATTCAACTTTCAAAATCGCAACTAAGGATTTTTATAGAATTAATACACTTGCATTTAACAATGATAATAAATTACTGGTGGGTGGTTTAGCAATATACGCAAGTCGTTTTGGAGGCTATCCTGGAATTGTTGCACAGTTAAATTTAGATGGTAGTTATGATTCAGTTTTTAATCACGTAGATTTACAAAATGCACTTAATGGAAATGTTAGAACCATTAATGTATTGAATAACGATAGAATGATAATTGGCGGTGAATTTAGTGCAAATGATTTTACTACTTTAAATCATATTGCTCTTTTGAATAGGGATGGAACAGTGAATGAAGAATTCACTGGAGACGCTGAAGGCAATATATATACAAGTACTTTTGTAAATAATGATAAAATGATTGTTGCTGGCTCATTTACTGAATATACAGGTGAGGTAAGAAATGGAATCGCTAGAATAAGCTTACTTGAATCTGAAGGGAAAATACGTAGAAGTGAAATTTTATCTTTAGACAAACAAGATAAAATACTAATGAGTGTTTATCCCAACCCTGCTTCATCATTTATAACAGTTGAAAATATAGAATTGGGAAGCACTCTTAGAATTTTTAATGCTGTTGGAGTACAGGTGTTTAATCAAGTTGCAACAAACACAAAATTAAAAATTGATTTAGCAGACTTTTCAAATGGGTTTTATTTTATTGTTGCAGAAAACGGTAGCAGTAAATCAACATTAAAATTTATTGTGAGTAAATAAACATTAAGAGAAAAGCATTATTTAAGTTTGTGACGTTTATTCACTAATGAATAAATAAAATATAAAAGCCCAGATAAATAATTCTGGGCTTTTATATTTTTTATTAGGTTACGGTTAAACCTGTTAACTAGTTTAGGCTTTTAAAACAACTTCTATCAAAAATATTTATTCCAACATTTTCAACGAGTTTTTCTGATTGATCGCCTAATAAATAGGCAATAAAAACAACAAGTTTTTTGCATCCAATGCAGTTTTATTAAGATTGTATTGGCGCAGATAAACTGTACACATTTAAGCTTAGTAATTACCGTTTAATGTCGTAAAAATTAAAATTTTTTAGAACTTCATTTTTACTTACTATACGCATGAACATATTTTAATATGTTTGTTGCTTTTAAATCTAATTGACAAAAAATCAATTACTGTTAACCAAAAAAATTCGTAATGATTTTTATAAGTGCTTTTTATCTGATTGCTACTTCAGGTTTAACGTTTAATTTGCATTATTGTGGAAGTAAAATAAAAATCATTTCGTTTAATATTGAACACAATGAAGACGGATGTTGCATCAATAAAACGAAAAACAAAGGATATTGCAACGACAAAATTGTTTCTATAAAAATAAAATGCAATTATCAGCATGCTACATTTCTAAAACATCTTTCTGATTTTTTTTAAAATAATTAAATTCTCTTTTGTTTCAATATTAGTTGGTTTTTCTAAACCAATTAGTGTAAGAATACCTCAAAATCAACATAGACGGCCTATTGCATATCACACACCACTACACCTTTTTATCCATGCCTTTTTAATTTGATTCCTTTTTTTACTTAATCCAACTGATAATTTTTATTGGTCGGGTTTTTGTATTGAATACTTCCTTCTTCCGAAGTATTTTATCCCGTTATTTATAGTTTAATCATTAAAAAAAATCAAATGAAAACAATTCAAAAATTATCTGGTTTATGGACCATATTAATCTTGCTTGCTCTAGCACTTTATTTTATCACAGGTTTGAGTTCATGTAAAAAGAAAGATACGGAAGATGAGACACCTTCAGTTATTGACAAAAAAGTGGTTTATACAGCTAATATGGATGACGGTACAGTTTCCGTAATCGATGCTGTTCAAGGAACGAATATAAAAACGATTAGCCTTATGGACAGTTCAAAAATGTTTATGGCGCACAATGTGCAAGTTGCACCAGACGGCAAATCACTATGGGTAACTGCAATACCAATGCTTGCTGGAGCTACTGAGCAAGTTGTTGTGATTAGTACTGCTACCAATATGATAACAAATCGTATCAATGTAGGAATGGAACAACACGTTGCTCACGTTGTGCTAGATGCCAATTCAGACTTTGCATATATAACTGGCAATGAAAGTAATCAAGTAATAAAGATTAATGCTCATACTTTTGCCGAAGTTGGTCGTTTTAATCTAGCTGGTCATATGCCACATGGCTTAAGACAGTTAAATGGAAAACTATATGTAGCAAACATGACCACAAAAAGTATGTCAATAATTGATATAGCTTCTTCTGTTATTAATGAAGTTCCCTTGGGAGGTACTGCTCTTCAGACCGCGATTACCCGTGATGGTAAATTTGTCTTCGTCACATTGTATGATACAAAGGAAGTTGCGATGTATAATATATTAACGCAGCAAGTATCAAAAATATCATTGCCAAATGGCTCAAGAGGCCCTTTGCAATTATACCCAACACCCGACAGTAAGTTTATCTACGTAGCCGATCAGGGAGGTATGAACGGGGACTCAACTTCAAATAAAGTTTATGTTATTGATGTTGCTACTTCCGCTGTCATAAATACAATAACAGTAGGTAATAAAGCTCACGGGATTGTAGTCGATGCTGATGGAGAGTTTGCATATGTTACCAATAGTGCTGATAATACGGTATCTGTTATAGATATTTCAAGCCAAAAGGTAGTACGTACTATTCCTGTTGGTAAAGGTCCAAATGGAATAAGTTTTGGGTTCTCGAAAAATGGTGTAACTGGTGGACAACCTTAACATAAAACTTTAAAATGATAAATAATGCTGTTTATAAGATGAAAAAAATCCGACCTTATAAACAGCATATTATTGAAATATGACTTTGCGTTAGAAAATACTAGGTTGAGGTCTTTATAACTGATTAGAGCTATAAATTTCGGTATGAAACTAGTCTTATCTCTTAATTTTTTATTTTTTCGTACAACTTAGCAAGTGATGTTAACAGTTCCACTGGTGAGGATAAAATTTGGTAATGGTTTTGACCAAACATTTGGGGGAGATAATATTTTGCACTTGCCTCAATTGCTAAGGCGTAAGAATTAATTTGCTTTTCGCCTAATTCTCTGATCGCTTGTTTTACATCTTCAATACCATATCTACCTTCGTATTTATCAAAATCATTAGGCTTCCCGTCCGACAAGAGGATGACCCATTTATTTTTTGAATCTCTAGTTGATAACAACTCTCCCGAATGTCTCAATGCTGTTCCAATACGAGTATAACCCAAGGGTTCAGGAGCTCCAATTTTTAATTTGGCATTATTCCATCCTTCATCAAATTCTTTCAATGTTAAGTAAGTAGAATAATTATGTGTTTTGGAATAAAAACAATTAATCGAAAAATCAATTTTAAATTCATTCAATATTTCTCCAAATAAAATAGCGGTTTGTTTTTCTATGTCTAACACTCTATTTCCAGCAACGTAGCTATCGCTTGATAAGCTAATATCTAACAACAACAAAATAGAAATATCTTTTTCTTTTTTTCTGTTTGATATATAAATATTCTCTGAAGGGGTATGACCCGTATGCACATCTACAAACAAATTGATTAGCGCATCAATATCAAATTCATCCCCTTGTGATTGTCTTCGATGTTGCTTCCATTTATTATTTACATTCGTTAACATTTTTCTTAGCCCCATCAGCGTTGAAGCGTTTCTTGCCAATGTATTTTTGTAATAAGCCGAGTCACTTTTTAGTTGGGTAGTAGGATATAATTTACAAAAATTATTTTTATACATACGTTTACTATAATCCCATTCAGGATATTGTATGCATGCGCCTGTTGAAGCTGTATCCTCGCATTCGGCAATGTTAGTATTTTCTATAAAATCTGCTTGGTATAAACTGTGCGCAGTGTCATCAACCCGCACAGTATATTTCATATTCAATTCACTCAGGGCTTCTTCGTGTTTTTCCAACTCATCACTGCCATCAAAATCTCGCCATGAGCCAGTAAACTCCTCCGCAGTTTCCACTTTTTCAAAATTATGTGTCATTACATAATCCTCTTGTTGTTTTGCGTCAACCGTTAAATTAACAACCTCTTCTACAGGCTTTGCTTTTAATGTTGTTTTCGGTGAGTGGTCATTTGCCGTCTTCGTTTTATCATTAAAATTTTTCAACTTTTTGCCATCCTCTTTTGTTACACTATCTTTCATCCATTTACCGTAAAACCAAGACATATCAATAGCTTCTTTTTGATTCAACTTCGGAGTAAGAAGATTTATATATTCATTGTATAACTCTTCTGTATTCGAAAACTCAGAAAACATCTGCTCTAATACAGGCTGAGAATTCTCTCGTGCTAGCCGCTGCGCTTCTTCATTTGTAATGTCTTCCGTACGATGCCAATTCAGTTCTTTTTGTTTTTGGATTGAAAGGTATAATACGCGGAAGAAGTAAAACGAAAGGTTTTGATTGTAATCTTGAAACAATGAAACAGCGGATGGAAAAAAGAAACTATTATTTTTATATCCGCCTTCTCTTTCTGCAGGATATACATCAATAGCCTTACTTGTTAAAGCACGAGCTATAATGGTTAGTCGTTGTTTTATATCGGCAAAAAAAACAGTACTATTTTTATTGTCAGATTCAGTTTTCTTTTTCTTAATGTATCTGGCAAATCTTCCAAACAAATATTCATCTAACGCCATTTTTTTAATTTAAATCATTAAGTTACTAAGATCCACCAGTGCGGTTATTATTTCTTCATCATCGGACAAAGGTTCTATTATAGCGGCTCTAACAGATAGCCGTTTCGGCAAACCGCTATTGATTAGTTTTGCCGCATCCACCAATAAACGGGTAGAAGCGGTTTCCGTTAAGCCTAGCTCTTTCAAGTTGCGAATTTTATTACCAATATTAACCAATTGTTTCGCTATATTAATATCTACACTTGTTTCATTTACCAATATTTCAGCTTCAATTTTTGGATCTGGATAATTGAATGTGATTGCAACAAAACGTTGTCTTGTAGATGGTTTTAATTCCTTAAACCCTCTTTGATACCCCGGATTAAAGGACGCTACTAGCATAAAATCGGCATGAGCCTTTATCGTAATGCCCAGTTTATCAATGTACAACTCCCTGCGATGATCTGTCAATGGATGTATTGCAACAATTACGTCTGGTCTTGCTTCTGCAATCTCATCTAAATAAATAATAGATCCATTCTTGAGCGCTGTTACCAAAGGGCCATCTTGCCAAACAGTTTCTGCACCCTTGATTATGAAACGGCCAATTAAATCCGTTGAAGATGTTTCTTCATGACAACTAATGGTAATCAACTCCTTCCCTTCTTGATGCGCAACAAACTCAACAAATCTGCTCTTACCAGTTCCTGTTGGACCCTTCAGTAACAAAGGAATTTTGTTTTTATAGGATTGAGCAAATATTTCCAATTCTTTATTTGTAGCATGATAATACGGAGCAGCTTTTTCCTCTTTCATAAAAATATTTTTTGTCAATATTTCTTCTTTACTTGTAACACTATTCATCTTTACTTTTTATTTTTTTGAAACATATACTTGTTTACTTATTAATCAACAACGCTTGTTTAGCTTTTGTGTTTTCAAGTATGCTTGCGATTATTTCTTTATTATTTACACCAAGTCCTTCTTGCTGATGAACCAATACTCCTTCTTGATTAAAAACGCTTATTATATTTGAATGAGAGAAATCCATGGGAGCAATTTCCTTATATTTTACAGACAGCACATTTGCAAATTCTCTAACTGAATTTTCATCTCCTTGTAAAAAAGTCCATTCATCTCCATCCATGAAGTTTTCAATTGCAAAGGCTTTTAGTCGTTTTGGTGTATCATTCTTTGGATCTATGCTTACTAATACATATTGAATTTCTTTCGTTTTATCTTGAGGAATTTTTTTTGCAATATTTTGCATGTCTGCAACCAACCGCGGACAAGCCACTTTACAGGTAGTGTAAATCATCACCATAACCAATACCTTACCTTTCAATTCTTTTAATTCAATTTCTTTACCTTCCTCGGTATGCCATTTGGATGTTAGATTAAATATAGATTCATTTAAGCTATCCGTTGCAACCTTTTTAGCAGTGCTATGCGTGTTTGGTTCCTCCTTTTTAGTACTGCATGAAAACAAAGTACATGTAAGTAATCCGATTATTATTATCTTTTTCATTTTTTAATATCTTTAACACCTCTAAAACCTAAATTTTGAACAGCATAATTTGCCTTCATACTACTTCTAAAGGCGTAACGCATAAATGCAGCGTAATTCATTAAATCATTTGCACTCAAAGAACCGCTACCACAAAACAAATTTTTATCACTTCCTGCATCCCCTCTATTTTCTCCACCCAGCATCACCGAATTAAAATCTTCTGTCCATTCCCAAACTAATCCATGCATATCATAAACTCCCCAGCGGTTTTTATAGGTCTTTCCAACTTCATTTTTATAGGTATCCTGCTTTTCATACCATTCCAAAATGTATTGATTGTAGGTTGAATCTTTTCTTGCATCTGTTGAATTTTCATTTGCCATTGCAACATACTCCCATTCATCCATTGTAGGTAATCGTGTGCCAATACTTTTGCAATAGGCATTGGCTGCAAACCAAGAGACATTTGTTACTGGAGCATTTGGCAATTGTCCAACTTCCAATGTGGTATCATTTTTCCAAGTTGTTAGGTAATTTCCATCAGCAAACATTTTTTTCACATTCGATCTTCTCCATTGGGGATAACATTTTACAAAAGCTACATAATTAGCATTAGTAACAGGGTATACATCCATCATAAAATCATCCGCTAAGTCAACACTTTTTTTTGTTCCATAAAGCGGTGTATAATTTCCTTTTTTAATTAAGACTCTATTTTCAATTATTGAAAAAGGAATGGATGTATACCCTGTATTTTCTTTCAAAGCAGGTTTCGCTTCAGTATCTTCTTTAATTTCATTTCTTTTGCAGGACAAGGTCATGAAAATAAAACATATCAACATACACTTTTTGCTAATCATGCCTTTAAGCTGTTATTGTATTTATTTTTTTCTTCTTTTTTCAACCATTGCCGGGATAACCTCCGTTTTGTTATTTCCCCAGCTATTATAAACGAAAGATAACACATTTGCAATTTGTTCATCTGTTAAAGATTGAGCAGGCATTATTCCATCGTAATTTTTGCCATTAACGGTCAATTTTCCATTTTTCCCATTCATTATGATATCGATTGCATTTTCAGGATTTCCATGTAAAAAATCTGATTTTGCTAAAGGCGGGAATGCACCTGGTATTCCTTCACCTTCTGTTTGGTGGCAAGCAAAACAGGTTTTGTTGTAAATGGATTTTCCGTATTCAACTCGCTCTTCTTTATTGGATGCTTTCCTTGCAACAGCTTCCTCTCCTGGCATGGTTTGAATTGTTCCTCCTTCAGGATGATAAATACCATCTGTTTGTTTTCCAGAGTATAGTTGTTTGTTTTCATCTCCTGTTACTTTCAACATACCCAATGC
>JBDTFR010000042.1:0-3324 GCA_039937835.1 Bacteroidia bacterium | reverse complement strand
CCAAGTAATATGTATAGTAATGTAAAAAATGGCTATGGTGTTTTTGTAGGTTATAATTCAACAATAGAAAAAGTACCTTTTAATTAATGAAAGCAACAAAAAATATTTTAGCACTATTATTTTTTATAATTTTTTATTTAAGCAAACCATTTTATGCTCAAACAACAACCGTTAATGGATATATAACCGATACAAAAACGGGCGAAATTATTATTGGCGCTATTGTATATGATAACAGTAGTAAAGTAAATGCTGTATCCAACGTATTTGGATATTATTCAATATCACTTCCTAAAGCAGATACTAATACTACATTAATATGTACATGTATTGGATATACTACGCAAAACATTCGCTTAGCAACATTAAAAAATAATCAATGTAATTATAGCTTGCTGCCAAATACAACTATTCTAAGTGAAGTAACTGTTTCAGAAAAAAAATCGGTAAAAGATAATAGTATCAGTATGGTTGTAATTCCATTAACGCTCATTAAAAAATTACCTTCTATTATGGGAGAAGCCGATGTAATAAGATCTTATCAATTAATGCCTGGTGTACAAGGAGGTAAAGAAGGTACTAGCGGGTTATTTATTAGAGGCGGGAGTCCCGATCAAAATCTTTTTTTAGTGGATGATATTCCTTTATATTATGTAAACCATATTGGCGGGTTTGTTTCTGTATTTGATATTAACTCTATTAATAATATTACTTTATACAAAGCTGGCTTCCCTTCTAGATACGGTGGTCGTTTATCTGCTGTTATGGATATACGTTTAAAAGATGGCAATAACCAAAAAATAAAAGGTAATTATACATTTGGTGTTTTATCAAATAAATTAAATTTTGAGGGCCCTATTACTAAAAAAACAACTTTTTTAGTAACTGGTAGAAGAAGTTTGTTCGATCTATTTTCAAGATTAATAACAAGAATGAACTCAAATGGTAAATTTGGCGGTGGGTACACTTTTTATGATGTAACAGGAAAAATTGCTCATCAAATTGATGAAAAGAATAAACTATTTTTTAGTATTTATAATGGAGGAGATAAGATTTTCTTAAGATCAAAAGAAGATATTACACAAGGAAATAACAGTTTTAACTATAAATACAATGCAAATATTAATTGGGGTAATTTTCTTACTTCTGTGAGGTGGAATCATATTTACTCACCTAAATTATTTTCAAATACTACATTGGGTTACACTAATTTTTATTATAAAAATAAATTAAATGCGGTAGAAAAAGATAATGCGAGCAATAAGATTACAAGAGCATATAAATCGGTTTTTAGCTCTACGGTAAAAGATGTTATTTGTAAATCAGACTATTATTTTTATCCGAATATAAATAACAATATAAAATTTGGAGGCGAAGCTACTTATCATACATTTAACCCTGGTATTGCTGTAGAACAATTTTCTTATCAGTCGCTTGCAGATAGTTCTAATAAAAAGGGATCATTAATAAATGCATATGAAGGTAAAATATACATAGAGGATGAAATTATTTTAAACTCTAGACTCTCATTGAATGCTGGTATACACAGTAATACCTTTTATATTAATAATACTAATTTTTTTTCTTTACAACCTCGACTATTATTAACCTATAAGTTACCTCTTGATTTATTATTTAAAGCAGCATATAGCAACATGCAGCAGAACATTCATTTATTATCAAATTCTGGAGCAGGTTTGCCTACTGATTTATGGGTTCCTGCAACAAAAATTGCAAAACCAGAAAAATCAAATCAGTATGTAGTAGGGATTAATAAAACACTCAATTTAAAATTTCCTATTGAATTATCCGTAGAAGGTTATTATAAAGACTTTACTAATTTAATTGAATTAAAAGAAGGGGAATCATTTTTTTCTACCAATAAAAATTGGGAAAATAAAGTGGAAGTGAATGGGAAAGGAAAAGTGTATGGCGCAGAGTTTTTAATACAAAAAAAAGAAGGCTCTTTCACTGGCTGGGTAGGATACACTATTTCTAAAAACACAAGACAATTCGAAAATTTAAATCAAGGCAAAGAATTTCCATACCGTTATGATAGAAAACATGATGTATCTGTTGTAATGAATTATGATATAAATAATAATCTGTCAGTTTCTGCTACGTGGATTTTTTCAACAGGTCAAGCAATAACATTACCAACTACCCAATATAATGTTATAATAGACCCTCCTCAACAAGAACGTGAATTTACGGAGATAGATATTTATGAAAGCCGAAATGGCTATAGGTTGCCAAGTTATCATCGTTTAGATGTTGGACTAAATTATAAAAAAATGAGAAATAAAGGTGTAGCGATATGGAATTTTAGTGTCTACAATGTATATAATCGTTTAAATCCTTATTTTTTATATTTTAAAACAACAAATAATAATAGAGAACTCTACCAATTTACGTTATTTCCAATTATCCCATCTATTAGTTATACTTATGAATTTTAATTTAAACGTTACATGTTGGCTCTATTTAACAACCATCCAGATTGATGTCGTGGATTTAAAATTTAATTGTAGTTAGGGTATATAATGGTTATACAGCGTGTTTTATAGAACACTTAAACTCTTTGAGATAATGATTAAAAATGCTTTAAGTGCTACTTTCCATAACGTATTTTAAACCTCTTTCCCCCTTATTCAACTCGATTATAAAACCACCAATAATACCGGATAATATTTACTGGCTATACTATAACTACTATTTTCATCCATTTTCTTACATTTGCAGTGCTAAATTAAATAAAATGTTATCATTTAATAATACAAAAGTGGCCTTTTCAGGCAAAACAAATGCTGATTTAAATAGATCTTATTGGTTATTTAAAATGGTATCTAACAGTTCATTTGTGAATATAGGTAAATCGCTAACCGATTTTGCTATTAAAACACACTTGCCAATTAAATCGCTTATAAAGGCAACTATATTTAAGCAGTTTTGTGGTGGAGAAACCATAGGCGAGTGCGATAAAGTGATTGCTGATTTAGGGAAGTATAAGGTAGGAACCATTTTAGATTATTCTGTTGAAGGGAAAGAAAGCGAAAATGATTTTGATGCTTGTAAACAGGAAACTATAGCTACTATTGAAAAGGCAAAAAATAACCCAAACATGCCTTTTTGTGTTTTTAAAGTTACAGGAATGGCTCGTTTTGGTTTACTTGAAAAAATAAGTTCAAAAGATACACTATCAGAAGAAGAACAAAAAGAATTTGGACGTGTACAATTGCGTGTAAGTGCAATATGTAAAGTGGCGCATGATGCAAACATGTCTATTTTTTTAGATGCGGAAGAAAGTTGGATACAAGTGGCGAT
>JBDTFR010000041.1:0-4859 GCA_039937835.1 Bacteroidia bacterium | reverse complement strand
AATAAAATGCGTTCTCCATTATTAGCAATTGTTTCTAAGGTATTGTTTACCGCTATTTCTTGATAATATCTTGCCCCTTTTGTTCCGCCAATATCTTCAAACGGAATGGCAGAAAATTTTTCTCTCCATTCACTTTTTACTGCATACGTTTTATTCCAAAGTTCTTCAGGTGTTAAATAAGTTGCTACCAAACCTTCGGCACCTGTTTTCATACAGATGCTATAAATATCTTTTCCGTTGGTGCTGTACGTGGTTTCTAATTTTAGTTTCTCAGCGTATTGCTTTGCTTGTGCTACACCTTCGCCTACTTCTAAATCATTGTTCTTAGCTTCAACTACTGCCAGTTTAATTCCTTTGTAAACCAGCACATAATCGGCAGTGAGTTTTTTTGCTCTTACACCACCTGTTTGTATTTTGCCTGCGGTAATGTTGTATTCCCGAAGTATTTTAGAACCTTCAATAACGCCCCAGCCACAAGCCTTTAGCTTAGGGTCTATTAGTTCTGCTCTTGTTTCTGCTTCGTTCATATTGTTTTCTTTTGTCTGAATTAACATTTTTAGGATTTGATGATTTTAGGATTGTTCTTGATGTAGTCTCTATTGTCAGGGTGATTGACATTATACACCCTTTTAAATTCAAGACTTTTTGCTCCAAAATTTATCAGTAACCCTATTGGTAAATTATATGCTTGGCAGTAATTCATTGCTTGTGCCAAATGAACTTCTTCCAATTTTATTAGCGCTTTTAGTTCAACCATTATATTTTCTTCTACAAAAAAATCAACTCTACGGGTGCCAATATCAATTCCTTCATAAAAAATAGACATTTCCATTTCACGCTGAAAGCCCAAACCTTGATTCGTCATTTCTATAGCTAAAGCCCTTTGGTATATCACTTCTTGAAAACCATTGCCCAACGTGCTATGAACTTTCATTGCGCAACCAATTATCTTATGTGTTACTTCTTCGTGTTTCATTTTACTTTCTTCTTAATCGTACCATCTTTTAATCCTTTAATCTTATAATTGTCAGAATTATGATTTTTAAGATTTTAAGATTTTAAGATTTTTCAGTCAATATCTATATTACTATTTTTAATTTTAATCCTATCATCTTTTAATTGTCAGGATTATGATTTTTAGGAGTTAATGATTTTAAGATTGTCTTTTATTCTTTTCCTCCTATCATCCATTAATCTTAAAAATCCTAATTCAGACCGCCACTAAACGCCTTCTGCAACACACTCTTTTTCAACTCTTCCAAATAATTTATTTTTTGTTGATAGATGGCTTCAAGTTTTTTAGTTTCGGCTGAAAGAATATCTAATTTGCGAACGATGGTTTGTTGTTCTTCTAAAGTTATGATTGGAATTTTATATTCCTTAATCATTGGAACTGTAAGTTGTGGGATTGCACTCCCGCTTCTTAAAATATCTAATGTGTCTATTTTGTATTTCAAAAATTCTAAGATGACTATTTCTGAATTTGGAATTAAAACAATTAAACGCACTATTGGTAAATATGCTTCGCTTCTTAATTCTGTATGCCCTGTTCCGCTTCCTCTTGCAGCAATTGTTATTGATGGTTTTGTAACTCTTGCAAAATCTGTATAACCATAAAGACCTCTATCTTTTACGGCATTTGCATAAATTGGAATAGTATATTTTTTAGTTCTTACTTCAGAAAAATTATCTTTTGGGGCGTCACCTCCTGCAAAAATTTCAGAGCAAACTTTATCAATTCTCTTCTCCTCCCAACCCTCATTGTCAGAATTAGGATTTACAAGATTTGAAGATTTAAGGATTTTTTTATTTGATTTTTTGAGGTCTGCATCTCGTTCATCTTTTAATCCTGAAAATCCTGATTCAGATATTTTTCCTTTATTCTCTGTTGCTGAGGCTGTCGAAGTAAACACGCCTTGCAAATAACTTTCAAAAAGTTCTTTGGCGTTTTGTAGGTTTTGTTGGGCATTGGCTTTTGCCTTGGCTATGGCGGCAAAGGCTTCATCTAATATCGCTACGATGCGCTGTTGCTCGGGGAGGGGCATCCAAAGAAAAGGCTCATTTTTATAATCCTTAAAATAAATATGTGGAATGGCAGCACCTGCAACATATTTTTTAAAATCAACTGACATCAAAGAATAATTCAAGTAATTTAAGTCAATATTCTCTTGAGGTAAAATGTATTGGAGTGTTCCAATTACAGAAGTAAAGGCATCCATTTTTGTAATTCTCCCAACTCCTGAACCATCTTTTACAATTGATAAATAGGGTTTGTCCCTATGGTAAAAACTTACTTTTTTAATCAATCCACTTGCACCAAATATTGGGTAATCACCTTCATCATTCGCCAGTTTATTTTGCGAGACATTTGAAGAAGCACTAACACAAACATCACCAATTGTTTTCATTTCCCAATCTTTCTTCATATCATTTACAAAATTGAGTTTAAAATTTCTACACTTTTTGTCTGAATTAGGATTTTCTTGATTTTAGGATTATCGGGATTTCTTTCTGCTGTTTTATTTGTGTATTTCATCTTATAAATCTTTTAATTCTAAAAATCCTAATTCAGATATTTTTCTTTCTTTCATATCCGTTTGCTAAAATAAAGTTTAAATTATCATCAATTATAATCCTCGTTCTCATTTCCCATTCAATTTTTTCCTTTTAATTTCTTTCTCGGCTGATTTTACTCTTCGTTCCAGTTTCTTTATATCCTCTTCGGCAGGCAATTGTTCTGGCTTTATGCCACTTTTACCTAACAAGGTTCTAACATCACTATTATTTTTAAGGTGCTCAGTCGTAATTTTGGCTTCCCCTTTTAAATCATTTTTTTGTACATTAAAATTGGTAATTTCTGTTGCCAATTGCTTAGCAGTTATTGTAATTGTAGGTAAAAAATCGGCTAATGGGCGGTTGTCCGCTATTCCCAACTTGCGTTTCATGGCGGTTGTGTTATTACCACCAAATAAAGCCCAATCGCCTTTACTTCTAATATTTGCAAACCCTTTATTATCTACCCCTCTTTCATAAATATTTTTTGATAATTCTGTTTCGGTTGCTGCCAATTTTTCTCTTGCCTGCAAGCGCTCCATTAGTTTTATTCGCTCCTCAAGCAATTCTTGCTTTCGTGTTTGCACAGCAAAATAACTTTGTGCAAAAGCTATCTGTTCTTTTTTAGGGTCGCCGTTTTGTGCAATTAAATAACAAGCATAACGGGTAAGCATTATATCTTCTACTTCTCTTTGTCCTCCTTTACCTAATTCTATCATTTTGTTGATGTCAACAAAATGATCAGAAACCGTTTCACCTGTGGTTTTACAACTTTCTTTAGCTTTATCAACCGCATTTAAAAAATTACGCCAATCGGCATATCCTAATAATAATTGTAATTCCCTTGCTCGCCAATATTCAATACTGTCTTGCTCATAAGCAGATTCTTCAAATGTTTTATTAAGTGCTGTTATTGTAGCTTTTTCCATACTTTAAAAATTAATTAACATCCAAAATAGAGTTTAAAATTTCTGCACTTTTTGTCTGAATTAGGATTTCCTTGATTTTAGGATTATCAGGATTTCTTTCCGCTGTTTTATGTGTGTATTTCATCTTATAAATCTTTTAATTCTAAAAATCCTAATTCAGATATTTTTCCTTTATTCTGTTTTTTGCGTTTACAACATCTTAAAAATCCTTTCATCCTACAAATCCTAAATCAGACAAGGAGTTTCGCAATACTCTCCAAAATATCTTCTGTTTCGGCATCTAACTTTTTTATTTCTTTTAAAATTTGTTGTGGTTGGCGCAAGGCAGCTTCTTCCTTTTTGTTCGGGTTTTTGGCACTCAGGTCAAACGTATTTTGGTCAATATCTTTTATATTTATTGTCCAGGAGTTTTCGCTGTCGCCTTTTGTTTTTTGCAAGGCAACAAATTCTGCTAAATCCTTTTCATTAAGAGGGTTTGTTTTGCCAAGGTTTCGGGTTAGGTTCAATTGGTAAAACCAAACCTTTTTGGTGCTGCTGCCTTTTTCAAAAAATAAGACCACTGTTTTTACACCTGCGCCAGTAAATGTACCACCTGGTAAATCTAAAACGGTATGCAGGTTACAATTTCCCAATAGCAACTCTCTTAAACTAATGCTGGCATTATCGGTATTGCTTAAAAAAGTATTTTTAATAACTACACCCGCTTTGCCACCAGCTTTCATAATTTTTATAAAGTGCTGCAAAAACAAAGAGGCAGTTTCACCCGTTTTTATAGGGAAATTTTGCTGCACTTCTGCTCTTTCTTTTCCGCCAAAAGGTGGGTTGGCAAGCACTATATCGTAACGGTCTTTTTCTTGTATATCCGCAAGATTTTCAGCAAGGGTGTTGGTATGCACAATGTTGGGTGCTTCCACTCCGTGCAAAATCATATTCATTGTACCAATAATGTAAGCCAATGATTTTTTTTCTTTTCCGTAAAAAGTTTTTTTCTGTAAAATTTCTACATCTTTAGTGGATAATCCATTCTTGTTGGCTGAGCTTGTCGAAGTCAAGTAATCATATGCTTCGCACAAGAAACCTGCACTGCCCACGGCACCGTCATAAATGGTTTGTCCTATTTCGGGTGCTACCACTTTCACTATGGTTTTAATCAAAGGCCGTGGCGTATAATATTCCCCACCGTTACGACCAGCGTTGCCCATATTTTTAATCTTGTCCTCATACAAGTGGCTCATTTCGTGCTTTTCAGCGTGGGTTCTAAAACGCAGTTCGTCAATACGGTTGATGACTTCACGCAAATTGTAGCCGCTTTGAATTCGGTTTTTTAGTTCGCTAAAAATCTCACCAATTTTATATTCAATGGTGTCGGCACTTTCG